>NZ_JBNDKR010000030.1:0-1185 GCF_050435645.1 Paraburkholderia sp. GAS206C | reverse complement strand
CATGAGACACACCCGTTATAGGGTCAAGCGAACAAGTGCATGTGGTGGATGCCTTGGCGATCACAGGCGATGAAGGACGCGGTAGCCTGCGAAAAGCTACGGGGAGCTGGCAAACGAGCTTTGATCCGTAGATGTCCGAATGGGGAAACCCACTCCGTATGGAGTATCCGCAGCTGAATACATAGGCTGTGCGAAGCGAACGCGGCGAACTGAAACATCTAAGTAGCCGCAGGAAAAGAAATCAACCGAGATTCCCAGAGTAGTGGCGAGCGAAATGGGACCAGCCTGTACTCTTTATCTTCATTGTTAGTCGAAGGCTCTGGAAAGTGCCGCCATAGCAGGTGATAGCCCTGTAGACGAAAACAGCGAGGAAGAACTAGGTGTACGACAAGTAGGGCGGGACACGTGAAATCCTGTCTGAAGATGGGGGGACCATCCTCCAAGGCTAAATACTCGTGATCGACCGATAGTGAACCAGTACCGTGAGGGAAAGGCGAAAAGAACCCCGGGAGGGGAGTGAAACAGATCCTGAAACCGCATGCATACAAACAGTCGGAGCCTCGCAAGGGGTGACGGCGTACCTTTTGTATAATGGGTCAGCGACTTACATTCAGTGGCAAGCTTAACCGATTAGGGCAGGCGTAGCGAAAGCGAGTCCGAACAGGGCGATTCAGTCGCTGGGTGTAGACCCGAAACCAGGTGATCTATCCATGGCCAGGATGAAGGTGCGGTAACACGTACTGGAGGTCCGAACCCACTAACGTTGAAAAGTTAGGGGATGAGCTGTGGATAGGGGTGAAAGGCTAAACAAACCTGGAAATAGCTGGTTCTCTCCGAAAACTATTTAGGTAGTGCCTCGTGTATCACCTTCGGGGGTAGAGCACTGTCATGGTTGAAGGGTCCATTGCGGATTACTTCGCCATAGCAAACTCCGAATACCGAAGAGTGCAATCACGGGAGACAGACATCGGGTGCTAACGTCCGGTGTCAAGAGGGAAACAACCCAGACCGCCAGCTAAGGTCCCCAAATATTGCTAAGTGGGAAACGAAGTGGGAAGGCTAAAACAGTCAGGAGGTTGGCTTAGAAGCAGCCATCCTTTAAAGAAAGCGTAATAGCTCACTGATCGAGTCGTCCTGCGCGGAAGATGTAACGGGGCTAAGCAATATACCGAAGCTGCGGATGCA
>NZ_JBNDKR010000029.1:0-1251 GCF_050435645.1 Paraburkholderia sp. GAS206C | reverse complement strand
CTACATGCCGGGTGTCGGGATGAGCCGCTTGTAGTAGACCCCGTCCTTCATCACGACCTTGATGTTGTCGCGGTCCTGGAGAAGCTTGATGTTCTCGACCGGATCGCCATCGACGAGCAGCAGGTCGGCGAGGTAGCCATCGCTGACGAGACCGAGGTTCGGGATATCCATGATTTCGCCACCCCATTTCGTGGCGGCCATCAGGGCATCGGCCGGCGTGAAGCCAAGAATGTTGACGAAGTGCTCAAGGTCGCGTGCGTTGGTGCCGATCGGATTCCATGCGAACCCGTAGTCGCCGCCCGGGAGAACCCGCAGGCCGCGTTTCCTGAGTTCGCCGTACACCTTCGGGCATTGCTCGATCATGGTGAAGAGCTCGCTCTTTTCGACAAACTCCCGGGTGATGCCCCACGGCTCTGCCTCGTACGCGGTTGCGTAAATCACGCCAATGGCCGGCGCGAGAAACACGCTGTCGCGCTTCGCCTCGAGCAGGTCGTACGTTTCACCCTCGATGAAATCGCAGTGATAGATAACGCGGAAGTCATACTTCAGGGCAAGCTTCACGGCCGCATCCGCACGGGCATGACACGATAGCCAGGCGCCGCGCATATGGGCCTCTTCCGCGGCGGCGGCGACCTCTGCCTCCGTATAGGAAAGCCGGCGGGCGAACCCCTGACGTCCAGCAAACATGTCACCCGAGATGTTCATCTTGATGGTGTCGACACCCTCGCGAATCAGTGTCCTGACCGTTCGCCGGATTTCATCGGGGCCGTCTGCAATCAGTTCGAAGCCCTGGTGGTTCGTGTGGTATTGACGTTCGTCCCCAAGACCTCCTGTTGCGGTGAGTTCAGGCGAAGCGGCCCGCATGCGCGGCCCGGGGAATTTTCCCGCGTCGATGGCGTCGCGAAGCACCGCTTCGAGCCGGAACTTCGCCGAAGCCGCCGAGTACAGACTGGTGAAGCCCGAGTCCAGCATCAGCTTGACGTTCTGCAGCGCGAGGATGGTGTGTTCTTCAATCGGAATCAGGCCAAGTTCACTGAACTGTGCCATGTTGCTGTAGGTGACGTGAGCGTGCGCTTCGACGAGGCCTGGCATCAGCGTCATGCCTTTGCCGTCGATGACGTCGTAGTAGGATTCACGCGGAATCCCGCCATTGCCGCGAGCCACGGCGCGGATCAGATTGCCATCGACAAGCGCTTCGCCCACGAACGTTGGTGCACCCGTGCCGTCGAAAATCTTCACATTGGTAAAAAG
>NZ_JBNDKR010000028.1:0-1304 GCF_050435645.1 Paraburkholderia sp. GAS206C | reverse complement strand
GACCCAGACACCCACCGTATAACCCGCAAAGCTGGTCCAA
This sequence comes from Paraburkholderia sp. GAS206C, assembly GCF_050435645.1. NCBI lineage: Bacteria > Pseudomonadati > Pseudomonadota > Betaproteobacteria > Burkholderiales > Burkholderiaceae > Paraburkholderia > Paraburkholderia sp. GAS206C. The sequence continues at coordinate 1,264 of NZ_JBNDKR010000028.1, read as the reverse complement.
CGGGTGGGTCAGAATTCAGTGCAAATCGCGGGTCAGGATTCCATGCAAATCAACACCAGATTGCTGACAATTGCAGATGGGCCGGACTCAAACTCCGTGCTGGCGTGCCGTTATTAACTTAAACCAATCAGCCGCCACGATCCCGAGGCGGTTCAGTCCGTCTCAATCATGACGATAACAATGAAGCTTCCAATTCTTTACGTGTTCTTAACCGTTCTCTTCACTGGATGCGGCACTGTCGGCCGACCAATACAGGGGCAAGATTCGCTATCGACCATTCCTGCTGACCCACATCAGACAACCCCTCCACATTGGGTCACTGCCGACATTGCGAAAACCAATCCCTATCTGCCGAAGGAGTTGGCTGGCGATGTTTGGAAGATCGATACCAACTCAATCAAATCCGAATATGGTTGGATATGGGTATGGGAGCGATTCATCCCATCACCCAAGATGGGGGCGGCTATTGGCATTCAGGTTGCCGACACGTATCGGGGTATCAATTGCCAAACACGGGAGACAACCGAATGGCTCCATCGCTATCGGAGAATTGATGGGACATTTATCAGAGAAGGCGTAGCGAACGGAGACTGGGATTTGCACAAGATGCCGGCAGGAACAGCAGGTGCAGCGGCAAAGGAAGTCGATCTCGTCTGTCAGCGTCACTAACTATATTTGACGCGCACGAACGGTGACATCGGCCCAATGCAGGCACGCAAAAGCCGCATGCGTATTCACAAGAGAATTTACGCAGAGACAAACGAGTATCTCGTCGACGGTGCATCGAGGGATCGAGCCGCGATCAACGCGCACTTCGTTCGGCGGTTTTCGAACGCAATACGGGCGGGATCGTTCGTGGGCATTGCAACGCGCGATGCGCAATTGATCGATGCGTTGACCAATTGGCTGCAACGCGAGAGGATCGACAGGTCACGATTCGAGTTCCAGATGTTGCTGGGGGTGTGCGAACCGCTGCGTGACGTTTTGCTTGCGCAAGGATTTACGCGCTAGCAGTTACAGCAGGAGCGGCGGAGCGGGACCGAGCAGATAGTTGGCCCCGGTTCGAACGGCTGCTTTCGAGAAAACCGGCTGGCCGGTGTGGGTCGTCCTGAGGCGGTCGTAGTCGGCTCGCGTTCGGCCAGCAACAGACCTTCGAACTAGCAGCGTTGATCGTAAGCGGCCAGCAAACCCATCTTGAATCTGGCTGCGGCGCTTGGGAGTATCGTGTCCACTGCACGAATAAGCGGACACGTGAACACTATAG
>NZ_JBNDKR010000027.1:0-1601 GCF_050435645.1 Paraburkholderia sp. GAS206C | reverse complement strand
TGTCGAGGCTTCTTTCAGATGTCGGGGTTGGGACTTTTTAGAAATGTCCGGTTTTAAGGTTCAGAAATATCTATGTTAGAGGGCTTTTGAGCACCGAGCCAACCCGCGTTCCGGCAGTTGCCAGAATCGCTTCATTGAACTGCTCCCGGGTCAGCTCGCGCTGCTTGCGGGTGCCCACCTTGCGCTCCCTGGACCGCGGCGCTTCGCCCTGATTGGTCCTCGATGGCGAGCCTGACGCGCGCCGGTCATCGCGCTGCGCCTGAATCACCTGCGCCAGCTGCAACGTGTGTCCCAGCCGCTTGTTATCGACCACCGCCGCCTGATCGATCTCCGAGAGCCGGTCATACGGCACACAGGGCAGGGCAGCGCCATTCACCCGGATCTCGATGCGTCCGTCCGGATACTCGAATACGTCCAGATAGCAGTGAATCAGGCTGCGGTTAGCCACCGTGTCCTCCAGCAGATAGATCACGCGGTCGTACTGCACCGTCAGCACCTTCGACACGCGCCGCGGTACGCGACACGTCAGGATCAGGTCGAGATTGTCGTCAGCGCGTAGTGGCCGGTGGGCGTCGAACGTGCTCTTCGGCGCCTTGCCAAACCGGCCGTTGAAGTCCGCCATGAAGTGGGGCGCGTAAGCGTTGGCCGCTTCCTTCGTGCTGATGCCACGCAGCCGCAGTTCCTTCACGAGCCGGTCCTGCAGCGTCAGGTTGGCGCGCTCGACGCGTCCCTTGGCCTGGCTGCTGTTCGCACAGAACGTGTCCACATTCAGCTCGTACAGCGCCCGGCCAAACTGCGTCACGCCCTTGCCAGGCGTGGCTGAATGGCTGTTGCAGTGAAACACGCTCGCCTTGTCGCTGTACAGCGCGACCGGCTTGCCATGCTGTTCCAGGTAATGACGCGTCGCCTCGAAGTAGCTGAAGGTCGACTCGGTCGCCGTGAAGTGCAGCGCCATCAGCCGGCCGGTTGCATCGTCAATGAACACCAGCAGCGTGCACGCCGGCGCACGCTCCTCAAACCACCGGTGATCGCTGCCGTCGATCTGCACCAGTTCGCCCAGGCACGCGCGACGGTTTCTAGGCTGGTGCAGCTTCGGCGGCCGCTGCTTGCGCGGAATCCACAGCCCGGCCTCACGCATCCAGCGTCGCACGGTTTCCTTCGCCAGCACCACGCCATGACATTCGGCGAGCTTCTCGCAGGCCAGCGTTGGCCCGAAATCCGTATAGCGCTCACGCACCAGCGCCATGGCACGCGAGCGGACATCCAACGGCAGTTCGCGGTTGCTGGGCTGGCCACGCCGCGCCGAGACGAGCCCGGCCGGTCCAGCGGCCTCGTAGCGCCGCACCAGCCGGCTGACCTGACGCTCACATCGCTGCAGCCGTTCAGCCGCCAGTACGATCGTCAGGCGATGCTGGACGACCGCCTCGATGATCTTGACCCGCTCGAGCTCGTGCATGCTGATCGTGATGAATCCACGTCCGTTCATGGTCTGGCTCCGGGCTGGCTGTGATGCCGCAGCATGCGCCACAGCAGCCGGACCGGAGCAGGAAACCGGACATTTCTAATGAGCCAGAACCGGACATTTCTAAAAAGCTCTGACA
>NZ_JBNDKR010000026.1:0-1798 GCF_050435645.1 Paraburkholderia sp. GAS206C | reverse complement strand
TGCATGGTAGGAGAGCGTTCCGTAAGCCTGCGAAGGTGCACTGGAAAGTGTGCTGGAGGTATCGGAAGTGCGAATGCTGACATGAGTAGCGATAAAGGGGGTGAAAGGCCCCCTCGCCGTAAGCCCAAGGTTTCCTACGCAACGTTCATCGGCGTAGGGTGAGTCGGCCCCTAAGGCGAGGCAGAAATGCGTAGCTGATGGGAAGCAGGTTAATATTCCTGCACCATTGTTGAATGCGATGGGGGGACGGATCGCGGAAGGTTGTCCGGGTGTTGGAAGTCCCGGTCCTTGCATTGGAGAAGGCGCTTTGGCAAATCCGGGCGCGGAATTCAAGGGTGTGAGGCCAGTCGCTTAGGCGACGAAGCAATCGGAAGTGGTTCCAGGAAAAGCCTCTAAGCTTCAGTTCAACAAGACCGTACCGCAAACCGACACAGGTGGGCGAGATGAGTATTCTAAGGCGCTTGAGAGAACTCGGGAGAAGGAACTCGGCAAATTGGTACCGTAACTTCGGGATAAGGTACGCCCCTGTAGCTTGATGCCCCTGCGGGCAAAGGGTGAAGGGGTTGCAATAAACTGGTGGCTGCGACTGTTTAATAAAAACACAGCACTCTGCAAACACGAAAGTGGACGTATAGGGTGTGACGCCTGCCCGGTGCCGGAAGATTAAATGATGGGGTGCAAGCTCTTGATTGAAGTCCCGGTAAACGGCGGCCGTAACTATAACGGTCCTAAGGTAGCGAAATTCCTTGTCGGGTAAGTTCCGACCTGCACGAATGGCGTAACGATGGCCACACTGTCTCCTCCCGAGACTCAGCGAAGTTGAAGTGTTTGTGATGATGCAATCTCCCCGCGGCTAGACGGAAAGACCCCATGAACCTTTACTGTAGCTTTGCATTGGACTTTGAACCGGTCTGTGTAGGATAGGTGGGAGGCTGTGAAGCGTGGACGCCAGTCTGCGTGGAGCCAACCTTGAAATACCACCCTGGTCTGTTTGAGGTTCTAACCTTGACCCGTTATCCGGGTCGGGGACAGTGCATGGTAGGCAGTTTGACTGGGGCGGTCTCCTCCCAAAGTGTAACGGAGGAGTACGAAGGTACGCTAGGTACGGTCGGAAATCGTGCTGATAGTGCAATGGCATAAGCGTGCTTAACTGCGAGACCGACAAGTCGAGCAGGTGCGAAAGCAGGTCATAGTGATCCGGTGGTTCTGTATGGAAGGGCCATCGCTCAACGGATAAAAGGTACTCTGGGGATAACAGGCTGATACCGCCCAAGAGTTCATATCGACGGCGGTGTTTGGCACCTCGATGTCGGCTCATCTCATCCTGGGGCTGTAGCCGGTCCCAAGGGTATGGCTGTTCGCCATTTAAAGAGGTACGTGAGCTGGGTTTAAAACGTCGTGAGACAGTTTGGTCCCTATCTGCCGTGGGCGCTGGATATTTGAAGGGGGCTGCTCCTAGTACGAGAGGACCGGAGTGGACGAACCTCTGGTGTACCGGTTGTCACGCCAGTGGCATCGCCGGGTAGCTATGTTCGGAAGAGATAACCGCTGAAAGCATCTAAGCGGGAAACTCGCCTTAAGATGAGATATCCCCGGGGCTTCGAGCCCCTTGAAGGGTCGTTCAAGACCAGGACGTTGATAGGTCAGGTGTGGAAGCGCAGTAATGCGTTAAGCTAACTGATACTAATTGCCCGTAAGGCTTGATCCTATAACAGGTGTGTCTCGACCCGGGTTGGCGCTTTAGCGCCTACCCGGGTCCGATCCCCGAAGGGGATGCGTGTGAACCCCCAGACGGGGG
>NZ_JBNDKR010000025.1:0-2060 GCF_050435645.1 Paraburkholderia sp. GAS206C | reverse complement strand
TCGGTGGCACTGGGTTCGGGTTCGACGACGACGGCGAACCTGACGGCAGCGGGTTACAACCCGGGCAACAGCACGCTTTCGGGTACGGCTTCGACAGCGAACGGCGAAGTGTCGGTAGGTTCGGCAGGCAAGGAACGTCGTGTGACGAACGTGGCAGCCGGCTCGGCCGCCACGGATGCAGTGAACGTGAGCCAGCTGAAATCGGAAGACGCGAAGGTCAATGCGGACGGTACGGCAACGGCAGCGGCGCTGGGCGGCGGTGCGAGCTATGACGCAAGCACGGGCACGATCAAGGCACCGACGTATGTGGTGCAAAGCGGCACGTTCAGCGACGTGGGCTCGGCACTCACCAAGCTCGACGGCGCGACCACCAAGAACACCGGCGACATCTCGACGCTGAACACGACGGTCAACAACATCACCAACGGCACGGCAGGTCTGGTGCAGCAGAACGCGACCACCCATGCCATCACGGTGGCAAGTGCAACGGCAGGCACGACGGTGGACTTCACCGGCACGGCAGGCACGCGTCAGCTGAAGGGCGTATCGGCCGGTACGGCGAACACGGATGCAGTGAACGTGGCGCAGCTGAAGGCCGCAGGCCTGAATGTGGACACGTCGGGCAATGCGACGAACGCATTCGTGGCGTATGACGACACGAGCAAAGGCAAGGTGACGCTGGGTGGTGGTGCGAGCGGCACGACCATCACCAACGTGAAGGCCGGTGGGCTGAGCGCATCGAGCATGGATGCGGTGAACGGCTCGCAACTGTACGCAACGAACCAGAGCGTGTCGAACCTGCAGAATACAGTCAACAACATCAACAACGGCACGGCTGGTCTGGTGCAGCAGAACGCTACGACCAAGGTAATCACGGTCGCGAGCGCAACCGACGGCGCACTGGTTGACTTCACCGGCACGAAGGGCGCACGTCAATTGACGGGTGTGTCGAAGGGCGCCGTCAATGCCTCGAGCGTTGACGCCATCAACGGCGCGCAACTGTTCGCAGCCTCGCAGAGCGAAGCTGCCGCCTTGGGCGGCGGCGCGGCGGTCAACGCCGATGGCTCGGTGAAGGCCCCGACGTATTCGATCAATGGCTCGACGTACGACAATGTCGGCGATGCGCTGACGGCGGCGGCTTCGGTTGGTGCGGGTGTGGATCCTAACGCGGTGGCCTACAACGACGGTTCGAAGGATGTCGTGACGCTGAAGGGCGCAGAAGGTACGACGCTCTCGAATGTGAAGGCCGGTGTTGCCGACATGGACGCAGTGAACGTGGCGCAACTGAAGGCAGCGGGCCTGAACACGGACGACTCGGGCAACGTGACGAACGCGTTTGTTGCCTACGACGACGCGACGAAGGGTCAGGTCACGCTGGGTGGCGCAACGGGTACGACGATCTCGAACGTGAAGGCGGGTGTTGCCGACATGGACGCAGTGAACGTTTCGCAGCTGAAGGACGTGGACACGCGTGCTCAGGACGGCATCAATGGCCTGAATGGTGAGATGGCAACGGTGAAGGACGGTATCGACGGTCTGGCTGGCCAGGTTGCTCAGAACACTGACGGTATCAACGGCCTGAACGGCGACATGGCAACGGTGAAGGACGGCATCAACGGCCTGAATGGCCAGATGGCCTCTGTCCAGAACGGCATCGACGGCCTCAACGCCGACATGACCAACGTGGTCAAGTACGACGATGCAAGCCATGGCCAGATCAGCCTGGACGGTGCAAACGGCACGACGATTGCAAACGTGAAGGCCGGTGTTGCCGACATGGACGCAGTGAACGTTTCGCAGCTGAAGGACGTGGACACGCGTGCCCAGGACGGTATCAACGGCCTGAATGGTGAGATGGCAACGGTGAAGGACGGCATTGACGGTCTGGCTGGCCAGGTTGCTCAGAACACCGACGGTATCAACGGCCTGAACGGCCAGATGGCTTCTGTCCAGAACGGTATCGACGGCCTCAATGCCGACATGACCAATGTGGTCAAGTACGACGACGCAAGCCACGGCCAGATCAGCCTGGACGGCGCGAACGGCACGACGATTGCCAA
>NZ_JBNDKR010000024.1:0-2468 GCF_050435645.1 Paraburkholderia sp. GAS206C | reverse complement strand
TGTTGATTTGCATGGAATCCTGACCCGCGATTTGCACTGAATTCTGACCCACCCGTTGGACCAGCTTTGCGGGTTATACGGTGGGTGTCTGGGTCTTCTTTCTCTCCTTCTTTGGCTGCGTCGTGCTGTTTCTGAAACGATAGCTATCGTTGCCTGTTTCTACAATGTGGCAGTGGTGCGTAAGCCGGTCGAGCAGCGCCGTCGTCATCTTTGCATCGCCAAACACACTAGCCCATTCGGCGAAGCTCAGATTGGTGGTGATGATGATGCTGGTTCGTTCGTAGAGCTTGCTGAGCAGGTGGAACAGCAGCGCACCGCCGGTCTGGCTGAAGGGCAGATAGCCGAGCTCGTCCAGCACCACAAGATCGGCATAGACAAGCCTTGTTGCGAGCTGCCCAGGCTTGCCGACCAGCTTCTCCTGTTCGAGCGCATTGACCAGCTCGATGGTGGAGAAGAAGCGCACGCGACGGCGGTGGTGTTCGAGAGCCTGCACACCGATCGCGGTTGCCAGATGCGTCTTTCCGGTGCCGGGTCCGCCCACCAGAACGATGTTGTGCGCCGAGTCGATGAACTCGCACTGGTACAGCTGCCGCACCAGCGCTTCGTTGGCATCGCTGCAACTGAAGTCGAAACCGCCGATATCGCGATACGCCGGGAAGCGCGCCACCTTCATCTGGTAAGCGAGTGAACGCACTTCGCGCTCTGCCAGTTCGGCCTTGAGCAGCCCGGCAAGCACCAGCGAAGCCGACTTGTAGGCCGGCGAGTCCTGCGCTGCAAGCTCGCCCAACGCCTGCGCCATACCGTGCAGCTTGAGTGACTTGAGCATCTGCATCATGACGTCAGGCTGCATGGTTATCCTCCCGGCCCCTTAGTCGATCGTAGCGGCTGACGTTGGCCTGCGGCTCAACGGTCAGTGCGAAGGCCTGCGGCGTCTGCAGCGGCGGCACAGGCGCGCTGTCGAGCAGCCGGCTCAGGATGTTCAGCACCGTCTGCTTGTTCGGTGCACCGGCTTCAAACGCCAGTTCGACGGCTGCGAGCACCGTCTGTTCGTCGTGCAGCAGAACCAGCGCCAGAATCTCGACCATCTCCCGGTCACCGCCGGGACGCTTCAGCAGCACGCCCTGCAGCTTGCGGAATCCAGCTGGAAATTCTGCGAAGGGTGCACCATTACGAAGCGCTCCAGGTTTGCGCTGCAGGACTGCCAGATAGTGACGCCAGTCGTAGATGGTCTCGCCGTTGTCATGGCTGCGGTTGATCCGTCGGCCGTGCTCCGCAATCACCTGACCTTCAGCCACGAACACTAGCTTCGCGGCGTAGACCCGCAGGCTGATGGGGCGGTTGGCAAACGACGCCGGCACGCTGTAGCGGTTGCGCTCGAAGGTTACGAGGCAGGTTGGCGAGACGCGTTTGGTATGTTCGACGAAGCCGTCGAACGGCTGGCCCACTGGCATAAGGTGTGGCCGCTCGGCAGACCACGCGTCCCAGATCGTCATGTCCTGTTCGGGGTGCCGCGTCTGTTGCCACAGCAGCACGCACTGGTCGGCCAGCCAGTCGTTGAGCGCCGCCAGCGAGCCGAACGTCGGCACCTTCTGCCAGAGCCGGTGCCGGCTGTCCTGGACGTTCTTCTCGATCTGCCCCTTCTCCCAGCCGGAGGCGACGTTGCAGAACTCGGCGTCAAACAGGTAGTGGCTCACCATCGCGCTGAACCGCGCGTTGACCTCGCGGACCTTGCCGGGACGCACCCTGTCGACGGCGGTCTTCATGTTGTCGTAGATGCCGCGGCGTGGAATGCCACCCCACGCGACGAACGCGTGATGATGCGCGTCGAACAGCATCTCATGGGTCTGCAGCAGATAGGCACGCAGGAAGAACGCACGGCTGTGACTGAGCTTGAGCTGTGCCACCTGCAGCTTCGTGCGCTCGCCGTTGATGACGGCCCAGTCCTCGCTCCAGTCGAACTGGAACGCTTCGCCGGCCGCAAACCGGAGCGGAACAAACGTCCCGCGCCCGGTCGTCTTTGCCTGCTCGTGCTGCTCCTGTCGCCAGCGCCGGGCAAACGCAGCGACACGATCATAGGAGCCGGTGAAGCCCAGCGCGCAAAGATCTGCGTGGATCTGTTTGAGGGTTCTGCGCTGTTTGCGGGGCCGGTTCGCTTCGGTCTTGAGCCAGCCTGCCAGCTTCGCAGCAAACCCGTCGAGCTTGCTGGGGCTGTGGCGCTCGGGGTAAGCCGGCAGCACAGTGTCGGCCCGTATGTAACGCCTGACCGTGTTTCTGGACACGCCCAGCCGTTTGGCAATCTCGCGTAACGAGACATGATCGCGAAAGTGCCAGCGTCGGATGATGCTCAATATAGCCACGTCGATCACTCCGTTCCCCTGCTCGTTGCCGAGCAGGTCAGTGTTCTACGTGGGTCAATATTCGATGCAAATTACTGCGCGGGGTGGGTCAGGATTCCGTGCAAATCAACA
>NZ_JBNDKR010000023.1:0-2705 GCF_050435645.1 Paraburkholderia sp. GAS206C | reverse complement strand
GACGCGACGAAGGGCCAGGTCACGCTGGGCGGCGCAACTGGCACGACGATCTCGAACGTGAAGGCGGGCGTTGCCGACATGGACGCAGTGAACGTTGCCCAACTGAAGGACGTGGACACACGTGCCCAGGATGGCATCAATGGCCTGAACGGCGAGATGGCATCGGTGAAGGACGGTATCGACGGTCTGAATGGCCAGATGGCTTCTGTCCAGAATGGCATCGACGGCATCAACGCCGACATGACCAATGTGGTCAAGTACGACGACGCAAGCCACGGCCAGATCAGCCTGGACGGCGCGAACGGCACGACGATCGCAAACGTGAAAGCCGGTGTTGCCGACATGGACGCGGTGAACGTTTCGCAGCTGAAGGACGTGGACACGCGTGCCCAGGACGGTATCAACGGCCTGAACGGTGAGATGGCAACGGTGAAGGACGGCATTGACGGTCTGGCTGGTCAGGTTGCTCAGAACACCGACGGTATCAATGGCCTGAACGGCCAGATGGCATCTGTCCAGAACGGTATCGATGGCCTCAATGCCGACATGACCAATGTGGTCAAGTACGACGACGCAAGCCACGGCCAGATCAGCCTGGACGGCGCGAACGGCACGACGATTGCCAACGTGAAGGCGGGTGTTGCCGACATGGACGCGGTGAACGTTTCGCAGCTGAAGGACGTGGACACGCGTGCCCAGGACGGTATCAACGGCCTTAATGGTCAGATGGCATCGGTCCAGGACGGCATCAACGGTCTGAACGGTGATATGGCAACGGTGAAGGACGGTATCGATGGCCTGAATGGCCAGATGGCATCTGTCCAGAACGGTATCGACGGCATCAACGCCGACATGACCAATGTGGTCAAGTACGACGACGCAAGCCACGGCCAGATCGCGCTGGACGGCGTGAACGGCACGACGATCGCAAACGTGAAAGCCGGTGTTGCCGACATGGACGCGGTGAACGTTTCGCAACTGAAGGACGTGGACACGCGTGCCCAGGACGGCATTAACGGCCTGAATGGTGAAATGGCAACGGTGAAGGACGGTATCGACGGACTGAACGGCCAGATGGCATCGGTGCAGAACGGTATCGACGGTCTGAATGGTGAAGTCGGCAAGAACACCGGCGACATTACCAACATCACGAACCAGATCAACAATGGTGAAATCGGTCTGGTGCAGCAGGACGCGACGAGCCGCAACATCACGGTTGCAGCGAACACGGACGGCACAGTGGTGGACTTCACGGGCACGGCAGGCACGCGTCAGCTGAAGGGTGTGTCTGAAGGCACGGCCGACACGGACGCAGTGAACGTGGCGCAGCTGAAGGCCGCAGGCCTGAACGTGGACACGTCGGGCAACGTGACGAACGCGTTTGTTGCCTACGACGACGCGACGAAGGGTCAGGTCACGCTGGGCGGTGCAACTGGCACGACGATCTCGAACGTGAAGGCAGGTGTTGCCGACATGGACGCAGTGAACGTTTCGCAACTGAAGGACGTGGACACGCGTGCCCAGGACGGTATCAACGGCCTGAACGGTCAGATGGCATCGGTCCAGGACGGTATCAATGGCCTGAACGGTGACATGGCTTCGGTCAAGGACGGCATCAACGGCCTGAACGGCGATATGGCCTCGGTCAAGGACGGCATCAACGGCCTGAACGGCCAGATGGCTTCTGTCCAGAACGGTATCGACGGCATCAACGCCGACATGACCAATGTGGTCAAGTACGACGACGCAAGCCACGGCCAGATCATGCTGGACGGTGCGAACGGCACGACGATCTCGAACGTGAAGGCCGGTGTTGCTGACATGGACGCAGTGAACGTGGCGCAGTTGAAGGCAGCGGGCCTGAACACGGACGACTCGGGCAACGTGACGAACGCGTTTGTTGCCTACGACGACGCGACGAAGGCTCAGGTCACGCTGGGTGGCGCAACGGGTACGACGATCTCGAACGTGAAGGCCGGTGTTGCCGACATGGACGCAGTGAACGTTGCCCAACTGAAGGACGTGGACACACGTGCCCAGGACGGTATCAACGGCCTGAATGGTGAAATGGCAACGGTGAAGGATGGTATCGACGGTCTGAATGGTGAAGTCGGCAAGAACACCGGCGACATTACCAACATCACCAACCAGATCAACAATGGTGAGATCGGTCTGGTGCAGCAGGACGCGACGAGCCGCAACATCACGGTTGCAGCGAACACGGACGGCACAGTGGTGGACTTCACGGGCACGGCAGGCACGCGTCAGCTGAAGGGTGTGTCTGAAGGCACGGCCGACACGGACGCAGTGAACGTTTCGCAGCTGAAGGCCGCAGGCCTGAACGTGGACACGTCGGGCAATGTGACGAACGCGTTTGTTGCCTACGACGATGCGACGAAGGGTCAGGTCACGCTGGGCGGTGCAACGGGTACGACGATCTCGAACGTGAAGGCAGGTGTTGCCGACATGGACGCGGTGAACGTTTCGCAGTTGAAGGACGTGGACACACGTGCCCAGGACGGTATCAACGGCCTGAACGGCGAGATGGCAACGGTGAAGGACGGCATCGACGGTCTGGCTGGCCAGGTTGCTCAGAACACCGACGGCATTAACGGTCTGAATGCTGACATGGCCTCTGTCAAGGATGGCATCAACGGCATCAACGCCGACATCGCCAACGCGGTCAAGTACGACGACGCAAGCCA
>NZ_JBNDKR010000022.1:0-18250 GCF_050435645.1 Paraburkholderia sp. GAS206C | reverse complement strand
TCGATCACGGTGAAGCTGATCAACCCGATCGCGATGGAAGAAGGTCTGCGCTTCGCCATCCGTGAAGGTGGCCGTACCGTCGGCGCAGGTGTCGTTGCCAAGATTCTCGAGTAAGCCAGCCAGTACTCGTGGATTAGAAGTTTCGGGGTTGGCGGTGTCGTCAACCCCAAAATGGTTTAGGGGTATAGCTCAACTGGCAGAGCGTCGGTCTCCAAAACCGAAGGTTGGGGGTTCGATTCCCTCTGCCCCTGCCAACTCTCGCGCCGTATGTGGCGCTCGTTAAGGTGTTATGGCGAATCCTTCCGTCGAAACTGTAAATACTTCCGGCGACAAGCTGATGGTCGCTGCGGGCGTATTGTTGGTCTTGGCCGGGTTCGTGGGGTTCTTCTGGCTCGGTAGCCAGGAATGGTACGTCCGCGGAGCTGCCTTGGCTGTTGGCGTCATCGCGGGTGTTGCAGTCGGACTTCTCTCCGCGCCCGGTAAGGGTTTCATCGCATTCGCCAAGGACTCGTACAAAGAAGTCCGCAAGGTTGTTTGGCCGACTCGTAAAGAGGCAACGCAAACAACTCTCGTGGTGTTCGCTTTTGTGTTCATCATGGCGGTGTTTCTGTGGATTTGCGATAAGTCCATAGAATGGGCGATTTTCTCGGCGATTCTGGGTTGGAAATGATATGAGCGATACTCCGGCATCCCCGAGTGGAAAACGTTGGTACGTCGTGCACGCCTACTCCGGTATGGAGAAGAGCGTGCAACGTGCGCTTCAGGAGCGCATCGAACGTGCTGGCATGCAAGACCAGTTTGGCCAGATTCTCGTGCCTACTGAAGAAGTCGTAGAGGTCAAAGGCGGTCACAAGTCAGTGACCGAGCGTCGTTTCTTCCCGGGCTATGTGCTTGTGGAAATGGAAATGACTGACGAGACGTGGCACCTCGTGAAGAACACGGCAAAGGTGACCGGTTTCGTGGGCGGTGCGCGCAATCGTCCTAGCCCGATTTCCCCGCGGGAAGTCGAGAAGATCATGTCGCAGATGCAGGAAGGCGTCGAGAAGCCGCGTCCGAAGACTCTGTTCGAGGTCGGTGAGATGGTTCGCGTCAAGGACGGCCCGTTCACGGATTTCAACGGCAGCGTCGAGGAAGTGAACTACGAGAAGTCGCGAGTCCGCGTGTCTGTCACCATTTTCGGCCGCGCAACGCCGGTCGAGCTGGAATTTGGTCAGGTCGAAAAGTTGTAATGAAGATTCCGCGGAGCGCGCCTAACGGCGCGTTCCGTATTTCGCGCTTACGGTCCGCGTAATGGCCGTTGAGGAGCGTCAGTAGCCGGTTTCGGCGAACGCGCGCTACTACTCACCTGAACGCCCGCATGTAGCAGCGCGGCGTTCCAACGAGGTTTTCAACATGGCAAAGAAAATCATCGGCTTTATCAAACTGCAGATTCCTGCAGGTAAAGCCAATCCGTCGCCGCCGGTCGGTCCGGCACTGGGTCAGCGTGGCCTGAACATTATGGAGTTCTGCAAGGCGTTCAACGCGCAGACTCAGGCAATGGAACCGGGTCTGCCGATTCCTGTCGTGATCACTGCGTTCGCGGACAAGAGCTTCACGTTCGTTCTGAAGACGCCGCCGGCTACGGTTCTGATCAAGAAGGCAGCGAAGATCGACAAGGGTTCGGCAAAGCCGCACACCGACAAGGTCGGCAAGATCACGCGCGCACAAGCTGAAGACATCGCCAAGGCCAAGATGCCCGATCTGACGGCAGCTGACCTGGACGCAGCGGTCCGTACGATCGCTGGTAGCGCGCGCTCGATGGGCATCACCGTGGAGGGCGTGTAAATGGCTAAGCTTTCGAAGCGTCTGCAAGCATTTGCAAACAAGGTTGATCGCCAGAAGCTGTACGCGATCGACGAAGCGCTGTCGCTCGTGAAAGAGTGCGCAAGCGCGAAATTCGACGAATCGATCGACGTTGCTGTGCAACTCGGCATCGATGCGAAGAAGTCGGATCAAGTGGTTCGTGGCTCGGTCGTACTGCCGGCCGGTACCGGCAAGTCGGTTCGCGTCGCTGTGTTCGCTCAGGGCGAAAAGGCTGAGCAAGCTCGTGCAGCAGGCGCGGAAATCGTCGGTATGGAAGACCTGGCTGAACAGGTCAAGGCCGGCAAGCTGGACTTCGACATCGTGATCGCTTCGCCGGACACGATGCGCGTTGTCGGTACGCTTGGTCAGATCCTTGGCCCGCGTGGCCTGATGCCGAACCCGAAGGTCGGTACCGTGACGCCGGACGTCGCGACGGCTGTGAAGAACGCCAAGGCAGGTCAGGTGCAATTCCGCGTCGACAAGGCCGGTATCATCCACGCCACCATTGGTCGCGCTTCGTTTGAGCCGACGGCTCTGCGCACCAACCTGGCTGCTCTCGTCGAAGCGCTGCAAAAGGCGAAGCCGGCAACGAGCAAGGGTGTGTACCTGCGTAAGGTCGCGTTGTCGAGCACGATGGGTGTTGGCGTTCGCGTCGACCAGACATCGCTCGCAGCACAGTAAGAAAATTCATCGCCTTGATGTGAGTCGAGGCGGTTCTAAGGGCTTTGGGCGGTCGCAAGATGGCAGTCTGCATCGAACGACCGGTTGTCAAAGACCGTTGGCGGGAAAGCAGCAGGTAGGCCGACCCTTAATGTAAAGCCAACGCAGATGGCGAACCCGAAAAGGTTTTGTGGTGATGAAACCGCGGGTTGTCCGCAGCAATGCGAACAGCGCGTGGTCGAAATACTCCTGACTGGTCGGACGCCGTTGTTGAACGCGATGCACAAGGCGCACGCTGCGTGTATCGAATCTGGAGGTTAACCGTGCCACTCAATAAAGAAAGCAAGCAGGCCGTCGTCGCTGAGGTTGCCGCGCAAGTCGCGAAAGCCCAGACCGTCGTTCTTGCTGAGTATCGTGGAATCGCGGTTGGCGATCTGACCAAGCTGCGCGCGAAAGCGCGCGAGCAACAGGTGTACCTCCGCGTGTTGAAGAACACGCTGGCGCGTCGCGCTGTCGAAGGTACCCCGTTTGCTTCGCTGGCAGAGCAGATGACTGGCCCCCTGATCTACGGCATCTCGGAAGATGCAATTGCTGCTGCCAAGGTCGTCAACGACTTCGGCAAGAGCAATGACAAGTTGATCATCAAGGCTGGTTCCTACGAAGGCAAGGTGATGGACAAGGCTGGCGTGCAAGCGCTGGCAAACATCCCGAGCCGCGAAGAACTGCTCTCCAAGCTGTTGTACGTTATGCAGGCACCTGTTTCTGGCTTCGCGCGCGCTCTGGCCGCGCTGGCAGAAAAGAAACAAGGCGAAGAAACCGCTGCTTAACGCACTTCAGTCGAGCGTAATTGATCGCTGGCTGTATCCGAATTCAATTTAGGAGTATTTCAAATGGCAATCGCAAAAGAAGACATCCTCGAAGCAGTAAGCTCGATGTCGGTTCTGGAACTGAACGAGCTGGTTAAGGCGTTCGAAGAAAAGTTTGGCGTGTCGGCAGCTGCTGTTGCAGTGGCAGGCCCGGCAGGCGGCGGCGCTGCAGCTGCTGCTGAAGAGCAAACCGAATTCACGGTCAACCTGACGGAAGTCGGCGCGAACAAGGTTTCGGTCATTAAGGCTGTTCGTGAACTGACGGGTCTCGGCCTGAAGGAAGCGAAGGACCTGGTCGACGGCGCACCGAAGCCTGTTAAGGAAGCGGTACCCAAGGCTGCTGCTGAAGAAGCCAAGAAGAAGCTGGAAGAAGCCGGCGCGAAAGCTGAAATCAAGTAACTTTCGGCGCGCTGTGCGAAGGCTGGCGGTTTTCCACCGCCGGCCTTTTTGTGCTTTGTGGGCGCTACGTTTTTGCCGGGTTGTTTCGGTAAGAACGTAGTCCTAGAAGCCAAAGAAAATCGCCTTTCGGCAGCATTGACCGGCGTTTTTCTTTGTCTTCTGAAGCGACTGCAGAAGGCAAGTTTGGTCGGGTAGCGGGCAACATAGGCATCCGCTGCCGTCAGCCAGCGGTTGGTAGCGGCCAACCACCAAGCTTCTAGGCTCGTTCAAGCCATCGGACGGCCATCGGGTCTCAGTCGGTGAACACTCGGGTTGTCTCATCAAGGTATCCTGCCTCGACAACAATGCCCGCCGTGATTCGGAGATCGTATGCAATATTCCTTCACCGAGAAGAAGCGCATTCGCAAGAGTTTCGCGAAGCGCCCCATCGTTCACCAAGTACCTTTCCTGCTGGCTACCCAGCTTGAATCATTCAGCACGTTTCTGCAAGCCGACACGTCTTCGACGCAACGCAAGCCGGAAGGCCTGCAAGCGGCGTTTACGTCCGTTTTCCCCATTGTTTCTCACAACGGCTTCGCCCGTCTAGAGTTCGTCAGCTACATGCTGTCGCCGCCGGCATTCAACATCAAGGAATGTCAGCAGCGCGGTTTGACGTACTGCTCAGCGCTGCGCGCGAAAGTGCGCCTGGTGCTGCTCGATAAGGAATCGCCGAGCAAGCCGGTCGTCAAGGAAGTGAAGGAACAGGAAGTGTATATGGGCGAAATTCCGCTCATGACGCCGACTGGTTCGTTCGTCATCAACGGCACGGAACGCGTGATCGTTTCGCAGCTGCACCGCTCGCCTGGCGTGTTCTTCGAACACGACAAGGGCAAGACGCATAGCTCGGGCAAGCTGCTGTTCTCGGCACGTATCATTCCTTACCGTGGTTCGTGGCTCGACTTCGAATTCGACCCGAAGGACGTGCTGTATTTCCGCGTCGACCGCCGCCGTAAGATGCCGGTCACGATTCTGCTCAAGGCCATTGGCCTGACGCCGGAACAGATCCTCGCTAACTTCTTCGTGTTCGACAATTTCACGCTGATGCCGGAAGGCGCGCAGATGGAATTCGTGCCGGAGCGTCTGCGTGGTGAAGTCGCGCGCTTCGACATTTCGGACCGTGACGGCAACGTGATCGTCCAGAAGGACAAGCGGATCAACGCCAAGCACATTCGTGACCTCGAAAACGCGAAGACGAAGTTCATCTCGGTGCCGGAAGACTATCTGCTCGGCCGTACGCTGGCGAAGAACGTCGTTGACGGCGACACCGGTGAAGTCATCGCCAACGCGAACGACGAAATCACGGAAACCGTCCTCGAAAAGCTGCGCGAAGCGAAGATCAAGGACATCCAGACGCTCTACACGAACGATCTCGATCAAGGTCCGTACATCTCCTCGACGCTGCGTATCGACGAAACCGCCGACAAGATGGCCGCTCGCATCGCGATCTACCGCATGATGCGTCCGGGCGAACCGCCGACCGAAGAAGCGGTCGAGGCGCTGTTCAACCGTCTGTTCTACAGTGAAGACGCATACGACCTGTCCAAGGTGGGTCGTATGAAGTTCAACCGCCGTGTCGGTCGCGACGAAATCGTCGGCCCGATGACGCTGCAAGACGACGACATCCTCGCCACGATCAAGATCCTGGTCGAGCTGCGTAACGGCAAGGGCGAAGTGGACGACATCGACCACTTGGGCAATCGTCGTGTGCGTTGCGTCGGCGAATTGGCGGAGAACCAGTTCCGCGCCGGTCTCGTGCGTGTGGAACGTGCGGTGAAGGAACGTCTGGGTCAGGCTGAAAGCGAAAACCTGATGCCGCACGACCTGATCAACTCGAAGCCGATTTCGTCGGCGATCCGCGAGTTCTTCGGTTCGTCGCAGCTGTCGCAGTTTATGGACCAGACCAACCCGCTGTCGGAAATCACCCACAAGCGCCGTGTTTCGGCTCTTGGCCCGGGCGGTTTGACTCGTGAGCGCGCTGGCTTTGAAGTCCGCGACGTGCACCCGACCCACTATGGCCGTGTGTGCCCGATTGAAACGCCGGAAGGTCCGAACATCGGCCTGATCAACTCGCTGGCTCTGTACGCGCACCTGAACGAATACGGCTTCCTCGAAACGCCGTATCGCAAGGTTGTGGACAGCAAGGTGACGGATCAGATCGACTATCTGTCGGCGATCGAAGAGGGCCGTTACGTGATCGCTCAGGCGAACGCGGCCGTGGCTGCTGACGGCTCGCTGACCGACGAGCTGGTGTCGTCGCGTGAAGCAGGCGAAACGCTGATGGTTACGCCGGACCGCATCCAGTACATGGACGTGGCGCCGTCGCAGATCGTTTCGGTCGCTGCTTCGCTGATTCCGTTCCTCGAGCACGATGACGCGAACCGCGCATTGATGGGTTCGAACATGCAACGTCAGGCTGTGCCGTGTCTGCGTCCTGAAAAGGCCGTGGTCGGTACGGGTATCGAGCGTACGGTGGCAGTTGACTCGGGTACGACGGTTCAGGCATTCCGCGGTGGCGTGGTGGATTACGTCGACGCAGGCCGTATGGTGATCCGCGTGAACGACGATGAAGCCGCTGCTGGCGACGTCGGCGTGGACATCTACAACCTGATCAAGTACACGCGTTCGAACCAGAACACGAACATCAACCAGCGTCCGATCGTGAAGGTCGGCGACATCGTGTCGCGTGGCGACGTGCTGGCTGACGGTGCATCGACCGATCTCGGCGAACTGGCTCTCGGCCAGAACATGCTGGTCGCGTTCATGCCGTGGAACGGCTACAACTTCGAAGACTCGATCTTGATCTCGGAGAAGGTGGTTGCTGACGACCGCTACACCTCGATCCACATCGAAGAACTGAACGTCGTTGCTCGCGATACGAAGCTTGGACCGGAAGAAATCACGCGCGACATCTCGAACCTGGCCGAAGTACAACTCGGCCGTCTCGATGAGTCGGGCATCGTCTACATCGGCGCTGAAGTCGAAGCAGGCGACGTGCTGGTCGGTAAGGTAACGCCGAAGGGTGAAACCCAGCTGACGCCGGAAGAAAAGCTGCTGCGCGCGATCTTCGGTGAAAAGGCTTCGGACGTGAAGGATACGTCGCTGCGCGTGCCGTCGGGCATGAGCGGCACGGTCATCGACGTGCAAGTGTTCACCCGTGAAGGCATCCAGCGCGACAAGCGTGCCCAGCAGATCATCGACGATGAACTGAAGCGCTATCGCCTCGACCTGAACGACCAGTTGCGTATCGTGGAAGGCGACGCGTTCCAGCGTCTCGCACGTATGCTGGACGGCAAGGTTGCCAACGGTGGCCCGAAGAAGCTCGCGAAGGGTACGAAGATCGACCAGGCTTACCTGCAAGATCTGGATCACTATCACTGGTTCGACATCCGCCTCGCGGACGAAGAAGCAGCGGCGCAGCTCGAAGCCATCAAGGACTCGATCGAACAGAAGCGTCACCAGTTCGACCTGGCGTTCGAAGAAAAGCGTAAGAAGCTCACCCAGGGCGATGAACTGCCGCCGGGCGTGCTGAAGATGGTCAAGGTGTATCTGGCTGTGAAGCGTCGTCTGCAGCCTGGCGACAAGATGGCCGGCCGTCACGGTAACAAGGGTGTGGTGTCGAAGATCGTTCCGATCGAAGACATGCCGTACATGGCCGATGGCCGTCCGGCTGACGTCGTGCTGAATCCTCTCGGCGTGCCGTCGCGGATGAACGTGGGCCAGGTTCTCGAAGTGCATCTGGGTTGGGCCGCGAAGGGTCTCGGCTGGCGTATCGGCGAAATGCTGCAGCGTCAGGCGAAGATCGAAGAACTGCGCGCATTCCTGACCAAGATCTACAACGAGTCGGGCCGCGCTGAAGAGCTGGACAGCTTCACGGACGACGAAATCGTCGAACTGGCGAAGAACTTGCGCGAAGGCGTTCCGTTTGCCACGCCGGTGTTCGACGGTGCGACGGAAGAAGAAATGTCGCGCGCGCTGGATCTGGCCTTCCCGGACGACATCGCGAAGAACCTCGGCATGACGCCGTCGAAGAACCAGGTCCGCCTGTACGACGGTCGCACGGGCGAGATGTTCGAGCGTACGGTCACGGTCGGCTACATGCACTACCTGAAACTGCACCACTTGGTCGACGACAAGATGCACGCGCGTTCCACGGGCCCGTACTCGCTCGTGACGCAGCAGCCGTTGGGCGGTAAGGCGCAGTTTGGTGGCCAGCGTTTCGGTGAAATGGAAGTGTGGGCGCTCGAAGCGTACGGCGCATCGTACGTGCTGCAGGAAATGCTGACGGTGAAGTCGGACGACGTGACTGGCCGGACCAAGGTCTATGAGAACCTGGTCAAGGGCGATCACGTGATCGATGCAGGCATGCCGGAATCCTTCAACGTGTTGGTGAAGGAAATCCGCTCGCTCGGTATCGATATCGACCTCGACCGCAACTAATCGGACTACGGAGAGAAGGCAATGAAAGCTCTGCTCGATCTATTCAAGCAAGTCCAACAAGAAGAAGTTTTTGATGCAATCAAGATCGGTCTGGCGTCGCCGGACAAGATCCGTTCGTGGTCGTTCGGTGAAGTGAAGAAGCCGGAAACCATCAACTACCGGACATTCAAGCCGGAACGTGATGGCTTGTTCTGCGCGAAGATTTTCGGGCCGATCAAGGACTACGAATGCCTGTGCGGCAAGTACAAGCGCCTGAAGCACCGTGGCGTGATCTGCGAGAAGTGCGGCGTTGAAGTCACGCTGGCGAAGGTGCGCCGCGAACGGATGGGCCACATCGAACTGGCCTCGCCGGTTGCGCACATCTGGTTCCTGAAGTCGCTGCCGTCGCGTCTGGGCATGGTGCTCGACATGACGCTGCGCGACATCGAACGCGTGCTGTACTTCGAAGCCTATGTGGTGATCGATCCGGGCATGACGCCGCTGAAAGCGCGGCAGATCATGACGGAAGAGGATTACTACAACAAGGTCGAAGAGTACGGTGACGAATTCCGTGCCGAAATGGGCGCGGAAGGCGTGCGCGAACTGCTGCGCGCGATCAACATCGACGAACAGGTCGAGATGCTGCGCACCGAACTTAAGAACACGGGTTCGGAAGCGAAGATCAAGAAGTACGCGAAGCGCCTGAAGGTGCTCGAGGCCTTCCAGCGTTCGGGCATCAAGCCTGACTGGATGGTGCTCGAAGTGCTGCCGGTGCTGCCGCCGGAACTGCGTCCGCTGGTGCCGCTGGACGGCGGCCGTTTCGCGACGTCGGACCTGAACGACCTGTATCGCCGCGTGATCAACCGTAACAACCGGTTGAAGCGTCTGCTCGAACTGAAGGCGCCTGAAATCATCGTCCGCAACGAAAAGCGGATGCTGCAGGAAGCCGTCGATTCGCTGCTCGATAACGGCCGTCGTGGTAAGGCGATGACCGGCGCGAACAAGCGTCCGTTGAAGTCGCTCGCTGACATGATCAAGGGTAAGGGCGGTCGTTTCCGTCAGAACCTGCTCGGTAAGCGTGTGGACTACTCGGGCCGTTCGGTGATCGTGGTCGGCCCGACGCTCAAGCTGCATCAGTGCGGCCTGCCGAAGCTGATGGCGCTCGAACTGTTCAAGCCGTTCATCTTCAACAAGCTCGAAGTGATGGGTGTCGCTACCACCATCAAGGCTGCGAAGAAGGAAGTCGAGAACCAGACGCCGGTGGTGTGGGACATCCTGGAAGAGGTGATCCGCGAGCATCCGGTCATGCTGAACCGTGCGCCGACGCTTCACCGTCTTGGCATTCAGGCTTTCGAGCCGGTGCTGATCGAAGGTAAGGCAATCCAGCTGCACCCGCTCGTTTGCGCGGCGTTTAACGCCGACTTCGACGGTGACCAGATGGCTGTGCACGTGCCGCTGTCGCTCGAAGCGCAGATGGAAGCGCGCACGCTGATGCTGGCGTCGAACAACGTCCTGTTCCCGGCTAACGGCGATCCGTCGATCGTGCCGTCGCAGGATATCGTGCTCGGCCTGTACTACGCGACCCGCGAAGCTGTGAACGCCAAGGGCGAAGGCCTGACGTTCACCGGCGTCTCGGAAGCGCTGCGTGCATACGAGAACAAGGAAGTCGAGCTCGCTTCGCGCGTCAACGTTCGGATCACCGAAATGGTCCACAACGAAGACAAGTCGGAAGGTGCGCCGAAGTTCGTGCCGAAGATCACGCTGTATGCGACGACCGTCGGCCGTTCGATCCTGTCGGAAATTCTGCCGCCGGGACTGCCGTTCTCGGTGCTGAACAAGCCGCTGAAGAAGAAGGAAATCTCGCGTCTGATCAACACCGCATTCCGCAAGTGCGGTCTGCGTGAAACGGTGATTTTCGCCGACCAGTTGATGCAGTCGGGTTTCCGTCTGGCAACGCGCGCTGGTATCTCGATCTGCGTGGACGACATGCTCGTGCCGCCGCAGAAGGAAACCATCGTCGGCGACGCCGCGAAGAAGGTGAAGGAATACGACCGTCAGTACATGTCGGGTCTCGTCACGTCACAAGAACGCTACAACAACGTGGTCGACATCTGGTCGGCAACGTCGGAAGCGGTAGGCAAGGCGATGATGGAACAGCTCTCGACGGAGCCGGTGGTCGATCGCGACGGCAACCAGACGCGTCAGGAGTCGTTCAACTCCATCTACATGATGGCTGACTCGGGTGCTCGCGGTTCCGCAGTTCAGATTCGTCAGCTGGCCGGTATGCGTGGCCTAATGGCGAAGCCGGACGGCTCGATCATCGAGACGCCGATTACGGCGAACTTCCGCGAAGGCCTGAACGTGTTGCAGTACTTCATCTCGACCCACGGTGCACGGAAGGGTCTGGCTGATACGGCACTGAAGACGGCAAACTCGGGTTACCTGACGCGCCGTCTGGTGGACGTGACGCAGGATCTGGTGGTGGTCGAAGACGATTGCGGTACGTCGAACGGCGTCGCCATGAAGGCGTTGGTTGAAGGCGGTGAAGTCGTCGAAGCCCTGCGTGACCGTATCCTCGGTCGTGTGGCGGTGGCTGACGTCGTCAATCCGGAATCGCAGGAAACGCTGTACGAAGCAGGCACGTTGCTCGACGAAGACGCGGTCGAAGAAATCGAACGCCTCGGCATCGACGAAGTACGCGTGCGTACGCCGCTGACTTGCGAAACGCGTTACGGTCTGTGCGCAGCCTGCTACGGTCGCGACCTGGGCCGCGGCTCCTCGGTCAACGTCGGCGAGGCAGTGGGTGTGATCGCTGCTCAGTCGATCGGTGAACCGGGCACGCAGTTGACGATGCGTACGTTCCACATCGGTGGTGCGGCATCGCGTGCGGCAGTGGCCTCGTCGATCGAAGCCAAGTCGAACGGTACGGTTCGTTTCACGTCGACGATGCGTTACGTCACGAATGCGAAGGGCGAGCAGATCGTCATCTCGCGTTCGGGCGAAGCGATGATCACCGACGACCACGGCCGTGAGCGTGAGCGTCACAAGGTGCCGTACGGCGCGACGCTGTTGCAACTGGACGGCGCGCAGATCAAGGCCGGCACGCAACTGGCAACGTGGGATCCGATGACGCGTCCGATCATCACCGAGTACGGTGGTACGGTGAAGTTCGAAAACGTCGAAGAAGGCGTGACGGTTGCCAAGCAGATCGACGATGTGACGGGTCTCTCGACGCTGGTCGTGATCGACGTGAAGCGCCGCGGTTCGCAAGCTTCGAAGACGGTGCGTCCGCAGGTCAAGCTGCTGGATGCGAGCGGTGAAGAAGTCAAGATCCCGAACACCGAGCACTCGGTGCAGATCGGCTTCCAGGTCGGCGCTCTGATCACCGTGAAGGATGGTCAGCAGGTGCAGGTGGGTGAAGTGCTCGCACGTATCCCGACCGAATCGCAGAAGACGCGTGACATTACCGGCGGTCTGCCGCGTGTGGCGGAACTGTTCGAAGCACGTTCGCCGAAGGACGCAGGTATCCTGGCGGAAGTCACGGGTACCACGTCGTTCGGTAAGGACACGAAGGGCAAGCAGCGTCTCGTTATCACGGACCTCGAGGGCAACCAGCACGAGTTCCTGATCGCGAAGGAAAAGCAGGTTCTGGTGCACGATGGTCAGGTCGTCAACAAGGGCGAAATGATTGTCGACGGGCCGGCCGATCCGCACGACATCCTGCGTCTGCAGGGCGTCGAAGCGCTGTCGCGTTACATCGTGGACGAAGTGCAGGACGTGTACCGTCTGCAGGGCGTGAAGATCAACGACAAGCACATTGAAGTGATTGTTCGTCAGATGCTGCGCCGCGTGCAGATTACGGACAACGGCGATACGCGTTTCATCCCGGGCGAACAGGTCGAGCGGTCGGATATGCTCGACGAGAACGACCGTATGATCGCGGAAGACAAGCGTCCGGCAACGTACGAAAACGTCTTGCTCGGTATTACGAAGGCGTCGCTGTCGACCGACTCGTTCATCTCTGCGGCATCGTTCCAGGAAACGACCCGCGTGCTGACCGAAGCGGCGATTATGGGCAAGCGCGACGACCTGCGCGGTCTGAAGGAAAACGTGATCGTTGGCCGTCTGATTCCGGCCGGTACGGGTCTCGCGTTCCACAAGGCACGCAAGAGCAAGGAACTGTCCGACCGCGAGCGTTTCGATCAGATCGCCGCGGAAGAGTCGTTCGAATTCGGTACGCCGGAAACCCCGGCCGCCGAACAGCAACACTCAGGCGAATAAGTTCTGGCGGCGCAAGCCGCTTGGGCTCGTAAGCCAGAAGCCGCTCAGTTTCGACTGAGCGGCTTTTTTTTATCGACAGCAGTCAGTGCTTTAGCAGTTACTCCTGTCCCGCGCACCACAGTCGCTTTTGACACGCCTTTGAGCGGTTTTGTAGGCCAATTGGCTAACGTTGTCGGAAAGCGCGGGCGCAGCACGAATGCGTTGGTAAAATTCGTGTCACCGGCAATACGCTGTCCTCTCTCAAATTCATGTCCCGTTCGCTCGAAATCCTCAACGAAGTCTTCGGTTACCCCGTGTTCAGAGGGCAACAGGGGGAGATTGTCGAACATGTCGCCGGCGGCGGCGATTGCCTCGTGTTGATGCCGACGGGCGGCGGCAAATCGCTCTGTTACCAGATTCCGTCGCTGGTGCGGCGCGAGGCCGGACTGGGCGCGGGGATCGTGGTGTCGCCGTTGATCGCGCTGATGCAGGATCAGGTTGCTGCGCTCAAGGAAGTCGGCGTGCGCGCGGCGTATCTGAATTCGACCTTGTCTGGCCCGGAGGCCGCCGCGACTGAGCGCGCATTGCGCGAAGGCGAGATCGATCTGCTGTATGTGGCTCCCGAGCGGCTGATGACGTCGCGCTTCCAGGAACTGCTCGAGCGCACGCGCATCGGCTTGTTTGCGATCGACGAAGCGCACTGCGTTTCGCAATGGGGGCACGACTTCCGCCCTGAGTACATTCAGCTGTCGGTGTTGCACGAACGTTTTCCGAACGTGCCTCGCATCGCGCTTACGGCTACTGCAGATGCCATTACGCGCGATGAAATCATCCACCGCCTGGCGCTCGACGATGCGCGGGTTTTCGTCTCCAGTTTCGACCGCCCGAACATCCGCTACCGGATCGTCGAAAAGGACAATGCGCGGACGCAATTGCTCGATTTCATCCGCGCCGAGCATTCCAGGCCCGACGGCACGACCGACGCCGGCGTCGTGTATTGCCTGTCACGTCGCAAGGTGGAAGAAACGGCCGAGTGGCTGAAAGAGAAGGGCATGCGTGCGCTGCCTTATCACGCTGGCATGGAGTTCGAGATTCGCCAGAAGCACCAGGAGATGTTCCAGCGCGAGGAAGGCATCGTCATGTGCGCGACGATCGCGTTTGGCATGGGCATCGACAAGCCGGATGTGCGTTTTGTCGCTCACCTGGATTTACCGAAAAGCGTCGAAGGCTACTACCAGGAAACGGGCCGCGCGGGCCGCGACGGCATGCCGGCGAACGCATGGATGGCCTACGGCCTCGGCGACGTCGTGCAGCAGCGCAAGATGATCGACGAATCGGACGCCGACGATGCGCATAAGCGCGTGCAGACCGGTAAACTCGACGCGCTGCTTGGCTTGTGCGAAGCGGCGACATGCCGCCGGGTGCGTCTGCTTAACTATTTTGGCGAATCGAGCAAGCCCTGCGGCAATTGCGATACCTGTCTTGAACCGCCCGACACCTGGGATGCAACGCGGGAGGCGCAAATGGCACTGTCCTGCGTGTTCCGCGCGCAACGGGCGAGTGGTTTCCACTTCGGCGCCGGCCATCTGATCGACATCTTGCGTGGTAACCGCAGCGAAAAAATCCTGCAACGCGGTCACGAAAAGTTGACCACCTTCGGAATAGGCGCTGCGCTGGGCGAGCCGGAATGGCGCGCCATCTTCCGCCAGCTCGTCGCGTTCGGTTACCTGACGGTCGACCATGAGGGCTTCGGCTCGCTGGTGCTCACCGAGGCAAGTAAAGCGGTACTCAAGAGCGAGCAGAACGTCACGATGCGCCGCTACGTGAAGCCGACGCGTACCCGCCAGTCGTCTAGCCGCACCAGTGAGCGCGCGGATCCGACGATCGGCATGGGGCCGCGCGAGCGCGCCCGCTGGGACCGTCTGCGTGCCTGGCGCACCGAGACGGCGAAGACCGACGGCGTGCCGGCCTACGTCATCTTCCACGACGCGACTTTGGCGGAGATTGCCCGCAACGGCCCCGATTCCATCGAGACCTTGCGCGGCATTCCGGGCATGGGTGCGCGCAAACTGGACCGCTTCGGTTGGGAATTGCTCGAAGTGGTCGGTGCCGACTAGGCATTACAGAGTCAGTCGGGGCTTCGAGACCTCGCAAGCTATTGACTCACTTAGTCTTTTCGGAATATTATGCTAGGTTCCGGTTCTTGGAATGCCGCCGCGCGGGTCAAAGCAAGATGAGCTCGCACGCTGGCAATCGGATCCGGAAGTTCGATGCGCAATCGTTTCTGCTTTGCCCAGAAAGATTTGCGTCGATTTTGTTCAATTTCAGGAATAAACAATGCCAACCATCAATCAACTGGTTCGCAAAGGCCGCGCTTCCGAAACAGTGAAGAGCAAGAGCCCGGCTTTGCAGGACTGCCCCCAGCGTCGCGGCGTGTGCACTCGCGTGTACACCACGACGCCGAAGAAGCCGAACTCGGCACTTCGTAAGGTCGCCAAGGTGCGCCTGACGAACGGCTTCGAAGTCATTTCGTACATTGGTGGTGAAGGCCACAACCTGCAGGAACACTCGGTCGTGCTGATTCGCGGCGGTCGTGTGAAGGACTTGCCGGGTGTGCGTTACCACATGGTTCGCGGCTCGCTGGACACCCAGGGCGTCAAGGATCGTAAGCAGGCTCGTTCGAAGTACGGTGCCAAGCGCGCCAAGGCTGGCAAGTAATTAGCCGGTCAGTCGTTTCAGGTCGCCTGCAAAGGCGGTATTAGCGGTGGTGCCGGAATCGCCGGTGCTGTCGAGTAAGTGGTCACCCGACCGGGCTGGTAAGTCGTAAGAGATGAATCGGGTTAGTTGGTGGCCGCGGGGCTAAAAATAGCTCCAACTGAAAAAGTTAAAGGAAGAAACATGCCGCGTCGTCGCGAAGTCCCCAAGCGGGAAGTGTTGCCGGATCCGAAGTTCGGTAACGTAGATGTAGCCAAGTTCATGAACGTGCTGATGCTCTCCGGCAAGAAGTCGGTTGCCGAGCGTATCGTGTACGGCGCTTTTGAACAGATCCAGACCAAGGGTGGCAAGGACCCGCTGGAAGTGTTCACGGTAGCGCTCAACAACGTGAAGCCGGTGGTCGAAGTGAAGAGCCGTCGCGTTGGTGGTGCGAACTATCAGGTTCCGGTCGAAGTGCGTCCGTCGCGTCGTATGGCATTGGCGATGCGTTGGTTGCGCGAAGCTGCGAAGAAGCGCAGTGAGAAGTCGATGGCCCTGCGTCTGGCAGGTGAACTCTCCGAAGCGGCCGAAGGCCGTGGCGGCGCGATGAAGAAGCGCGACGAAGTTCACCGGATGGCAGAAGCCAACAAGGCGTTCTCGCACTTCCGTTTCTAAGCTGCCCGATCCCGGGTTAGCGGAAGAAATCGGCAAGAAATTCCGGGCGGGTGCGCTTATAAAGCGCCTCGCCCGTTTGTGTTACAGCGCGATGGGTCTTTCTCGCATCGCGTTATCCCCATAGAGGATCAAAGTGGCTCGCAAGACACCTATCGAGCGCTACCGCAATATCGGTATTAGCGCTCACATCGACGCCGGCAAAACGACGACGACCGAGCGCATTCTGTTCTATACCGGCGTGAACCATAAGATTGGTGAAGTTCACGACGGCGCTGCCACCATGGACTGGATGGAGCAGGAGCAGGAACGCGGCATTACCATCACGTCGGCTGCTACCACGGCCTTCTGGAAAGGTATGGCTGGCGACCGCGCCGAGCACCGCATCAACATCATCGACACCCCGGGCCACGTTGACTTCACGATTGAAGTTGAGCGTTCGATGCGCGTGCTCGACGGTGCATGCATGGTTTACTGCGCAGTGGGCGGCGTGCAGCCGCAGTCGGAAACTGTCTGGCGTCAGGCTAACAAGTACAAGGTTCCCCGTCTCGCGTTCATCAACAAGATGGATCGTACCGGTGCGAACTTCTTCAAGGTCTACGACCAGCTCAAGCTGCGTCTGAAGGCGAACCCGGTTCCGGTTGTGGTGCCTATCGGCGCCGAAGAAACGTTCACGGGCGTGGTCGATCTGCTGAAGATGAAGGCGATCATTTGGGATGACGCGTCCCAAGGCACGAAGTTCTCGTACGAAGAAATCCCGGCTGAGCTCGTTGACACGTGCAACGAGTGGCGTGAAAAGATGGTCGAGGCCGCGGCTGAATCGAGCGAAGAGCTGATGAACAAGTACCTCGAAGAGGGCGAGCTGACCGAAGAGGAAATCGTCAAGGGTCTGCGCGACCGTACGATCGCTTGCGAAATCCAGCCGATGCTTTGCGGTACCGCGTTCAAGAACAAGGGTGTGCAACGGATGCTGGACGCCGTGCTCGACTTCCTGCCGTCGCCGATCGACATCCCGCCGGTTACCGGCGAGCTGGAAAACGGTGAACAGGGTGAGCGCCGCGCTGCTGACGACGAAAAGTTCTCGGCACTGGCATTCAAGATCATGACTGACCCGTTCGTCGGCCAGCTGATCTTCTTCCGTGTGTACTCGGGCGTTGTGAATTCGGGCGACACGGTGCTGAACGCGACGAAGGACAAGAAGGAGCGTCTGGGTCGTATTCTGCAGATGCACGCAAACCAGCGTGAAGAAATCAAGGAAGTCCGCGCAGGCGACATCGCTGCTGCAGTCGGCCTGAAAGACGCAACGACTGGCGACACGCTATGCGATCCGCAGAGCCCGATCGTGCTCGAACGCATGATTTTCCCGGAGCCGGTGATTTCGCAGGCTGTTGAGCCGAAGACGAAGCCCGACCAGGAAAAGATGGGCCTGGCACTGAACCGCCTGGCTCAGGAAGATCCGTCGTTCCGCGTGCAAACGGACGAAGAATCGGGTCAAACTATTATTTCGGGCATGGGCGAACTGCACCTCGAAATTCTGGTTGACCGGATGAAGCGTGAATTCGGCGTCGAAGCGACTGTCGGCAAGCCGCAGGTGGCTTACCGCGAGACGATTCGCGGCAAGGCGGAAGACGTTGACGGTAAGTTCGTCAAGCAGTCGGGTGGTCGCGGCCAGTACGGTCACGCGGTCATCACGCTCGAGCCGAACGAGCAAGGCAAGGGCTACGAGTTCCTGGACGAGATCAAGGGCGGCGTGATTCCGCGTGAATACATCCCGGCAGTCGACAAGGGTATCCAGGAAACGCTGAAGGCTGGCGTGCTGGCAGGCTTCCCGGTCGTTGACGTGAAGGTTCACCTGACGTTCGGTTCGTACCACGATGTTGACTCGAACGAAAACGCGTTCCGCATGGCCGGTTCGATGGCGTTCAAGGAAGCAATGCGCAAGGCAAGCCCGGTCATCCTCGAACCGATGATGGCTGTGGAAGTCGAAACGCCGGAAGACTACATGGGCAACGTGATGGGCGATCTTTCGGGCCGTCGCGGTATTGTTCAGGGCATGGAAGACATGATTGGCGGCGGCAAGATTGTTCGCGCCGAAGTGCCGCTGTCGGAAATGTTTGGCTACTCGACGTCGCTGCGTTCGCTGAGCCAAGGTCGTGCAACGTACACGATGGAGTTCAAGCATTATTCGGAAGCACCGCGCAACGTGTCGGAAGCAATCATCAACGCGAAGTCGAAGTAAGCGCGCGGCAAGTCATTCAACGATTAACTTTTTGAAAGAAGAGAAACATGGCTAAAGGTAAATTCGAACGGACCAAGCCGCACGTGAACGTCGGCACGATCGGTCACGTTGACCACGGCAAGACCACGCTGACGGCAGCGATCACGACGGTGCTGACCGCGAA
>NZ_JBNDKR010000021.1:0-27461 GCF_050435645.1 Paraburkholderia sp. GAS206C | reverse complement strand
ATCCGCCCCGAGCCCCCCGAGCTATTCCTGCTCTGCGCACCCTCGGCGGAGGCACCCGGCCATCAAACCGCGGCGCGATGGGCCGCCCCCCCCCCCCCCCCCCGCCCCACCCCACGCAGCCGACACCCCATCCGCCCCCATCTCTAAACCAGGTTATCCCTCCTAACAGGCTGGTTTTGTTACAAAAATTCCCGCAGGACGCTTGCCAAATGCATCAAACATAATGATAATAATTCGCATTAACGTTAGCTATTACGACCCACCATGATCGTTTGCGTGTGCAAGTCTGTTTCCGACCGGAAGATCCGTGCCTCGATCGCGGATGGCGTCGACTCGTTCGATGAGCTCCAGTTCGAGTTGGGCGTCGCTACCTGCTGTGGCAAGTGCGAAGAGTCCGTGCGCGATGTGATGGCGCAAAGCGGTGTCTGCGCGAGCCGCTGTGGGGTCGAGCATCATGCACATCCGGTGCCGCTCACGTTCTACGAACGCAAGGCCGCCTGATCCTGCCGGCACGGCGCTCCCGCCGTGCCTCAAGCGTCCCGGCCGCCTCGGCCTCACGCTTTAGTCCACTGCCGTCAGCAAGCCAGTACACGTACGAGCCAGCTACCCGCTCACCCCGTCAAGGAGTTCGAGATGGAATTGCTGATTGGTTTCGTGACCACCCTGTGTATCTCGCTGCTGATATTCCGAAAATGACGCTGTCTTGTCGTAGACCCGGTATCGACGGCGCCTGGCCGCGCTGACATGCCCGCCTCGCACTCCCTCCCAGCCAGCCTCGGGCCGGCGCCTTCCAGCCGTATGAATTCCCGCGCGGTTACAGCCATCGCTGCCGTCGCCCTGATTCACGTCGCACTGCTTGCGGTGATCATGAGCGTACGTCACGACGAGCCGGTGCGCCCCATCGAGTCGCGCACTCTGACCGCCGAGTTGTTGAGTCCCGCGCCAGTGGCCGCGCCCACCGCAGTGCAATCGATCGCCCCGCCGCCACCCAAGCCGACGCCGCCCGTCCCGCACGCGAAGCCGAAGGTCCAGGCGCGGCCTACTCCGACGCCCAAGCCGACGCCGATGCCCTTGCCGCAAGCGGCAGCGCCTTCGCCGACGGCGCCCGCCGCCGCGCCGTCCGCACCGCCTGCTCCGGCCGCCCCAGCGGCGCCGGCACCGACGGCCGCGGCTGCACCGGCCATCGGCCGGCCGACGATGGAAATCAGCGCACCCAAGAACGTCACGCATCTCGACTGCAATATCGCGAAGCCCGACTACCCGATGCTGTCGAGGCGTCGCGGCGAAGCCGGCACCGCCTACGTCCGGTTTGTCGTGGGTCTGAACGGCAATCTCGAGGACATCGCCCTGAAAAAAAGCAGCGGCTTCGACCGCCTCGACGACGCAGCACTCGCCGCCGTGCGCGCAAGCACGTGCAAGCCTTATCTCGAGAACGGCGTGCCGATCCGGGCCGCCTACACCCAGCCGTACGAATTCGGTCTGAATGACTAGGCGCAGGTGGCTGAACTCAACTGAGCGCAACTGACCGACTGAAGCAGATTTTAAAAAAAGGAATCGCAATGCAGAACTACGGATTGGCCCACGTCTGGGCCCAAGGGGATTTCGTGACGCGCGGCATCGCGCTCGCGTTGCTGATCATGTCGGTGCTGTCCTGGAGCGTCATCGTCATCAAAGGCTGGAACGTGGTGCGCCTCAAACGTCTGACGAAGAATGCCGAACAGGCATTCTGGCATTCCGACGATCTCACGGACGGCGTGCAGAAACTGGGCGCACGCTCCTCGTCGCCGCAGGACAATCCGTTTCTCGCGCTCGCGCTGTCGGGTCAGGAAGCGGCCGATCACCATCACCAGACGCAACCGCATCTGCACGACCGTATGGACGTGTCGGACTGGATCACGCGCTGTCTGAAAGACACCATGGACGACAGCATCGCCCACATGCAGAGTGGCCTGGCGATCCTCGCGTCGATCGGCAGCACGGCACCCTTCGTCGGTCTGTTCGGCACGGTGTGGGGCATCTATCACGCGCTGCTGGCGATCGGCGCGAGCGGTCAGAGCTCGATCGACCAGGTAGCCGGCCCGGTCGGCGAAGCGCTGATCATGACCGCGTTTGGCTTGTTCGTGGCGATTCCGGCGGTGCTCGGCTATAACGCGCTGACCCGGGCGAACAAGGCGCTCGTCACCAAGCTGAACCGTTTCGCCCACGGCCTGCATGCGTTCTTCGTTACGGGCGCGCGCCTGTCGTCGTCCAAGCGTGGCGACGGGCTGCGACTCGCCACGCGCGCCAACTGATCAGCGAGGTACTCCGATGGGAATGAGCCCCTTCGCCAGCGACGATGACGATGGCCTGATGAACGAAATCAACATGACGCCGCTCGTCGACGTCATGTTGGTTCTCCTGATCGTCTTCATGGTGACGATCCCGGTGATCCGCCACGCCGTGAAAGTCGATCTGCCGCATGCAAGCAGCCAGAAAGAAGAGACCAGGCCGGTGCAGGTGAACGTGTCGGTGCAAGCTGACGGCACCGTGCTATGGGATGAACAGAAGGTCAGCGACGACGAGTTGCGCGCCAAGATCGAACAGGCCGCAAAGACAAGCCCGCAGCCTGAAATGCATCTGAACGCAGATCGTAAGGTGGCCTATGAAAAGGTGGCACAAGTCATGTCAGCGGCGCAGGCCGGCGGGCTCACGAAAATCGGCTTCGTGACGCAGCCTGTCAGCCACTAACACTAGCGTCAGCACCGTCCGGATGCAAAATAGCCCTGATTTTCAGGGCTAAAAGTAAAAGGCCTTCATCGTCGGATGAAGGCCTTTTTTTGTGCGCACAAGGCGCCTTCGGGCGGCGAGATCACCTGCTATCGGATGAGTAGCGAGCGACTCCACATGCGACAGCCGTGTTCGACACGGACAGCGCGATCAGCCCTATCAGGCTCGCTATGATAGCGGCCATGAGTTTCCGCATAGGAGACTCCTTAGCGGAGGGATTTCACTATAAGCCCGCCAGCCCACGCATTCAAGCAAAGACCCATTGAAAGTACTCATCACAGGCGGCGCTTAAATGCCAAAACGATATGACGCAGTGCTTCAAACGGTCGTAGGCTGAGCAATGGATTGCTCGATCGTCGTCCGCACGGTCTTGCGCTTTTCTGCAGCCTCCGGGCATTCGCCAATGGTGTGCTTTCCGGTATCCGGGTCCAGCATCTCGACCAGATAGTCGACGAACGCCCGCACCGCAGGCACCATGCCCTGCCGCGAAACGAACACCGCATAAAGCTGCGGCGCAGGTAGCGTCCATCCCGGCATCACCGGCGACAACTGCCCGGCGCGCAGCGCAGCGCCGTACATCATTTCGGGCAATGCGGCGATGCCGACACCTGCCAGCACCGCCTCGCGGATCGTCATCAGATCGGCGCTCACCAGACGTGGCTCGTGTTCAAGTATGTGTCGCGTGCCGTCCGGTGAGATCAGCTGAAACACGTGGCGGCCGTCGGTGGTGGGCGTATCGAGCGTCTCGAAGCGGTTCAGGTCGGATGGCAGGAGCGGCGGCGCGTTTTGCTGCAGCAGGCTCGGTGCGCCGACCAGCATCTGCTGCGTGCGCCACAACGGCCGAACGACGATATTGGCGTTTTCGGGCGGCTCCGAGCGGATCCGCAATGCAACATCAATCGAATCTTCAAACAGGTCGACGACGCGATTGGTCACGCGCATCACCACCCGAACCTCTGGATAGCGGTGCATGAATTCCGGCAGGATCTGCGAGAGCAATGTCTGCGAAATGGTGACCGGCACGCTCACGCGCACCGAGCCGCGCGGCGACGAGCGTAGCTGCTGCACCACGTTGACGGCCGCCTGCGCCTCCGACAGCATCGCCTGGCAATGCTGGTAGAACAACTGCCCCGCCTCGGTCAGCGCGAGCTTGCGCGTGGAGCGCTGCAGCAAACGCACGCCGAGCGACGCCTCCAGCTCGGTCAGACGCCGCGACAGACGCGACTTCGAGATGCCCAGCACCCGCTCGGCCGCGGAGAATCCGCCGTGCGCGACGACCTGCGAGAAGTACATCAGGTCGTTCAGATTGTGCGAATCGATCTTCATCTCATCGTTCCATGAATAGAACAATCCATTGCGTGAGGGTGGCTGGCACCGCTAAAAACGGTCCCTATAATAGCCCTATGTTTCAGAAATAGTGCTATTCCCCATTTTTTAAGGTGACTTTGGATGAGCTCGACACGCACGATCGAACGCACGTATCCCGCGGTTCGCACGACCGAAGGCGGCGGCTTTATCGTCCATCGCCCGTTTCCGACGCGCATGCTGATGGACTTCGACCCGTTTCTGCTGCTCGACGAAATGGGCCCGATCGACTACGCGCCCGGCGAAGCCAAGGGCGCGCCGGATCATCCACACCGCGGCTTCGAAACGGTCACATACGCGCTTGAGGGCCAGTTCGGCCATAAGGACTCGGCGGGCCACTCGGGTACGCTGAACGCCGGCGATGTGCAATGGATGACCGCAGGGGCCGGTGTCGTCCACAGCGAAATGCCGGATCCGGAGTTTGTGCGTACCGGCGGCCGGGTGCATGGCTTACAGGTGTGGGTGAATCTGCCGCGCAGCGACAAGATGATCGCGCCGCGCTACCAGGAGATGCCATCGGCAAAGATTCCGGTGGCAACCTCTGCGGACGGCTCGGTGCGCGTGAAGGTGATTGCAGGTGAAGCGCTGGGCGTGGCGGCGGCCATCGAAACCCGCACGCCGATCCTGTACCAGCATTTCACGCTGCAACCGGGCGCGACGATCGAGCATGCCGTGCCGGCGAATTACCGCGTGTTCGCCTATGGGTTGTCGGGCCACGGCTTCTATGGCGAGGCTCGCAGCGAAATCGGACCTCGCCAGATGGTTGTGTTCAACAATGACGGGGATACGGTCACGCTGGCCGCCGGCGAGGAACCGCTCGATGTGTTGCTGCTGGGCGGCGTGCCGCTGAAGGAACCGGTGGTGCGCTACGGGCCGTTTGTGATGAACACCGAGGACGAGATTCGCCAGGCCGTGATCGACTACCAAGCGGGGCGGATGGGGCAGATCACGCACTGAGCGTTGCCCCTGCGCGGCAGGCGGGCGCGACGGCCGTATGCGGCGCGCCCGCTAACGGCGCCGTGCTGCCGTGACCTCTGCGGCGCGAAGCCGGGCGATTTCGTTCACAATAGCGGCTCATGCCGCGCGCCCTTGACCTCTGTACCCTGCGCCGCGCGGCGCCCCCGTCCCTGTTCAGGAGCGCGCATGGCAGAGTCCACCGTCACCGCCCACATCGGCGCGACGAATTTCCAGGTTCTTCTCGACGACGGCACACACACCTGGATCGCCGATGAACCGGAATCGCTCGGCGGCGGCGATCGCGGGCCTGCCCCGGTGACGCTGCTGCTGGCGAGCCTTGGCGCCTGTACCTCGATCACGCTGAAGATGTATGCGCAGCGCAAGGGCTGGCCGCTGGCCGACGTGCGTGTGACGCTATCCATCGAGACCGGAGCCGAGGGCTCGACGATCGACCGGCGAGTCGTGCTCGAGGGCGAGCTGTCCGACGAGCAACGCGAACGCTTGCTGCAGATCGCCAACGCGTGTCCGGTCCACAAGATCCTGACGCATCCGATCACGATCCGTACGGGCCTTGCCGCTGCCTGACGCCGCGCGCGCTGACATGGGCATCGCTTAGCTTGAAGAGGAAGCCTCCGTTTTGAATTTCGAACACCTAATCCAGATCAACGACCCGTTGAATCCGTTCGTCGAAGCCATGACCCGCGAGCAGTTGTGGGAAGGACTGGTGCTGCGCGCCGAACAGCCGCAACTGTTCGTGCTGGGGCTCGACACATGCACGATCCTGTCGCGTACCGGGGACACGCTCGAGCGCGAACTGCACTACGGCCAGGCTACGGTGCGCGACCGCGTCACGCTGCTCGCCAACCAGAGCGTGCGCTACGACATCCTCGCCACCGAATCGCACGTAGGCGGTTCGCTCACGATGACCATCGAGCAGCCCGACGAGTTGCAGTTGTTCCTGCGCTTCGAATACACCACCACCCTGCCCGTTTCCGACGACGAGGATGCACGTCAAACGCAGGAGATCGTCAAATCGGCGTACCGCGAGTCGGACATCGATACGGTGCGGTTGATTCGCCAGTACGTGCAAGGCAACAAGGCGCCTGGCGCGTTGCATTGAGGCCTGGCGGAGCGGGCATTGCGGGAGTTGGTGAAGTACACGCGTTGCGCTCACCGCTCCTGCGGTGAACCTACCTGCCCCACCTATCGAAACTGTAATCCGATGAATTTATCGACCTTGTAAATGGGAACGATTATCATTTAGAATCACTCCATCGAATCGACAACCCGACGGAACGAATGAACGACCTTACACGCTCTTCTACGCTTAGCCTGCGCCGCCCAGCGGCGGCTGCGCTAACCAGCCGTCCGAAAGCCATCAGCACGACCGCTGCTCCGCGGCCGTCCGCCGAACGCAGCCCGTCGACGCCGGCCGCAAACACTTCCGCGCCGGCAGTCCGTAGCGAGACGCTGCTCCAGGGCCGCAGTCACGTCAGCATCGTGCATAACGGCGAGACCTACCAGCTTCGCGCCACGCGGCTCGGCAAACTGATTCTGACCAAGTAACGAGGTATCTACCGGGTATTGTGGGGACCACCTCCTCGAGAGGTGTTGGGCATTAGCCAGCAACGACGGCTTGCACGCGAGATCTAGACCCCTTCGTGCAAACACACCAAGCCAGCCGTCACAGCAAGCCACGCCGTTTTTTTGGTTCTCATTTTGGTTCCCACCAATGCGGACTTGCGCTGAAGCGCTTGTCGCAACTACTGAACGAGTCGTATGAAGAAGCCGTGTGGATGGCGACATCCCACGGCTTTTGTGTTTGCTGCGCTGTCTGCGGAAGCGCGGGTGGAGTAGTTGGTGTTCAACGCGCCGCTAGCGCGTCCAGCCCCAGAACATCAGCCACCACGCACTATCGACAACGGCGAGTGCAGTGATAAACCACACCATCGCAAAGCCGCGCTGGAAAAGCCGCTCACTGTAGCGGCGTGTGACGAGCCAGGCGAGCCAGGCGCTCCACAGGTTGGCCACAGCCAGAATGGCAATGCGCAGATCCGTCGCCCACCACAGCGAGACATGCTCGGCGCGTAATAGCGACAGTGTGGTCGCCGACAGCCCGAGAAACACGCCAGCACCCGCGAGCGGAATCAGCCCCTGCGCGAGATGATGCAGCCGCTCCGTCGTCGCAAACTTGCCCAGCGTGCGGGATGCGCCCATCAGCAACACCAGCAGGATCGTGCCGTAGACGAGCCCAGTCGCAACGATGTAGCCGATCACGAGCGAGCCGTCGAGCCACGAAAATACATCGTTCTGCTCAGGATAGTGCGTGAAGAGAAACCACGGCGGGTTGGTGTCGAGCGGCCAGGTGATATCGCGATCCACGAGCCAGGTGGCGAGAACCATCTTCAGATCGACGAACCACGTCGACACCGTCCAGTGAAACGCGCCAATCGCAATGCCTAGCAGTCCATACAGAATTAGCGCGGTGTCCCAGGCGCTTGCCTGCCGATCGCCAAGCTCCACGATTTCCGACGACGGTGCGCGCCACGTCAAGGCAATCGCATCACGATGTCCACTGCAGCGGCCGCACATATGGCACGACGCCGCACCCTTCATGTTGCGCAGCGGCACCAGCGGGGCGCAATTAATCGGAATCACGCGATGGCCGTGTTCGCCCTCTTTATACGAGCGGCGCCAGGCGTCTTCGTCGACCTTGTAGTGAAACGGTGCGAGTCGCGCCAGAAGCCCGAAAACCCCGTTGACGGGGCAGAGATACTTGCACCAGACGCGCTTCTCGCGTCCATACAGCAGGCCGATAATCATCGCGGCAAAAGTCGAGCCGCCGAGCACCAGCAACACCGCCTTCGGATACTGATAGACACTCACCATCTGACCGTAAATGGTGGTGAGACCGAAGGCGACAAACGGCCAGCCTCCCCAGCGCATCCAGCGAGGAATCGCCCAGCCGCGGCCGAATTTGCTGGCGAACTCGGCGAGCGTGCCCTCGGGGCACAGCACGCCGCACCATACGCGACCCAGCATCACCATGGAAAGCAGTACGAACGGCCACCAGATACCCCAGAACACGAACTGCGCGGCAAGCGTCAGGTTATTCCAGAGATGCGCCGTTTCGTCCGGCAAGGGCGAGAACGCCGGCACGAGAATCAGGAACGCGTATACCGCGACGACGACCCACTGGATGCCGCGAATCAGCGCGCCGTGACGCTGCATCCACTGGCCCGCCGCTGCGAGCCGGCCTGGGCCGCTCGCGGGGTTGGCGTGGTCGAGGTGTTTTGAGCGGCGCAACGCCCCTCTCATGCTACGCGCCCCGCCGCCTGCTGCGCCGGCTGCCGGTTAGCGCGGCGCACCAGCAGATAGACGATACCCCAGTACACCGCATACGCGATCAGGTTCATCAGCGCGGGATGCGCGCGATAGCCAGTGAGCGTGGCAACGAGCGACCCGAACGTGCTCGAATCGTCTAGCAGCGCCGAGGTGTTCCACAATTGATCGACAAACGTGGGAAGAATTTCCTTGTCGATCAGCTTGTCGACGCCGGTCTGGAACAGGCCCGCACCGAGAAACAGCAACATGATCTCGGTGACGCGGAAAAAGAGCCGCCACGAGAAAAGCTTGCCACCCAGTTGCAACACGTAGAACGTCAGGAATGCGAGAGCGAGGCCAATCAGCACGGCCAGTATCTGGCCGCCGTCGACGTGGCCCGACTGGCCGAAGCCGAGGCCATACAGAAAGATGACCGTTTCGCTGCCTTCACGCGCGATTGCGAGTGCGACCAGCACGGCGATGCCCCACCAGTTCGAGTCGCGCGTGCTCTGTTGCAGCGACTGCTCCATGTCACGCTTGAGCGTGCGGCCATGCCGCTTCATCCACAGCACCATCTGCACGATCAGCACGCACGCAACCAGCACCATCGCAGTTTGAAAGTAGTCCTGCGCGTCGCCGGACAGGACTTCAGTGAATCCGATCAACGCAGCTCCGAGCGCGATCGCCGCAAGGATGCCCGCGCCGACGCCCGCCCACAAATACGGCAGACCGCGGCGCGCGTTGTCGTCGCCGTTCTTCAGCCACGCGTACAGAATACCGACGACCAGCAGCGCCTCGACGCTCTCCCGCCACACGATGAACAACACCTGACCCATCGAACTTCTCCTGCTACCTGAGCGGACGCCAGGCGCCCGCACTCAATACTGCCGGACCTACTTCGCGACGATCACACCCTGTGCCTGCTGATGAAAATCGTCGAAAAACTTATATTCACCCGGCGACAGCGGCGCGATCACCACGAACGAATCCGCGCCCGGCGCGAGCACCTTCTCCTTACGCAACTGGACGCTCTCAAATTCAGCCGCGCCCTTGCCCGTGTTGCGCACCTCGATCTTGATGCGCTGTCCGGCCGGCACCTCGATGCGCGCCGGATTGAGCGTGCCGTCTGCCATTTCAAGCTTGAACGTGGGCAGGTCGGCAGCGTGCGCGGCGCCAACGAGCGAAGTCGTCATGGCAAGGATTGCGATGTTTCGGTTGATTCTCATGGCCCCTTCCAGGCAAATGCCGCGCGTTGATCAGTACCCGCCCTTCTTGCCGATGCCCGCATACGTAAAGTCGTATTCGAGCGTGAACGGCTTGAACCAGGGACCCACGCCGGTTTCCTTGTCGACGTGACGGCCGAAGGCCATGTGGCCGGTTTGCATCGGCGGTGCGATGAAGAGCTTGAGGTGGTATTTGCCAGGGCCTTGCAGCTTGACGTTGTCGCCGTAGTGCGGACCGTCGTCGGCGACCATCGCCATCATGTCGCCCTTCTGCGTCTGGGTGGAGCCGGCCTTCGTGAGTTCATAGCTCACTTGCAGATAAGGCATCCAGTCGCCTTCCGCGAAACCAGTCGGGTTGTTCTTGACCGCGTGGATGTCGGCCTCGAGGTGGACGTCCGAATCGGATGCCTTGCGCATCATGCCTTCCGGTTCCATCGTGATCGGCTGCAGATAGACCGCGCCGATTTCCATGCCGCCCTGAATCTGCTGCTTGCCGATCGGATACTCGGCGGCCGTTGCCGTGATGGCTGCCACCACTGCGACGGCTACCATGCCGCCGCGCACGAATGAAGAAACCCGCATTGAAACTCCTTGTTTTTTAGACTGAAATGCTGAACGCCAGCGCCAAAACCGGTGCCCGCTCAGCATTCAATACACTTTCTCATAATTACTAACGCTAATGCGAACTATTCGTATTATTGAGCGAATCTTACCAGTTTTTGGAGTCGAAAACAAATGACGACGCCGGGAAACCCTTTCTCAGCAAGGGTTTCATGAGACGTCAAAAACGGGGATTGTCCTGACACGACCGTCAGGCAAATCCTTACTAGAAGGCTTCGCCTGAGGTCAGAGTCGGGTAGGAAGGATGGAGCTTAGAGGTGGTGTAACTAGCTGGTGCCGGTCAGATGATCGCCGACATTAGCGCCAAATACCCGTTGACGCAGCAGCGCCAGCTGATCGCGCGTCTGGGCCGCCTTTTCGAATTCGAGGTTCTTGGCGTGCTCCATCATCTGCTTCTCGAGCCGCTTGAGTTCCTTCGACAACTGCTTCTCGGACATGTCCTCGAACTTCGCGCGCTGTTGCTGTTCCTGCAACTCCGCGCGCGCTTCGTCGACGTTATAGACGCCGTCGATGATGTCCTTGATGCGCTTGACCACACCGCGCGGCGTGATGCCCATCTCGAGGTTAAAGGCGATCTGCTTGTTGCGGCGCCGTTCGGTTTCGTCGATGGCGCGGCGCATCGAATCGGTGATGCGGTCCGCGTACAGGATCGCCCGGCCGTTCACGTTCCGCGCGGCCCGGCCGATGGTCTGGATCAGCGAGCGTTCGGCGCGCAGGAAGCCTTCCTTGTCCGCATCGAGAATCGCCACCAGCGACACTTCCGGAATGTCGAGCCCCTCACGTAGCAGGTTGATCCCCACCAGCACGTCGAACGTGCCAAGCCGCAGATCACGGATGATTTCGACACGCTCGACCGTATCGATGTCGCTGTGCAGGTAACGCACCTTGACGCCATGGTCCGCCAGAAACTCGGTCAACTGTTCGGCCATGCGCTTGGTCAACACCGTGACCAGCACGCGGTCGCCCGCCTTGACGCGCTCGTTGATTTCGGCGAGCACATCGTCAACCTGGGTACGCGCCGGACGCACCTCGATTTCGGGGTCGACAAGGCCGGTTGGCCGGACCAGTTGCTCGGCCACCTGCCCTGCCGTCTTCTGCTCGTAATCAGCGGGCGTGGCCGACACAAATACCACCTGGCGCATCTTGCGTTCGAACTCGTTGAACTTGAGCGGACGGTTATCGAGCGCGGATGGCAGACGGAAACCATAGTTGACCAGGTTCTCCTTGCGTGCCTTGTCACCGTTGTACATACCGTTCAACTGACCGATCAGCACGTGCGATTCGTCGAGCAGCATCAGGGCGTCGCTCGGCAGGTAGTCGACCAGCGTCGGCGGCGGTTCACCCGGCGCCGCGCCCGAGAAGTGCCGCGAATAGTTTTCGATGCCTTTGCAGAAGCCCAGTTCCTGCAGCATTTCCAGATCGAAACGGGTGCGCTGCTCGAGACGCTGCGCCTCCACCAGCTTGCCTTCGCTATAGAAAAACTCGAGCCGGTCGCGCAGTTCGGCCTTGATCGTTTCCACGGCTCGCATCACGGTCTCGCGCGGCGTCACATAGTGCGACGACGGGTACACCGTGAAGCGTGGAATTTTCTGACGCACACGGCCCGTCAGCGGGTCGAACAGCTGCAGGGTTTCGATTTCGTCGTCGAACAATTCGACACGCACCGCCATTTCCGCGTGCTCCGCCGGAAAGATGTCGATCGTGTCGCCGCGCACGCGGAACGCGCCGCGCTGGAACTCGGTTTCGTTGCGGTTGTACTGCATGGCGATCAGCCGCGCGATGATGTCGCGTTGACCGATCTTGTCGCCGGTGCGCAGCGTCAGAATCATCTGATGATATTCGGACGGGTTGCCGATACCGTAAATCGCCGACACCGTCGCCACGATCACCACGTCGCGCCGTTCCATCAGACTCTTCGTAGCCGAGAGCCGCATCTGCTCGATATGCTCGTTGATCGACGAGTCTTTCTCGATGAACAGGTCGCGCTGCGGAACGTACGCTTCCGGCTGGTAGTAGTCGTAGTACGAGACAAAGTACTCGACGGCGTTGCGCGGGAAAAACTCGCGGAATTCCGAGTAAAGCTGCGCCGCCAGCGTTTTATTCGGCGCAAAGACAATCGCCGGACGGCCGAGCCGCGCGATGGTGTTCGCCATCGTGAAGGTCTTGCCGGAGCCGGTCACGCCGAGCAGCGTCTGGAACGACAGGCCATCCTCGACGCCTTCGACGAGCGTGTCGATAGCGGTGGGCTGGTCGCCAGCAGGCGCGTACGGCTGATAGAGCTGGAACGGCGAGCCTTCGAACGTCACGAATTTCGACTCGTCGAGAGCGTCGTTGACTTCAGTCAGATGATGTTCGGACATGTGTGCGGCACCGGGGCCTGGGCAAAGGACTATTCTAGCGGTTTGCGGGAGCGCGGGCTGAGCCGGCGACCGAGGGATGACTTGCTTGATTCGCTGGATGCGAGCCGCTTCCGATGCGGTAAAGAAGCGCCCGTATAGCCATGCAAGGTGTAACGTTGCCGCCCTTTTTCAGGGCCGCCGCCGCGGACATCAAGGCGCCGCCGGCTTGTCGAATCTGATGCCAAAGCGCTGTTTTTCAAGCAAATAATCCCGCCCCGTGGACAGGATGGGTCAAAAAACCCGTCAGGATTCGCTACAATGGCATGCTGCGCTCTTCGCTGCCGCCCCTCTTTTTTACTACTG
This sequence comes from Paraburkholderia sp. GAS206C, assembly GCF_050435645.1. Taxonomy (NCBI): domain Bacteria; kingdom Pseudomonadati; phylum Pseudomonadota; class Betaproteobacteria; order Burkholderiales; family Burkholderiaceae; genus Paraburkholderia; species Paraburkholderia sp. GAS206C. The sequence goes on along the minus strand of NZ_JBNDKR010000021.1, from coordinate 14,503 downwards.
CCGAACCATCATGTCTCTGTTCTCCGCCGTCGAACTTGCTCCCCGCGACCCGATCCTGGGCCTGAACGAAGCTTTCAACGCCGATACGCGTACCACCAAGGTCAACCTGGGTGTGGGCGTGTACTTCAATGAAGAAGGCAAGATTCCGCTGCTGCGCGCCGTGCGCGACGCGGAAAAGGCGCGTGTCGAAGCGGCGCTGCCGCGCGGCTACCTGCCGATCGAAGGCATTGCGGCTTACGACGCGGCCGTCCAGAAGTTGCTGCTCGGCAACGACTCGCCGTTGATCGCCGCGGGCCGCGTGGTCACCGCGCAGGCATTGGGCGGCACGGGCGCATTGAAGATCGGCGCCGACTTCCTGAAGCGCCTGAACCCGGCCGCCAAGGTCGCGATCAGCGATCCGAGCTGGGAAAATCACCGTGCGCTGTTCGAAAGCGCCGGCTTCGAAGTCGTGTCGTATCCGTACTTCGACGCGAAGACCAACGGCGTGAACTTCGAAGGCATGCTGAGCGCGCTGAACGGCTATGAGGCAGGCACGGTCGTCGTGCTGCACGCCTGCTGCCACAACCCGACCGGCGTCGACCTGAGCGCGGCCCAATGGCAACAGATCGTCGAAGTCGTCAAGGCGCGCGGCCTGGTGCCGTTCCTCGACATCGCCTATCAAGGCTTCGGCGACAACATCGAATCGGACGCGTCGGCTGTGCGTCTGTTCGCGCTGGCTGAACTGAATGTGTTCGTGTCGTCGTCGTTCTCGAAGTCGTTCTCGCTGTATGGCGAGCGCATCGGCGCACTGTCGATCATCACGGCCAGCAAGGAAGAGGCTTCCCGCGTGCTCTCGCAACTGAAGCGAGTGATCCGCACGAACTACTCGAACCCGCCCACGCACGGCGGCTCGGTAGTCGCAGCCGTTCTCGCTTCGCCGGAACTGCGCGCCACGTGGGAAACGGAACTCGCCGAGATGCGCGACCGTATCCGTGCGATGCGTAACGGTCTGGTGGAACGTCTGAAGGCAAGTGGTGTGGACCGCGACTTCAGCTTCGTGAACGCGCAACGCGGCATGTTCTCGTACTCGGGGCTGACGTCGGCGCAAGTGGACCGTCTGCGTGAAGAATTCGGCATCTATGCGGTGAGCACGGGCCGCATCTGTGTGGCTGCCCTGAATACGCGTAACCTCGATGCTGTCGCCAACGCGATCGCTCACGTTCTGAAGTAATGCTTTGAGGGAGAGCGGCGCGGTTAAGCGCCGCTCTTTCTCTAGTCAGGTTGTATGAACAACGGCGCCCATCACCTGGGCGCCGTTTTCATTTGGCCAGCGTTAGCGTTGTTGCCAGGAAACCTCAGCGTTGGCCTAGCGTTTGTCGCGGTGAATGTCGTGCGTGACGAAGCCAGCGTCGTTATCGGGCATTGCGAGCCAGTCGGGTTGTGCCAAAGAGGCCCGGATATCTTCCAGACCGCTTTCCCAATGTTCGCGCATGGTGGAGAGGCCGAACTGAAAATCCTTGAAATGCCCTTCGTACTCCTTCTGACGATAGATCAGATGGACAACGTTGTAGCGCTTCGAGCAGGAGAGTTCATCGGCGACCTTGCACCAGGCGTCCTCGCGATGTTCCGGTGCCACGCGGTCGAGCACTTCGCGCAGCACATGCCGGAAGCGTTGCGAGCGTTGCAGCATGTCGGTAACGAGACGCGTGCGGCTCGAATACTGGATGTCCTTCATGCGGCCCTGCACGTCCGTTATATTGTCCGGTACGGGCCCGATGGCACTCCACAGATCCACCTGAAACGCGAGTGTGTCGCGCCGCGGCGTGCTCTGCACGACTTCGTAGAGCGGCGTGTTCGACATCAGGCCGCCGTCCCAATAGTATTCCCCGTCGATTTCCATCGCGCCGAAGCCAGGAGGCAGCGAGCCGGATGCCATGAAGTGCTCCGGCCGCAGTTTCATCCGCGTGTTGTCAAAGTACGCGAAATTACCGGTACCGACGTTCACTGCTCCCACCGAGACGCGCGTTTCGCCGGAGTTGATCCGGTCGAAATCACACAGTCTCTCGAGCGTCGCCTTCATGGGCGACGTGTCGTAGTAGCTGGCATTTTGCGGCGGCCCGGAGACGGTGGGCATGGGCGGCGGAAAGCGCGGTACAAAGAATCCCTGCTGCCCTTGAACGATCGCGCCGGTTGCCTGCGCGGCGGTGAAAGCCTTGCGGACCGTGTCGCCGGAATTGAATAGCAGCTGCTCGAGGAACGGCGGCAATGGCGGCGCAAAAGCCGGTTGACAGATCGTCTCCCAGAATTCGAGCAGCCGCGTCACGCGATGTTCCGGCGCATTACCGGCAATGATCGCCGTATTGAGCGCGCCGATCGAGATTCCGGCGATCCAGTTTGGGTGAATACCGGTCTCGTGGAGCCCCTGATAAACGCCTGCCTGATAGGCGCCCAGCGCGCCGCCGCCTTGCAGCATCAGCGCGATGGTTTCGTACTGGGGTAACTGGGTATGCCGGCTGGCGCGAACGCCAGCCGCTGCTCCGGCGTGCTCGCCATCCCCGTCGCCGAGGGTGCCAGCCCGCGCCCGCTTGACATTGCGTTGCGCCATAGCGGCCTCCTTATTGCATGAACCAGCCGTGGCTCACAATGAAGGACTGACCGGTCAAGGCCGCGCTCGGGAAAGTGGAGAGGAACAGCACGGTTTGCGCGACGTCTTCCACCGTGGTGAAGATGCCATCCACCGTGCCGCCGAGCATCACATTGCGAATCACATCTTCTTCGCTGATGCCCAGTTCTTTGGCCTGCTCAGGAATCTGTTTGTCGACCAGCGGCGTGCGCACAAAACCCGGGCAGACGACATGCGAGCGCACGTTGTGCTTCGCGCCTTCCTTGGCCAGCACGCGCGCGAGACCCAGCAAGGCATGCTTGGCCGCGACATACGCCGACTTCAGCGGCGAGGCTTCATGCGAGTGGACCGAGCCCATGTAGATCACGATGCCGCCGCGATCGTCTTTATACATGTGCTTAAGGGCGGCCTTGGTGGTGAGGAACGCACCATCGACGTGAATGGCCTGCATTTTCTTCCAGTCCGAAAATGCATAGTTCTCGATAGGATTGACGATCTGGATGCCTGCGTTCGAGATCAGGATGTCGATCGAGCCGAATTCAGCGGCGACCTTGTCGATGCCCTGATTGACGGCTTCTTCGTTGGTGACGTCCATGGCGACACCGATGGCCTTGCCGCCGGCCTGTTTGATCTCTTCAGCAACGGCGTTCGCGCCATCCTGATTCAGATCGGCAATCGCGATGGCAGCACCCGCGGCCGACAACGTCAGCGCGATCTGCTTGCCGATTCCGCTCGCCGCGCCCGTAACAACCGCGACCTTGCCATTCAGATTCGTATTCAGTGACGACATCCAGAACCTCCATTGGGTTGATGAGCAATGAAACCACGGCACGCAAGCGGCGTGAAGCTAGCCGGACGGCATAGGCCGTTCGGACGAATGCTGCACTGCGGCCAATTTTGCTATTGTGCATGAAGCCCGGCAAAGGCATCCGGAATTCACGCGCAAATGCATATCTCTTTAAACTGTGCGTTTCGCGTCCGAATCTGCGTCTGAAATCAGCGCCGGATTCCACTGGCAGACCTGGATGCCCGTTGCATCAACTCGCAAGGAGAAATGCATGAACTATCGACGACTCGGCCGTTCCGGCCTGCAAGTCAGTGAACTATCCATCGGTTCCTGGGTGACCTACGGCAACCAGGTGGACACGCACGCAGCGCGCGAATCGCTGGCGGCCGCCCGTGACGCCGGGGTCAACTTCTTCGACAACGCCGAGGTCTACGCCGCCGGCAAGTCCGAAGAAATCATGGGACAGGCGTTGAAGGAACTGGCATGGCCGCGCATCAGCTACGTAGTGTCGACAAAGTTTTTCTGGGGCCTGCAGGAAGCGCCGAATCAATATCACACGCTTAACCGCAAGTATCTGCTGAACGCGATCGACGCGTCTCTTAAGCGGCTGCAACTCGACTACGTGGATCTGGTGTTCTGCCACCGCCCGGACCCAAATACGCCGGTCGAAGAAACTGTCTGGGCGATGAGCGACATGATTGCGCGCGGCAAGGCGCTTTACTGGGGCACGTCCGAATGGAGCGCGGACGAGATCCGGGCGGCCTACGAGATCGCGGAACGGCATCATCTTCATAAACCTGTCATGGAACAGCCACAGTACAACCTGTTCCATCGCAAGCGCGTCGAACAGGAATACGCGCGGCTCTACGAGGACATCGGTCTCGGACTTACAACGTGGAGCCCGCTTGCATCAGGCCTCCTGACCGGCAAGTACCGCGACGGCGTACCGGCGGACAGCCGGGCGCAATTGCAGGGCTACGACTGGCTGCGCAAGCAGGTGACGGATTCGGGCAAAAACGGCGTTGTCGGCAAGCTCGGCAACCTGGCGGACGAACTGGGCTGCACAGTCGGCCAACTCGCAATTGCATGGATTCTGAAGAACCCGCATGTCAGTACGGTGATCACCGGCGCGTCGCGGGTCGAGCAGATCGCCGAGAACATGAAGGCGCAGGACGTGGCGGCGAAAATCACGCCGGAGGTCAAGCTGAAGATCGAAGAGATCGTTGGGGACTCGTACGACTGATCTGGAGGGCGATGTGAGCGGTGGCTGCTGCGCGAGGGGAATCGGCCACGGGTGCCTTGAGCCCTTGATCACCCGGTCGCAGGGCCACTGCTGGCCCTTGGCTCGAGGCTCGGCCCACCCACCGTTCGGACCGCCGCGCCGGCTCGCGTACAATACCCGACCGTACTGCCCGCGCATCTCCGGTCACAACGCGGCGCCCCCGCACGGCCGGACCCGAATGCGTCCGGCCAGAAACGCCAATCGACCGGCACGCCCTCTTTCGAGTCTCACCTCATCATGCTTAGTTACCGCCACGCCTTCCATGCAGGCAATCATGCCGACGTCCTGAAGCACGCCGTCGTCGTGCAACTGCTGCGCTATCTCGCCCAGAAGGACAAGGCGTACTGGTACATCGATACGCACGCGGGCGCCGGTGTCTACTCTTTGCAGGAAGGCTACGCTACCAAGACCGGCGAGTTCGAGACCGGCATCGCCAAGCTGTGGGGACGTAAGGACCTGCCGCCCATGCTGGCCGACTATGTGGATGAAGTGGCGGCCCTCAACGCGGATGGCAACCTGCGCTTTTATCCCGGCTCTCCGTATCTCGCATGGCGGCTGATGCGTGAACAGGACCGCATGCGTCTGTTCGAACTGCACACCACGGAAATCGACGTGTTGCAGCACAACTTTCGCGATGCCGGCCGGCGCGCCATGCTCTACGCAGGCGATGGCTTCGAAGGCGTGAAGGCCTTGCTGCCGCCACCGCCTCGCCGGGCGCTGGTGCTGATCGATCCTTCGTTCGAAGACAAGCGAGACTACTCGCGCACGCTGAATTGCGTCGAGGAAGGTCTCAAACGCTTTGCGACCGGTACTTACGCGATCTGGTATCCGCAGGTGACGCGCCTTGAATCGCAGCGCTTTCCGGATCAGCTAAAGCGCTTGCAGGAACGCAACTGGCTGCATGTGTCGCTGACCGTCAGCAATCCGCCGTCGGATGGTTTTGGACTGTTCGGCAGCGGCATGTTCATCGTGAACCCGCCCTACACGCTGGCAAAAACGCTGAAAGAAACCATGCCGTGGCTAGTGCAGACACTAGGCCAGGACAAGGCCGCGCAATTCAAGCTGGAGCATCGCGGCGATTGAAAGATGCGCTGCCTGGCAGCGCATTCGCCCTGCCGCACATATCCGAATCGGCGGGCTCCCGAAGGCCGGTCCGGCGTCTACTGAGATGACTGCGCCGGCCTCACCTGCGATTTCGAATGAGACGATGACGTGCTTCCCCCGGCAGGCAACTGAACATACGGGGCAACGATGATCGGTGTGGACGAGTTCGAGTTGAGCTCGGTGGGCGTCGCGATCGGCTTCGCCTGAACGATGCGCTCGTGCGAAAGCGGTGCAGTCTGCAGCACCGTGCCGCTGTGGCCATCGCTGATACCGCTTTGCGTATCGAGTATCAACGGCTTCCCACCGCTGGACGAATCCGCAAACGCGGCTGGCGCACCGAGCATAAGCAGCGACGTCGCGGTAAATAGCGCGGGGACAACGGCGCCCTGAAAGGCGCGAATCAATCGGACAGGAGCCATGAGCGGACCGGGTTGGTTGCGGGAATGCCGGATTGCGCAAAAAACGCTTTACCTTACCGCGGTGGCAACGTTCAAGCTAGTCGATATTGAACGACGTGTGGACGTGAGCTGGTAGACGGACGCTGAGCGGCTAATCAACTGGCTGGCTAACGGCTCTGGCTAACGCAGACTCCAGATATGACAAAGCCCCGTCTACACGGGGCCTTACGCTCTACTGCTGCGACTGCGCGAACTGCGCTGCCGCGGGTCAAACGGACTTCAGACTGCTTTACAGCGAATAGCCGTTCGTTTCGAGCGAGCGGATGCGCTGTTCGAGCTGGACGATATCCGACGACGATGCGAGGTAAGCCTCACGGCGGCTACGTTCAGCGGTCTCAAACCAGGTGCTCAGCTTTTCAAGAAGGTATGCAAACATGATGTTCTCCAAGGATCAGAAATGAATCCCCGGTGGATTGGACATCAGGGATTTCCCTTATGAAGGGTTAACCCGGATTATAGCCTTCTGGTGCAACCTGGCTAGTGAAATGCCCGAATGACGTGCATTCCGTTTTGGAATGGTGCATCCGAAATTAGGCGCCAAGTGACTGATTTTGATAGATTAAATGGCCTTTCAATGCAGATTTCATGCGATCTGACGTCCAAAACGCACCAATTAGGTGCGAATGCGTGGCCTGGTTGCAACGAGTTGACGTCGAGGTTGCACCTTTCATCGTCAATCGGCATGACAAGTATGGCTAACGGCCGTCGCGGGATCCGCCAGACCCTCGATGATCGGGCAATCGGGCCGCTCGTCACCATGGCAGTGATCGGCCAGGTGCGAAAGCGTGTCGCGCATCTCCGTCAGTTCGGCGATGCGGCGATCGAGATCGGCCACGTGTTCAAGCGCGATCGCCTTGACTTCGGCGCTGGCGCGCGAGCGGTCCTGCCACAAAGCCAGCAGACGGCGGATGTCTTCGACGAGGAAGCCCATACGCCGCGCCTGGCGAATGAAGCGCAGCGAGTGCACTTCCTGCGAACCGTAAACCCGATAGCCGGCCGTGGTGCGAGCCTTTGCCGCCAGCAAACCGACACTTTCGTAGTAGCGAATCATCTTCGCCGTGACGCCCGATGCGCGGGCCGCTTCACCGATGTTCATGACTGTTTCCCTTGTCGACCAGAGTTCGCGCTTCAACTGGCGAGCAGAGTTCACGCTTTGGCGCATGACTCCGCTTCCATGCAGAACACTTACTCTGGTCCGTGCAATTCGCTAGTGATGTCTGCCGATCGTACACCTTCCCACCGTGGGAAGGTCAGTCCTCCAGTTGCGGTCTGGCAGGCATAATTCAACCGTTACACCATTCACGTTTCTCGAGGCAAAGCAGATGACGATCGAATTTCAGGTAGAAGGTATGAGCTGCCAGCACTGTGTGGCGGCAGTCACCAACGCGATTCGCGAGCAAGACGCCACGGCGCAGGTCAAGGTCGATCTGGAGACGGGCCGGGTGGCGGTCGAATCGACCCAACCGGTCAATGCGCTCAAGGCGGCGATCGACGAGGCCGGCTACACGGTCGTCGATACTCACTAAGGTGAGCGCGCCTATGTTCAAGGTTGCCGTGATCGGCGCGTCGGGCTTGCTAGGCTGCGCACTCGCTGACGAGTTGGCGCAGCAAGCGGACTGGCAGATCGTTTCGACGGCTTTCCGGCACGCCGGGCCGCATCACATCACGCTCGATATCCGTGATGCACAGGCGGTCGAGCAGTTTGTCGAGCGCGAGGCTCCCAATGCGATCGTGATTGCGGCGGCTGAACGCCGTCCCGATGTCTGCGAGCATGACCCGGCGCTGGCCCGTGCATTGAACGTCGACGCTGTGCGTACCTTGGCTGCAATGGCCAGGAAACGCGACGCCTGGGTGCTGTCGATCTCCACGGACTATGTGTTCGACGGCGCTCACCCGCCTTACCTCTACGATGCCCAACCGTCACCGATCAATGCCTATGGCCGCAGCAAGCTCGACGGTGAGCGAGCGCTCACTGAGACGACCGATCTTGGTTGCGTGCTGCGTCTGCCTCTTCTGTATGGGCCAATTGTCGATTGGGCGGAATCGGCAGTGACCAGTCTGGTACCGGCCATTGCCGCATCGGCGAGCTCTTCGCCGAACCCAAAGGCAGCCGTGATGGATGCATGGGCAATCCGTTATCCGACTTTTACGCCCGACGTTGCGTTCGTCATCCGTCAGATGCTCGAACGGCATGCGCATGGGGAAACCATTCGCGGCATCGTGCAGTGGTCGGGCAATGAGCCGATGACGAAGTACGAAATTGCGCTACGTCTGGCCGAGGCGCTGCAACTTGAGGCTCAGCTCACGCCGCAACGCACGCCGACGAATGCGACGCCGCGCCCGCACAATTGCCATCTGGATTCGAGCCGGCTCGAAGCGCTGCAGATCGGCCGCCGTACGCCGTTCGATACGGCGATCAGGCAGGTATTGGCGAAGTTTCCGTGGCAAGGAAGATGACGGAAGTGTACTCGGCGCAGGTCGGCATTGCGGCTCGTTATTACGAGCTGCAATAAGCCGCCATGGCCCGTTCGGACGGCGCGCCCTGCTCGCCGCCCAAGTCCGCCTGGTAGCGCAAGTTAAATCCGGTAAACAGGCAATCAGCAAAAATCCCTGCTGGTGGACTGCAGCCCACCCAGCAGATGCGACATATCTACCAGGTGATGCGCAACGAGGTGCTGCACTTCCCCTTCACGCTGCCAGACGCCGTACACCGCGAGCAGCGATGCCCCCAATACTTCCTTGCGCTGTCTCTCGAGCAGAGCTGGCCACACGATCACATTGACATTGCCCGTCTCGTCTTCGATTGTTACGAAGATCACCCCTTTCGCCGTACCTGGCCGCTGCCGAACCGTAACGATCCCGCAGGCGCGCGCCAGTCGTCCGTTAGGATAACTGCGTAGTATCGATGCCGGCATCAGCCGGTTGGCCAATAATTGAGGCCGCAGCAATTGAAGCGGATGACGGCCGAGCGTCAACCCCACCGAGCGGTAGTCCGCGACGATCTCATTGCTTTCCGATGGCGCGCCCAGTTCCGGCGTCTCATCCTGCACGGCAGCGATGGCCAGCATGTCCTTGTCGGGCACGGCGGCCACCGAATGCCACAAGGCCTCGCGACGATTGCCTGCGAGCGCAACCAGCGCATTCGCATCGGCCAGCACGTGCAGATCGTGGCGGTTGAGCTGCGCGCGGCGGGCCAGGTCATGCACGCTCCTGAACGGCCGCACCGCGCGAGAATTCTCAATGCGCTCTGCGGCGTTGTCTTTCATGCCGCGCAACAGCGATAGCCCCAAACGAACCGCAGGGCGCTCTGCATCTTCGATCGTTTCGAGCGTCGAATCCCATCCGCTGACGGTCACATCGACCGGCAACACCTTGACGCCATGCCGTTGCGCATCCTGCACGAGTTGCGACGGCGAGTAGAAGCCCAGTGGTTGACTGTTGAGCAGGCCGGCGAGAAATGCCTCCGGCTCATGACACTTCAACCAGCTACTCGTGTAGACAAGCAAGGCGAAACCCGCTGCGTGACTTTCCGGAAAGCCATATTCGCCGAAGCCCTTGATCTGTTCGAAGATCGCTTTGGCAAAGCCTGGATCGTAGCCATTTTTTTGCATCCCGGTCATGATGCGATCCTGGTACTTCTCCAACCCGCCCTTGCGCTTCCATGCGGCCATTGCACGGCGCAGTTCATCGGCTTCGCCTGCCGTGAAATCGGCCGCGATCATAGCAACCTGCATGACCTGTTCCTGGAAGATAGGCACGCCAAGCGTGCGGCCCAAGGCAACCTCCAGTTCTTCACTCGGATACGTGATGAGTTCCGGCTTCTGTCGCCTGTTCAAATAAGGGTGCACCGCTCCACCCTGAATCGGGCCAGGCCGCACGATGGCCACCTCGATGACGAGGTCGTAATATTCGCGTGGACGCAACCGCGGCAGCATACTCATCTGCGCTCGCGATTCGATCTGGAACACGCCGATGGTGTCAGCGCGGCAAATCATGTCGTACGTCTTTTCGTCACCCTCTGGTATGTCTTGCATCTCGATGCACTCACCTCGTCGCTCCGATACGAGATCAAGCGTGCGCCGGATCGCCGACAGCATGCCGAGCGCCAGGACATCGATCTTTAGCAATCCAAGCGATTCAAGATCGTCCTTGTCCCATTGAATCACCGAACGATCCGCCATCGCCGCGTTCTCGACTGGCACAAGACGCGTGAGCTTGCCGCGGCTGATTACGAAACCGCCGGAATGTTGCGACAGATGCCGCGGAAAGTTGAGCAATTGTGACGCGAGTTTCGCCCAGGCCTGAATCAACTGATTTTCTGGGTCGAGTCCTGATTCCTCGAAACGCTTTAGCAGATCATGACCGTTGTCGAACCAATGGTGTGACTTTGCGACCGCATCGACGATTTGCGGATCGATCCCCAGTGCCTTGCCCGTCTCACGCAATGCACCACGCGGCCGGTAGGTGGACACAGCAGCCGCAATTGCCGCGCGATCACGCCCATACTTGTCATAGATGTACTGAATGACTTCTTCGCGCCGCTGATGCTCGAAGTCGACGTCAATATCCGGCGGCTCGCCGCGCTCTTTGGAAATGAAACGCCCAAACAGCATGTTGCTGCGCTTCGGATCCACCTCGGTGATGCCCAGGCAAAAACATACGACAGAGTTTGCTGCCGACCCTCGCCCTTGACACAGAATGTGCTGACTGCGCGCGTAACGAACGATGTCATAGACAGTCAGAAAATACGGTTCGTATTCCAGGTCCGCGATGAGCGCCAGTTCGTCCTCAATCTGTTGCTGGATGCTGGCCGGAATGCCGGAAGGAAAGCGCCACTGTGCGCCGATATACGTCTCCTGACGAAGGTACACCGTAGGCGTGAAACCTTTGGGCACGAGTTCATCGGGGTATTCGTAGGCTACATCCTTCAGCGAAAATGAGCAGCGTTCGAGCACGTTGATCGTTTCGCGTACAGTGTGTTCAGGATAAAGATTTTCAATACGCAGCCGCGAGCGTAAATGCTGTTCGGCATTCGGCGCGAGATCGTAACCGCACTCATGAACCGGTTTGCCGACACGGATTGCCGTCATCGTGTCTTGCAATGGTTTGCGCGAGCGTACGTGCATCACGACGTTGCCGAGTGCGACGACGGGCACGTTCTGACGATCCGCGACATACTCCATTGCACCGCGATGAATATCGTCCATCGCGCGTTGATGCAGCACAAGACCCGCCCATGCGCGTCCGGGAAAAGTCCCGTCGAGCCATTCGATTTGAGCTTCCAATGCCTCTTCTTTGGCGGGAAATGTGGGCACCAGAATCGCGAGACAGTCAGGCATGCCACGCAGATGAACGTTTTCACGATCAGGCCGTGACAGATCGTGCGGCGTCAGCCGGTATTCCCCCTTCGGCGCACGGGTCCGCGCAAGTGTAATCAGCTCCGACAGGTTGCCGTAGCCCTCACGGTTTTGCGCAAGCAGGATGAGTCCGAACGCGGGCGTACCGTCGGCATTACGCAACTGAAAATACGACCCGATAACAAGCGGTAGCTCCGCTTTCCCAGCAGCGACGTGCGCGCGAACCACGCCCGCGAGCGAGCATTCATCCGTGATGGCCAATCCCGCGTAACCGAGTTGCTTTGCGCGCTCGACGAGTTCTTCCGCATGCGACGCGCCGTGCAGGAACGTGAAGTTGGAGAAGCAGAACAACTCGGCGTACGCCGGTAGCGAAGTGGAGGTGGGATCCATCGGGCGTCATCCGAACAGGCCGTGAAGGAACCAGCGTTGCTCTTCTTCGGCATCGCGGCTGCTGACGCGCTCACAATAGATCCAGTAGCAGGTGCGGTCCTCTGCTTGCGCAACGAAATAGTCGCGCGTGACGAGTTCTCCGTCGAACCAGCCGGCTTCGATACGCTCAGCCGGCGACATTGTCCGCAGAGACGAGCCATAAAACGGCCGATGCTGGCGCATCAGCAGACGCATGGGCGTAGCCAGCATCCATGTCGGACGCGGCAGGCTATCGGGAAACGTGCTGTTATTCGCCGTCTGGCTAACCGGCACCCACCGATTCGCGACCTCCGGCCGGTAATCCGCAGTCGGCGCAGGACGCAGCACGTTCTCGTCGCCAAGCCGCGCGATCAGCAATTCAATCAGACGTGCATGATCCTCCGGCGAGCCCCCGGGTTCGGGAAACAGGCTGTTTGTATCAGGCGTGGCCGCGTCGACCTTCGATGCATCGAGGCGCAACGCAATGGCCGGCGCCGCGAGCTCCACACGATGCAACCGCTCCTTCACGAGACGCAGCAGGTGGTCTTCATGCCACGTCGGTTCGCCGAGCGCAATTTCGATCAGCGTCGGCGCAAGCGCCTGCCTGCCTCGTTCGTGTTCGATAGACAGCGTGATCGCAGTGACCGCCAATTGCTTCGCGCACAACCATCCGCACAACTGCACGATCATCCTGTGTGCGGCGAATATTGCGCCGTCCGCATGTTCGAGCCGGTCGGGCAATTCGATGCGCGCGGAAAATGTGGGCGGCAACTCGAGCCAGTCGAACAACTCTGGCGCTGTACCGAAGGCACGATCCAGCGAATCCAGCAAATGTTCGCCGCAGCGACGCTGCAAACCTGCACGCGGCAAGCGACGCACGTCGCCAATCGTCTCGCTGCCAAGGCCCGAGAACCAGTCGGCGAACGGGCGAATCTCGGGCACTGCGAGCATAGGCAACGGGTGCAGCACGCGCTCGAGTGAGGGCAGCTGCACTACTCTGCGCGCACCACCACGTCCCTGTCCGTACTTCGCCAGTAGCCATGCGCCCTGCCCCGTCGGCGCAACACTGATGCGTGCGGTCAAACCAAACGTGTCGAGCATCGACTTAGCCTGCCGGCACAACGACAGCAGGCCGCCGAAAAGCCGTAGACTCGCGCCGACTTCGACGATTACCGTCGCCTCATCTAGCAACGCGACATCAGGCGAAAACCTCAGCAGCGCCATACCGACGTCCCACTGTGCAGCGGCCTCACGTGCAATGTCGCGCTCGTACATTGCGGTTTCCGGCGATAACGTCAGGACTCCACCGCGCTTCATGCCAAGCAGGACACCCGCTTCACGCGCCGCCCTGTCCGCGATCACCACCTTGTCTTTCTCGAGCACGGCACTGCCGTGCGCCGGTTCAGGCGACCACCTCGGCCGGAAGACTTCGAGGGACAACTTCGGCAAGTGAACGGCGAGAAAGACGCGCATGACGGGAAAACAAAACTGGAGTGGGTTGAAGAGAAATCGGCAGAGGCTCCGCGCGTATTGGACCTCGTCGTTTCACGATATCGACGATCAGGCCTTCTGCGGCCGGTCGTAAAGCCAGCCGCAGTAACGCCGGCGATGAATCCTGGGCCGCCGTGAGTGGCCGGACCATGATGAATAGCGTCTCAGATGATTGCGCAGCCAGATGCAGACGCCGCAGCGATGACGACTGCGCGTGTTGTGCCCACAAAATCAGCGCGCCACAGCTGCCGGCACGCAAAATCTGTTCGGCCGACCAAAGGACATCAGTTACCTTTGGCGGCTTGATTTGCAGCAGGCGATCGAGCGATAACCCGATATACCGGAGTCCCAATCCGTCAGGAATGTGCGGCGGCTGGACCAGCGCAATCGGCCGCTCTCCGAGCGAGCTAAGCGCAGGCTGCAAAAGCCGCATTTCCCCGACGCCGGGCTGCTGAACCAGCAGATCAATTAGCGCGCCAACTGGCCAGCCACCGCCGGGCAACTCCGTCGAAAGTGCTGGGTAGCCGGTGTCCACCATGTGGCCACGCCCACGCGCAAGCTGTGAGGCTCGCCAGAGCGACGGGTGAATCTCTTCGGCACTGATGGCGGAGACTGACATGGCGTGCGGGAACCTGTATATATATACAGTATCCTACACGGAAATTTCCTGCCGTGAATTGGCACTTTTAAGGGGATGGCGAGAGTTGCCAAGTGCGAGAATGCTGTTTATTTGGACAGCATTTTGAGGAAATTAGACTGCGTCGTTGGAAACTGGCGGGGAGCTTTGTTAGACCGGCCTTTGGTGGGTTCGCGGCCTTATGCGAGGAGCGTCAAGACGGTTGCGGTAATGCTAGGCGATTGCGTGGTTTTGCGCGCGTAAACGCAGAAACCCCACCTTTTCGGGGTGGGGTTTCTGATGCTGCTAGGGAGCCTGACGATTACCTACTTTCACACGGGTAATCCGCACTATCATCGGCGTGGAGTCGTTTCACGGTCCTGTTCGGGATGGGAAGG
>NZ_JBNDKR010000020.1:0-28126 GCF_050435645.1 Paraburkholderia sp. GAS206C | reverse complement strand
AGAACATCAAGCTTCTCCAGGACCGCGACAACATCAAGGTCGTGATGAAGGACGGGGTCTACTACAAGCGGCTCATCCCGACACCCGGCATGTAGGGACCGAATTGTTACTGTGTATCTGAAGCCTATTTAAAGCAGGAGAATTTAAATGACAGTTAAAAAAAGTGTTCTCGTCGTAGGTGCCTCGCGTGGGCTCGGTCTTGCTCTTGCGGAGGAATACTGCGGCCGGGGCTGGCATGTAATTGCGACGTCGCGGAGCAAGTCCGCCGGACTTGCAAGCCTGCTTGAGCGCTATCCGGAATCGCTTGAGCTTGAGACCGTGGATATCGTGGACCTGGCCTCGGTGAGAACCCTGCGCACTCGACTCGAGGGGCGCAAGCTCAATACGCTCTTCGTCAACGCCGGCATCGCCAAGGCGAATGTATTGACGACGGTCCAGGTGGAAGAGAAAGACTTTCTCGACATGATGTTGACGAACGCGCTTAGCCCAATGCGAGTCATCGAGGTATTTCGGGACATTGTCGCGGAGAATGGCGTGATGGCAGCGATGTCGTCCGAGATCGGCAGCATTACCAACAGCTTCGGGTTCTGGGAGCTATACAGTTCGAGCAAGGCAGCGCTGAATATGCTGATGAAGGCGTTCTCGACACGCCATCCGGACGATTCGCGCGCACTTCTCCTGGTCGCTCCAGGCTGGGTCCGCACTGAAATGGGCGGACCGGAGGCAACCTTCGAGATTTCGGAGAGCATCCCGCTCGTGGTCGACGTGGTCGAGCGCAACGCAGGCGTGCCGGGACTTCGCTATACCGACCGTTTTGGTGAAATCCTGCCGTGGTGAGAACGACGGAAGGCGCGGAAATCTTCCGCGGTCGATAGCCCGTCTGAATTCCCGAGGCGATCAAATGGACGTGGACATAAAAAGAAAAAAGACCGAAGGCAAATCCACGCCCTGTTCGCCTACGCGGGCTGCGTCGACCGCGGAGTTGAGCGCCAGGACGCTTGTCTGGAAGGCTGTCCCTTCGTTTCGGTGGCGTAGGACGGCTCACCACCGGGTGGACGCCGTATGCGGCAGTCGAGCAATGTCGCGGCATCGGCCATTGCCCTGCCCGATGTCATCGACAAAGAGTGCCGTCGCGATAGGCTACCAACCCCACGGCTGATAGCCCACCGGTTTTGCGTAGACGACGCGCTCATCGATCGACGTGTGGCGTTCACACCAATCGACCGCGAAAATTGTCGCGCCGTGCGTCTTTCTCACCACGGCAGGATTTCGCCAAAACGGTCGGTATAGCGAAGTCCCGACACGCCTGCGTTGCGCTCGACCACGTCGACCACGAGCGGGATGCTCTCCGAAATCTCGAAGGTTGCCTCCGGTCCGCCCATTTCAGTGCGGACCCAGCCTGGAGCGACCAGGAGAAGTGCGCGCGAATCGTCCGGATGGCGTGTCGAGAACGCCTTCATCAGCATATTCAGCGCTGCCTTGCTCGAACTGTATAGCTCCCAGAACCCGATACTATTTGTAATGCTGGCGATCTCGGACGACATCGCTGCCATCACGCCATTCTCCGCGACAATGTCACGAAATACCTCGATGACACGCATTGGACTGAGCGTGTTCGTCAACATCATGTCGAAGAAGTCCTTCTCATCCACCTCGACCGAGGTCAATTCATTCGCCTTGGCGATGCCAGCGTTGACGAAGAGCGTATTGAGCTTGCGCCCCTCGAGTCGAGTGCGCAGTGTTCTCACCGAGGCCAGGTCCACGATATCCACGGTCTCAAGCTCAAGCGATTCCGGATAGCGCTCAAGCAGGCTTGCAAGTCCGGCGGACCTGCCCCGCGACGTCGCAATTACATGCCAGCCCCGGCCGCAGTATTCCTCCGCAAGAGCAAGACCGAGCCCACGCGAGGCACCTACGACGAGAACATTTTTCCTAACTGTCATTCCAATTTTCCTGCTTTAGTCTGGTGCGAGTTTTTTCGCCGGTTGTCTGGACATGCGGCTCGGATATCAGGCCACCGATGCCCCGCCATCGGCGACTACAACTTGGCCCGTCGTAAAGCTACCTCGCATCAGATAGAGGTAAGCTTCGGCCACCTCATGTGCTTCAGCGGCATGCTTGACGAGAAGGTTTTCTTCAGCGCGTTGAAATGTCGCCTTACGGACAGCCTCAGGGAAGCTATCCCAAAGGCTGGTCTTGACCGTTCCAGGGCAAACCACATTGACCCGCAGCGGCGCAAGTTCCACCGAAAGCGCACGCGCAAGCGCTTCAATCGCGCCGCAGACGCTCGACACCACGGACGAGCCCTTACGGGGGCGGCGCGCTGCCATCCCGGAGGAAAGGACGATCGAGCCCCCCTCACGAATCTGGCCCGCACCGTACTTCGTGGCCAGGAAAACACCCCAGTAGCGGACTCCGAAAAATGCCTGCGCATCCTTGAAGCTCAAGTCCTTCTGATCAGCCATTAGCAAAGGATTGCCGGCCGTATACACCAGATGGTCGTACGCTCCTATCTTCTCGAAGAACGACTTGATGCTAGCCTCATCCTGCAGGTTGAGCACATGACCTTCCGCACTCGGCGGCAGTTGCTGCTGCGCCTTCGCTACCCTCTCCTGGCTGCTAGACGCAATGACGACAAGTGCACCTTCGTCTGCCGCAGCCTTCGCCGTAGCGAAACCCATTCCCGACGATCCGCCGAGAATGACAATCCGTTTACCTTTAAGCGACATAACTTCCTCCAATACGATGCAAAAACCCCAGTTTCATTTCTGAATCATTGCCGTCAGTGTGGGCCAGACGTCCAGCAAATACAGTACCAAAGAGCGTTCTGCACGTCCTAAGCCCGCATTCGAATCTGCGGAGTCAGCGGCTCAAAGGTTCCAACCGGACGACGATGATCCTCCGTAATCCCAAGCGATCTTACTGCACACTCGATGATGTCTTACCCACGCCCATAACGCTTGACCGACTGGCACTGTTCGCCGAGACCCGCGATGCCAAGGCGCATGGTGTATCCACCGTCGAGGTAACGCGGCGGCGTGAAGCCAAGGCCGACGCCTTGTGGCGTTCCCGTTATGATCACGTCACCCGGAAGCAGAGTCATAAATTTGCTGACATAGCTGACACACTGCGCGACAGAGAAAATCATGTCTGCTGTATTGCTATGCTGCACTCGCCCACCGTTCACTTCACACCACAGATCCAGCGCCTGCTCGTTGCCCACTTCGTCCCGAGTTACCAGCCAGGGGCCGATAGGGCAAAACGTGTCATGACTCTTGCCTTTGGTCCACTGACCGCCTCGCTCGAGCTGATGCTCACGCTCCGATACGTCATTCACAATGACGTATCCAAAGACATGATCGAGCGCCACGGCCTCTGAAACATTTCCCGCACGGCGCCCTATCACAACGCCGAGTTCCACCTCCCAATCCGATTTCGTCGAGTTTTCCGGAAGAACGACGTCGTCGAACGGACCTGTGATGGCCGTATTCGCCTTAAGGAAGATGATTGGCTCCTTTGGAATCTCGGCGCCCGCTTCTTTCGCGTGCTCGCGATAGTTCAGTCCGATTCCGACCACCTTGCCGATATTTCCGATGGGACAACCAAGCCGGGAACCAGCGGGCGCTGCTGGTAAGGCGTCGATTTCCCTTGAATCGAGGCCCTGTAGCGAGTCCGACCCGATCAGTTGCGGATCAATGTCTGATACGTGTGCGGACAGATCGCGGACGACCCCGTCCGACCCGACGATACCTGGCTTCTCGGCACCTGTATGACCAAAGCGTACTAGCTTCATATCTTCCTACTGGAAGGAGTGATCCAATGTCCTGCCTGTTGGCGCGAAGACCCAGGCACGATCAGAGATTTCAGAGAAATTGACATCTCCGACTGCGGTGTCGGGCTCCTGCACGTCTTCACCTCAGCACGACACCGCAGCATGGCTTGCGCCTTTTATTTCGTCAGGAACTGGAGCAGCAATTCGTTCACGGCTGCTGCCTTTTCGATGGGCGTCCAGTGACCGCATTGCGCCAGTTCGACATACTTCGAGCCCGGAATCTTGTCGGCAATGCCCTTCGCAGTCGCAGGCGGCGACGTTGCATCCTGATCGCCCGTCACAACCAGCGCCGGAATCCGCAGCTTCTCGATTGCCGCCGGTTCGAGGCCGACAATCATCTCGCAGGTTTGCGCGTACATTTCGGGATCCTGTCGCATCACAAGCTCCCGCACGAAAGCCGCCAGCTCCGGATGATCCCGCTTGGTCTCAGGCGACGTGCCGCCCTTCACGGTCGCGTCGGCAATGCCTGCCAGACCAACCTTCCTGGCCTGCTCCGCACGATCGCGGATCGCCGTTTTCGCTGCCTCCGGCGCTGCCTGGATCGGCCCGATCAACGCAATGCTGCGCACCATCTGCGGATGCTCGAGAGCCAGACGCTGCACGATGACGGTGCCCAGCGAATGCCCGACCAGATGGACACTTTCAAAACCCGCACCGTCGATCAGCTCCACGACATCGGCGACCAGCGCATCGATGGAAATCGGTGCCTTGTCGCTGCGGCCGCAGCCACGGATATCCGGGACCACAACCCGAAAGCTGGGCGAGAGTGCCGCAACCTGCGCTCCGAAAACGTTACCCGTGCCGCCGAGTCCGTGCACGAGCACGACTGGCGTACCTGCTCCTACGTCATCGTATTTGAGTTTCATATGTCATTCCTGAATGTAGTGGGTTGATGAAATGAAGGTGATGTGGTGCGTCGATCGCACCGCTCTTTTATGCTGCGCTTCGTTTCCGTTTCGGTGAAATCGCAGTTACGTGTTGCTGCAGCATCGCCGGAAGCGTCATGACGCTCACGTCATCCGATGCCGCCTGCCGGTACCCAAGTGCTGCATCGATCAGATCCAGCGCATTGACGTCCTTCAGGCCGGACAGCCGTACCCGTGGCTTCGCCGGCGCATCAAGCGCAACAGCGCACGGCGTCCGGCAACTGCCGAGGCAGTGGACCAGCATCACGGTCATACCCTGGCTGGTCAGCCTTTCCTTTATTTCGTTATAGAGAGCCAGTCCCTGCTCACCGCTGTGCGGCCTGTCCCTCGGGCAGGTACGGCAGATTGCGACGGTACTCGATTGGTCGCACCCGTTCATATCCGGGTTGACGGCATCGAGTGGTACTAGGCTCTCGTGCACGGTAAGCGCCACGCTGTCTCCTGACTTCATCTATTTCGAGGAAAGAACTACCCCTCTTTTTCTGAACCTTGTTCGGACAACCAGAAACTGCAAATTCTGTGGATGAATTCTAGGTGTGTGTTCAATCGCACGCTTATCGGATCGTCTAGTCGCGTATCCGCGCCGAGGTTGACTTGACGTTGATTTCACCAGTGTTGAAGGTCGCGGTGCCGCCCGGGCACTTCGGTCCGACGATTGCCCCGACGGCATTGCGTGACGCTGGCCGGGTGCGGAACGAATTGTTTAGGGCCGACTATAGAGCGCAGCATTCAACGCTTTCAGCTGCCCATCGTTCTGGGCCTGAATCAATTGTTCACGCACTTCCTGACGGGTTAGCCCCCTATTCGGACTACCGTAAGCGGTTGCCCCGGCCTCTGTACCGCCTTGATCCAAGCTGGCCGGTGACTGGGTGGGCGTGTTCTGATTCTGAGCGGAACCGGACACCGAATCCGCATGAGCGGCAGCTCCGACTATCAGAAGAGAGGCAAGGCCAAGAGCCGAAAGAATAGTTTTCACACCAATACTCCTGCGCGGAAAAGGCTAAAAATTAAGTGGAATGGATCAGATAGCTTTCGCAAGCGAATCCTGTGAATCTATTCTAGGTCTGGGTACGACTTCGGGCTTATCGCAGTGTCCTGACAATTATCAAAGAGTCCATGTTTACGAGAGCCAGGGTGAGCGCTCTGGGTGCACAGCAATACAACTGGATACCGACCGTTCCGAAATTGATCCTGGGACACGAGCCTTACTCTTGCTCTGCAGCAGATTTCGTTCGGTTGCGCATTAATGCGACGCTCCTTTCGCCTACGGCATCCGCGTGGTTACCCCAACTGCCACGGATGTAAGTCAACACCTCCGCAATGTCATGATCGCTCATGACTGCGCCAAAGGACGGCATCGGGTACGCCGCCGGGACACCCTGGATCACCACCCTGCCCGTCCCGTTCAGTGAGACGTTGATCAATGACGACGCATCGGTTTCGAGCAGATTCGGGTTGCGCTGAAGAGGCGCAATCAGTGGCGCCACTCCCTTCCCGTCGGCGCCATGGCATTGCAGACAATAGATCGCATACAAGCCCTTCCCGCTTTGTACCGGTGTTCTATCAGAAGTGGGGGATGCGAACGCAGATTGTGAAATGTATACGGCCCTCCCTTCCGCCGAATCACGAGCTGGGGGCAATGACTTCAGGTAATGCGCCATCGCAGCCACATCGGCATCAGTCATACCCTGCGTACTTTGATTGATGACTTCAACCATTGAGCCAAAGCTGGTGGCGTGCCGGTTTGATCCTCTCTTAAGAAATTCCGAAACTTCCTCCTCGGTCCATTGTCCTAGTCCCGTATTCGAGTCTCCGGTCAGATCGGATGCGTACCAGTTGTCGATTAACGCACCGCCGAGAAATCCCGCCCGCGAGCCGTCAAGTGCAAGCTCCTGATGAGCCACACCGCGCGCGGTGTGGCATGCTCCGCAATGCCCCAGACCTTGGACTAGATAAGCTCCGCGATTCCACCGCGCATCCCGACCCGACACAGGCTCATAGACCTTTGAGTCCAGAAAGATTGCGTTCCAGATCTTTATCGGCCAGCGAATGGCGAGCAGCGGACTGATGTCCGGTTGCCGATTGTTCTTCTGTGCCGGACGCACCCCATGCATGAAATATACATATAGTGCATGCACATCCGCGTCGTTCACCTTCGCAAAGGATGTGTACGGCATCGCCGGATAGAGGTTGTGGCCATCCTTCGCCACACCTTCACGGAGTGCTCGGGAGAAGTCTTGTTCGGTATACTTGCCGATACCGGTCACCGGATCTGGCGTGATGTTCGTGGAGAAAATCCTGCCCATCGGCAAAGCCATCGGTAAGCCACCTGCCAGCGGAGCACCGCCGGGCGCGGTATGACAGGCTGCGCAGTTTCCGACCCGGGAAAGATATTCTCCTCGTTCGACCAGTTGATAATTGGGATCCTGACTTTGAGCGCTTGCAGTGAATGCGAGGAGTGAAAGTATTGACGCGCAAACGCCACGGAACGTAGAAACATTCATTACCGATTGTCCTCAAGCGAAGTTGCCGTCGGCCAGCTGGTTTCCTACTGACAAGTGACGCAGGCGCTTGCCGGTCGCTGAAAAGATGGCGTTTATAAGGGCTGGCGCCAGAACCGCACACCCTGCTTCACCTATTCCGCCCGGCGATTCGTTGCTCTGCACTACGTGAACTTCGATGCGAGGTGTTTCATGGATACGCAAGATGCGATAGTCATTGAAGTTGCCTTGCACGACTCGACCTCGATCGATTGTGATGCCTCCATATAGCGCTGCAGTGATGGCGAAAATCACGCCTCCCCGAATCTGCGCGTCGACTGTATCCGGATTGATTACATGCCCGCAATCTACAGCGATCACTACCCGCCGCACGTGGACTTCGCTATTCCGAACGTCTGCTTCGACGACCGCAGACAGAAAGCTGCCAAACGCATGCATCACTGCCACCCCACGTCCGGCGCCGGCATCAAGGGGTTGGTCCCATCCCGCCTCACGAGCGACGACATCGAGAACATGAAGCGCACGCGGTGTAGGCGACAGCAGCGCCCGACGATAAGCGACGGGATCGGTCTTTGCCCGCGCTGCCAGTTCGTCGATAAAACTTTCAACGACAAAGGTTCCTCGTACCGGTCCTACGCCACGCCAGAAGCCGGTGACGATTCCACGCGGCTCCTGTCTGACATACTCGATCCTTTGATTGGGTATCGCATAAGGCAGATCGGAAGCGACGGCAACGGCGTCCCGGTCAAGACCGCCTTTGAAGTACGTCGGCTGAAAACGCGCAAGTACAGATGAGCCGGCCACAGTGTGCCGCCAGCCTACGGGCCAACCGTGTTCGTCGAGACTAGCCGCGATCTTGTCGTGGTACATGGGCCGAAGCGTACATTGACGAATGTCTTCCTCCCGCATCCACGTAAGCTTGAGCGGTGCATTCACATGCTTCCCGATCTGCAAAGCCTGGATGACAATGTCCACTTCGCTGCGCCGGCCAAAGCCCCCACCAAGGAGCCGGTTATGGAGGACGATTCGCTCCCGCGGCAAGCCCGTATAATTCACGCCGGCGTCCACTGCCCAAACCGGCACTTGCGTTCCGGTCCATATGTCACAGCCGTCCGGCCTGACATGAACTGTGCAGTTTAGTGGCTCCATGGGAGCATGTGCGAGGAACGGCTGACCGTACTCGGCCTCATAATGCAGGGTGTGTTTGGCGAACGCTTCCTCCACATCACCGACCTGCCGCGACACGACCCCGCTTCTCAATGCCGCCGTTTGCAGATCCCGCTGCAGTATCTGTGTATCGAGCGACGCGTTCGGGCCGTCATCCCATTCGATCACCAAGGCTTCGAGACCTCGCTTTGCTGCCCAGGTATGATCGCCGACGACCGCGACAGTGCGTTCGAGCGTAACGACCTGGCGTACACCCGGGATTTTTCGGGCAAACCGGTCATCAACCGCTTTGACCTTACCTCCGGCCACCGGACTTGTAATAGAAACCGCGTAAAGCATCCCCGGAACCCGGACGTCGATACCAAATACCGCGCTTCCATTAACTTTCTCTGGGGAGTCAAGGCGTTTCACTGGCCTGCCAATAAGGCGGAACCGCCGCGGATCCTTCAGCGTAACGGTCTTGGCGAGGTCTTTCGGGATCGGCAAACTCATAGCCATCTCAACCAGTTGCCGGTACTCCAGCGTGCGGCCGGTCGGTCCATGAATGACCCGCGCATTCTCAGCATGACAGCTCTCAGGGGGCACCTTCCACTGACTGGCCGCTGCCTGAATTAACAAAACTCGTGCGGCGGCCCCCGCGCGTCGCAGGGGTTCCCACGCATAGCGTATTGAATTCGATCCCCCCGTAATCTGCGCACCTAGCAGCGGATCGGTATAAAGCTCGGAAACCGGAGGCGAGGTCTCGATTTCGACATTGTCGAGAGATACTTCGAGTTCCTCAGCAATCAGCATCGGAATTGATGTATAAACACCTTGCCCCATTTCCACCTTAGGCATGACCAGCCTGATACGTCCATCCCGTGCAATACGGACAAACACATTCGGGACGAAATCGCTCTGCGTATCAGTGAGATCGGAAGAATCAACTAGCGGATTGCCCGCTCTCAATACTGGAGCCGCAATTACCGGCAAACTAACGCCAAACAGGAGCATTCCGCCTACGGTTAAACCAACACCGCCGCCAATCCTCAGAAACGCACGCCGGCTGTACTCGACCCCGTTCTCGTCGATCACGCCGCCTCCGCTGCCAGGTGAATGGCTGCTCGAATCCGCTCGTATGTCCCACAACGACAGATGTTTCCTGCCATTGCAACATCAATGTCCGCGTCCGTCGGTTTCGGGGTGCGGCCAAGCAGTGCGGCCGCTGACATGACCTGTCCCGACTGGCAATAACCGCATTGCACTACATCAATGTCAAGCCATGCCTGTTGCACCCGCTTCCCGACAGGCGAGTTGGCCACGGCTTCGATGGTGGTGACCTTGCGGTTTGCCAGAGTGGCCACCGGGGTCACACAAGCGCGGCCAACGTCGCCGTCCAGATAAACCGTACACGCGCCGCACTGGGCAATGCCACAACCGAACTTGGTTCCGGTGAGACCAATCACGTCTCTCAGCACCCAAAGCAGCGGCATATCACCTGGAACATCCAGCTCGTAGCCCGTACCATTGACATGCAGGAACACCATTGCTTCTCCAAAGTTTGTTCAAACGAAAGCGGGAGCCACAGGATGGGAACCAAGAGCCAGCCTGCTTACGGATTTGCGTCAGCGATGGGCTGGATGGAAGTGCACAACTTCAGCGGTCATTGCGGAGCTGATGCGCCGGTTGCCGTACTAACGGTTTTCAGCGGCGTTGACCCGGTGTGCTCCGCAGTGGATGAAGCATCCTCCGGGAAAGCCGTTTCCCAACCACCACCGAGGGCCTTGTACAGGGTCACAAGATTGACTGCAGCGTCCGCCTGACTCTGCGCCAGCTCGCTTTGAGCGGCCAGCAGGTCTTTCTGTACGGCGAGCACGTTGAGGAAATCAATGGCACCCTCACGATACCGTTGCTGCGCGACCGAAAGCGCGAGCTGGTCCTGCTGCACCACCTCCTTCAAATTATCACGGCGGCGCTGCTCGGCATCGTAGGCGGACAATGCGTCATCCACTTCATGCCACGCCTGCAAGACCGTACGCTGGAAGCCGATCGCTGCTTCCTGTTGCTGGGCCTTGCGCAACTGGAGCGTGCCCCTGAGTCTTCCGCCCTGGAAAATGGGCATCGAAATGGAAGGACCAAAGACGAACTGATGCGAAGCCCAGTCACCCAGACTCGAAAGCTGAAGCGACTGCGAACCAAGACTACCCGTGAGCGAGATCTGCGGATAGAAGTCAGCCTGGGCAACGCCAATCTCGGCAGTTGCAGCATGCAACTGTGCTTCCGCACGCCGGATGTCGGGGCGGCGTCGTACCAGTTCCGACGGAAAGCCGATCGGCGCACGAGCCGGGAGCGATGGAATGTCGCGCGGGGCTCCCAACATCTGTGCGAGTGCACCGGGTTGTTCGCCGAGCAGGAAGCTGAGTGCGTTGATAAGTGCGTCGCGGCGCGCCTGCAGCGGCGGCAGCCGCGCTTCGATCGACGCAACCTGCGCCGATGCGTTGGCAACATCGAGGGGGGTCGTAGCGCCCTCGGTCATGCGCAATCGTGTCAGCTTGACGGTAGAGTTGGCGAGCGCGAGATTCTGGTTCGTGATGTCAAGCAGGGTCTGTGTAGCTCGTAACTCGATATAGTCACGGGCAAGTTCGGCTTGCGCGGAGAGCAGGACAGCGCGGCGTTCCTCAGCCGAGGCCTGCACTGCCGCGTTGGCTGCTTCCACGCCGCGCCGCGCATGGCCCCACAGGTCCAGCTCGTAAGACGCATCGAAGCCGTACTGCCATAGGTTGTAGGGCGGCGATCCGCTCGAGCCAGGTAAGCTGGAAACACCGAATGCGGTTTCTCCATTCGCGGATTCGGGCTGCACTCCTGCGGGAGTGGTGCCCAGCAGCGAAAAGATGCCATTCGGGCTCGCCCGCTCCCGGTCGTAAGACGCAGCACCGCTTAACGTCGGATACAGTTCCGCGCCTGCAATGCGTAACCCGGCGCGGCTCTCCAGCAGGCGAACCGAGGCGGCCTTGACGTCGAGATTGTCGGTCGCGAGCCGCGACTCCAATGCCACCAGGTCCGAGTCTCCCAGCAGGGACCACCACTCGGGCGCGAGCGTGGCCTCGACGGGTCGGCTCGGCGCCTCAGCCTGGTTGGCACGGGTGAAATCATTGGGTGCTGAAACATTGGGCCGCTGAAAATTCGGTCCGAGCGTGCAACCCGCAAGCATGGCACCTGACAGCAGAGCTAGCAGAACGGGCCGAATAGACAAGGAGTGTGCCATCAGTTTGTCCCCGCCTCTTTAACTGATGTGTCACTTGCTGCGACATCGACCGTCGGCTCGACCGAAAGGCCCACGCGCAACCGGGCTACGCCCGGCTGACCCGGATCGAGGATGATCTTCACCGGCATGCGTTGCACGATTTTGGTGAAGTTGCCCGTTGCGTTGTCTGGCGCGACCGGCGCGAACGCGATACCCGTCGCCGGCGCAACGCTGTCGACATGGCCGGTCAAGACAAGACCCGGAAAGCTGTCCACTGTGATGCGAGCCGGCTGATGCGGGTGCATATGGTCAAGCTGGTTTTCCTGAAAGTTGGCGACGACATAAGCCTGTGACAGCGGTACCACGGCCAGCAACGGCGTACCCGCAGCAACGATTGCGCCAACTCGGATCGAGCGCTGGCCGACCATACCGTCTATCGGTGCGCGGATTTCCGTATAGGAAAGGTTAAGCTTCGCCTGATCGAGCGCGGCCTGGGCGCGCGCCAACTCGCCGAGCGCTCTGGTGCGCCCCGCACGCAGAATATCAAGATCCTGCTGGGCAGCTTGCAGCGCAGCACTGTCGCGATCGTGGTCAGCCTGTTGCTGATCGAGCGTGGTCACGGCGTGCTGCTGCTCCTCCATCGTGCCGGCGCCGCCAGCGGAAAGATTGCGATAGCGCGTGGCGTTGGCGCGCGCGAAGTCAATGGCGGCTTCGTCGGAGTGCAAGGTCGCTTGCGCCTGTGCGACGACTGCGGGATGCTGCGCAATCTTCGCGTCAAAATCACCCACGGTGGCCGCGGCTACATTCAGGTCACCCTGCGCACTGGCAAGGGCGGCGCGATAGTCGCGGTCATCGATACGCGCCAGAAGCTGGCCCGCTTTCACCACCTGGTTGTCGTCGACCAGAACCTCGGCAATCTGGCCAGCAACACGCGGTGCAACAAGCGTGTAATCGGCGGTGACATAGGCGTCGTTTGTCGACTCAGCGACGGGTTGTTGGGAGAGCAGCTTTGTGCCGCCCCAGCCGCAGCCGGCTAATAGGAGGGCCAAGGCCCCAAGCAGGACGGGCTTTCTGGATGGTCGGGTAGATTGTGACATTTTCGATGTGTTCAGCGAGAAGTTGTCTGGGTGGGCGCGCGGGGCGGACGGACACGCACAGGCACGATGGGAATGAGCAGCACAAGGGCGGCGGCAAAGACCGCCATGACGAGATAGAGGTCCGCCGACATTAGTACGATCGCCTGCTCATGGATCCTGCTGGCCAGTTGCGTAAACGTCCCCGCGTGATCGGCGGCCTGTCCGGCGATCAAAGGTGCGCCGCCCAACTGGTCGACGAGCATCGTGGAATGGTAGTGTTCACGCGCGGTGCCAAGCCCTTCCACCAGCCCGATGCCGATCGCC
Organism: Paraburkholderia sp. GAS206C; assembly: GCF_050435645.1. Lineage (NCBI taxonomy): Bacteria > Pseudomonadati > Pseudomonadota > Betaproteobacteria > Burkholderiales > Burkholderiaceae > Paraburkholderia > Paraburkholderia sp. GAS206C. Next base: position 15,077 of record NZ_JBNDKR010000020.1, on the reverse strand, counting down.
CCGGCAAAGCCCTTCACCATGTTGAACATGGCCGACGCAAACGGGCCCTCGGTTGGCGGCAGTCCGGTAGTCGTTTGCAGTAGCAGCGGAATCACGGCCATCGGTTCGCCGACCGTTAGAAGCGCCTGGAGCAGGTAGAAGTTCTCGCGCACCCAGTCCGACGTCATGAAGGTGCCGAGGGCACAAGAGAGCGCGATCAGGGTCAGTCCAATCCCCAGCACCCAGCGGCAATCAACACGTTCGATGTTGAGGATCGCCGCCGTGAGCGGTAGCGCGACAAGCTGCGGCAGGGCGACGACCAGCGCCAGTGGTGCAATCTGCAGCGGCCGATACCCACGCACCTCGGTGAGATAGTCGGCTGGAATGACAGACACCGCCAACAGGATCACCAATACGCCAGCAAGCGTAATCAGCGAATGGGTGAAATTGCGTCGAGCCAACAACCGCAACTGGAAAAAAGGCAGCGGGTGCGACCACTCGTTCAACAGGAACATACAGAACAGCAGCCCCCCTCCAACGAGCAACAGGCAGATCAGCGGCGAATTGAACCAATCCAGCCGGTCGCCCTGGTTAAGCCCGATCACCATCATCGAGATGGCAGGAAAACCGGTGAGCAAGCCGACCCAGTTGAATGTGCGAAAGCGTTCCAGCCTCAGCGGATCCTGCGGCAGACCATAGGCGATCGCCGCGCTGCTCATGAGGCCCAGCGGCACTACCTGCCAGAACACCATGTGCCAGCCGACGTATTCGGTCCACAAGGCGGCTAACGGCGTACCCAGGTTGGGTCCGAACGTCGCGGTGAGCGCATAGCTGGCAAGCCCATAAAGTCTGACGTTGGGCGGCAGGTACCGAAGCGCCGCCGTCATCAGCATGGGCGGCAGGCATCCACCGGCAAGCCCCTGCAGCGCCCTCAGGACCGCGAGCGTTCCAACATTGGTGGCGAACGGGCAAAGGAAGCCCAACAATGCGAAAGCGAGGACCGCGCCGATGGTGAAACGTCGCAGCGAGAAGGTCACTGAGCACCAGGGCGCGAAGGCCATGGCGGTGACGTTGGTGGCCTCAAAGAGCGCGGTCAGCCAGGTTCCCTCGTCGTGGCCAATCGACAGCGCGCCACGCACGTCGATCATTGCCACGTCGGTGACGTGTTCGTTCAACCCCGCGGTAAACGAAGCGAGCAGTACGCCCACCAGTCCGATCGCAAGCCGTAGTCCGAAAGCGGGTGGCGTGGGCGCAGCGGGGGCCGGTGGCGCAGGCGCGGCAGCAGCCACCGGCATCTGCGGGCTTGGCACGGGGGGCGCCAGAAGTTCGACAGTTGTCATACTGATGAATCCGCAAACGCACACGCAAGCGTGAAAGGCACGCTTAGGCGAGCAGTTGTAGGGCAGATCGCTGTCATAGCTGCAGCGGCGCTGCAGACCCATCGGGACCGCGACCTACGCGTGGTGAGAAAATATGTACAGAAACTCGGCATGGTTTACACCCGGTGTGTTTGGAACAGTTTGTGTACTCTAGCAATTCCTGATTTGACCGTACCGTCAAGGGATGCCAACCATCGTCGCGATACGGACAACTGCTCTGAAAGAGATTTTCCCGCTTCAGCCGGGTACTTCACCAGCAACAACCCGCATCGGCCTGCGATGAGGTGGCCAGCCTGTTAATGCGCTGCCGTCGGAACATAAACGCCCTAAGACATCGGCGTGCCTGCCTGCATGCACCCCTTCGAGGTATCGGGAATAGAAGCAAAAATTCAATGTCGCTTCGTCTTGCCGGCCACCTTTCGGCCAACCTCAATTCATTCATTTCCGCCCGCTCAAATAAGCGGTTGGTGCGATCCCGAGCGTGCGCCGGAACATCGCGGTGAAGGCGCTCGGACTGTCATAGCCATGCTCCATCGCGACCTGCAACACCGAGGCGCCCGCAGCGAGACATGGCAGGCTTAGCAACAGCCGCATGCGGCGCAGCCACTGCCCGAAGCTCATCCCAAGTTCGCGATGGAACATTCGGGCGAGGGTTCGCTCGCTGACGTTGATTCCGGCGGCCAGATCTGCGAGTATCACGGGTCCGGAAGGGCTTGCGATCAGTTGCTCGCACAAGCACATGAGTCGCGGGTCTCGAGGCATGGGCACGTGCAATTGCAGCCGCGGCGCTGCTTCGAGCTCATCGAGAATCAGCTCCATGACCCGGTGATCCCTACCCCCAAGCTCGTAGTCCAGCGGTACGCGCGTCGCGGCGACGATTGCCTCGCGTAGGAACGGGGACACTTCGATGACCTCGCACGCATCTGGAAGACCGGGACGGGCATCAGGGGCGACAAAAACCGTGCGCATGCTGACGTCGCCAAAAAAGCGCACGGCATGGTCCGATCCAGTCGGCATCCACACGGCACGTCCCGCGGGTACGACCCAACTCCCGTGCTCGCTTATGACCGTCATGACACCACTAAGCGCATGAATCAGTTGCGCACGTAGGTGGCGGTGCGGCGGAAAATAATAGCCGTGCAGATAGTCGCTTGCCAGGGCCGCAATTTCTCGGGGAGATTGTTGGCAATCCTCAATGGTTCGAAAGATTTCCATAGTGCGAAAAGTGTAGCTGTTCCTAAGCAGGTCGCCGGAATCGAAAATTTCACGCATCAACTGCAACGACGCACGGCGTCCGGCAACTGCCGAGGCAGTGGACCGGCATCACGGTCGTCTCCTGCGTGGCCAGCTCTTCCTTTACGCTTTGATAGAGAGCATGTCCGAATCCTGTGAATGCATTCTAGGTCTGGGGGCGATTTCAGGCTTATCGCAGCGTCCTATCGGTTATCAAACAGTCGAGCCCGTGAGCGGGCCTTATCCGGAATTCGTGGTTTTTTCGCACGCTCCCGTGACTCTGCCAGCACTCGCTTATCAGACAGTCCACTTTTTCAGGATCCACGCGTGCTAGCCTGTAAAAACTAAAGGCCGCCCAGCGACTGCGACTGGACGGCCACTTTGAACATCTCGGGTGACATGTTTGCTGGACGTCAGGAATTCGCCCGGCGGCTTTCCTACACGGAGATGGAGATCAAAGCCTCGAGGCGAAACGCGACAGCGCGTTTCTCGCGCCGGCCATTGGCGTAATTACGCAACCGCCTACGAGGCAGAACAGCGGGGCATCACCAGAGAGTTTGTTGAAAGAAGCGAGCGCTTCACCAGTTCACCTGTCGGCTCAAACCCCGGGGCCGGTTACTACGAGCTTACCGAACGAGCCTCGCTCCAAGTGGTCCAGCGCGGCTGGGAGCTGGTCGAACCGATACGTTTTCTCGATCACAGGTTTCAGTTCTTGCCAGTCAACCGCGCGCACCAGGTCTTCTAGTGCGCGGCGCGGCCCGACTCCAATGCCCTGCACCGTGGCGCGCGCCTGCAGCAGCGGGAAAACGGAGGTCCGCAGCTCGTCTCCCTGCAGAATGCCGATAACCGATATACGGCCAGCTTGTGTCAATGACAGCATCGACTGGCCGAAGTTATCTCCACCGGCCAACTCCACAACGTGGTCTGCCCCGCGTCCTCCAGTGATCTCACGCACCGTTGCGGCCCAGTTCGGCGTCCGCTTGCGATTGATGCCATAGGCGGCGCCCAGATGCCTGACGCGTTCCAACTTGTCGTCGTCGCCGGAAATCACGATTACGCGTGCCCCCTGTGCTGCCGCAATCTGCACTGCGAACAGGGCGACGCCACCGGTTCCGATCACAACCACGGTGTCGCCTGGACGAGTCGATGCACTCTCGGTCAGCGAAAACCAGGCGGTCAGGCCGGCGCAGGTTAATGTGCTAGCCTGAGCCGGGTCCAGCGAACGCGGAGCAAGCACGAGCGAGTCCTCGTTGAGCACGACATACTCGGACAACATGCCTGGCCCTGGCGCGCCGAACATCACGCTAGTTTGTGGCTGGACGCCATCGACCCAGCCGGAGAAGAAAGTGTTGATCACCGCGTCGCCCACCGCGAAGCTGGTGACGCCCGGTCCCACCACGACAACCTCACCGCTCATGTCGGAAGCTGGCACGAAGGGCAACGGCAATGGCATGCCCATCCCATCGTGGGTGATCCGCAGATCACGGTAGTTCAATGCGATTGCCTGTACCTTCACCAGCACCTGACTAGGGCCGGGCACCGGTACAGCGACTTCGGCCAGTTGCAGATTTGTGCGACCATAAGCAGGCAATTGCCAACGTTGCATCGAGAGCGGCATGGTGTTCTTCCGTATTAACATGATGACAGCCGCAGAATAACGATTCTGTGGACTACAGAGTGCATCATATTGATCGGCAGTATGCAGATAAAATGGAACCAATAAGTGGAACCTGTTTCACATGATCGGCTGGCCGGAATTAGCGCCTTCGTGGCTGCAGTAGAAGCGGGAAGCTTCGCGCAGGCAGCGGCACGATTGAGGCTGACCCGCTCTGCAGTAGGCAAATCAATCGCCCGACTTGAGGCACGGCTGGGGTCCCGACTCTTCGTGCGAACAACGCGCAGCCAGAGCCTGACTGACGACGGCCAGGTCTTCTACGAGCGTTGTGCCCGTGCGCTGGAGGAGCTGAACGCCGCGCAGCAAATCCTCGAAGCAGGGCGCGACGAGCCGGTAGGTCGGATACGGGTAAGCGCGCCGGTAGTTTTCGGTCGTTTGCACGTGACGCCCGTTTTGCTAAGTCTGGCAAAGCGCTATCCGCGACTCCAGCTTGAAGGGATCTTCACTGATCGCCTGGTCGACTTCGTCGACGACGGCATCGATCTCGCAATACGCAGCGGTCTCCTCGCCGACAGCGATGCGATTGTGGCGCGCCGGCTCGGCGAGCAGCGCATGATACTTTGTGCGTCACCGGCCTATCTCGAGAGCAACGGAACGCCACGTGACCTTGCCGATCTCACCGCGCACCGAGGCATCAACTATATGCGTGGGGGTCGGATATTCCCATGGCCACTGACGGACGCCACTGGACGTAAGGTGGAAACGGAAATTGCACACAGGATTGGATTTGATGACATCGGGGCGATAGCTGCCGCTGCTGTCGATGGCGCTGGGCTTGCACACGTCCCGTATTGGCTGGTGAACGAACATTTGCAGTCGGGTGCGCTCGTCGGCGTCCTCGGTGAAGCCTCGTCGGTAATGGTCCCGTTGCACGCTATCTGGCCCCGGACGCGCTACCTGCCGTACAAGTTGCGTGTAGTGATAGACACACTGCTGGACGCCATTCCACCGTCCCTGCAGCCGGCAAACAAGCTTGCCGATCCGGCATACTCGCCTTGATCTGCACGCACAAGCTCAGGCATTCCTGGTACTACTGTACGTGCGGCCGCCTGACTTCACGAGCGCGAAGACCGGCAAGCGGAATGCGATGATCTCGCCAATCTCGCATCACGACGTCCCAGCTCACTGCCTTGGCACCGGGTGGCGCGAATGCCTTTTAAAAACGCTGGTTTGCCAATCCGACGTTCACCTCGTCGAGCGAGCGGGACATGTCGTGCAACACTGAGACTATGAGCAACACGGGGCTGTCTTATGTTGCGGTTACTGATCCAGTCTGAGTCGGAGCAACCGTCGAGGCGCTCGCAACCCCAGCCCAGCAAAGCGATGTCTTCAAAGAAAGCGGCACAAGAATCGATAAAGCGAACTACCGCACGGAATCTATTTCTCACGTTCAAAGGATTGTCCGTTGAGTGATCGAGTTGAAACGTCGGTCACAACTAAAGTTCGTGGCACCTGCCGGGAACGGTCACGGTCGTGGAAGCGTTGCATCCAGTGCGGATACGGCAGGCCCGGCCGCGGTACACGATCGAGCCGTTTCAAGCTGGTCTCCGCCGTACGCACGATGTGTAAGCGACCGAGTCCTAGCTGACTGGGACCAGCGCCAGTGCGCAGCCGAACTTTGGTCGCGACGAGCATGCGCCGAATGTGCAGTAGTTCATAGTCCAGACCCCTACCTAACCTCAACATGGATTGCGACGGCGGCGGGATTGATGCCCCGCCGTCTGGTGGCGGAACGACTGACAATATCCCGAATGCGGACTAAAAGCAGTGTTCGGGCGCAGGGAATTCTCTCGACTTGACAGCCTTGATATAGGCGCCGATAGCAGCTTCGATACTCGGCATTCCATCCATAAAGTTACGCACGAAGCGAGCGGTCTTGCCGGGAAATATTCCCAACATGTCGTGCATTACAAGGACCTGACCGGAACAGTCTGGACCAGCGCCGATTCCGATGGTCGGTATTTGAAGCAGGTCAGTCAGTTCTTTGCCCACCGTCGCCGGAATCGCTTCAATGAGCATCAACGATGCGCCCGCCTCCTGGAGTGCTACTGCATCCGCTTTCAATCGTTCGACATCCTCAGCTTTCTTTGCCTGAACCTTGAACCCACCAAGACGGTGAACCGATTGCGGTGTCAACCCAAGGTGGGCACACACGGGTATGCTGCGTTCCGTTAAAAATTTCACGGTTTCGACCAACCAGGCACCACCTTCGAGTTTGATCATTTGTGCGCCCGCCTGCATCAATCTCACAGCGCCTTCAAACGCAGACTCGGGCGTCCCGTAGGTGCCGAACGGCATATCAGCGGCTACCAGCGCAGATCGATTTCCGCGGGACACACACGCCGTGTGATACGCAACATCTTCGAGGGTAACTGGCAAGGTTGTGGTTTGGCCTTGCAACACGTTGCCCAAGGAGTCGCCAATCAGCAGCATATCGATTCCACAGCGGTCCATCATCGAAGCAAAGCTTGCGTCATAGCAGGTCAGCATCGCAATCTTCTCACCGGCTAATTTCATGTCCATCAGCGCTGGTGCTGTGGTCGCCTTGCGCACGGCGCTTTTGCTCTCTTGAAGATAGCCGGTCATTTAAAATGTTGTCGTTAAAGAAAATTTTTTCAACGCCGGAATGGGACTGCCGGGTGCGACGCTGATGAGGGCCTTCGTCGACGAGAACGCCCGATCGAGGTACGTGGTCGTCCGTTAGACCAGCACGTGGCCACCATCGACAATAATGACCTGGCCCGTGCTAAAACCCTGTTGTATCAGGTAAAGATACGTTCGAGCAACGTCGCTTGCCTCTCCAACCCTTCGCACAGGCATCTTTTCGGCGATGTGATCATAAAGACCATTGCGATCAGCTTCACTCATATTGTCCCACAAGGCCGTGCGCAAGACACCGGGCGCTACGGCGTTGACTCGCAGCGGCGCAAGCTCGACCGCCAGGGTGCGAGTCAGTGACTCGATCGCGCCAAGAATGCTCGACGGGATCGCCCAGGCAGGCAGCGGGCGCGACGACGCCACTCCGCTTGTGAGCGTGATAGAGCCACCCGCGCGAATCAGCGAAGCCCCGTATTTAACGGCCTTGAGCGCACCCCAATAGCGCACTTCGAAAGCCTGCTGCGCAGCCTTAATGCTGACATCGGCAAGGTTTTGCAGGAGCAGCGCTTCACCGGCCGTGTAGACAAGGTGGTCGAATGCGCCGACGCGCGTGAAAAACGCGCTCACCTGTGCCTCGTCGGTAAAGTCGAGCGACTCTCCGCGAGCGCCTTGAGGCAGTCGGTCCACTGCAGCTGCGACGCGTTCACGGTTGCTTGATGCGATGATGACCTCGGCTCCGGCTTGCGCCGCAGCTTCGGCCACAGCAAAGCCAATTCCCGAGGTGCCGCCCGCTACGACGACCCGGCTTTTCTGGAGGGTGACGTTGGATAGTTGATTGTTTCCCATGCTCGAAGTTTCGTAAGAAAGAAAGACCACGCGACGACGTAGAGCATAAGGCAGCACGCACCGCCTTAACTGATCTCTACCCTATCGCAGCTGCGAAAGAGTGTACTTGTTTAGCGACAATCGCGTCGACCCAATCGACCGATCGCCCGCGACACCGACAATCCGATTCGACAGAAATAATTTTCCCTATGTCAACGCAAAGTGTAAATTCGGACCCGATAGCTTCACCGCATTTTCCGCCTCGTAGCTGATAGACCATCGCAGCAGTGGATCATTCACACTGGGTGGATGGAATGCGCGCAGGGGTACTGCGCGCCCAGACTACATGCTCAGGTCAAACACTTTTGGCATCCTCACTGGGCGTCCGGAATTGAAACGCAACGGGTAAAGGTACGACGCGTCCTAGTTGGACTTCGACACTGCTGACGGCCCTGATTCCGACGAACCGGACACATCGCCGCCGCCGATCCCTTCCGAACGGTGTTTCTCAGCCACCTTGGCTTCAGCAGCCTGAATTTCCGCCGGATAGGTAGTTCGACCCTGGCCTGGGCGCCAACCAGTTTGTTCGAGCTCAACCAACTCGGCGCGAACCTGCGCCCGGGTGAGCGGACCATTTGATTGGGCAAAGGAGGCAACCGGGATGGCGAATACGCCGGCAACGACAATGGCTTGCATGAGGGACTTCACGATAAATTAGCTCCGTATTTCCGGTCTTGCCACGAACACCTTTGTTCATGGACTTTCATTTATATTTTAGATATCCGAATCTTTTTTATAAACGCCACAATGCGGAAAACACTGTTACGGAGTTGCGCGCCAACGCAAGCAAACCAGCTCTTTCGTTCCAGACCTACTACGCTATGGTATCGATACAATAAGCAACACTAATTTCATGCGAATTTTTCGTTCGCAAAGTACAGCAATTTCCCAATGGCGTCGCACGCCATACCAGCACGCGGAGCTGTCGCTGCGCGCCTGTAGTCAGAAGGCGAAACGCCAGTATGCTCCTTGAAAAAGCGTGAAAAATTGCTAGCCGCAGAGAATCCCAGTTCATCGGCGACGTTTATCAAGGGTACATCTCCGATCGCCAGCTTACGAATCGCCTCTTCAAGGCGAATTGCGCTCCAGAACACCTGCGGTGTAGTGTTGAGTTGGTCGCGGAATAGCGCAAACAGTCGTGCTCTCGACAATCCTGCCTCGCTCGCAATCTCGTCGATTGTAGTGCGCACATCAACTCTTTCGCGCATAAGCACTATTGCCAACCTCAACTTGCGACTGAGCAGCGGGACGCCCGCAGTCAACGGACCCGGTGAGTGTGCAACCAGCGATGTCTGGATTGAACCACTAATGAGCTCCTCTGCTGCGACCTCAATCTTCTCTTGTAGCTCCGGATGGAACATTATCAGGTCCAAGACCTTCCAGAGACTGGCGCGCAACTCGGGACTGATGGCAATACGAGGGGAGGTAAACACGAACGGCCTACCTGTTATCGCGGCCCTTTTGTCCAACCACTCTTTATTGATATACACCGAAAGGAAAACGGCTGGCGAACTTGACGACAAAAGCTTCCCGTCGTGCTGTTCGAATGGCTTAACCGCAACCGCATGCGTTTCGCTAAAGCGGAAAACCTGCGTACCTATCCTCGCCTCAGCGTCGGCGCCGCCGAGCCACCAGACGATATGCGCTTCCGAGTGCGCGTGGGAAACCAATCCCGTGCGCAGTGGCAGCAGCGAAATGCGACCGAACGCTCCTTCGTGCATGGCAAATGTCTCGGGCATCATCGTCTCCTACAGTAGTTTCACAATTGGTTAACGCCTATCAATTCTTCACTTTTGCTTCAGTATTCCTAATTTCTACGGCAGATCGGTCCAACGTGATGTTGCCTGTTTCCATTTCAGATGAAGCGAAGTGCAGCCTGTCACTTCAGCTCTGCCGTTCATCGCCGACGTGATCGAGATGGCATCACCACCTCGAACAGTGCCAGGGGTCCGATGCGGACCATGTGCGGGGCGGATGTCGCCAATCTGCACCGCACCGCTTTACGGGTAACCTCAATGCAGCGAGCGACCGGCAACTCCGCCACCTTCAGCTATGTGAGAAAAAACACTGCTTTCCGCGCCGAACAGCCAAAATCTGGCTGTTCTTGAATTTCAGCGCGAAGCGTTTAGATGTGAACGACCTCATTCCTCAGAACGCCGATACGATCGATTTCATTTTCGATGACATCGCCTGGCAAGCAATAGCGTGTCGCCGCAACCAATCCCTCCTGACCTTGCCACTTTCCGCCGAGTTCGGCGTCGGTTGACCAGGCTGTGCCTGCGGGCGTTCCGGTCAGGATGACCATACCGGGACGCAGAGTGAAGTTGATCGAGAAGAAATGAATCAGGTCTGCGCACGTCCAGATCATGTCTGAAGTCGGGCTTGATTGACGCAACTCTCCATTGATCCGGGTACGCAGCATCAGGGTCTGCGGATCGCCGATCTCATCAGCAGTGACAATGGACGGTCCTAGCGGCGAACTACTGTCGAAGGCTTTGCCACGACCTACTTCGTACCACGTGAAACCTTCAGGCGATTGGCGAACCTGCCGATCCCGGGCGGTGACGTCGTTGGCGACCGTATAGCCGAAAACGTAATCAAGCGCCTTTTCAACCGGAATGTGTCGACCCTCCCGACCGATGACAATAGCCAGTTCGGTTTCGCAATCGAGCTTCTGTGTAAGTTCGGGGTCGTAGACGATCGGCTCATCCGGTCCTACCACGCAGTCCGACGTCATCACAAAAAACTCGGGTTCTTTGCCGCTGATAGGAGCGCCCACCTTTTCGGCGTTGTGCGCGCGATAGTTGCTACCACTGCAGAGAATAGTCGAAGGCAAAATCGGCGAGGTCAATCGCACGTCACCAAGCGAATGCCTGCCCTCGCCCGAACCCACAATTGCGTTCGCCACTTCCCGGCCAGCCGCGCCGGAACGAATGAAGCTAGAGGTATCAGCCAACAGAGCGCTGTTCTCCGATCTTGCTCCAATCTTGGTCGCTAGCGGATCGACAATCTTGTCGTCGACCAGAAAACCAAGTCGACGCTGGCCGTCGACTGTGAAATTAACGATCTTCATCTTTATCCTTTGCTCTTGGGGGGTAACCGTGTTCATTGGTGATGGCGACATCTCGCCCTCGAAACCAAGGTTATACCATTAACGTCTTTGGTTCAACCAAAAATGCATCAGCATCGCACTTCCCTTCCCCACTTTCGGACCGCCAATTCCGATTTCGCACGGGAGGACGGAACGTCCCACCAGGCACCAAGGTCACTGGAAAACGGCGTCCCATCCCATAGCCGGGCACGGATCGACGTTTGCCCCAGATTCGGTTTGCCTAGGCAGAAATGTCCGCCAAGGCCGCGACTACGGGGCGCATCGAAGTGCAGTGCAGCACAGTAATTCTTTAGTTTCCATGCCTCTGGATTGAAACCAAGTAGTTGACAACGGGGTGTACCAAGGACTACATTGGTGCAACCAATGGACATTTTGGTGAAACCATTTGCCCAATTCTGATCGGGCGAGACCAGATGGATTCAAGGAGAGCGTGTGATATGGAGAAGCTTGATTTTGGCGAGGCGCACGTTCATCGACGCGTCGGTCGCTTGGCCAACGTGCCATGTTTTGCGAATACCCCTAACCCGCGAATTCTCGACGCGGCGCTCCGGACCTACCCGTTCGCGCTAGAAACTGACCTTGGAACTCCAGAAACTGGAGGGCCGCTGTGACAGCGGACCGTCCAAATGGCGGTGATTCCGCTTCTTCCGTGCACCGGGAGACAAATCTTCGTGTTCGCCTTCGCAAACGCGAGCCTTTTCTCGCGCTTTTCTCCATCATCCCGGCGGTCGAGCTCGTTGAAATCGCTGCTCAGTCCGGATTCGACGGCATCATTCTGGATACAGAACATGGCAGCTTTGGAACCGAAACGCTACCCGCTTTGATCCTCGCAGCACGGGCCTACGGCATTTTTCCTATTGTCCGCGTGCGATGCAATGATGCCTCTCTCATCGGTGCGGCGCTCGACGCAGGTGCGGCAGGCGTGCTGGTCCCCCAGATCGGGTCAATGCAAGAGGCAACACAAGCGGTACGAGCCGCCCGCTTCGCGCCGCAAGGTTCGCGTGGCGCCAACCCCTGGGTGCGAGCTGGCGGCTATGGTTGCTCTCCACGTTGGTTTGAGACGGCAAACGACGAAACCGCCGTTCTCCTGATGATTGAAGGCGCCGGGGGACTGGCAGCACTTGACAGCATCATGGGCATCGCCGATCTCGACGGCATCTTCCTGGGTCCGGTCGACCTGTCCCATGCACTGGGAGTGCCCGGACAAATCAATCATGAAACGGTGCGTGCAGCAATTACCACGACGATTAACCACGCCCTTGAGGCCAGCGTCGCGCCGGGGGTTTTCTCGCCCACGGCAACGGTGGCAAAAACCTGGCTCGATTGTGGCGCGAGGTTCGTAGCGATCGGCGTTGACACAGCACACATCGGTTTCGCCCTCAGCAACCTCGTTCAAGACGTTCGATCCACCGCTCAGGCTACCGGGCGCATCCAGAACTGATCACTAGCAAGGAGTTATACGCAATGACCAAGACGAAAGTAGCGATCATCGGGTCCGGCAACATCGGGTCCGATCTGATGATCAAGGTAATACGAAACAGTAAGTATCTGGAAATGGGTGCAATGGTTGGCGTCGATCCCAATTCAGACGGCCTCGCACGTGCATCTCGTCTGGGCGTGGCGACAACCGCCGAAGGTATTGACGGCTTGCTGGCCCTCGATGTATTCAAGGATATCGACATTGTCTTCGATGCGACTTCCGCCGGTGCACATAAACACCACAATGAAGTGCTACAGGCGCGCGGTGTGCAGGTGATTGACCTGACTCCCGCCGCTATCGGCCCATACGTCATTCCCGCCATCAATCTGGAAGAGGAAAACGCGACGAACATGAACATGGTGACATGCGGCGGGCAAGCCACCATTCCAATCGTTGCGGCTGTCTCACGCGTTGCAAAGGTTCACTACGCGGAAATCGTCGCGTCGATTGCGAGCAAGTCGGCGGGGCCGGGCACTCGTGCCAATATCGACGAATTCACTGAGACCACGCGCAGCGCGATCGAGAAGCTCGGCGGTGCAACGCGTGGGAAGGCGATCATCGTTCTCAATCCGGCCGAGCCGCCGCTCATCATGCGAGATACTGTGTTCGTCCTCTCCGAAATGGTCGATCAACAAGCCATCCAGGAGAGCATTGAGAAGATGATCGCAAAGGTGCAGAGCTACGTGCCAGGTTATCGACTTAAACAGCAGGTGCAGTTCGACGTGATTCCTGCTGATAAACCGTTGAACATTCCCGATGTCGGTCTGGTACACGGCCTGAAGACTTCGGTGTTTCTCGAAGTCGAAGGAGCAGCACATTATCTGCCTTCGTACGCCGGCAACCTCGACATCATGACCTCCGCCGCCCTCGCCTGCGGCGATCTGGTGGCACAACGTCGGCTGGCTTCAGGCATCACACGCGGCATCAAGGAGGCTGCACAATGACTCTCAACAAAAAGATCTACATTTCCGACGTGACGCTGCGCGACGGCAGCCACGCCATCCGGCATCAATATAGCGTCGCTAATGTCAGGTCAATTGCAGCCGCTCTTGATGCAGCTGGCGTCGACAGCATGGAAGTTGCGCATGGCGACGGCATTGACGGCTCAAGCTTCAACTATGGATTCGGCGCACATAGCGACGTAGAATGGATTTCGGCGGCCGCTGAGAGTGTGAAGACTGCGAAGATTGCTACGCTGCTGATTCCTGGCATTGGCACCACGCACGATCTTCGCAACGCATACGATGCGGGCGCCCGCATCGTACGGGTCGCTACGCATTGCACAGAGGCAGATGTCTCGCGCCAGCACCTTGAATTCGCGCGCGAACTAGGCATGGATCCGGTCGGCTTTCTGATGATGAGCCACATGACGACGCCTCAAAAGCTTGCCGAGCAGGCAAAGCTGATGGAAAGCTATGGCGCAACCTGCGTCTACGTCGTGGACTCGGGCGGCGCACTTGGTATGAACGATATTCGCGACCGGTTCCGTGCATTTAAGGATGTGCTCAAGCCCGAGACACAGACGGGGATGCATGCACACCACAATTTGAGCCTTGGCGTGGCGAATTCGATCGTTGCCGTAGAAGAGGGCTGCGACCGCGTCGACGCAAGTCTAGCCGGGATGGGTGCGGGGGCGGGTAACGCACCGCTCGAGGTGTTCATTGCCGCCGTGGAGCGTCAAGGCTGGAACCACGGTTGTGATCTGTACAAGCTGATGGACGCCGCCGACGATCTCGTCCGACCGTTGCAGGACCGCCCCGTGCGCGTGGACAGAGAAACGCTCGCGCTGGGTTACGCAGGCGTCTATTCGAGCTTCCTGCGCCACGCAGAGCTCGCAGCCGCCAAATACGGCCTGAAGACGGTCGACATCCTCGTCGAACTTGGCCGCCGGAAAATGGTGGGGGGACAGGAAGACATGATCGTGGATGCAGCCCTGGATCTGCTTCGACGGGATGCTCGCCCTGTCGCCCAGCACGGTTAGGATTGCTATGCCAGTGAGGGGCTCCTGGAGTGATCAATCCCGGAGCCCCTCACCAATCCACCCCATCGAAATGATGGCGCTTTCTGGCAATGCGTGTGATGGCGCGGTCGCCGATATCAACACGCTGGCACGGGCGAGGCGGCCGCGAAGATCCACGTGACGCCGCTGCCGCCGTTCAGATATCCTCAACCTCCAATTCATCAAGCGCTTTGGACATAAGACCGGCGCGTCTCCATTGGACCCATTTGATATAGCACGTCTGTAACGGCGGAAAGTTAGCCGGTAACCTGTGCCGCTTCTCGTTGCAGGCTATGACCCAAAGAATCGCCTTCAGTACGTCCCGCGGATCCCGCGCGGGGCGCTCAAACCGCTGCTGCGAGCCTTGGGAGAATAAGTGACCGACATGCTGCCAATCCCGTTCAGCACTTCGATGTCCGTTGTGCGGTCGAGTACAGGCATGGTCGGACGTTTACGCATGATCCAATTAAACCGCTTCTAGAACGTTCGTCAGTGCGCGCCCTTTCAGGGGACGCTCCAGCAGTGAGACATGCGAAACCGCAACGGGCGATCCGGTGATGGATCGCCCCGCTGTAGAGAAAAGGAATCACGAGGTTCTACGTATTCCCCTGAACCACCTTGAACACGTTAACAGTTCGCCTGCTACATGCCGGGTGTCGGGATGAGCCGCTTGTAGTAGACCCCGTCCTTCATCACGACCTTGATGTTGTCGCGGTCCTGGAGAAGCTTGATGTTCT
>NZ_JBNDKR010000019.1:0-87682 GCF_050435645.1 Paraburkholderia sp. GAS206C | reverse complement strand
TGGACACTTTCAAAACCCGCACCGTCGATCAGCTCCACGACATCGGCGACCAGCGCATCGATGGAAATCGGTGCCTTGTCGCTGCGGCCGCAGCCGCGGACGTCCGGAACCACAACCCGGAAGCTGGGCGAGAGTGCCGCAACCTGGGCTCCGAAAACGTTACCCGTGCCGCCGAGTCCGTGCACGAGCACGACCGGCGTACCTGCTCCTACGTCATCGTATTTGAGTTTCATATGTCATTCCTGAATAGGTTTTGTGAATCGAAGGTGATCGGTGCGTCAGGGCGCCGCTTTTTATGAAGTGTGACTTCGCTGTTCCGGCGAAGTCGCAATGACCTGTCTTTGCAACAGCGTCGAAAACGTAGTGACGGGCACGTCACCCGACATCGCCTGTCGGTCTCTCGGGCAGGTGCAGCCTGTCGCGACGGTCGTCGAACGGCCGTGCTCGCTCATATCCTGACTGACGATCGACATTGCGTTGGGCTCTCGTGTGCGATGAGCATGACACCGTCTCCTGGTTTTATCTTTTCGAGGAGGGAACTGTCCCAAGGTGCCCGAACCGTCGTTAAACATCCAGGCACCGTGAATCCCGTGAACAAATTCTAGGAGGGTGTCCAATCGGACGCTTATCGGATTGTCCAGTCGCGTATCCGGCAATCTAGCTCAGTGTCTGAATTTCTGCGGGAGTCCCTAACATTTCAGATGCCCGATGACCCGTCGGCGCTCCGTTATCAGAAAGTCCATTTTTCAGCGCCCATGCATGCAATCCAGATGCCCGACCAATCCCACGCCCCTATTGCGCGTGCTAGGCTCTACCAACACGAGTGAACCTTTCCGCAAACCGGTTGAAAAATTGGTTTACGACGGGCTAAGTGCCTTATAATCGAACAAAACGCGAGAGGAATGACAACTATGGTGAAGGTCTGATATGGAAGACTTTGAAGCTGTCGCGGCTGCATTGTCGCAGCGCATTGCGGACGGTGCCTTTCTTCCGGAGGGGCGCTTGCCTACAGAGCGAGAACTCGCTGTCGAGTACAGAATCCCTCGAAGCGGCGTTCGAAAGGCGCTTGCCAACATTGAGCGCGAAGGGATGATCGTCCGCAGTGTGGGACGGGGAACCTTTGTTGCCGGCAGTTTGCCACCCAGCTTCGAGCAAGAGGATCTTGCCGACATCAGTCCGGCCGACCTGAACCTGGCTCGCCTTCTACTTGAACCTGGTGTAGCAGAGCATGCGGCGCTTCACGCAACAGCGGCCGATCTCGCATCGATCGAGAAATGCATGCTTGAGTGCGAGAACGCTAAAGATGTCAAATCGGTCGACTTTTGGGATGCGAACCTGCACATGGCGATCGCGAAGGCAACTCACAACAGCTTCATTGCTTTCACGTTCAAGGCTTTGCATCAGGTCAGGCAGTCACCGTCCTGGAGCCAGGTCAAGTACTTCGCAGTTACGCCCGAACGATTTGAGGTCACAGTTGCTGCGCATCGCGCAATCGTGAGCAGTATTCTTCGACGAGATGCTGCAGCAGCTCGTCGTGCAATGGAAACCCATATCGAGCAGATTGGCAAATACATTGCCAATCGCGACTAGACTCGCGTAGCAAATCCACGCAATCAGGTCGGGGCCTGTGCACCCGACCATTTTCTTTGATACCCGCGGCAGCGTCCGTATTTCCAGATGCGGGACTACATAAGACGTTTCTCATTCGCTCCGGCATGATTGCTTCGTGCGGTGTCGGCACTGTACCGCTCCGGAGGCGGTCGGAAGGTGCATCTGATGCCCGCGGCGGACACTGGCCTCTGCCTCGCGGAAATGGGGCTGCCTTGTAACCGGTCATTGCTAATCGAAAGACGTGTCGTTCCAACTTTCGGGGTCGAATGATGGGGTATGCGAATCCATCCAATCATAACGACTACTGTCCGCAAGCCATGCCCAATTTTGCGTCGACCTGGGTGACTGAGCTGCAGCTTCACTACTCGCACCTTCCAGTGTTTCTGGATCCGCATTTGGATCTCGCCGGTCGGCACCGAGGTTTTCAACCTTCGACCCAGCTTTGTTGTTGAGTTTCATTGCTTTCTACTCCTATCAATGCTTCCGATATGCACGGCCAATCGCTCGCTCCCGATAAGCAAAGCCGCTGCTTGCCTGACGAACCCGACAAAAAATCAATCTACAGAGTCATCTGTCGGATCTTCACATGCAGCGGCTCATGGTCGACGGACGACGCCAAGACCAACTGCACCGATTAACTAGACCGCACCTTCCGATCGTTGCTGCGTTTAATCTGCAATCCGATCAATTTCCGACATCGCTTCTCTCAACGCCGTCCGGCAACGACCGTCCGAAAATCCTGTGCATTGATTCTAGGTGAATGTATGGCTCCGGGCTTATCGGAGCGTCCCGTCGCATATCTGGAAATCCAACTCCGTATTCTTGCTGCTCTTAAGGTCGCGGCGCTTCGCCCCTCGGGTTGTCTCACTAGCAATTATCTTTTGCGAAATACAGCTCCCGTAGATCAAGCTATGACTGCGGACGTATTAAAAACACTCACATTTCCTTCGGTTTGCTAACCATTTAAAAAAATCACATCCGAATCCAGCGCGATGGCGACTACGACAAATATCAACGACCTTGCGGGACAGATAGAACGACGCGAGCCGGAATTTTCTCGGACAGGAAACCAAAACCCTTTGCCGCCGGATGAGACGATACAGAAAATCGACGTTGGTGAAAAATCTGGGACCGGCTGATAACATGATCCACCGGCAAGGACCTATCCGTTCGCGATCGCCATGCAGGGCTGTCATTTTAGGTATGCCATCGAGGTAGTTCTAATCCGGAAAATGACTGCCCATGATGAAATACGTGTTAAATTTTTCCGGCACCTCCAGTACGATTCGCGGAGCACGTGTTGCCTAGCTCATCTATTGGAGAGTCGTTACATGGAAATCGCAATTTAGGTATCTTGCGCAGGTCCACTACTTGATCCGGAGTTCTCTCAGGCACGCGTGTATCACGAATATTTCATTTAAATCTTTTCGAAGAACTTCCGACCAACCCACACCCCTCCGCTTCGGACAACTACCATGTCACTTCGCCCATCCCCAGGATTCGACGCGATCAGTATCGTGGACCTTATCGATCGGGGTCAGTTGTCTGCCGTGTTCCAACCCATCATGAATTTCGACGACGGGGCGATTCTCGGTTACGAGGGGCTGATTCGGGGGCCAGCGGGTTCCCCGCTCGAGAGCCCGTACGACCTTTTCGCACAGGCTAGCACCGAAGGTTGCGTGATTGAACTCGAGCAGGCTGCCGCACGTACCTGCATTGAGACCTTCGCTAAGCTCGCGTGTGCGGGCAAGCTCTTCCTCAACTTCAGCGCGGATACGATACGTCGATTCGCTGAGGCCAGTGACGACGTGCTCACATTGCTGCGCGAGTCAGGCATCAGCCCTGAGCGAATCGTGATCGAGTTGACCGAACAAAGCACGATTCGTGACATCGACAGCTTGTTGCAGGTGCTTACGACTTTGCGTACCGCTGGTGCGCAATTCGCACTTGATGACTATGGTACCGCCAACGCCAGCATGAATCTGTGGGTGCAATTGCAACCGGACATTGTGAAAATCGACCGGTTCTTCATCCATAACATCGCGAGCAATCTTCTTAAGCTCGAAGCTGTTCGTGCCATACAGCACTTCGCACACGCGAGCGGCGCCAAATTGGTTGCAGAGGGAATCGAAAACGAAGCGGACCTGATCGTCGTGCGCGACTTGGGGATTGCTTGCGGCCAAGGCTATTTCTTCGGTCGACCCACCGCGCAACCGGCTCGCATGGTGGCGGACGAGGTCCGCCTGGCGATTCGCGCGGGCCACATCGCGGTTTCTTGTGATAGATCACGCTCATGTCGAATCCCGTGGTGAGCCGCACAATCTCAGGCCCTACGCAACAGACGGTTTGTCAAGCCGATCCAATCCAGCAAAATCTTTCGGCAAAGCCGGTTCATGCCATTTTGGCATTACTGACATGATGCTATGTCGCTCGCAATTAGCGAGAGAATAAACAAAACGATGTCGCTCCGGTCTCCGATATGACGAGCTGGATGACAGCCGTTTCGTGTTCGCGTCTCTTGCCTGAGCCATTTCTGGGCTGAACGTGGCACCGTCTAACTCTGGTCGATATAGGAAACACCATGGTCAAAGCAGTTCGTTTCGATAAGACAGGCGGCCCCGAGGTGATGAAGTGGGTCGATGTCGAGGTAGGCGAGCCGGGTAACTGCGAGATCCGCATCAAGCAGCATGCGGTCGGTCTCAATTACATCGACGTGTACGTCCGCACCGGTTCGTACCCGTTGCCGCTGCCGGGCGGCCTCGGCATGGAAGCGGCGGGTGAGATCACGGCGGTGGGCGCCGGCGTGACAGGTCTGAAGATTGGCGACCGGGTTGCGTATGTGGCGCGCCCTCCAGGCGCTTATGCTCAAGAACGGGTGCTGCCGGCCGTTCAGGTCGTCAAGCTGCCGGATGCACTGAGCTATGAGCAGGCCGCTTCAGTGATGCTGCAAGGGCTCACCGCGCAATACCTGTTGCGACGCACTTACCCTGTCAAGGCGGGTGACACGATCCTGATCCAGGCAGCTGCAGGCGGCGTTGGCCTGTTGGTGTCTCAATGGGCCAAGGCACTGGGCGCGACGGTGATCGGCACAGTTGGCTCGGACGAAAAGGCGGAAATCGCCAGGGCACATGGTTGCGATCACGCCATCGTCTACACGCGCGAGAACTTCACCAAGCGCGTGCGCGAGATTACAAACGGCGCAGGCGTGCCCGTCGTCTATGATTCGATAGGCAAGGACACGTTTGCGGGTTCGCTCGACTGCCTCGCGCCGCTTGGCCTGTTCGTGAGCTTCGGCAATGCATCCGGTCCGCTGCCACCGATCGACTCCTCCGAATTCGTCGGACGCGGCTCGCTCTTCTTTACCCGGCCGACCTTGTTTACACACATCGCCAAGCGCAGTGACTACGAGGCGATGTCGACCGAGTTGTTTGAAGTTTTGGTGTCGGGCAAGGTCAAGACCAGCATCAACCAGCGCTACTTGCTGTCCGAAGTTGCGAAGGCACACATCGAACTTGAAAGCCGCCGCACCACCGGTTCGACCGTTCTCTTGCCGTAAGCGCGCCAAGAGGGACACCAAGGTGGAATCATCGGACCGTTCCGTCCAGCACTGAACGGTCTCTTTCAATCAAACATTTTTATGTTCCCTCGAGCACCCTCGAGCGAACGCGCCATGCCGATCGGTATAACGTTCTATTGGTCGTACATACCCTCGCCAAGGCTACACAACACGCCCTAGTTCACCTCTGACACAACCTTGGCCGCGCGCCTGCCACGCATAGCGCGCATCTAGCATCCCTTGTCGAGCCAGGGACAGGGGCATCTTTTGATTAGTGAGAAAAAAACGGGCGGTCAATTGACACCGCCCGTGGGAAGACCCGTTAAAAAAACAACATCGGGTCGCGTGGATCGGTCGACGCGCCCACCACGCCGACCGATCCACGCAGTCTATAGCGCCTGTCAACAATCTCGATATCAACGCGTGTCGAAATTTATTTTTCTTTCATCGAGCACAATGTCAGGGAGAGACGCCTGACTTGCCGCTCGACCACTCGTTCTCACCGCACGACCATGCATCCCAGCCGGATGAATCACCTCTGTCCCCGGGTAATACCTAATAACAGAACTGGATTCCTCGATAAACGACGAGACGATCTGGTAACCCTAAAATCAAGTCTACGCCTAGAGTTGAATCTCAGGATTCGCCAAGTCATCTTAACAACGATCAGACATTTGGCGACGAAATTTATATATTCTCACTCGAACGCGCTTAAGTTCGTAGCAATTTAACCTGATTTGCAACGAGCCTCTACAACTCTGACAAGATAACCGCGCTCCTTATGACAAACAATTCGCAATCCTTAACTTTTAATGGGATTATCGCGTTTACGCGATGCGAACTTGAAGGAGAAAGCAATGAGTACGATGGACCGTTCTTTGCGTTCCCTGGTCGCTAGATGGCTTGGAGCGAATCCCGCAACACTGACTCGGGTAGTCCGGTTCGGTCACATACGTCCAAATCGGCGCCGATATGTGTGCGTTGAGACATTACGGCCGACAGGCGCGTTGACAATTTATTTCTTCCTTCACGATGACGGCATGTGGAGCGTTTATCCACAGGAGATCGAGCGTCCGAGCATGAGTTTTTCATAACGTCGATACCGGCGGCGATCGATACAGGTACGCCAAACTGCGCGCTCTCACAGTTCGCCAGCCCGCAACCAAGAACACTTTCGAAACTAAAAACGAGCAACTGGATTATCAGCCCACGCAGCTAATTTTCAGCACTTCAACGGAAATTCGGACCCAGGCGCGCCACAACGCGCCTAACCGATCTGCAGCAGCGATGCCTGGCTCTCCAGCACAGTCTGCAGTTCGTTGCAGTCCGGCCGTGTCCCCCAGTTTCGGGAGCCGACCACTGATGCGATGGCAATCCACGAATTGGGCGGAAGCCACTTCCGAACTACAGTCTCTCCCTGAAGAATCCGCAGACGCCCGGTCTGCTCGCAATAATCGGCACGCAGTTCTGTGCCGTCCAGTTGGACAGTCATGAGAGGGTGACGCGTTCGCTTCATTGATGTCTCCTTTCAAGAAAAAATCTGATGCGTGCACGGATATCCCAACAGGACCTTTCCTTCCGCACCGCCATGCCCTACGCTTCCCTTCACAGAAACCGGTCTCGAACTTCAATGTCCCCATCTCGCAGTTACCCACCTTCACACCAATCCGCTCAACGTTTTCTCATGGTGGAAACATTCGTTAAACGAAATATAAATTGTTCGGTGCAGTCGGTTTAGTAAGCTCGCACCAGCCGATCCTGTAAATCAATCGTAGATGCACGTTGGTCCTATTTCTTATCGGAACGTCCCGTCGTATATCCATGAATCCAGCTTCGTAGTCAGGATTTTCCCGAAGTCCTCTGCGTTTCGCGTGGTGCCAGTCGAAGGCTGAATGGAGGCCATAGTTGCGGGCCGATCCTGACGAGCAGGCACAATGCTTTGACCCAGGCTGTCCCGCACCCTTTGCGGAAGCCCTCAGGAACGCATACGCCAGCGCTCATCCAGGGAATCGCGCGCGTTGATGCTCCAACTAGACACTATCCGCATCTGCCGCCCCTCCCTCTATAACCTGGTATTGGTGCATGCCACGCCACCAGATCTCTCGACGAGGAAGTGCGTAATTACAAGCGTCGTCGGACGATTGCAACACATGGAACTCCGGGAAATACCTCATGACGGAACTGGACGATCCGATACGTCACAAGACGATCCGATAAGTCTGAAATCGAACACATCCTTACACTTGCTTCACATGAGCAGTTGCCGGAAGCGCAGGAGCAGTCGGCAAGCGTTGTCCGAATGATCTAGAACACGAGAGGTCTGTTCCTTCCTCCAATAGATGAAACCAGGAGACGACGTCATGCTCACCCCACAAGAGAACGCAATACAACTCGAAACCATCAGACCGGGATGCGTGAACGCAACCAGCCGATTTTCGCTTTTCGCTGGGTTTGCTTAAGGTTGAGAGGACGCTGACAGCATGGAGATCCAAGCCACGCTACGACCGCCGGACACCAGATTCTCCCGATGTCCACGTACGCACTCGTAATGCGAAGTGCTGATGTATGGAGTCCATCTTGATGCGTGACGAGCATCCCGCAACGCTGCTATAGCTGACGATTAAATTTCAAACAAGGAGACAAGATCGTGATTTCTCTCAAAACACCTCTTATTTCATTAGTTATACTAATTTCGACGGCAACGGCTGCACAGCCATCGTCCGCGCAGGTCGGCGATCTCAAGGATCCACAATACAAGCCGACCTCCGCACAACTGACCAAGGCTGGCGCATTCAAGAAAAGCCCTCCCTACAACGTCGTTTTGGCTATGCCTGGTCTTTTTACGACATGGTTAATCCAGGAAACCGAGGAGGTGCGCCACGAGGCAACGTTGCATCCCGAAATCGGGAAACTCACGGTGATATCGAGTGATTCGAATGCCGCCAGACAGGCTGCAGACCTCGAAGATCAGATAACGAAGGGCGTCGACGCCATCGTAGTATCGCCGGTTTCCTCGACCGCCATTAATGCGCAGATCGCCAAAGCGGCCGCGAAAGGGATTCCAGTTGTTACCTTCACGGCCACCGCCAGTTCAGACCAGGTCGCGGTCGCCGTGTTATCCGGCGGGGCTCCTGAAGGAAAGATCATGGCCGACTGGCTTGCAAAGCAACTGGGTGGCAAAGGTAGCATTTGGGCGTTTCGTGGCATCGCCGGAAACACAGAAGACACTGACCGCTACGCGGGACTCGCTCAGTCCTTGAAAGTAACCAGGTTGCCGGTCTCTGCCGAAGTCTATGCCGACTGGAACTATGCCAAGGGCAAACAGGCATGTGAAAGCCTGCTCCTTTCAGGAAAGCCGGTCGACGGCATCTGGGCCTCCGGAGGTGAGATGTCGCGAGGATGCCTGGAGGTTTTCCAGGAAGTCGGAAAAGCTCCAGTTCCTGTGACGGGTGAGGGCAACAATGGCTTTCTCAGAGCCGCCCAGAAGTCGGGGGGACCGTTTGTAGCATATATCTACCCTCCGTCCCTGGGACCGGTCGCACTTCGAGCGGCATTGTTGCTCCTTGAAGGTGACCAGATGTATCGAAGCTACTGGAGCGACGGGGGAGAAGTCATCACACGCGAGAACCTGACCAAGTATTACCGTCCCGACCTGAACGACTCCTACTGGGTGGGTTCGTTGCTTCCGGATGCAACGCTTAAGCACCTCTATCAAAACAAATAGTCTCCAACCCGGCAGGCGTCCCTCCCATGTGCATTCTGTCCCTGACACACGGAGTCAAACATGCTGTATCAAGCTGAAAAAGCCCCGCATCGGAAGGCGTGGCCACCGCTTATCGAAGGCATCGACATTTCCATGAATTTTGGAAATACGCGCGCGGTTTCTCGTGTTTCAATAGCCGGCCACGCTGGCTCCGTTCATGCCGTGACTGGCGAAAATGGTGCTGGCAAGTCGACCTTCATGAAGATTCTCGCTGGTGTGTATCGGCCGAGCGCCGGCGAATTGCGCATGCATGGCAAAACCATAACGCTGCGCAATCCACGCAGTGCCCGAGAGCATGGCATTTCCACGATATTCCAGGAATTCACTCTGCTGCCCAATCTGACTATCGCCGAAAACATTTTCATCGGACGCGAGTCTGGCAGGCGCGGATGGATCAACAGGAAGCAAATGCATGAACGTGCGAGTCGTACATTGAACTCCCTCGGCGTAGACATCGATCCTGGGACGCTCGCAGGCAGCCTTTCCGTGAGCGAACAGCAACTCGTGGAGATCGCCAAGGGCATCACGACAGATGCGTCGGTATTCATTTTTGATGAACCTACGGCAGCACTAAATGGTCCCGAGGTGAAAAAGCTTGAGACACTCATCAAGGACCTGCAGGCAAGAGGCAAATCCATCTTCTATATTAGCCACCGACTCGATGAAATCTTTCGATTGTGCGACACCGTCACCGTGCTGAAGGATGGGCAGCATGTTCTTACGACTCCTTGCAGCGAACTGGATGAACACACACTCGTCACGCTGATGGTCGGTCGCCCTATCGAGGACCTCTTCCCGCACAGGTCGTCTGGCCAGCTATCCAGTGCGTTGCGATGTGAACGCCTGAATTCCGGTCCTGGACGCAGCGCCGTGAATTTGAATCTGAACCGACGAGAGATTGTCGGACTCGTTGGACTGGAGGGACAAGGGCAGCGGGAAATCATCCGGGCCGCAGCAGGTCTCATGCAAACACCGCATGCGACGATTGAAAAATTCAATAGCGTCGGCAAAGCCCATCCAGTCGACCCGAGTGCCGGCGTGGCGCGGCGCCTCGCCCACGGGATAGCCTTCGTACCCGGCGACCGCAAAGCGGAAGGCCTGTACCTGGATCTCTCGGTTGCGGAAAACGTCGTTATAGGCACCTATCGGGATAGTGCGCTATACGGCCACGCTTCAGCCCAATCTTCGCTTGTAGAAGACGTCATTGCGCGGATCGGTCTCAAGGTAAAGCATCCAAAGCAGTCTGTCACAACCCTTTCTGGCGGGAATCAGCAAAAGGTTCTACTGGCACGAGCGCTAATCGCTGACATCGACATCCTGCTCATCGAGGAGCCAACCCGCGGCGTAGACGTAGGCGCCAAGGCAGATATCTATCGGCTACTACGCGGATTTGCCGACGAGGGTGGAGCGGTACTCGTCGGCTCCAGCGAACTGACAGAACTCATCGGGCTGTGTGACCGTATTCTTGTCGTGCGGGCAGGCACTATTGTCGCTGAAATTGATGGCACTCAAGCATCAGAAGAAACTGTCATGTCGCACGCGCTCGGCGTCTCACAGCGACAATCAACGGAGAAGACGCAATGAACCCATTCGGTCCCAACTCCCGCTCCGGCCTTAAACCCTACGTCGTGTCGATGCCGATCGCGCTTATCGTTGGGCTTTCCTTTGCCGCCACCGATTTCCTGAATCGCGGCAATCTTTCTAATCTCTCGGCCCAGATCGCACCGCTTGCAATTGCTACATTGGGCCAGTTGCTGGTCGCCCTGGTGGGCGGAATCGACCTGTCCGTTGGTTCAGTAATCAGTCTGACTACCTGCGTCGCCTCCGCTTCTGTCGGGTCAACCGCGGGTATCGCACTCGCTCTTTTATTGGGTTGTGTCATCGGTATCGCCAACGGTCTCGCGGTGTCCGTGGCCCGTATGCATCCGATTATCGCCACGCTCAGCTCCATGACGTTCGTCCAGGGACTGGCGTTGTACTGGCTCCCAACGGCCGGAGGGCTTGCTCCTCCGTTCTTACCGGCCTTCATCAACTCGACTATCGCCGGCCTGCCGGTCAGCATATTGCTGCTACTAGGCTGCGTGATAGTCGTAGGGTGGCTTCTCGCCCGTACGCGTTTTGGTCTACGCCTTTATGCGGTCGGCGCACACCCGCGCAACGCATCGCTTAACGGCGTAACGGACCGTCAGATCATCGTTGCAGCGTACGCTGCCGGAGGTCTGTTTGCCGCTTGTGCTGGTGTTGTACTTACAGGTCGAATCGGCGCTGGCGACCCCGTCATAGGAGCGCAGTTCGCACTCGCAACGATTACAGCCGTCGCGCTTGGCGGAGTCCAATTCTCCGGCGGAATCGGCAGTGCCGTGGGAGCATTTTGCGGCGTTCTCACCTTGGGCCTGATGCGCAATGGAATGAACCTTGTTGGTATCGACGCGTTCCTGCAATCTGCCGCTACTGGGGTGCTATTGCTCATTGCTATCAGCTTTCAGCGTCGAACGATCATAGGGTTTTAATACCATGCCAGCAATCACAGTCCAACAAACTCCCGATAGCCAACGCGCCGCTCGCAGACTCTATGGCTTTCTCTCTAATCAACCGCCATCCTGGTATGGCCTCGGAATTCTGCTGCTAGTGGCCTGGGCAACGCGCCCGGCCCTGCTCTCCCCGTTGCTGCTTCTTGCAATCCTGAAGCAGGGTGCGATCCTGGGTGTAGTCACCATAGGACAGTCTCTGGTGGTCCGGAGTCGTTCCATCGACCTTTCAATCAGTGGGGTCGTCGTAGTCGTCATCTGGATAGTCACCAGCGGGGCAATCCCGCTGCCGGTTCCCGCTCTGGTCTTCCTGGCACTGCTTGCGGGGGCACTCATCGGAACCATCAACGGCCTGATCATCACTCGCCTCCGGGCGTCGGCGGTAGTCGTCACGCTCGCGATGGCCATCGTCCTAACAGGCTCCGTCGTTGCAGCGAGCCAATACCATCAACCCGGCGAAACACCCGACCTTCTGCGGATCGTGGGTTCGGGTCGCATCGGGTCGCTTCCGATCGCGGCGATTGTGTGGGTCGCAGTGCTCATCCCATTCGCCCTTAGCTTGCGCACGTGCGTGTTCGGTCGCTATCTAGACGCGGTTGGATCCAACCCGACCGCCGCAACCGTGTCCGGCATACCAAGCCTTCGCGTCATGTCGATTACCCATATCTTCTCTGGACTGACAACCGCATTGGCCGCTCTTTTGCTCGTTGGCTCAGTCTCGGTGGGCAACACGAACATCGGTCAGGACCTGGTACTTAACTCGCTGGCGGCAGTCATTCTCGGTGGCGTGAGTTTCGGCAGCGGTAAGGGACGCATGCTGGGGCCGGCTGTCGGCGCATTCATGCTTACCTACCTTTTTAGCCTGTTAATCGGTTTTGGACTCGGCGCCGCCGGTCAAGCCATGGTCCAAGGAGCAATTATTGCGCTAGCCGCACTTGTCTTCACATTTCGAAGCCGGTGATACGTCGCCTTGCGCAAAGCGACATAGCGCATGAAGTTCGACACGAAGAAGACCTGGCCGCCGCTCGCGGCCTCATTACAAGGAGACAGTAGTGAAAAGAAACACTCTTGCGGCACTGCCGCTGGCGCTCGCAATGGCAGGCGCTCATGCCCAAAGCACCGTCACGCTCTACGGCGTAATCGACGTCGGCATCGATTACGCGAACAACGTTGTCAGCGGCTCAAACGGGAACGTTGTGCCCGGCAGCGGTGGCAAGCTCACGCAGATGCAAAGCGGCGTTCCACTCGGTAGCCGGTGGGGCCTTCTCGGCACGGAAGACCTTGGTGGTGGCAATCAGGCGATCTTTCGGCTCGAAAGCGGCTTTGACGCGGCGACGGGAGGTTTGGGCGGTGGTCTGGCGTTTTCCCGTAATGCTTATGTCGGCATCAAGTCCAATCAATACGGTCAGCTAACGTTTGGCAAGCAATGGGATGCATCCGTCGACATCGTCGAGCCGTTCACGCTGAACGGCCAGTATGGCGGCTGGTACTTCGCACACCCGAACGATATGGATAATCTGGACAACGGATTCCCAATCAACAACGCGGTCAAGTATGTGAGCCCCAATCTCGTGGGTTTTACGTTCGAGGGTCACTACTCGTTCGGGGGTGTTGCCGGCCAGTTCTCCAACAACTCTTCGTACAGTGCGGCCGCGGGTTACTCGCATGGCACGTTCAGTGCGGGCGTCAGCTACCTTCGCATCAACGATCCGATCACGGCGGTCGCCGGCTATGGCAGCAGCGGCGGCTACGTCAACACGATCTACGGCGACGCACTCGCGAACGCGCGTTATCAGGGTGCTCTGTCGGCCGGCGCCGCCTACGTGCTTGGTTCGCTCAAGGTCGGGGCCGACTATTCGAACGTCGATTTTGCCGCGGGCCCTGGAGGACATGACCTGCACTTCCAAAACTATGAGGTATCGGGTATCTACTCGGTCAACTCCGCGTTGATCATCGGAGCTGGATATACATTCACGACCGGCTTCGAGCATGCAACCGACACGTCGCCGAAGTACCACCAGGTTAACCTGATTGCGCAATACAGTCTCTCGAAGCGCACGTCCGTCTACGTAATGGGAATCTACCAACACGCCGCTGGGGCCGCCCAATACGCGCAGATAACCTCCTTCAACCCATCCAGCACGCAAAACCAGGTTGTCACTCGCGTCGGCATCACACACTCATTTTGAAGGTGGCGCCGCGGCAACGTGGTCCGTTTCGTGCCCGCAGTTGTCGCCGCGTCACCCTCAACTTGCCACCAACGCGACAACACTACTATGAATGGGAACGGTCGGAGTGTGCCTTTTCCGGTTGCCGGCGGTTCGCCCCGCGCTTTGCAGAACAACCGCCGTCTCCGACCGGTTTCGAACGCTTTCAGTACGCCGGAATCCGCCGTTACAGCACCAGCCAGCCTCCACTAATTTGCAGCGAAATTGAACTGACATACCGGCTCTCGTCTGAGGCCAGGTAGACCGCCCCCATCGCAACGTCGTGTGGCGTCCCAAGCGCACCGAGCGGAATGAGCGCCGTGAACGTGGCTCGTGCTGCTTCCGGGTCCGAAAACTCGCCACGACGCGCAGCACCCTTTAAAATCGAATCCATCATGCCGCCGTCACCCGTCTCAATCTGGCCCGGCAAGATGCTGTTGCAGCGAATGCCGAACGGAGCGCCGTGCGCCGCTACAGACCAACTAAGGTGGCGAACCGCTGCTTTGCTCACACCATATGCGACCTCAAACGGCGTTGCGAGTACTGCGGCAATCGAGGAGATGTTGACGATGGACCCTCCGCCCGCACGCTTCATTGCAGGAATTGCGCTACGGCACCCAAGCATCACCGACTCGACGTTGACCAGTTGGATGCGACGGAATTCGTCGACCTGCGTGGTCTCCGGGTTTACGTTCTCCGTGGACCCCAGAATGCCTGCATTGTTCACAAGAACATCGATGCGACCATGCTTCTTTTCGATTTCATCGATGACCTGCGTCCATTGCTCCTCGCTCGTGACATCCTGAACCACCGACGAACACCCGATTTCTTCAGCGGATTCATCCAACAGACGCTCGCTGATATCCGAAATGATGACCGTTGCGCCCTCGTCCTTGAAGGCCTTGGCTGTCGCATGTCCAATCGCTCCTCCCCCGCCGGTAACCAGACACACCTTGTTCGAAAGCCTGTTCATAACATATCTCCATTTAAGTATCATTAGCGTCCAGAGCCGTAAGCGGCACCAAGACGCGAAGGTGACTACGTAATTCCTTCTCAAGACCCACGTGTTTGCTGGCCAGCTCGCCGGTAATGGCGAGCGGACCTAACCCAAAAACAAGACAAAGTCCAATGGACCAGTTAGCGACGATGTAAGCGAAGCTCAGCCCTCATTCATGCTCGAGAAAGCTCACATCTTGCGTGTTGACTTCACTCAGGGATGTCTCTTTCGTTCGAATGTCCGTTACCTGAGATTCGGATTGAGGCGTCCCGCGTTTTCTCATCGCAGCGCGGAAAACGTAGTGGGCGTCAATGTTTTCGCCGAGAACGATTCGACGATCGGGCCGTCACGCTCGGAACTCAGCTTCGCTTCCAGCCAGCGTGGGTCTTTCAGAAACGCCCCCATCTTTTCGGCGCGTTCGGCCTCGCTGTTCCACTTCAGCAGATAAATCAGTTCGGACTTACTGTCTGCTTCGGTGGTCCAGAATCCGATTGTCTGGATGCCCAGTTCATGAAAGATACCCAGTACCGGATGTTCGAATCGTTCCGCGACAGCGTGGAGCCGACCGGGCGTACAGATATAGGTGCGCAGTTCGTAGAACATCTCAATCAACCTCCCTTCTTCATGTGGAAAACACATTTGGATAACTAATTTTATTACGACTGTCAGTGCAGGGATTTTCGCCTTCCTGACTCCACTCTAACGCGGCGTCTACGATCGACGTCCGCCATTGCGAATCAATTACAGATGGGCTGCCACCACTTCGTCCGCTTCAAACGGATGGGCTACACAGAATCTTTCGCAATAGTCATTTCCTAAATAGTCCTATGTAAGTTGTGGTGATTGATGCATCAAACATCCATCGTCGTTAGCTACTTTTCCGTGGATGCCCCCTGTTTCGACTGAGCCGAGCGGCAAGTCACCGCAAAGCCACTCGGTACATTTACATGGCGACAATGCCTCAGCCTACTGCTAACCCTCCATCGGCTACCACTACCTGACCGGTCGTGAAGCCGCCTCGCATCAGATAGAGGTAAGCTTCGGCGACTTCATGAGGTTCACCGGCATGCTTAACGAGCAGACTCTGTTCCGCACTTTGGAATATCGCTTCACGGGCGGCCTCGGGAAAGGTATTCCAAAGTTCAGTCTTGACCGTTCCTGGGCAAACTACATTGACCCGCAGCGGCGCCAGTTCTACTGAAAGGGCACGCGCGAGCGCTTCAACCGCCCCACAGACGCTCGAAACCACCGACATGCTCTTAAGAGGGCGTTGCGATGTCATCCCCGAAGTAAGGACGATCGAGCCACCCTCGCGAATTTTTCCTGCACCGTATTTTGTGGCCAGAAAGGCGCCCCAGTAGCGAACTCCAAAAAACCTTTGCGCTTCCTCAAAGCTCATGTCTTTCTGATTGACCGCTCGCAAAGGATCGCCGGCGGTATACACGAGGTGATCATATGCTCCGATCTTTTCAAAGTATGACTTGATGCTGTCCTCATCCAGCAGGTTGATCACGTGCCCTTCAGCACTCGAGGGGAGTTTGTCCTTCGCCTGCTCTATCTGCGCCTGACTATTAGATGCAATGACCACGAGTGCACCTTCATCTGCCGCTGCTTTCGCCGTCGCGAAACCGAGTCCCGACGATCCACCGAGAATCACAATCCGTTTATCTTTAAGCGACACCGTTTCCTCCGATACGTTAGAAAAACTCCAGTCTGACTTTTTGAATCATTGCCATCACAATAGATTTGTCCATTCCACATTGCTCCGCACTGTGACGTCAGGCTCCATTACTCTTCGCTTGAGGCTGGCAACAACCGATGGGTTATCGTCTGGTCCCGACTGGAACCGGAGCCGCGCTCGTTCATATCTGCCCCAAAGGTCCCGAGTTGTACCAGCCGCCGGTATGCGGCCAACCTGACACCACCTCCCAGTTTCATCTAGTAGAAGAAGTCACTTCCCTCGGTCTTCGTACTTCGCTTAGATCACATCCGCCCGTGAGCCCTGCGAAGCAACTTTAGGTGTGTAATTGACTACTGGCTTATCGTATCGTCTCACGGCGTATCGAAGAATCCAGTTGCGTGATCAGGTCT
Organism: Paraburkholderia sp. GAS206C; assembly: GCF_050435645.1. Classification (NCBI taxonomy): domain Bacteria; kingdom Pseudomonadati; phylum Pseudomonadota; class Betaproteobacteria; order Burkholderiales; family Burkholderiaceae; genus Paraburkholderia; species Paraburkholderia sp. GAS206C. The sequence goes on along the minus strand of NZ_JBNDKR010000019.1, from coordinate 70,929 downwards.
TTCCCGAGGTCCTTTGCAATTCGAACGCTCCGTGGTGCTGCCAGCGATCTTTCAGAGGTATTGGCAGATTGAGGGCGATGCGACGACAATCGCGGGGAAGCAACAACCCACGTTGTCACGGCGCACGCCGGATATCGGGTATCGGAAGGCGCATGATGCTAAGGCGGTGCGCTGGCCTGTCACGAGGAGATCAGGTAGGCGCCGAACGATCTATGGATGGCGCGCAGAGCTTTGCGCAAAAACCTGAAAATGCAAAAAAAATCGAGGCCGCCAGTCTCAACCAGCGACCTCCGGCACAGAAAACGAGGCGATCAATGTACGGAATGCTCTCAACGTTGATACCGCCGCTGAGGTTAAGGCGGCCAGATCAGCGCGCCGTAGAGGGTTGTGTTGAGGTCTGGGTCAGCGCAAGTGCATCGCAACGATCACCCCCACAGGCTTCCCACCCTCCGCCGAGTGACTTGTACAGTGCCACAGCGCGTACGTTAATATCCGACTCGGCCTGCGCCAGATCATCCCCCGCAGCGAGCTCTACCCGCTCGGCATCGAGCAGTTCCAGAAAACCTGTCGATCCCTCCCGGTAGCGGACGCGCGCGAGATCAGCTGCGCGGTGACTCTGCGAAAACTGATCGATCAGTTTGCCGACCCGAGCATGAGTTTCGTTGTAAGACGTGAGCGCGCTGTCAACGTCCTCGATAGCGAGAAGAATGCTTTGCTCGTAAGCGGCTTGCGCAGCGTCCGAGCGGGCTTGCGCCGCATGAAGGTTTGCACGCACGCGCTGTACATTCAAACCATCCCAGGTAATACCCGGCATGATCGACCATGCCTGCGAACCCGCCGTCAAGAAATCCGTGCCCTGGCTCGAGAGAAAGCCGAGAAATCCGACCAGTGAAACATGCGGATAGAAGTCGGCCTCCGCAACGCCGATACGCGCGGTCGATGCCGCCAGTCGACGCTCCGCTTCCTGCACGTCAGGTCGACGCGCAAGCACATCGCCTATTGACCCCATGGGTAGGCTCACGGCGATTGGCTCGGAAGTGCGCGGCGACAAATCGACGTCAAGTTCGCCGGGGCGCTTGCCAAGCAGCACCGCAAGCCGGAACTGTGCGGTCTGCTCGTCTATCCTGAGATTGGGCAACTGCGCCTCCACTGCACTCAACCGAGCGCCCGCGCTTGCGACATCCTGCTCCGAGCCCGTGCCAACATTCGCCTGCGCCTGCACGAGACGCAGCGTCTCCTGGAGCGTCTTGATGTCGTTCTGGACAATGGCGATTCGTGCCTGTGAACCGCGCATCATGAAGTAATTACGGGCCACTTCGCCAATGACGGAAACCTGGGCGCCGCGCAATGCCGCCTGCCGTGCATCGCGTTCATCCTTCGACGATTCCACTTCGCGTCGGATGCCACCGAACAGATCAAGTTCCCAACTGGCATCGAACCCAGCGCGATACTCGTCGTAGCTAACCTGGTCCGTGGTTATTCCCGGATACTGACCATAGGTGCGCGCAAAACTGGTCCCAGCCGAAACGGTTGGAATCTCCGCCGACTCCGCGCCGCTTACGAAGGCCCGCGACTCACGGAGGCGTGCCTGTGCAACGCGTAGATCGAGGTTATCGAGCGCCGCCATCTGTATAAGGGCATCAAGCGTCGGATCTCCAAACTGCTTCCACCATTGTGCCTGGAAGCTCCCGTTGTTCTCACGCATCGGATCGACGTTGAGCAGCTTCGGTACCGCTGGGGCGGCGGCGTGGTAATCGGGCCCGACGGACACGCACCCAGCGAGCGCCAGCGCAGACAGGATTGCTGCAACCGCCGAGAAAGGATTCAGCCTATTCATTTCAGTGCTCCCCGAGAACCGGCGCGCTTTGGATAGCCTTACTGCGGCGCGCCTCACGCCGTTCCACGAACCCGCGTACCAACACATAGAAAAGAGGCGTGTACACCAATCCGAACGCCGTCACGCCTAACATCCCAGCGAACACCGCCACACCGATCGCGTGTCGCATCTCCGCCCCCGCGCCGTGAGCCAACACCAGTGGAACAACACCCATGATGAATGCCACCGATGTCATCAGGATCGGCCTCAGACGCAGGTGCGCTGCCTGAAGGACTGCCTGCTTGCGATCCATACCGCGTCCTTGTGCGTCGCGTGCAAATTCCACGATAAGAATTGCGTTCTTGCACGCGAGGCCTACCAGCACGATCAAACCGATCTGCGTGAATATATTGTTGTCGCCATGTGTGAGCCACACGCCACCAATAGCTGACAAAAGTACCATCGGTACAATCAGGATGACCGCCAGCGGGAGCGAAACACTCTCATACAGGGAGGCGAGCACGAGGAACACCAGCAGCACGGACAAAGGAAATACGAGTACAGCCGTATTACCCGCAAGGATCTGCTGGTACGTCAGATCGGTCCATTCGAACGTCATCCCTCTCGGCAGATTCTCACGCGCAATGCGCTCCATCGCTTCCTGTGCCTGTCCGGTGCTGTAACCCGGCGCGGCGCCGCCGTTGATTTCCGCCGTGGGATAACCGTTGTAGTGCATCGAACGCTCCGTCCCGACGGTGCGCTGCACTGACACGAACGAGCCTAGTGGCACCATGACCCCCGAAGAGTTACGGACCTTCAGTTGCCCGATGTTGTCAAGCGTGCGCCTGAAGTCCGGTTCAGCGGAGAGATTCACCTGGTACGTGCGACCGAAGCGGTTAAAGTCATTCACGTAGAAGGTGCCCGTGAACGCCTGAAGCGTGTCGGCGACGTCGGTCATGTCGAGACCCTCAAGCTTCGCCTTCTCGCGGTCTATGTCCACGCGGACTTGCGGTACGCGTGCGTCGAAGCTCGAATAGAGCGGGCTCAATGCGGGCTCTTTCGCGCCTAGCGCAATGAGTTTATCAATCTGGCGTTGCATTTCCATCGAACCATAGCCAGCACGGTCTTCAATCTGCATCCGGAACCCGCCCGTCTCGCCCATGCCGTCCACCGGCGGCGCGGGCACGACGCCAATGCTGGCGCCAGAGATAGCCGCATACTTCTTGTTCAACGCAGCAATGATCGCGTCGGCCGACAGCGACGGATCCCTCCGTTCCTCAAACGGCTTGAGAAGAAGGAAGATCACACCCGAATCGCTGCTATTCGTGAGGCCATTGATCGACAGACCCGGAAATGACGCGGAGCGCCAGACGCCAGGCTGATGAGCTGCGATGTCAGTCATCTCGCGCACGACGCCTTCCGTGCGGTCGAGTGACGCGCCGCTCGGTAACTGGACAAATGCGAGAATGAGTTGCTTGTCGAGCGTCGGCACGAAACCAGTCGGTACTCGCATAAAGCCGACCGCCGCGAGCACAATCAGACCGCCATACACCACAAGCGCAACCGACGAACGGCCCAACACCCGACTCACACCGCCGACGTAACGACCCGCGCCAGTCACGAACAGCCGGTTGAAGGGTCTGAATAACCAGCCGAACAGGCGGTCGATCCATACTGTCAGCGCATCTTTAGGCGCGTCGTGAGACTTGAGCAGTATTGCGGCAAGCGCCGGGCTCAGCGTCAGGGAGTTGAACGCGGAGATCACCGTCGAGATTGCGATCGTTAGCGCGAACTGGCGATAGAACGCGCCGGTGAGCCCACTGATAAAAGCAGCCGGTATGAACACTGCACACAGTACCAGTGCCGTGGCAACGATTGGGCTAGTGACTTCCCGCATCGCACGTCGGCTCGCCTCCTTCGGACTCTGTCCCAGCTCGATATGCCGCTCAACGTTTTCAACCACGACGATTGCGTCGTCGACAACAATTCCGATCGCCAGCACGAGCCCGAACAACGACAGCGTATTGAGCGAGAAGCCGACTGCATCCATAACAGCGAACGTGCCGATCAGCGACACGGGCACCGCAATAAGTGGAATGATCGATGCACGCCACGTCTGCAGGAAAAGAATAACGACCAGCACCACAAGCGCAATTGCATCGAAAAGCGTATGAACGACCGCTTCGATGGACGCCCGCTCGAACTGCGTATCGTCGCGGATGATTCGAAAGTCCAGACCCTCCGGAAAATTCGCCTTCAGGCGTTTCATTGTCGTCATGACCTCGTTCGACGTCTGGATCGCGTTGCTGCCTGGGCGCTGGAACAACACAATACCAACAGCCGGATCGTTGTTCAGCAGGCTACGCTGCGCGTACAGGTCCGCGCCGAGTTCGACGCGCGCGACATCGCCAAGATGCACGACACCCGTGTCGCCACTGCTGCGCAAAATAATTCGGCGGAACTGGTCTTCGGAAACGAGACGCCCCTGAGTATTCACATTCAATTGAAATGCGTCGTCCGTATGCATCGGGGGAGCGCCAAGCGTGCCTGCTGCCACCTCAACGTTCTGTTCCCGAATCGCCTTTATAACGTCAGGTGCCGTCAGTCCGCGTTGTGCCATACGTTGCGGATCCAGCCACACGCGCATGCTGTATTCACCCGCACCGAAGATCTGCACGTCACCGACGCCATCGAGACGAGACAATTCATCGCGAATGTGTGTGCGGGCGTAGTTCGAGAGATAGAGACCATCATAGCGATGGTTCGTCGACACCAGATGCACTACCAGTGTGACCTCCGGCGAACTCTTCTGGGTCGTCACGCCGAGGCGCTGAACCTCATCGGGCAGGCGCGATAACACCTGCGCCACCCGGTTCTGCACTTGAACCTGCGCCGTATCGAGGTTGGTGCCGAGTGCGAAGGTAACTGTCAGCGCAAGCCGTCCGTCACTCGTCGCCTGCGACGATGTGTACAGCATGTGTTCGACGCCGTTGATCTGCTCCTCAAGAGGTGTGGCCACGGTCTGCACAATCGTCTCGGGACTTGCCCCCGGGTAGTTCGCCTGCACGACAACAGTCGGCGGTACGATGTCCGGATATTGACTGACTGGCATCATCACTAGCGCAATGGCACCAGCGATCACGAACAGAACCGACAAAACACCAGCGAAGATCGGTCGGTCGATAAAATAATTAGCTATACCTTTCATGACTTGAGTCTCGATGAAGCGGCTATCGTGCAGCCAGTGCGGTTGTGCCAGATCCGGCAACCGGTCTGGTTACACTTGCGAGCTCAGCCTTTTGGCGGTCGTTGAGCTGCGCATCCATTGAGACGGTGATCGGCAGTACCACCATGCCCGGTTGAACATGTTGCAGGCCATCAACGACCACCCGCTCGCCTGGCTGAATACCGCTTTCGACGACGCGCAAGCCGGCAAAGACTGGACCTGTCGACACCTTGCGGTAGATGATCTTGCTATCTGGCCCGACCACGTAAACAAACTGATCCCCCAGATCAGTTCCCACTGCCGTGTCCCTCAGGAGGATGCGCGGCACCGGATGGCTCTCCTGAAGGCGGATCTGTGCATAGAGTCCTGGCGTGTACGCACCTTGCGCGTTGGGAAATACAGCTCGAAGGCGAATGGTTCCCGAACCAGAGTCGAGTTGATTGTCAACGAAATCCAGATGACCGACGTGCGTGAAGTCGTGCTCGTCCGCGAGGGCCATTGCAACTTCGGGCACGCTATGACCGTCATCGCGAAAATGCTGGAGCGTAAGGTAGCTCTGTTCGTCGACGTCGAAATATCCGTAGATGGGGTCGACGCTGACGACGCGGGTCAGGACCGCATCTGGCGTGACCAGGTTGCCGGCAGTGATCATCGCATAGCTGACCTTCCCGTCGATCGGCGCACGCACGTCTGTGAAGCTGAGATTCAGTTGCGCCGCGTCGAGCTGGGCGCCGGTCGCAAGCGCCTTCGAATGCGATGTGCTTGCCGCGGTGTCAAGTTGCTCCGACGCTTCGCGCGAAATGGCACTCTGCATCAGCAATCGCTTACCTCGATCCGAATCGGACCGGGCTTGCACCGCCTCCGCCTGAGCTTGCGCGAGTTCCGCTGTCAGACGGTCTACCTCGGCGCGATAAGGACGCGGATCGATCCGGAACAGTACGTCGCCCTTGTGTACCCGGGTGCCCTCCTTGAACAGCACCTCATCCACGTATCCGCTCACTCGTGGTCGTACGTCAATCGTGTCGACGGCCTGTAATCTGCCGGTGAATACCTGACGGTCATCCACCTGAAACGTACGGGCCTGCGCTACTGTCACCTGAGGTGCTGGCGCGGCGTTCACCGAATCGGCCGAAGCGGATGCATGCGTTTTAAGCAGCAGACTACTGCCCACGACGACCGCCAGCGTCATTATCTGGAGTACGATTCGCTTTCGTTTAAAGAAATGTGTCGTTGGTTGAGACATTACTTGACCCTCGTCGATTTGAAAGTATCGCTACTTCGTTTGCCTGATCCTCGGTTCCTGAGACACTGCCCCGCTGCGCCCCGGTCACCCCGTCTTGTACCTGATGCGTGTAAAGTTTTTCGCTCACATCGAAGTAAAAAAAGCGATTGAATGCCATCACGACATCACACGCATTCTGGCCCAGCAAGTCCGCTTTTCCGACAGCAAAGATGGCATCTTTCAGATGCAGTTTCGTCATGGCAGCGCCGATGCGCGTCACAAGCCCATGTGCATCTCGTGCGAAATCAAAATAAAGACGGACGACCGACACGAAAGCTACGCTCGCCTGTCGTCTGGCGAACCGCTCAATGTTTCTGTACAGTCTCTGGCTGAAGAGTCACTTCCGATACGCCACGACGTTTATCATTGCGATCTTCAACATCGATACGGTATTCGCTGCGAATGGTATTCGCGTCATCACACCTGGCACCAACGAAGACACCTTCTCGGGATTTAGAATAACAGCGCGAACGTCACATCCGTTCACTAGAGTCGACCGGGCGCCACCGCCTCTTACCTAGTTGACGACTCCAACAACCGAGAACATAAAGGATCCTATATTGCTAGAGCCGAATCAAATACGGTGTCTAATCATTCTCGTTCTTCTTGCATCAAATTAGGACCCCCGTTTCGTCATGTCTTTAATAACGGTATGGCATAGCTAACCTCGAACGTGACTTTTTCGAGGTTCAATTTCGACATTTCGCGCAGGCGAGCAAAGAAACGTCTCACGTCAATTTTGGGTCTGTCACGATCGTTGCCCTTTCCGAAATTCCGTCACTACGCTAGTTGCCACAGTCGCTCCCGCAGTTCTATCCGAAGAGCATCTGGTATTCCCATGCCTTCCTCTGAATGGAAACGGAACGGCACACCCTCCAAAGACGCGCCGTCGGTCAACCCCTGGCATTGTCACGTTATCGAACGGCACGCTCTCGAACACACTGTGTATAAAGACGCCGACTCTAATCAGAGTATCGCTACAGCACCGGAGCGCGCGTCACGCTTTCCCACGCCTGGAATGCCTCGGCGCGAAGAGGCCGCTTCTTTTTGCGTCGGTGTGGTAACGGCAATGCAGGAAGGGATTGGTGAACTGACCGCGTACCGAAGTTAGTGTCCGGTCCTTCATACGACGAACAAGTGGAGATAATACGTCTGCCAATCTCAAGGCGAACGCAAGCACGGTCACACAAAGGAATGACCACGTAGGCTGCCTCTCTCGCGCTGACGCGCTACTACAGATGGAGAGCGTCAAGCCGCGCTTGCGCGATCTCGTCTGGGTATTGGCGCTGGTACGCGTCGAACAACTGTAAACACAGCTGGGCGAGTAAAGCAAGTCCCAAGGCCTGCTCCGCGTACTCAACCTCGCCCGCGCTTAATACGTCATCGAGAACGGGAGCGAGACGGCGCAGTTGCAAAAACTTGGCGGACTCTAGCTTCATGCTAAACCTCGTGCGGCCTGATATTGGAGTACACGACTGCAGTGGCAACACCCTGGCAATGCTTCACCAGTAAGCGCGAATCGCCCCTCCCCACAGCGTCTCAAGCGATTGCGCGGTGCGTGGCCAGCTCGCTGGCCAGAATCATGGCGTCGCCGTTGAGTGGCCTCGATGGTCCGCGGCCTCGGGGTCGATAGACGCAATCGCCGCGGCCAATACGTTTGCCAGACAAGGCACAACGCCCGGACGAGCGAGCGCGGCACGGCACCCAGACCTGCTCCTCGTAGTTGCAAAGCGTCGGATCGTGCCAGCACAGGGAGAAGCGCGAATTGGACAATGCCTCCACAACCCTTACCGTATAAGGCCGCACTTCCCCGCGGTCGCTCTTGCGTGGAAGGCGCTGGCCGCCATCGGACCAGGAACGCCTAGACAAATGCGGAGGCTGTCGCTTCGGATCTGGCGGTGAAGAAAACTCACGGATGGTTGCGAGCATCGAAGTCCAAGGGTCCGCTGAAGTATGACCGGCTGGCCGATGCGATGATAGGAGGTCGGCCGTTAGCAGCATGGGGCCAATAGACGCATGGTAAGAATCATTGTTTAAGAATGTCTCAAGGGGCGAATCGCACTCAGCGTTCAACATCGCGTTCCTCTCTTTAGCGACGAGTGAAGATCAATCAAATTTAGCAGTACGGTCGAATGACCACTAACTTACGGCTACTGGACACATATTGAGATGACTCTTCGAAGAAGTTAAACGCTCAAACGGGGTGGGCGGCAGTTCCGCAGCAATGTTGGCCCAAGCCGCGCCGCACGCTTTGCGCTTTCGTAACGGTGTGTGGCCTCAATGTGAGAAGAGTAGCTCTTGCGGAAGAGCGAATCTATTCCCCGGTAGGATATTCTGACGCCGCATTGAGGTAAGTCGCATATACGAGGGTATAAGCGCGGCAAGGAAGCTTCATGCGCGGCGCCGATCTGCGCAAAGACGAGACTGCCGCAGAGTTGGTTCGATTCGCATATACGTTCGTATCATGTCGCCGCACATGGTTATAAGCTAATCTGCAGATGAAAAAGAGATGGACTGCACCGGCCTCACGCCGTCCCTTAAAACGAGAGGTCGAGAGGGCATTTTGCAAATTTCGCCTGTTGTTTCGATTGTCGATGATGACCAAGCGGTTCGTCATGCCCTGGACAGCCTGATCCGGTCGCTGGGTTGGCAGGTGCGCATGTATAAGTCGGCGGAGGAATTTTTTTCGTCAGGGGATGCTGCTCACACCGCCTGCCTGATTTCCGATGTTTTGATGCCAGGGATGTCCGGTATCGAGATGTATGAGCACCTTCGTGCTCAGGGGCATAATCCACCGACCATATTTATCACCGCCTGTCCGAGCTCACCTCTACGGGCGCAAGTCGTGAGTGCCGGCGCACTCGTGTTGCTGCCGAAACCTTATGACACAGCCACTTTGACTCACTGGCTCTCGGTAGCACTTGGTAGTCCTTAGCGATGGAACGGCGCTGAGAAGAAGTCCGAATTACCTGACACGATGACGCTCAATGATGATCGCCGCGAGGCAGAGAGGGCCCTATACCGAGCGATTCGGCCTTGCGGACCAGATCCGGCATCGAGCACGCGTTCATTTTACGCATGACGTGTCCACGGTGAACCTTAACCGTGATCGCACTCAGGTTCATCTCATAGGCAATCTGCTTGTTCAGAAGACCGGAAAGCACAAAGCCCATCACTTCTTTCTCGCGCGGCGAAAGGGACTGGTATAACGCACGCAGATCGGCCAGCGCGGCTTCTGCCGCGAGCCGCTCGTTGTCTCGCGCCAGAGCCTGAGCAACGGCGTCGAGCATGTCCTGGTCCTTAAACGGTTTCGCAAAGAAGTCCTGCGCGCCGGCCTTCATTGCCTTCACGCCCATCTCGATGTCTCCGTGACCGGTCATGAATACAACGGGAATACGCATGCCGCGATTCACGATATCTTCGTGAATCGCCATGCCGCTCTTTCCGCGGAGTCGCACGTCGAGGATGAGGCAACTTGGTCCGGCGGCAGGCGGGCACCGTAGAAATTCGTCCGGGGATTCGAACGCTTCGACCCGCAGGCCGACTGAGCGCATAAGGGTGCTAAGGGAAAGCCGGATTCCCTTGTCATCATCGACGATGTAGACGACGGAGCCTTCGGTTGCTGCGGTTTCGGCTGTTTTACGGGAGTTCGTTCCAGTAGTCATTCGGCCACCTCGCGAAACCGGAACGCGGCCGCGTCCCGTTGGCATGCAATTATTCTACGCCCCCGAGCGAAGCAGGTACCACTTCTACTCTCCCCCCCCAGCAGGCAACGTGAACTGAAAGACAGCCCCTCGCGGTTCATTCTTGCAAGCCCACAACCGCCCCCCGTGCGTCTCGACGATTGAACGGCAGATCGACAGGCCCATGCCTAGGCCATTCTCCTTCGTCGTGTAGAACGGATCGAAGACGCGACTGAACTCATCTGGAGGGAGCCCCGGACCAGAATCCCGCACGACGATAGACACGCCATCCGATAAATCTGCAGTTGTGCTGATCAGTAGCTCACGGGGACCCGTGCTCGTTGAGCCCATCGCCTCAAGGGCGTTGACGATCAGGTTGAGCATCACCTGTTGCAACTGAACGCGATCACCCAGGACGAGAGGCAAGGCATCGCCGAGTGCCGTCAGCACTGAGACGTCGTACTTCGCCGCTTCGCCCCGCGTCAGTTCGATCACCTCGACGACCGCCTCGTTAATGTCTACTCGGTCCTTGCGTGGAGGCGCTTTTCTGACCAGGTCGCGAATCCCGCTAATGATGCCGCCAGCGCGTGTTGCCTCATAGACGATGCCATCGAGCGCCTGCCTGACCTCATTAAGGTTAGCGGGCCTCGCGTCCAGCCAGCGCGAGGCGGCCGAAGCATAGGTCGCTACCGCAGTGATCGGCTGCCTGACCTCATGGGCAATCGAGGCTGTGAGCTGCCCCATCGTCGCGGCCCGGTTAGAGTGCGCGAGCGCCATCTGCACTTCACGGTAGCGCTCCTCGCTCTCCCGCACTTCGGCTTCCGCCCGCTTGCACACGGTCAAATCAAGTGCGAAACCGACACCTTGGTGCTGCCCTACTTCGAACGTCGCCACGCCGATCAGCACGGGCGCACGGCTGCCATCCTTTCTGAAATATTCCTTCTCAAAGGGCTGTAATGTCCCTGTCGTCGTGAGCTCCGCGATTCGCTGGTTGTCGCGCTCGAGCCACTCGGGTGGGGTCATGTCGGTCCAGCACATCCGTCCCGACTCGAGGTCCTCGCGGTCGTATCCCACGATCCGGAGAAACGCTTCATTGGCCTCGAGAATCTGGCCATCGAGATGGAAAGTGAAAATACCCACAATGTTGGCCTCGACGAGACGTCGGATCCTTGCTTCGCGTTCCGCCAGATCGCGGTACAGACGAGCGTTCTCGAGGGTAATCGCGGCCTGCGAGGCCAGCAATTCGAGGACGGTTATGCGCTCAGGCGTGAACGCCTGGATGGCCAGGTTGTTCTCCAGATACAGCAAGCCGATCAATTCGGAACGGCGCATGAGAGGCAGACACAACACGGACTTCGGTTGGCGGCGGGTAAGGTATTCGTCTGCCGAAAAGGGGTTCGCTTGCGTCGCATCATCCAGCAGCACCCGCTCCTGGCAGCGCTGGACATAGTTGACGATGGAGTCCGGCAACGCCGCTTCGCGCGCGGCTGACTCCGGCGGGGCCGAGCCGTGCGACACGTCGCCCAAGTGCCGCCGGACGTGAACGGTCTGCTGCGCGAGGCTCGCTTCGGCCACGAGTGCCAAGCTGGCATTGTGGGCTAGCAACAGCCGGCCGGTTTGCGCGCCGGCACTTTCGAGCAGGATGTGCATTAGCGTGTCGACAAGATCGTCAAGCACGATATGGCTAGATATGGCCTGCGAGGCTTTGGCGACCGACAGCAGATCGAGTTGCACCACATTGCCAACAGGCGTGGCGAGCCGAGACGTTGCTACTTCGCGTATTGGCGATATGCGCGCGTCGAGCTGCCTGACTTTGCCGTGTGCGCCCCAGCGCTCAAAACAGCTGCGCGCTTCGTTCAGATGGGCGCGGCCGGCGCTCGCCCATCCGCGGGCACGGCAAAATCCGGCGGCCAGTTCATGAGCGATGCCTTCGTTTTGGACAAACCCTTGATCGCTGGCCGCTTGAATGGCCACTTCGTACAGACACATCGCATCGAGGTTCCGCCCTTCGATCCGGGCGATCTCAGCCGACACCAAGGCGTGCTTGTCCGCGAACGTAGGCGGATAGGTGTCAGCCCACTCGCGCAATTGCTCCCGGTGCTCGTCGAGGAGGGCGTGCCACGCGACCTGCTCGCCAGCGGACCCGTTCTCATAGAGTGCAGCCAACGTCAGCGCCGTGTAGTAAAAATAGTCAAGTGACTGAAAGAGGCCGACCAGGACCCACAATTGCGGTTGCGCCCGTTGGGCGGCGTCGAGGGCCGCTACGTAGTCGCCTGCCAGAAATCTCGCGTGCAGTTTGAAGATCCAGTACGTGCAGACCATCGAGCTCATCCGGTCGTCCGTCAGTTGCGCCTCAAACGCCGCTTCGTCGAACTGCGAGTCGCTAAACGTGGATAATTTCGCGGTATGACCCTGCATGGTCGCAATGAAGCGTTGGTTGCACACTATGGCGTCCGCCGCGTCGAGGTACCCGGCCTTGCGCACGAAGTCGAGGCTCCGCTGCGACTCGCGCCAGACCGTTTCGAGCGGATCGCCCCGCAGTAGAAGGTCGCTGGTGCAATGGAACGCACTGTAGCAAGCCGTCGTCAGATCGCCCGTCTCGGTCGCGGTGCGAAACGCTGCCCGATGGAAGTCAATCACGGTTTCGATCGGCTGGGTCCAGAAAGCAACGTGTCCCGTTGCGATATAGACTAATGCCTTATCGACAGGGAAACCGCCCTCGCCGACCAGGTCGCATGCAAGCCTGGCGAAACGGTAACCGTCGCGGTAGCGGCGAAACACCGGGCCAAGGATAAACCCGAAGCAGGCGTACGCGGACGCACCACTCGAGCCGTGCAGCAGGCTGATGTTCACCATGCGGCACAGGTGCAGGCACAACAACTGGAAATCGATAAAGTAGGCGGATTCATACAGGGTCGAGAGAAGACGCATCGCGACCTGCAGTTCCGGATCGGTCATCAGCGGCACGTCTATTAAGCTCTCGACCGGGCGACCCGCCAGGTTGCGCCAGACCGCTTCGTATTCGGCCTCGACCTGTTCCTGAGACGGGTGCGCCGGGAGATCGATGCCGAACAGGCGCAGGCAGGTGAGCACGCTGTCGACGGCCTGCCGGTTCTCCGACTTGACGATATGCAGCCGCACCTTCATATGGCAGACGGCCGCATGATCGACTCTCGACACGCATCGCCGCAATAGCTCCTCGATGAGTTGCTCAGCCTTGTCGGCGCGACCTGTCAGATACTCACACTCCGCGCGTTCGAGCCGCAGACTGAACATCAGGTCACGGTGGCTGACCCAGTTGCCGTCGTCGAGCAGGTCCATGCCGGCCGCCAGGTACACGCACGCAGACGCATAAGCTGCCGAGGACTTAGCCCGGCGCCCGGCACTCAGGTCGAGCGCCGCGATCTGCACTTTCTCATCATGCCCGGTGAGCAGGGTTGCGCCCCGATTGAACTGGTTCGCGACATCGAACACATGCTCTGCAAGTTCGTCTGCAGTCAGGTTGGCCAGCAGCACGCGACCGATGCTTAGGTGGACGCCGGCGCGCTCCGCGTCGGGAATCAGCGCGTAGGCGGCCTGCTGGATCCGATCATGCAGGAACTTGCCGGTGCCGTCGGCAAGCACAATCAGATTTTCGCGCGCCGCGGCCGCGAGGGCTTGCTCGACCTCGACCTTGACCTCCCTCACGCCTTGCCATGCAGCGAACGCCAAATTGCCGCTGACCAGCGCGACATGGCGAAGGTCGAAAGTGTTGCCGAGGCATGCCGCCAGTCGCAAGGTTTCCTGTGCCGCGACCCTCAATTGTCGCAACTTACCCACCGTCAGGTCGACGGCGTTGCCGGCAAAATTTTTAGCCCTGATCTGATCCAGGTTCCACCGCCAGGCCCGGTGTTGCGCATCGTGCCGCAGCAACCCCTCCTGGTGCAGCACATCCAGGAACTGGATAAAGAAGAACGGATTGCCCCCTGTGCGCTCGCGAACAAGCCGCGTGAGCGGTTCGCAGGCGGCAGCAGATGGTGCACGGAGCGTGTCGGCCACCAGCCGGTTCAGATCCACGACCGACAGCGGCGCGAGCTGAAGCTCGTTCACCGATGTGCCATTCTGGCGGATCCTCTCGACGCTCGTCATCAACGGGTGCGTGGCACTCACTTCGTTATCACGAAAAGCACCCACTAGCAGCAGATAGCGTGTGTCCGGGTGTGTGATCAGGTCCTCGACGAGCGTCAGGCTAGCCGGATCGATCCACTGCAGATCGTCCAGGAAGAGAACCAGAGGATGTGCCTCGCTCGCGAACCCCATGACGAATTGCCGGAACACCACGCGGAACCGGTTTTGTGCCTTGGTCGGCGGCAACGCCGACACCGGCAATTGCGCGCCGATAATCAACTCGACCTGGGGCAGCACATCGACAATAAGCTGGCCATTGGTGCCGACCGCGGCCTGGATCCGTTGCCGCCAGCCGGCGACGCGCGCTTCGCTTTCCGCCAGTAGTTGTTGCACCAGTTCGCGAAACGCCTTGATGATGGCAGCATAAGGAAAATAGCGCTGGCCCTGATCGAACTTGCCCGAAATGAAGTAACCACGGTTCGCCACAATCGGCCTGCGCAACGCCTCGACCAGCGTCGACTTGCCGATGCCGGAGTACCCGGAGACGATCGCCAGCATGGCCTCGCCGGTGGCCGCCGTCCGCTCGAAGGCGCCTAGCAGCCTCGCTGCTTCGTGGCGCCGCCCGTAGAGCTTGTGCGGGGCATGGAAACGTACCGGGATATCTTCCCTGCCGAGCGGGAACGGCTCGATCTGACCCGAGGTCCGCCATTGCACCAGACACCGATCGAGATCGGCCTTCAGGCCTTGCGCGCTTTGGTAGCGGTCTTCTGGTAGCTTGGCCAGCATCTTCATCACGATATCCGACACCGGCTGTGGCACCTCGGGCGTGATCCCCGTCGGTGGTATCGGCATACGGGCGATATGGCAATGCGTCCATTCCAGCGGGTCGTTCGCCTGAAATGGCAGCTGGCCGGTCAGCATCCGATAGAGCATTACACCCATCGAATAGCAGTCGGTCCGATAATCAACCGGACGATTCATGCGGCCCGTTTGCTCGGGGGACACGTAAGCCCAATCTCCAGCGGGGGCGGTGACCTCCCTCGTCGGGACGGTGCTGGCTTCCTTTGCCGTCGCCATACTGAAATCCACCAGTAGAACCCGGCCAGTGCCAGGCTCGACGAGGAGATTGGCGGGTCGGATATCGCGGTGGATAACCTGCGCGGCATCGATACCCGCGAACGTATCCGCCAGATGACGGCCGATACGCAGGCAAACAGGCAGGTCCATTCGCGGCGCACGACCCAAAACGGCTTCGAGCGACTCGCCGGCGAAGTCTTCGAGCACCAGCACCGGGCCGATTCGCTCATCGATTAACGTGAGCGGTTTCGCAATCCCCGCGACGTTTAAAGATTGCAGCAGGAGGTGTTCGCGTTTCAGCAGAGCGAATTGGACTGGGTCGGCGTTTTCCGCAGGCAACTTCAACAGTACCGTCGACCCATCCGCGGAGCGTCCACGGAAGAGGTCGGAGCCCGCTGTCGCGCAGACCCGCTCAAGGATCTGACAGTTCGCGATGGCCACACCCTCTCCTTTGTGACGCCAGCGACTTGCCTACACCGGTACGTTGCGTTTTCCCTTAGTGCCCGAAACACAGGCACAGAGAAACCAGTGTGAGCATCGTGAGGGGGCCAATCACCCAGGGAGGTGCATAGCCCAATCGACGCGCGGGTTCGACGTCGACGATGGTAGATTTCTGTGGAAAATTTCTGATCTGCACTAGGGTAACCGGATGACAAAAGCAACAAAAATACTATTTAAAAATTGATGCTATGCTTTTGAGGTATAGGGGAACGAGGTCCCTCATGGAATTTCGCCATTTACGATATTTTCTCGCCGTCGCCGAGCATCGCAGCGTTGCCGAGGCCGCGAGACACTTGCACGTCGTTCAGCCAGCCTTGAGCCGCCAAATCAGGGATCTGGAAGAAGAATTAGGAGCCTTTCTCTTTGTCCGCAGCATTCGAGGTGTTGAACTCACTGCGGCGGGACGACAGCTTGTCGTAGACGCAACACGCCTGCTTGATGACCTACAGATGGCGACTGAGCGGGTCTCGCGAATAGCAAGCGGTCAACTTGGCGCTCTCCGAATCGGGGTATCTGCCAGCTACAGTTGGCACCCTTCAATCTTGCGACTACTACGCGAGTTCAGAACGACTCATCCCAATATAGCCGTTACGCTTGAGCCGGTACTCGCTATGAAACAGATCGAGGAAATTGCTGATGGCAGTCTCGACGGCGGATTTCTCGCGCTTAGGGATCGAAGCGATAAAGCATTTTTTGGGCACACCATATTTGGCGGCAGGCTGATGCTCGCGGTGCCGCGCCAAAGCAATCTTGCCCGTAAGCCGCCAGCTACACTTGCCGAACTCAAAGATGAACCCTGTATCTGGTTCGCTCGCGAAAACGCACCGTCGCACTACGATTTTTGGATTGATCAGTGCCAGCGAGCGGGGTTCGTGCCGCGCCTGGTAGAAGTGGCGGTCGATACTTCCACCATCTTGGGGTTCGTCGCTGCGGGCATGGGATATTCGATTGTGCCGGATGTATCAGAGTACAGCTGCCCGCCTGATGCTCAACTGATCAGTCATCCAGACCTGTCCAGCACCTATGAAGTTGAATTCGTATGGAGCGCGGACGCTAAAAACCCCGCACTCGATCAGTTCATCCAACATTTTAGGCCTTGATATCGCGTCCGGCGATTGCGTGTCCAGCATGCATTCGCGCCAGGTCTACGGATTCCCACTTACCTCATTTCGCTGGCCTGTGAGTCGCGCGGCAGCCGATCAGCAACGGTCGGCGAATCATCTGTGCCAGCAATACGCCCAAAAGAGTGACTCCGCCGCCGAGGAGGTGATATGCATGCAAATGCTCTCTGAACCAGCCAACCGCGATGACGGCTGTCGCGACAGGTAGCAGGTTAATAAACATACTGCAGCGGTTAGCGCCTAGATGTTTGACTCCCTGCATCCACAAATACGGCAGTACGACGGAAGCAGACATGCCTGCATATACGATCAACGGTACGCTCGCCCGATTCGGGAGCGCCGCGTGCAGCGGTAGCCGAAATTCGAAAACCAGCATGAAGCCCAGCGCGGCGATTGCCTGCAAATAGGTCGACTGCCATGACGGTAGGCCGACGTTCCAGCGTCGGAGCAACACGCCGTACAGTGCGTAAGCAAGAGCCGCAATCAGCATCAGCAGATCACCCACGTGGCCGCCGCCTGAGAGAAGCGCCGCCGGGTTTCCTGAACTGACCAGGTAGACAAGACCAACCAAGGATAGAAGGCCGCCGCATAGCATGCCCACCGTCGGGGCTTCGCGCAAAAACAGCACAGAGAGAAGCATAGTCAGAAGTGGCACAAGCGAGGTGATGACCGCCATGCTGGTCGCGGTGGTGGTTTTCGCTGCCTGATATGCCAGGCATTGAAACAGCGCCATGCCGAGAAAACCTAGAATCGCAAGTCTTGGCAATTGCGGCACGATCACGGCGCGGCTGCGCCACACCGGCTTCTGAACAAACGTGCTCATCAATGCAACAGCAAAAGCAAGTCGCCAGAACGTGATAGCCGTCGGATCGATGGCGTTGACCGCCAGCTTCGTAACCATCACGTTACCAGCCCATAGCAGTATCGCGACGAAAGGAAACAGGAAATACGGGGCAGACATGGCGGAACGTCTCCTGAAATAAGGAAATTGGAAAATGGTGTCCGCGGCGAACGAGAGCTCGCGAGGCATCGTGACTGTTTAGAATTTCCTGATGTAGAACCTTGCTGCCATTTTTTATCGGAGACTCGGGAGGGCTATTGCGGGGTCTCCGCGGGTCTTGTCAGCACCATGGAAGAACGCTGTGAGAAGTTTTCATACCAGTACGCAAGGTGGGGAGATGTCGCGCGCCATTGATCGCCTTGATAGCGGAAATCGGAAAACCCGCAAGCAGCGGCAATGGTTATCTGGGCAAGATCCGGTTCTGGCGCGAAATCCACCGCGTCTTCATTCAGCGCCACGAAGCAGCGCTGTGCCCGGACCTTCATCTTTTCGAGGAAAGCGGCGGATCGTCCCGCCGGATCGCGGAGCAGTTCCGCGCGCCGGCTGATGTGCGCTTCGAGTATGCCGTTCGCGATGGCGACTTGGGACAGGATGCGCCACCGGCGTTCGCCTGCCTGAGGAAGCAGCCGGTATTGACCATACTCAGCGTTCAGGTAATCGCAGATCACCATCGAATCCGCGAGGCTCAGCCCTTGATCCGTCACCAGCGCGGGGATGCGGCCAACCGGTGTAGCCTGGCCGAATTCGGGCGTGAATGGCACGGTGTGCGTTCCCCACGAGTGCGGCCATCGGGTTTGGATCGTGGTGACTTTGTCCTGGATGCCCAGTTCGATGATGCAAATCATGACCCGGCGGACCCAGGGCGATGCGGGGGTTGCGAATAGCTGCATGATGCCTTGGCGCGAACGAAATCGAACACGCATGATGTAGCTCCAGAGGAAAAGTGACTATCAGTATTTTTAAAAGCCCCCGTCAACGCATCCCTAACACGGTGTTAATGCAATCCTGATTGCCAGCCGCAGCGACCTGTCCGCACAATGTTCGGGTGTTCAACATACGAGCTGGCTCGAATGAAAATCATCGATGCACATTTCCATTTGTGGGATTTGAAGGAAAACTATTACCCGTGGCTAAACGACGGCAATCGATCTTCGGTCGTGCCGGACTACTGCTCGTTACGGCGTAACTATCTGGTGACGGATTTTCTTTTGGACTCAGAGGATTTCGAATTGCTTGCTGCGGTGCATATCCAGGCAGAGCACGATCCTTCTGACCATGTCCGCGAAACCCGCTGGCTGCAAGGTGTAGCCGACGATGTCGTTCGTTCCGGAGGGGTCCCTCAGGTCATCGTGGGCAATGTCGATCTGGCGGCGCCTGATGTGCGTGCAGTCCTCGAAGGCCATCGTGCATTCAGGAATACCAGGGGCGTCCGCCAGGCCTTGCATCGGCGGCTCGACGCGTCGCCCGCCTACGACCCACTGCACGACCCGGTATGGCAACGCAATTTTCGGTTGATCAAGGAATTCGATCTGACCTTCGATCTGCAATTCTTCCCCGAACAGGGAGCAGACGTGGTCCGGCTGGTGCGCGCGCACCCAGACACGCAATTTATTCTTACGCACGTCGGCATGCCCTATGCAAACCAAGCCGAACGCCATGCGCTCTGGCGCAAGAACATGCGGAAGCTGTCCCAGCTACCTAATGTCGCGGTGAAAATATCCGGGTTCGGCATGTTCGACACCGCATGGACGCTGGATTCGATACGTCCCATTTTGGACTATACCGTTGATCTTTTTGGCTCTGGCCGGTGTGCGCTTGCCAGCAACTACCCCGTGGAGAGTATCGTCACGCCCTATCGGGAAGTCTGGCAAGACTATGTCCGATATTTCGAAGATTACAGCGCCGACGAGGTGGAAGGCCTCTTCCGTGGAAACGCGCGACGCCTTTATCGGTTGGAACTGAATGGCGACATGTAGGCGAATGATTCATTCACCGCGGTATCATGATGCGCCATGAACCTACGTCTGGATCTGTTCGATCTACAACTCTTCATCCATATCGCCGATGCTAGCAGCCTGACTCAAGGTGCCAGCCGCAGCGCCATTTCCACCGCCGCCGCGTCCACGCGGATCAGGAACATGGAGGCCACGGTTGGTGCGCGGCTGCTCAATCGCACGCCTCAGGGGGCCACGCTGACTGCGGCTGGCCGGGCACTGCTTGCGCATGCGCAGCAGATCATACAGCAGATGGAGCACCTAAGCTTCGACATGCGCGATTTCAGCCGTGGCTTGCGGGGTCAGGTGAAAGTCTACGCGCACACGACTTCGATGACCGAATTCATGCCCCAGGCGCTCAGCGGATTCCTAGCGCAGCACCAGGACGTGGAGATCGAGCTCAGAGAGGCACTCAGCGACGATATCGTACGGGCGGTCGCTGCCGGCGAGGCGGATATCGGCGTCGTGTCCAGTCCGGTCGGAACGGGCGAATTGTGGGCCCGCCCTTTCGGCAGTAACAGGCTGGTCGTCATCTTGCCGCCTTCTTCCGAACTGGCGCGCGTCTCTTCGATCTCTTTCACCGAGACGCTCAGGCTTTCCTGCATCGCTTTGCCGGGCGACACAGCCCTACACCGGTTCATGGCGCGCGTGGCAACGCAATCCGGCGGGAATTTCCGGCCTCGAGTGCAGGTCAGCAACTTCGAGGCCATGTGCCGCATGGTCGAGGCGGGCGTCGGAATCGGCATCGCGCCGATTTCCTCAGTGGAGCGCTACGTGAAGAGCATGAACATACGTTATATCGCGCTCGAAGATCCCTGGGCCATACGCGAGGTAAGCCTGGTGACGCAACCGCCCGACACGCTGCCGACGCTTGTGAAAAACTTGTCGGAGCACCTGGTCGAATATGCAAAGGCCAATAGTCGAATGCGAGTGGACAGATGACAATCGGACACGGCTAGCGTCGGCGACGAGGGTCGTGTGGCTCCCATTCCAGTGTGGATTCATGAGACCCGCGCCGCGTTCATAGCGACGCTGGTTGACGCGTCTGACCATCAATCAATACACCCGATGACGTGCCGGTCCGGTGCCTACAAGTCGAGAACGAGTCTCGCGCTTTTCGAGCGGGAGCAACAGACTGTCATACAGTCGTTGCGAAGATGTTCCGCATCCGTCAAATACACATCCCGATGATCGGGTTCGCCCTGCAACACCCGCGTCAGACACGTTCCGCAGACCCCCTGCTCGCAGCTGACTTCCAGAGCGACACCGGCTTCGCCCAGAACCTCCACGATACTTCGATCCGCAGGAACCGTGAGGATCTGCCCCGTGCTGCTTAGTTGTACCTCGAAGGATTCCTCTGCAGACGCGGCGGTTGATGTCGATGCAGCGAAGAACTCTCGATGCAGCCGCGCTTCTGGCCAACCCCGTTCGCGCGCATTCTCCAGAACATATCCAATGAACGGCGCAGGTCCGCAAACATACACGTGCGCGTCGTCGTCCGAACTCCCCAATGCCTGCCGGATCTCAAGCCGTTGTTCTGGAAGCCCGTCATCAAAATGAAGATGCACATGAGCCGAAAATGACGATTTCGTCATGCGCCGGACAAAGGCGGCACGAGCTGCCGTGCGCACGCAATAGTGCAACTCAAAGGGCTTTCCCGAATCACTGAGATGTTCGGCCATGGCCAGTATCGGCGTCACGCCGATTCCGCCTGCAAACAGGATGTAGCGGCTTGCAGTGGGATCAAGCGCGAAGTGGTTACGCGGCGCTCTGATCCGGATTGTGTGACCGGCCTGAATGCTGTCGTGCACAGCTTGTGAGCCGCCACGCGATGACGGCTCCCGCAGCACACCGATCACGTAGCGATGGCGCTCGCGCGGACTGTTGCAAAGCGAATATTGTCTTATCAGGTCAGGTGCGACTTCGACATCGATGTGTGCGCCAGCCGTGAACCCGGGGAGCTCCCCGCCCTCCCTGTCCACCAGCTCAAGACGGACAACGCCATCCGCCTCGAGTTCCTTGGCCGAAACTTCTACTTCAATCCACGAATCATTCATTTACGACGCTCCACCATCCCATCACTATCACTCTTCGCCTCAAGGTCCAGAAGCCGCTCGCGCGCCCTGCGGACCCGCATTGCAGCTGCGTCACATGTCAGCAGCACCGGCTTCATTTCTTCTAGCGTGCGACCGTCCATATTCCTCTGGACGCTCGCGATCATTGGCTCATCCTCCGTGGCGAACGCCTGACGGATAAACTCCGCCAGTTCGTGCGTCATGGCATCATCGTCGCGACGATAGTTACGCAGATGTATAAAGAAGTAGTAACACCGGTTAGCGCTCGACGGCGTCACTACCTGCAAGGAATCAATCTGAGCTCCGTGATAACGTCCCTGTCCGGCCGGTGCGTGCCCAGATGTGAGATAGAAGTTCGCTGGCGCATCCCAACGGATGTCCAGCCAGTAATCTACGACGTCGTCCTTCGAGCACCCACCTGACATCGAAAAGGATGGCGCGGGCTTTGTGTTTGGCGCCATCCGCATGCTCCATATCGAGTTGCCATCCTCACGTACTTCCGTCTGACCAGGGACGAGCCCATCAGAACCCAAGGTATTCTTGTGCGTAAAGGCAACGTGACTCAAATCCATCAGGTTGTCTGTCATCAACTCATAATTCAAGGGCATCTCCATCGTTTGCCCACGGGTGTACGTAAACTTTTCGGGTTGATTCAACTCCGGATAACGAACAATGGTGGACTCATCGGCGAGTTCGGCTGCGCCCATCCAGATCCACACGATCCCGTCGCGCTCCGCCACCGGGTAGCGCCTGACACAAGCCGCTTTGGGAATGGTCGCACTGTGGGGATTGTGAACACATTGCCCCGAAGGTGCGAATCGCAGACCGTGATAGAGGCATTCGATGGTGTCGCCAACCACTGTGCCCATGCTAAGCGGAGTAAAGCGGTGCGGGCACACGTTTCGCAGAGCCGCCACCTCACCCTCGGAGGTACGAAACAAAACGACGGGTTGGTCGATGATGAGCCGTTCGAGAGGCTCTTGCAAGACATCCGCAGACCACGCGGCAAAGTACCAGACGTTCTGCAAAAACCGCGTATTCGGCTGCCCGTTCTCCTTCGAATCAGAACCGACAACTTCGAGTTGGACAGGGTTCTTTTGTACGGTCGACATCACGCTATCTCCTGTATTTGATCTATTCGTGCGAGGAAGCGCCCCTCGCGTTTCAAGCATTGTCCGGACAAATTTCGCCGGTTAATCCTATGTATCAATACTAGACCTGCGTCCGGCCGAACGCTTATCGGATCGTCTAACGCGTTGCCCAGGTCTTTCCCGAAGTCCGTTATGTTTTACACCGTGCTCTCCGCATAGGTCTCAGCAACAAACCTGTTAGTCGTCACGAGCCTGGAGTTTTCACTTACGTCCTTAGAAAGCTGGACGTTGAGATAAAGAAAGACGGTGGCAATACCACATACTCACGCCCAGTATCTAACGGAGGTCATGTGCCGCATTCACCCCAGGAAAAAAATTTTCTGCTTACCCGCGTCAGACGCTTGCGTGGGCAGGTCGAAGCGCTTGAGCGGGCGTTGGAGGCGAGTGCTGAGTGCGCGGCGATTCTGCAGCAGATCGCCGCAGCGCGCGGCGCGATCAATGGCCTGATGGCCTGCGTGCTTGAAAGCCATTTGCGCGAGGAGTTTTCTAACGCGACCAACCGCCAGGACGGCGCCAATGCATCGATCAACGGCGTTATCAATCTCGTTCGCACCTACCTGCGGTGATGATGTGCAGCCCAGTCCGTCCAGATACTCATATCGCCTGTCTTCGTCGTCCAATTGAGAGAGCTGTCATGAAATCACGTGCTGCAGTTGCATTCGCGCCAGGAAAACCCCTTGAGATCGTCGAGATCGATGTTGCACCGCCAAAGAAACGCGAAGTATTAGTAAAGATCACTCACACGGGTGTATGCCATACAGACTCCTTCACCTTGTCGGGCGACGACCCAGAAGGCCTGTTCCCCTGCGTGCTCGGGCATGAAGGTGCAGGCGTCGTCGTGGAAATCGGCGAAGGCGTCACATCTGTCAAACCTGGCGATCACGTGATTCCGCTGTACACGGCCGAATGCGGCGAATGCCTGTTCTGTAAATCCGGAAAGACGAACCTGTGTGTCGCCGTGCGTGCGACCCAAGGCAAAGGTGTGATGCCCGACGGTACAACCCGCTTCTCCTATAACGGCCAGCCGATCTACCACTACATGGGCTGCTCAACCTTCAGCGAATACACCGTAGTCGCCGAGGTCTCGCTGGCGAAGGTTAACCCCGCTGCCAACCATGAACAGGTTTGTCTGCTGGGGTGCGGTGTAACGACGGGTATCGGCGCGGTGCACAACACCGCGAAGGTTCAACCGGGTGACAGTGTCGCCGTGTTCGGACTTGGTGGAATCGGCCTTGCAGTAATTCAGGGAGCGCGTCAGGCCAAGGCCGGGCGCATCTTTGCGATCGACACCAACCCCTCGAAGTTCGATCTCGCGAAAGCCTTCGGCGCTACCGATTGTGTCAACCCGAAAGACCATGAAAGGCCGATTCAGCAGGTGATCGTCGAAATGACCGGCTGGGGCGTCGATCATTCGTTCGAATGCATCGGCAACGTCAAGGTCATGCGTGCCGCGCTGGAGTGCGCGCACCGTGGCTGGGGACAGTCCATAGTCATCGGCGTCGCGGGGGCCGGTCAGGAAATCTCGACGCGTCCGTTTCAACTGGTGACAGGCCGTACATGGAAAGGCACAGCATTTGGTGGCGTAAAGGGGCGCTCACAACTACCAGGCATGGTGGAAGACGCCATGCGAGGTGACATCCAGCTCGCCCCATTTGTCACGCACAGATTGCCGCTTGATCAGATAAACGAAGCATTCAACCTGATGCACGACGGCATGTCGATTCGCACCGTGATCAACTATTAGGACACGACCGTGCGCAGTCATTGGCGTAGCGTTGTTGCGCCGATTCCTATTCTGAAAACATTGGAGAATTCAAAATGAGCACTGTGGCAATCCACCCATCAGTCGATACCGGTATCAAGAAGGGTACACCCGGCTTCGCCGGCGGTACCCTCCATTGCAATTGTCAGAAGGACAAAGTCGAAGTCCGGATAACCAGTAACGTGGCACACAACCATGCTTGTGGTTGCACCAAGTGCTGGAAACCCGCTGGCGCCGCTTTTTCGGTAGTGGGAGTCGTCCCGAGAGACAAGGTCGAAGTCACGGCTCACCCGGAAAAGCTGCAGGTAGTCGACGAGAACGCCGCTATCCAGCGCCATGCCTGCAAGGCGTGCGGAACTCACATGTATGGTCGGATCGAGAACCGCGACCATCCTTTCTACGGTCTCGACTTCGTGCACACCGAACTGTCCAACGACAAAGGTTGGGAGGAGCCACGTTTTGCGGCATTCGTCTCGTCGGTGATCGAAGGTGGCGGCGCAAAGCCGGAACAAATGGATGACGTTCGAGCCAGACTTACCGAGCTTGGGCTCGCACCGCACGACGCACTCAATCCTCCGCTAATGGACGCGATAGCCGCGCACATCGCAAAGCGCAGTGGTGTGCTGAAGTAGCAAAAAAGCCAGGGCGGATCGTTCATACCGATCCGTCCGCTATTTATAGGAGTCGCAATGGAACGGATAGAACACCGTGCCTGTTTTGACGGATGGCAGGACGTATACCGGCATGAGTCGGCCTCGCTCAACTGTTCAATGAACTTCTCGGTGTTTCTCCCGGCGCTGGCATCCAGGAAAAAACTACCCGTACTGTACTGGCTCTCCGGTTTGACTTGCACCGAGCAGAATTTCACCACGAAGGCCGGAGCTCAACAATACGCGAGTCGCCATGGCGTCATCATAGTCGCTCCGGACACCAGCCCTCGCGGGCAACAGGTTGCTGACGATATGGGTTATGACCTTGGAAAAGGTGCAGGCTTTTACGTCAATGCAACCCAGAAACCTTGGGCAGCCCACTACCGGATGTACGACTACGTTGTCACGGAACTTCCCGAATTGATCGAATCGGAATTCCCTGCTTCAGAAGCCCGCTCCATAAGCGGACACTCGATGGGCGGCCATGGTGCAATCGTCGTGGCGCTGCGCAATCCGGGCCGCTATCGCAGCGTTTCGGCATTCTCGCCGATCGTCGCTCCCGCCCAGGTGCCATGGGGCAAGAAAGCATTCGAGGCGTACCTGGGTCCAGACCGTACAGCATGGAGGCAATACGATGCGTGCGACCTCGTCAGGTCCGCGGCAGAGAAGCTTCCGCTACTGGTTGATCAAGGCGCTGCAGATGAATTTCTTGAGACTCAGCTCAAACCTCATCTGTTAAAGGCTTCCTGTGAAGCAGTCGGCCATCCCCTGACACTTAGGCTCTATCCTGGATTCGATCATAGCTACTACTTCATCACTACCTTCATTGGCAATCATATTGCGTTTCATGCTAAAGCTCTCCATGGATAGTCGATTTACACCCGCAGAATTGTCGGACGCTGACACATGGAGACGATGCTGGTCGTAGTACGACCCAACACATTATTGACATGTTATGGCACCGATGAGTTACCTTTTCATCGTGATCCCTCGGTCAAAGTCGCACCGGACTTTTGCGGCGGTCTCATTTCCGATACTTTGAGGCTATAGGTAGTTCAGACGGCATTAAGGCGCGTTTCACTCGCTCCCGTATCTGCATACCGGCACGTAGTGCAAGCGCGGCACGATATGGCAATGACAACACTTCCGTCTTGTCTCTTGGAATGCGTTATCAATAGGCCTTCGCTTTTCGCTACCATCGCTGTTGCGAAAAGATACCACCGACAGGAGAAGCCATATGGCTTTCGACGAGCGAACCCTCAATGGGATGAGCGTACTTGCTGCAGTGGCCAATAGCGGCAGCTTTGCTGCCGCCGCTGAGGCGCTAAATATGTCGCAGCCCGGCGTCAGCCGTGCGATCGCGCGACTCGAGGGTCGGCTTGACGCGCGTCTGTTCGACCGTCATCCTCGTTCCGTAACCCTTACGGACGAGGGACGTCGCCTTTACGAACAGGTGGTGCCGCTGCTCACCGCACTGGAGGAGGCCGCTGAGTCAGCTGCCTGCAGCAAGGAGACCGTGCGTGGACGTCTGCGAGTGAACGTTCACCCTTTCTTCTCAAACCTTATTCTTGGACCACGCCTAAGCGAGTTCCTCAAAGCCCATCCCGAACTCAAGCTTGACCTGGTCACACGCGACCAACTCGGCGACACCGTCTCTGAGGGCTTCGATCTCGCCATCCGTTTCGGCGAGCCGAAGTCCTCGTCCATGATAGCTCGCAAGTTGCTCGAAACACGAATACTCACGGTGGCGTCGCCTTCTTACCTGAAAGAGCACGGCCGCCCGCGTAGCCCCGATGAGTTGCGTGGCTCCTCACATATTTGCCTGAGATATCGGAATCCTGAGACAGGCCTGCCATTTAAATGGGAGTTCCATCGCAATGGCACGCAAATGGAGCTTTATCCCGAAGGCCAATTAATGGTTAATGATGCAGGTACGATGCATGCGGTATGTTTGGCTGGATACTGTATCGCCCAGGTCATGGAGCTGGGCATTGAAGGCTTGATTGCAAGTGGGCGACTTGTCAATCTGTTCCCCGACTGGTGCGACGAACGCTGGCCTCTCTATGTGCTGTATCCCTCTCGAAATCATATGCCCGCGAAGACGAATGCGTTCCTCGACTTTATCTCGTCGATCGTCGGTAACCCTCGTTGAACCGCCATGTCTGTACGGCGCTTTGAGCAGAGCTGCTATCCCTGCCTCACTAACGTCTGCCAGCAGGCTCATTTGTTCCTCGCACTCGGCCAGACCTACGACTACGAGGCTTGCGTGCGTGTTAAAGCGAACCTTCGAAAGCGCGCCTGAGCCGCCGCACCCCCTCCCTGATCAGTACTTCGCCCGGAGCGGCATACGACAAACGCAGTGACGAAATGTCGGGCTGGTCAGCAAAAAACACCCTTCCTGGAACGTAAACAACGTCATTTGCAATCGCCTTAGAAAGAAGCGCCGAGGTATCACTTCCGGATCGCAAGCGTGCCCACAGAAACATTCCGCCCATTGGGCGATCAAAGACGATGCCGTCACTAAATTCCTGCTTTAGTAAGTCACACAGCACATCACACTTCTTCCCGTACTCGTCAGCAATTTTTTTCAGATGAGGTCTGAGAGCCCCACTTTTTAGATACTCGGCTGCAACGGCCTGCATCCAGGTGGAGCTGCATAGATCGGCGGTCTGCTTCGCAATGACACATCTGCGCACGATATCAGCCGGTCCGATTGTCCATCCCACCCGCAAGCCTGGCGCCGATATCTTAGACAGACTCCCCAGATGGACCACCCAGTCTCGAGCACCTTCGACGCGACCTGAGAGACTGAGCAAGGAAGGGATAGGCTCACCATCAAAACGCAACCCGTGATACGGATCATCTTCCACGATTACGAACTGATGCTTAACAGCCAGTTCAAGCAGTTCGATCCTTCTCTCCAGGCTCAGCGTAAGTCCGCTTGGATTCGAAAACGAAGGCACGACGTAGAGCAATTTCGGCTTTGCCTTTAGAGTATCCGATTCGAGGAGTAGTTTTAGCGCAACCGTATCCAGTCCGTCGCTGTCCACAGCGACTCCGGTGACCGAGGCCTGTTGCAGCCTTAGTGCTTGCAACGTGGCGGGATAGGTACGCTCTTCGACAAAAACCACATCACCAGACGACACAAATGCTCGCAACAGGAGATCGAACCCTTGTTGAGACCCCGTGGTGACTATAACCTCCGAATCGTCGCGTCTAATATCATCTTCTTCCACAAACCGGAGAATTTGTTCCTTTAACGCGGGCATTCCTTCGGTCGCACCATACTGCAGGCACGCCACTGGATTTTCGAACGCTATTTCACTCGCGCGTTTAAATCCGTGGACGTCGAACAGATCACTCGCTGGAACTCCGCCTGCAAACGAAATCATTCCCGGTTGGTTCAGATATCTTGAAAGCTCGCGGATGGGGGAACCCGTTGGTTGTTTAAAAACTGGCGCAAAATCGTACATTTTTTTCCTCGAAGCCATGCATCGCGATCACTGAAGAATGAGATCAAGTTCTTCTCAACGGTTGGCTTGTTGTTCAACACACGTGGCTATCCAGGCGAAGTCAGGTCCAGTGTTTCAAAACGCCCATTCAAAACCAACTTCGCTTATGGCGCGGCCAGGTCTGCAATCTGAGACCACAGCAATACGCGTAACGAGACCTACACAAGCAATGGCCGCTGCCCTATCTCAATCACGCGTCCACTACTTGATAGACCGACAGGTTTTCACTGACCTGCTACAGCTCATAAGAAACTGTCCCTTCCAGCCGCCGGATCATGGCCCCATACTGTTAAATTTCATACACCTTTGTTGGTTGATGTCACAACGACCCATTGACCTTGCTTCACTTGGTAAAGTGTTGAAATTGCTGTTTTGATATCGCCATTGGCAAGGAAGGCAATAGGACCGGTGATCCCAGTGAACTGGATTTTCTTGATTGCTGCGTTGATATCGGCCGGCTCCGTCGAATTGGCTGCTTCTATGGCGTGAATCAGCACGCTGGCTGCGTCATAGCTAAACGGGCCATAGGGGAGCAGGTCAATATCATAGGTTTTTCGGTATTTCGCAACAAACTCTTTGCCGTTCGGCAGCGATTGCAGCGGTAAACCGTAGTCCCAAACAAATGCGCCTTCCGCAGCATCGCCAGCGATCTTGATAAAGTTTGCATCTGCGACGCCGCCGCCCGCAACGAACGTCGCCTTCATTCCAAGCTGACGCATGCGCTTTACGACCATGGCAGAAGGCGTGTCACCACTTCCTGCGAAAAATAGCAGATCTGCACCTGTACTCTTGATTCTCGTCAACTGGGCGCTGAAATCCACTGCCTTATCGTTTGTGTATTCGCGGCTGACAATCGTTGCGCCGCTAGCCCGCGCCGCCTTTTCAAACTCGTCAGCTTCCCCAGCCCCGAAGGCAGTGCGGTCGTCCAAGATTGCAATCCGCTTCGCGTTGCCCGCTGTCGCGGCCCATCTACCAGCCGTGCCGGCATTTTGTGCATCGGTCGGCATAACCCGATACACCGTCGACAACCCCCCTTGGGTAATGCTCGGGTTAGTCGCAGCTGGCGAGATCATTGGAATACCAGCCTTTGAGTAGATTCGTGAAGCGGGAAGTGTAGTGTCAGAGGTGAAGTGCCCGATCACAGCAACAACTTTCTCGTCGACCAATTGTTGAGCGACCTGAACAGCAATACGAGGATCGCCCTGATCATCAGCGGAGACCAGTTGCAGCTTGATGGGCTTCCCGTTGATCGACAGCTTCTTCGCGTTGGCTTCGTCGATAGCGAGCCGCGCGGAGTTTTCACAGTCTTTGCCGTAGCCAGCATAGGGGCCTGTCATAGGCGCCACTAACCCGATCTGAACAACCGTCTCTTGCGCGTTCGCGTAGGCGGACAAAAAGAGAGAATGAGCAAGAAGTGCGGAGCTGGCTGCAAGACACCGCATACGAAATTTTAGCGACTTGAACATTTTTGCGAGTCCTCGGTGATCCTGAATATGGGAAGTCCGTTTGAGTCTCAGATTGAGCAAACGGGGCTACGGACCCGCTCAAGGTCCCATATGCGACCCTAGGTTTCATATCGGACGCACAGCCTAATTATAGACCCCGATCTTTTTTAGAAAGAACAAAAATCTGCGTACTTAGCGCAAACCCTAGTGCTGCACCTCGCACTGGCCCGGACGTCTCTGCCGTCGACTTAGCATCACGCGTGGCGTTCTCTACGAACCATGGGGCGCACCGAAAGCTTCGACGCAGCGTTTCGGGAGGTATTCCATACGGAATCCTGATTGCGTCCTCTTCCGCAATTCCGTCACGGCTCAGCCGTTCCCGTGGAACTCCACCGTCGCGGCAGAACCATGACCGTACTGTCAGACCTTTCGATCATCGTAGCTGCATACATAATCGACAGTCTCAAACACCGTCCCATCTATCTAGCTCTCGCGTTGAACACTAAACGAACCCCCGGCGCGATACTCGCTCCAATCATTTCTACCGACCGCCCTAACCATGCAATGACCAGCCAATACCTCAATTACATCGTCAACAGTCGCCGGAAGCGTCATTAATCCGGGCAAAAGAACGCCGAGTGTCTTCCTCATTCCATCCGCAAAAAGATAGTGTGAGACATACATTTTTCACCATATTTATTTGCTATTTTTTGATGATTAATACTCCTACGTACTGCATATCATTTTATATTTTCCCCACCTCTCCAGAGCCTCGCCTCACGCCAAAAAATAAGCGACTGCAATCTCACTCGCGACATCACCAGCGACGATGATATTTTGAAATCTGAAAGCGGTGGACAGATGCTTAGGTCAGGTTGCTCCGCTCGCGCCAGTCCACCGGCGCAAGCGCGTAGAAAATGGTCGCGCCGCGGCCTTCGTAACGAACTGACGTACCTGCGGGAATCCAAAGCACATCGCCCGGTCTTGTCTCATAGGCATGCTCACCGACGCGCAGCGTAAAAGCCCCGTCAAGCGTAAAAATCAATTCGTCGTAGTGGACCGTCCATTCGACAGAGACATTGTCGAAACGCGCGAGACCCGCACCCATGGTTTTGCTTAGTTCAGGACCGACCAGGCGTGCGATCGACGCGGATCCGCTACCTTGTTCGCCGAACGGTTCGAAGGACACAGTGTCACGTTGAAAATGAATGACTTCGGACATGGACATCTCCATCGTTGAGCGGCTGTACACAGTCGCCGAGGGTTTGCAAAAGGACGATTTTTCATCTTCCAGTGGAAGCAAAACAGCCGTGCCGTAATTGCGAAACGCGAACGGCCTTCATACCTGGGGCTGTTGACGGATAGTGCTCCTGTCATTTCATCCCCTTTGTTGTCGATTCGATGTCTTCTCGCTCTGCGACCTTGCTTTTATTTTGAAGCACCAAGTGCAGCTTCGCGAAATGAGCTAAGAGTTGCGAAAGGAGTAATTGCTTCGGGATCAATCAGACAGTGCAGGATCGCGGGCTTTCCGGAGGCGTATGCCCGATCCCACGCGCCTTCAAATTCTTCGGTGGTTTCGATGCGTTCGCCATAACCTCCGAAAGCCTGCGCGTATGCGGCGAAGTCCGGGTTACGTAATGTGGTGGCGACAACCCGGCCAGGATAGTTTTTCTCCTGATGCATCCGAATCGTGCCGTACATGCTGTTATCCACCACGATAAAAATGATGGGAAGTTCATATTGCACCGCGGTCGCAAATTCTTGCCCGTGCATCAGAAAGCAACCGTCGCCAGCGAATGAAACGACGGTTCTGTTACTGTGAACACGTTTCGCAGCGACCGCTGCGGGTACGCCATAGCCCATGGAGCCGCATGTAGGAGCGAGCTGCGTTCCGAACTCGCTGAACCGGTAAAAGCGATGCACCCAGATCGAGTAGTTTCCCGCGCCGTTGCAAATAACCGCATCAGCGGGAAGTCTTTTTTGGAGAAACTCGATGATCCGCGCCATTTGGAGTTCACCCGGAGACTGGATCCTGCTGAGGTCACTCCATCCTTCGTAATTCGTACGCGCAAGCTGCGTGGAAGACGCCCATAACGGCTGCTCAGGGGTGGCCAGCCTTGCAACCGCGGCGGCGAAGGACCTCGGCGATGCGTTGATGGAGAGTGTCGGCTGATAAACGCGCCCCAGTTCGTTAGTGTCCGGATGCACGTGAATGACATTTTGCGCAGGGGTCGGAATTCGTAAAAGCGTATAACCCTGACTCGCTGCTTCGGACAGTCGGGTGCCGATCAGCAATACGAGATCTGCCTCTTCTATCCGGGCCACCAGCTTTGGATTCGCTCCGAAGCTAAGATCGCCGATGAAATTGGGATGTGTTGCCGGAAAGAGCATCTGCCGACGATACGAAACCGCTACAGGGAGGCCATATCGTTCGCTAAATCGGACAAAGTTGGACACAGCCTCGGCGTCCCAACCGCTGCCTCCGAGAATCGCGACGGGGCGCTCGGCCGCCCGCAAATGTGCATCGAGCGTGGCAACGTTCGCTTCGCCGATCAACGTCTCGACCGGCGTGAACGGTTGAGGATCTAATGCGATGGCTGTCTCTGCAAGCATATCTTCGGGCAGCGCGATCACTACAGGTCCGGGCCGACCAGAAGTCGCTACATGGAATGCACGAAGCACAATCTCGGGGATCCGGGAAGGATCGTCGATTTCTGTAGCCCATTTCGCAAGGTGTCCAAACGTCGCCCGATAATCAACCTCCTGAAAAGCGTCGCGGCCGCGGGTTTTGCGTTCGACCTGGCCGACGAAAAGGATCATCGGGGTGGAGTCCTGCTGCGCGATATGAACGCCGGCCGCGGCGTTAGTGGCTCCTGGCCCACGTGTAACGAAACAGATTCCGGGTCGTCCCGAAAGTTTTCCATGTGCCTCCGCCATCATGGCGGCACCTCCCTCCTGCCGACAAACCGTAACCTCTATGGGCGCGTCATGCAGTGCATCAAGAGCGGCAAGATAGCTTTCGCCGGGAACGCAAAAAAGGTGTTTGACACCGTGAAGTACCAGCTGATCAATGAGGATTTGCCCGCCAGTTCGCGGCGTTGAAAGAGAACATTGCATGAAATGCCGTCCGATACAGTTTGTGTGAGACGCTAGGGATCGTGTTCTGCTTCAGGGTGTTTGAGATCGGGAGTGCGCTGCTTCAGCAGGTATAGTTGAGGCCCATTCGGCCACCGTCTGCAAAGATGACTTGCCCTGTAATGTACGAAGACTCATTGCTCGCAAGAAATAGAGCAATAGATGCAATTTCCTCTGGCTTGCCAAGGCGGCCCATCGGTGTGCGAGACATGATTTTTGCCGCGGCGTCCGGGGACGACAGCACCGTGTTTCGCACCAGCTCAGTTTCAATCGTGCCAGGGCCAATCGCATTCACGCGGATGCCGTGAGACGCGAGCGTAACCGCCATATTTCTGGTCAACTGGTTAATTCCGCCCTTCGAAACGTTATAAGCAAGTAACGAAGGAATCGTCATCACGGAATTGACTGATGACATATTGATGATGACACCAGGGCTTTCTCTTGAAAGCAGGTGGCGCGCCACTTCCTGACTCGCGATGAACGCCGATTTGAGATTGATGTTCAGGGTGCGGTCGAATACCTCTTCGGTGATTTCGAGCAGATCCTGCGGTGTTGCTACCCCTGCGCTGTTGAGCAAGATGTCAACTACGCCCATGGTATCTATCGACGACTGCACCAAGGCCCGCACCTGCTTCGCATCACCCGCATCGGAGGGGAAAAACGTCGCCTTGAAACCTTGTCGCTGCAATTCGTTTGCGAGAGCCTCACCAGAATTCTCGTTGATATCTGAAAAGCAGACTTCAGCGCCTGCCAAAGCAAATCGCTCTACGCACGCTCGCGCGATGCCATTCGCACCTGCAACTACGAGTGCCTTCTTGCCTTCGAGCTGTTTCATTTGCGTACTCCCCGATTCGTGAGAAGTGCTGGCACCCTACGCGCGGACGCTACTTAAGATGCAAGCCCACCAATACTAAAGTGACCGCAGCCTACGTTCCGCTACGCCGCCCTGCATTGGTCCGATATGGGACATTACGTCCGTATGAAGACCATTCTATTGTTCCAACTCTTTGATGTCAACGAAACCTGGCTGTGGGGATTGGCCAGCCCACGGTAGTCGTGCGAGGTGGGCGTCCAGGTTTCGTTGGGTTATTCAAGTCACCTAATACCGTGAGATGAACGGCAGGTATTTCAGGAGGTGTTAATGAGGGAAGCAGACCCAAGGCGGAACTCGTGTTGAGCGGGTTGGAGTGCAGTGCAACCTCGTTCACGTTCGTTTGCAACACTTATCGAGAAGTGGCTTTGACGGGGAATGTGTCGCGACCCTTGCCGCTCAGCTGGTTTCAGTCACGCCGGACGTGGCACAAGCGCGCCGAGAACCGCATCCAGTTCAATCTGACCGCGGATGATTTCATCGGGGTGATTTTCGAAATCAATCCAGTCTTCGTTGAGTCCATCGAACATGCGTATCCGTGACAGCGGATGCTTCATGCCTTGCGAGCGGAACAGCGCGTCCCAGGTGTCCCGGCCGATGGCTTCGGCGCGTACCGGGCGGTGAAGCACGCGGGCAAAGGCCAAGGCGAGGTCGTTAGGGCTCACTCGGCGTGGACCTTCGAGTTCGACGATACGCACGCCGCTCCATGTTTGCTGGAGCAGTTCAGCCGCAACGCGGCCTACATCTCTGATGGAGACCATCGGCAAGGGCTTGTCCAGCGGCTGCAGGTAACTGGCGATGACGCCATCGTCACGAGCAGACGCGACATCCCGCGCGGCGTTTTCCATGAACCAGCACGGTCGCAGGAATGCTACCGGCACAGGCATGGTGCGCAACGCCTGCTCCATCATCGTGTGTTGTGTGAGCAGATTGCTCTCACTAGCTTGCGCACCGATCGTTGACAGACAAACCACTTTTTCGGGCCGCGCCTTCAGAATCGAGGCGGATACGGCGTCGCTAACTGCGCGCGCCTCGGGGAACCCCGGTGTGGGGTCGAATTCCGAAGGGGGCAGGATGAAAACGCCAACCGCGCCATCGAACGCGGCGGCGAGCGCGGTAGCGTCGTCCATGCGGGCAGTGGCAAGCTCGCAACCGCGCTCCGTCCACGAAGCGGCTCGTGCGATGTCACGCACGATCCCTCGCACGGGGAGACCTGCCGCTATAAGTTCGAGGGCCAGCGCGCTACCGACCTTACCGGTGATTCCCGTGATTGCATACACTGCTCATCCTCCTCGCGTGGATAATCATGATGGAGCCGCACTGAAGTACAAGCCGTCCGGTGTTCCTTCGCGCCGACGTGGCTCCCCGAAGTGAACCGTGCAAAGATCTGGAGGGCTGGAAGCGTAGTGTCCGAGGTGAAATACCTGGTTCGTTTTTGTTGACAAGGTCCGATATGTGACCTATAGTCTGAATTGGGACAATTCTATTGCTGCATTCTTTTGATGTCAACGCGAGGAAGGATTGCATTGGTCATTTAGCGGATAGAGATGTGCTATATGGAAACCGAAACATTCGGATCTCGTCATAAGACTCAACCAGTCTTGAGGCATCCAGAAGCTTTAGAGGGGCACGGGAAGCGGCGCGGGGCGTTGAACGACAAGACGTCTTCGCTTCCTTGAGGAAACGCGACTTTAGCGGTATGCCTCCCGATCGGTTTCAGAGTGCAATGCCAGTATCCACACCAAGTCAAAATTCATTTATCAGCATGAGTAAAGCAACTGGAAGTACCTCGGTGAAGGAGCGTCGCCCGTCACCGCGAGCTGCCGCGCGGATAGTCCACGTCCTGCGACTCTTGGCCGATTTGCGCGAAGGTGCAAATTTAAGTAAGTTATGCGAACTTACTTCCACCCCCAAGACAAGCCTTCTGACGCTGTTGCGGGCTCTTACCGAAAGCGGCTACGTAAAAAACGTCCAGGGAACGTACACTTTAGGTTTGGAAGCGTTCAAGCTTGCATCAGCGGTTGTCGCTCACCGCCGCTTTCCCGAGGTTGCTCAATCGACAATTGAAGCGCTTGCCGCTGCTTCAGGTGAGACTGTGCTGATCGCTCATTTCACGCAAGACCGGCAACACATTGTTTATATCGCCAAGGCCGATAGCCCTAAGGAAGTGCGATTTATGGTGTCGGTTGGGGATAGAAGACCACTTTATTCGTCCTCTGCGGGGCGATTGCTCCTGGCAAATATGGCTCGGGTTGAGCAGGACGCTTACGTAAAGACTGTCCGGATCGACCCCGCCTCGAAATTGGTTACAAGCAAGTCCATGCTAAAGGACTTACTCGCTAAGGTTATTGAGTCCGGACTCGATACAGCAGACCTCGGCTCCGCCAACGATGTATATGGGATCGCT
Organism: Paraburkholderia sp. GAS206C; assembly: GCF_050435645.1. Lineage (NCBI taxonomy): Bacteria > Pseudomonadati > Pseudomonadota > Betaproteobacteria > Burkholderiales > Burkholderiaceae > Paraburkholderia > Paraburkholderia sp. GAS206C. The sequence goes on along the minus strand of NZ_JBNDKR010000019.1, from coordinate 34,273 downwards.
GCGCCGATCCTTGAGTCAAGTGGTGAGGTTTTGGCGGCGCTGGTCGTCGGTGGTCCAAACGCTCGAATGCTTGCCGACATACAGAACATCACCAATCTGTTAGTCCAGTCCGCGAACGAAATTTCCGAGCTTCTTGGCCGTCGCGGCCTTGACGCTTAAGTCGCCCCTTGCGCCGGAAAGCTTCGAGGCATTTAAGTAAACCTGCAATCCAGATTGAGTCAGATGGGTCCAGTGTCCCTTTAGAGTCGACTTTTTAAGAAATTCGAGCCACGTCGCCCGCGGGCGAATTTTGCTTGGATGCGAGACCTCTCGGCCCGACCAAGGGCACCCGACTCCGTTTTAGCGCATTGGTGACCATCTGCCTCCTTTACGCCCCCGCCAGAAAGCCGATCAATCTCCAGGCGTGATAGCACATTAGTCAGCGACAACATCACGTCGGGCCGATCACTTACTAAGTAGTCCGCTATATCAGCGTCAACAACGTCCCATTTTCCCTCCGTACAGCCGTTCCTCCACCTTGATTGACGCCCGCTGAGCAGCCCGGCCCAAATTTAAAGCGCACTGCGCAGGTAGAAGATGCTCTTCGAAGATCGGTTCGAGCACTGCCATCTCTACCTTCACGCTCATACCAATCGCCCTAACCCCGGTCGACCCGGCAATCCAGTCAGTGCGCATTGCGCGCGAGATGGGTGCCGAGATTGTGCTCATCACCACATATGGCCCCACGCGAAGCTGCATATAAGAGACACCGGCATCAGGGTTTGCGATCAGTTCGACGAAATTATTTGTTTTCACAAAAAACCGATGGCTATAATCAAGTCAAGGTCTCCTATGGAACGCGTGTTCTGATATCGGACCATGAAATCGAGGCTCCAGGAACAGGCCACCTTGCTAAATGCTCAAGTCACGGTTCCCGTTCATGGATTGACGTGCGAAGGATTTGCAAAATGTCCGGAGTTTCCCGCATTGCAAGCCGCTCCTCACAATTGGTTACCCGGTGAGGTCTATTGATATGCAGAATCGACGACATGGACAGGAGGCACCGGGCTTGACGAACAGATGCCGACACGGGGCATTGAAGTCACTGTCCAGTCAGAGTTTTGATTAGTTATACAAATTAAATCGTCGTTTGAGTGAAAACCAACCATGGAATAGGAGACCGCTGTGAGTAATTCTTCAGTCAACTTAAAGATCTCTGCAATTGCGCTCTCGTGCGCATTCTTCACACTCAGTGCGCAGGCACAGTCCACAGTAACTCTCTATGGCGCACTCGACGAAGGTCTCGACTACGTAACCAACAGCGGAGGGCATTCTCTTTGGCGCATGCGAGACGGCACATACGATGGCGTGTACGGCAGCCGATGGGGACTGAAGGGGAGCGAAGACCTCGGCGGAGGGCTCAGCGCCATTTTCAAGCTGGAGGCAGGTTTCAGCGTCGAAAATGGCCAGATGCGACAGGGGGGACTGGAATTCGGACGGCAGGCTTACGTCGGATTGTCAGACGACAAATACGGCACGCTTACGTTCGGGCGCCAGTACGATCCCGTTGTCGATTTCCTCCAGCCTATGACAGCAGGTGGCCAATTTGGCGGCCCGTTCGTCCATTCGGGCGATATCGACAATACGGACAACTCGTTCCGTGTAGACAACGCAATCAAATATGCTAGCCCGAAGATCGCTGGCGTAACGTTTGGCGGGATGTATTCGTTCTCAAACACCAATGCCGTCGGGCGGAGCACGACCGGACTCTGGGGCCTTGGAGCGAGCTACTCTTTCGGTCAATTTAATTTTGGCGGCGCTTACGAATACATCAAGGATCCAGGCGCCCTCCTCACGGACGGTGACTACGTGCCGAATACAACGGGGGCGGGGATCGGTGCGACCGGCCCCTTCAGCTACGTCGGACAGCCGGCCAGTCAACAAATCGTGGGCGCTGGGGTGTCCTATCTGATCGGTAACACAACGCTCGGCCTGGATTTCAGCGATACGAATTTTAAAGATGCGAACGGCACGACGAGCTCAGTGCGCTTCGACAATTACGAAGCGTTTGTACGCTACGCGATCAGCCCGGCGTTTTCTGTTGGTGGCGCCTATACGTACACCCACGGCAAGGTCAACTACAGCGGACAGGTTCCAATCTATCAATCAGTCGGGCTTGCGACGTCTTACGCACTTTCGAAAAGCACATCTCTCTACGCGATGGCCGTATGGCAGAAGGCAGTTGGCGGCGCCGGCGTGGCTGATATCCTCGACGGTGCAGTTGGCGATGCATCAACTAACAACCACCAATCGGTGGTCCGAATCGGCATTTATCACCTGTTCTAACAGACAAATTTCTCAACTTGAACCCAGCACCGACGTCGCGGATCTGCTTTAGCCCGAGCAGAAGCGACGCCGGCGTTTCGACGCGAGTCCCTTTAAAGCAGGGTCGCGATGGAGAACCAACCGTTGTCTGTAACGCGGTTCACAGCTGTGTTTAAACAGGTAGATTGGGCACACCGGTGGGCGAGCTGATCCATCAAACCCTGCACGTTTGACTAACTTTATTATGGATACCAAAACATGTGCCGTCCGAGCGGTACTGCGTGATGAGGACCATCACGAGACCGTACAGCAACTGACAGATCATCTCGGTCCCGACAATCTCATCGCGGCTCAATGGCCGGTAGGCCACCCGGTCGATCGGGATCGCGAGCGATAACGCTGAAGCACGCCGTCGAAATCGCTAACAGGACTCGAAATCAGCAGCGGTAAAACCGCAAAACAGATGCGAAGATAGTGGTCATTCAGTTAGCAGATACGGGTGATGCCAGTCCATCCAGTCATACCATCCCGTTGTATTGACCCATGCCCACGTCGAACAATATTCCTTGGTAGCCGGCATAGCTACATCCCCTTCTCCGCTCAGTTGCTCATCTGCCCCTAACCCCGCTCGGCTTTCACCAAGATTCTTTACCGGCATTGTCATTGACTTCTCATTCATAGCCGGACTCCTTTTAAGCAGCACTCTTCACCATATCCTCGATCACCTTCTTCGCATCGCCGAAGACCATCATGGTCTTGTCCATGTAGAACAGATCGTTGTCGAGACCCGCATAACCGGCCGCCATCGAACGCTTGTTGACGATCACCGTACGCGCCTTGTACGCCTCGATAATCGGCATGCCCGCAATCGGCGACTTCGGATCGTTCTTCGCCGCCGGATTCACCACGTCGTTCGCGCCGAGCACCAGCACCACGTCCACCTGGCCGAACTCGCTGTTGATGTCGTCCATCTCGTAGACCATGTCGTAGGAGACTTCGGCTTCAGCGAGCAGCACGTTCATGTGCCCCGGCATGCGGCCCGCCACCGGGTGGATCGCGTACCGCACATCAATGCCCTTTTCGGTCAGCTTGTCCGTGAGTTCTTTCAGCGCGTGCTGTGCGCGGGCCACGGCCAGACCATACCCCGGCACGATCACCACGGTTTCAGCGTTGCCCAGCATGAACGACGCATCCTCGGCCGAACCCGACTTGACCGGCCGCTGTTCCTGGGCCCCGCCCGCAGTCGCCGCGCCCGCCTCCGCGCCGAAACCGCCCAGCAGCACGTTGAAGAACGAGCGGTTCATCGCGTGACACATGATGTACGACAGGATCGCACCGGACGACCCCACCAGCGAGCCTGCGATGATAAGCATCGGGTTATTCAGCGAGAACCCGATGCCCGCCGCCGCCCAGCCCGAATACGAGTTGAGCATCGACACGACCACCGGCATATCCGCGCCGCCGATCGGGATGATGATCAGCACGCCCAGCGCGAACGCGATCAGCGTCATGATGATGAACGGCAGCCACGCTTGCGTCAGAAAGAAGATCACGCCGAAGCCGATCATGCCGATCGCCAGCATCAGGTTGATCAGATGCTGACCCGGATACACCACCGGCGCGCCCTGAAACAGGCGGAACTTGTATTTGCCCGAGAGCTTGCCGAACGCAATCACCGAACCGGAGAACGTAATCGCCCCGACGAAGGTACCGATAAAGAGCTCAATCCGGTTGCCGTACGGCAGAAACCCCGGGATCGGATTGTCCGGATCCACGAGGCCGAACGCCGACGGCTCCGAGACCACCGCATAGGCAATGCACACGGCCGCGAGACCGATCAGCGAGTGCATGGCGGCGACCAGTTCGGGCATCTTGGTCATCTCGACGCGCGCGGCGACGAACGCTCCGATCGCGCCGCCTACCACCAGCGCCGCGAACAGCAGCCCGAGGCCCAGTCCGAGATTCGAGCCGAGTCCGGCCGCCTGCTTGAGGATCAACGCGATGGTGGTGAGGATCGCGATCGCCATCCCGGCCATACCGAACGTATTGCCGATGCGCGCGGTCTTCGGATTCGAGAGCCCTTTGAGCGCCTGAATGAAGCAGACCGAAGCAACCAGATAAAGCAGCGTGACGACGTTCAGACTCATTGCGCCTTCTCCTTTGCCGCTGCGGGGAGCTTCTTCGGCTCTTTCTTCTTGAACATCTCCAGCATTCGCCTGGTGACGAGGAAGCCGCCGAACACGTTGACCGCTGCCAGCCCGACCGCCAGGGTCCCGAAGAACTTGCCTGTGCCGCCCACCGTCAGGCCGGCCGCAAGCATCGCGCCCACAATGACGATCGCGGAAATCGCGTTGGTCACGGCCATCAGCGGCGTATGCAGTGCCGGGGTGACGTTCCAGACCACGTGGTAGCCCACGTAGATCGCCAGGATGAAGATGATCAGGTTGATGACCGTATGGTTGATGACTTCCATCGCGGGCTCCAGTTATGCCTTGCGCGTGACTTCGCCGTCACGGGCCAGCAGCGTGGCCGCGACGATGTCGTCCGCGAGATCGATGTTGAGTGCGCCTTCCTTGTTGATGATCAGCTTCAGGAAGTCGAGCAGGTTGCGTGCGTAGAGCGAGGAGGCGTCGGCGGCCACCATCGAGGCCAGGTTCGTGAAGCCGACGATCTGCACGCCGTTTCTGGTCACGATCTTGTCCGCTACGGTGAGCGGACAGTTGCCGCCGCGCTGGCCTTCGTACTCGGGGCCACGGCCAGCCGCCAGGTCGATCAGCACGGAACCGGGTTTCATGGCCTGCACGGTTTCGACCGAGATCAGCGTCGGTGCAGGACGGCCGGGGATCAGCGCGGTCGTGATGACGATATCGGCCTGCTTGGCGCGTTCGTGGACGAGAGCGCCCTGGCGTTGGAGCCAGCTCGGCGGCATGGGCCGAGCATAACCGCCCACGCCCTGTGCGGCCTCGCGCTCCTCGTCGGTCTCATACGGCACGTCGAGAAACTTGGCGCCGAGCGATTCGATCTGCTCTTTCACCGCCGGACGCACGTCCGAAGCTTCGATCACGGCGCCCAGGCGCTTGGCGGTCGCGATCGCCTGCAGACCCGCCACGCCGGCGCCGAGAATCAGCACACGCGCCGCTTTCACCGTGCCTGCGGCGGTCATCAGCATCGGCATGAAACGGGGGTAGAGATCGGCGGCGAGCAGCACGGCCTTGTAGCCGGCAATGTTGGCTTGCGACGACAGCACGTCGAGACTCTGCGCACGGGTCGTGCGCGGCGCGGCTTCCAGCGCAAAGGCCGTTACACCAGCCGTTGCGAGCTTCGCCGCGTTGTCGGCATTGAAAGGATCGAGCATGCCCACCAGCACCGCGCCGCGTTTCAGATGCGGCAGCTCGGTCTCAGTCGGCGATTGGACCTTGAGGACGAGATCGGCGCCAAAGGCGGTGGCTGCATCGACGATCTCCGCGCCTACCGCGCTGAAAGCCTCGTCAGGAAAGCTGGCGCCAGTTCCGGCGCCGCTCTGGATCGTGACCCGGTGGCCCTGCGATACGTATTTCTTGACCGTCTCGGGGGTGGCGGCAACGCGTGATTCGTGCGCTCGCGTCTCGGCTGGCACTCCTATGTGCATACATTCCTCTACTCATTGCCTTAAATCGGCGTGCCTGGTCATCGGGCACGTTCCACGTCAACGGCCGTTGCCCGCCTACTGGATAGGCCGACGTCCAATTGCACATTAGGGTTTGGGGAAACGTATCTAGGCGGTATGGTGGAACGAAGCCGTAAGACAGCGACCTCGAACCGTCAGCTCTACAGACCCTATCATTGACGTTGAGTCGTAACGTCCATCCTTTCTGGTGTCAACACAACGGATCGCCGATGATCAGCGCAGAAGCAGCGACCGCGGTCCACCTTCAAGCAGAGAGCAACCGTCAATCACGGAAGCTGCAGATATATTCGACCGTTTCAAATACATTTACCTCGATCGAGCTGTTGCGCGGGACTTCAAAGAAATCACCCGCACGATATTCGGTCCACTCAGCGCGATTCTTTTGTCGAACCGAACAATGACCAGCCAGGATCTCGAGTTCCTCATCCACTACTGAAGGAATCGTCAGTTTTCCACGAAGGAATACACCGAGCGTCTTTCTCGTCCCATCTGCAAAGATGACCGTGTGCGAAACGCATTTTTCGCCGAAGACATTCGCCCGCTTTACTACTGATACTCCTTCGTATTGCTTATCGTCTGGCATTCTGAAATATCCTTATATAACCGGTTTTTACACAGAAGGCTGGCAGGGCGCGCCAACCTTTTTCTGAATGTCACGCTGCACGAAATCTTACAGGGCTCGAACCAGCGCTCCATCGACACGGATATTTTGTCCGGTGATGTACCCCGCGCCTTCTGACAGCAGAAAGGCAACTGTCTTGGCGATTTCCTCGACGGTGCCGAGTCGCCCTGCCGGCAGGCCAGCAACAAATTCTTTCGGGGCGTCCTCCCAACTGTCAACGTAGCCGGGCAGTACAGAGTTGATACGAATATTCTTCGCCGCGTAACGCTCCGCGTACAGGTGCGTGAACGCACTCAACCCTGCTCGCAGCGTCGAAGAAACTGGCATGATCTGGAGCGGTGAATCAGCGGCAAAGCTGGAAATATTAACGACCGCGCCGCCTCCTTGTGATTCGAACACCGGTGTAACGCGCCGCAGCATACGGATGACGTTCAACAAGATGATGTCAAGACCGCTGCGCCACTGGTCATCGGTAAGAGTCAGCAGGTCGCCTTTCGGAGGGTGACCAGTATTGTTAACAACCGCATCGATTCGTCCGTATTTGTTAAGCGTTTCCCGAACCAGCCGATCAATGTCAGCGTCCTCTGTAACCGAGCCAGATAGACCGAAACCGCCCAGTTCTTCAGCGAGTTTCGCCGCGCTGCCCGACGGTGACATGAGGGCCACCCGATAACCGCTGGATGCGAGCTCCTGCGCAATCGCCCCCCCCATGCCTTTACCCGCAGCTGTGACGATAGCAACTTTTTCGGCACTCATACCACCTCCTTGTAGATAGTTTGGGAATTCACGCACGATGCGCCCGTGGAAGATCGACGTGTCTCCTTAAGACATGGTTCGGCTTTCAGTGAGGCTGGTAAGGTCAAAATCTTCGTGCAAATTCACAGTCCAAGCTCAACTTGATCATTTGAGATTTCGCGCTTTGCTGCACACACTCGAATCGCTGTGGGCCGTTTACAAATTCAGCTGATTGACGAGCTCGGGGACGTGGTCGAACAAGTCTCCCACCAGACCGTAGTCGGCGACGCTGAAAATCGGCGCTTCCGGGTCCTTGTTGATCGCCACGATGACCTTCGAGTCCTTCATGCCGGCCAGATGCTGGATCGCACCCGAGATGCCCACGGCGACGTACAGTTGCGGCGCGACGATCTTGCCCGTCTGGCCCACCTGATAGTCGTTCGGCACAAAGCCGGCGTCCACTGCGGCACGCGAGGCACCTAGTGCCGCGTTCAGCTTGTCCGCCAGCGGCTCGAGCACCTTCGTATAGTTCTCGCCACTGCCCAGACCCCGGCCACCGGAAACGATGATCGACGCCGACGTCAGCTCTGGACGGTCCAGCTTCGTGACTTCACGGCTCACGAACTGCGACAGGCCGCTGTCGGCTGCGGCTTCGATCTTCTCGACCGTTGCGCTGCCGCCTTCTGCTGCTACCGGGTCGAAGCCGGTGGAGCGCACCGTGATGACCTTGACCGGATCGCTCGACTGCACCGTTGCGATCGCATTGCCTGCGTAGATCGGGCGCTCGAACGTGTCGGCGGAATCCACGGCGGTGATATCGCTGATCTGTGCGACATCGAGCTTCGCGGCGATACGCGGGGCAATGTTCTTGCCGTAGGCGGTAGCCGGCGCGAGGATATGCGAGTAGTCCTTCGCAATGTTCAGCACCGTCGCTTCGACGTTTTCCGCGAGGCCTGCTTCGAGTTGCGGCGCATCGGCCAGCAACACCTTGGCGACACCTGCGACCTTGGCTGCAGCGTCGGCCGCGCCCTGCGCGTTGTGACCTGCCACCAGCACGTGCACATCGCCGCCAATCTTGGCTGCCGCTGCCACCGTGTTCAGCGTCGCAGCCTTCAGCGACGCGTTGTCGTGTTCCGCAATTACCAGAATCGTCATTTCGTCCGTCTCCTCACAGCACCTTGGCTTCGGTCTTGAGCTTCTCGACCAGCGTCTTCACATCGGCGACCTTCACGCCAGCGGAGCGCTTCGGCGGCTCGACAACCTTCAGCGTCTTCAGGCGCGGGGTCACGTCAACACCGAGGTCTTCCGGCTTGAGCGTCTCCAGCGGCTTCTTCTTCGCCTTCATGATGTTCGGCAGCGTGACGTAACGCGGCTCGTTCAGGCGCAGATCCGTGGTGACCACAGCCGGCAGCGTCAGCGCCAGCGTTTCCGCACCGCCGTCCACTTCGCGCGATACGGTTGCCTTGCCATCCGCCACGACAACCTTCGATGCAAATGTCGCCTGCGGCAACCCCGCCAAGGCAGCCAGCATCTGACCAGTCTGGTTCGAATCGTCGTCGATGGCCTGCTTGCCGAGAATGATCAGCGATGGCTGTTCCTTGTCGACCAGCGCCTTGAGCAGCTTGGCGACAGCCAGCGGCTGCAGTTCTTCCGACGACTCGATCAGGATCGCGCGGTCCGCGCCGATCGCGAGCGCCGTGCGCAACGTTTCCTGCGCCTGCGTCACGCCCGCCGACACAGCGATCACTTCGGTCGCCACGCCCGCTTCCCGCAGACGCACCGCCTCTTCCACGGCGATCTCGTCGAACGGATTCATCGACATCTTTACATTCGCAATGTCGACGCCCGTGCCATCCGATTTCACCCGGACTTTCACGTTGTAATCGACCACTCTCTTCACCGGCACCAATACTTTCATGTATGTCCTCTCATCGCCGCACACGACTGAATCGCAGCGTCGCTCTCCGCAAGTACGCGTCCAGACACGCGCTGACGGCGTTTCGCGCCGTCAGCGCGTGTCTTCCCCTTATATCCGGATGCTTGTCACACGACGTTTTTCTCGACAATCGGTTGGTTTTCCAACACCCTGGACCAACCGAGAGAAGAAACATCCAACGTTGTATAGCGACCATTTCTGATCAGCTCGCTCACAGCACGTCCCGTTGCAGGTCCATGTTGCAAACCATGACCACTGAAACCATTTGCAAAAACGCAATTCTCGACATCGGGGTGGTATCCGATGATGGCGTTTTGATCAAATACGTTGTACTCGTAATAGCCAGACCAGCAACTCTCGACTCTGAGCGCCTCAAACTGGGGAACCCGTTCTGCGAGTTTGGGCCACACGATCTCGTCGAAAAGTGCGTGATCTACTTCGTGCAGGGGCAAATCATCATGGTCATTCTCTGGCTTGGGTGCGATACCGCAAAGGTAACCGTTGCCTTCGGGTCGAAACCAGACGCCAGTAGGGTCAATCAGGAGAGGAGCGCGTTCTAGGACAGCAGGGGATGAAACGTTGAAAATGCTCCGACGGCGCGCGTGCACAGGGAGATCAATATCGAGCATCGCTGCGATGTTTCTAGCCCACGGCCCGGCTGCATTAACCAACGTGTCACATTCAAACTCCTCGCCGGAGGACGTCGCGACTCCGGTGGCCCGGCGAGCTTGCCTACGCACAGCGACAACTTCCAATGGAAAGTAGCGGGCACCTAGCGCCTGGGCCTTTTTCCTTAGTGCTTGAAGCACACCGTAGCTATCGAACCAGCCTTCACCTGAGACCCCGTACGAACCCGCTTCCAGATCGTCCACGTTCAGCCACGGAAACCGCTCAACCAGGCCCTTGCAATCCAGAAACGCAATGTTGGCTCCAAGACTATTCTGCATTGCGCAGTTCTCTCGCAGGACATCGGCCCCCTGCCGACCCGCAAGAAACAGATATCCGCCTTCATGCAGACTGGCCGTCGGTTTCGATCCGTTCACATCAAGAAGTTCTGGCATGGACCGAAGAAATTCGAGCCCGAAGCCCGACATCTGAACAGCCACCGCAGTCGAAAACTGCTGGCGAATCCCGGATCCAGAAAGCGCAGAAGACGAGCGAGCATAGCTCGGATCGCGCTCCAGGACCGTGACGGAGAGGCCGGGTTCATTCGCCAATAGAAAATAGGCCACTGCACTGCCAATCACTCCGCCGCCAATGATTACGACTTTCTGAGCCACTTTCGCTTCCTCCTATTGCTAACTAAGTGGTGATTCCGGATTACGTGGGCGATTGCGATCAGCCGTCCCCTATTGCGCAAGAGACAGCGAGTCGCCGACTCGTCTACCAAGGCCACTACCGGATCACGAGATCGTTTTCAACGTCGAGCCGTTCTGCGGTTTTGTCCCGCAACTTCGGGTTTCCAATGCCCCCGCCACCCGGCGTGCGTAATTGAATAACCTCGCCGGGCTGGATGACCTGCGTTCCCTTTCCTGCCATCACCCTGTCAGAGTCACGCATGCCAAGGTATCCGCTTGCACCGTCCTGACCTTCGTTACGGCCACGAGGAGGATGTTCTATCCGGTCAAAAGCAGCCAGAAGTTCTATAGGGCTGGAAGAAATATTCTCGATTTCGATATCGAGGCCGTTACCGCCGCGCCATTGACCTGCCCCCCCGGAACCGGGTCGCAGCTCTTTCTTCCAGAACATCAACGGCGTCGTGGTTTCCACAATCTCGATCGGCGTGCCTTTAACGCCGCTTGGGTACGCAGTCGCACTTAGCCCGTCTTTACCCGGACGCGCGCCGACGCCACCGTTTGTCACAATGCTACTGGCGAAAGCGCCGTTGCTACCGCCGTCGCGTCCACGGAAAGTCATAAGGTAAATGCACGATGTTCCTTCAGCGGGAACGCGGTCGGGAATCGCCTGGTGCAAACAGCCGAACACGACATCAGGAAGCATCTGGCCAACAATGTGCCGTGACGCTACGGGTGAAGGTTTCAGCGCATTAACAATAGAACCTTCTGGCGCAACTACGTCAAACAAGGATAGTGAGCCCGCGTTGTTAGGTATATGCGGCGCAACCGCGCAAGACAGTCCAAAAATTGCATAAGCTTTGGTATAGGACATCGGGCAGTTGATGCCCTTTCCCGATGCTGGCGAGGAGCCGGCAAAGTCAACAGCAATTCCCGATTCCGTGATCGTCGTCCTCGCAGTCAACGTAACAGGCTCGCTGTACCCGTCGATCGTCATGGAGCTTGTCCATGACCCCTTCGGCAGCTCCTTGACTGCGGCCAGCACCGCGGCACGCGAGCTTTCGAGAATATGTCGGCCGAGTTCGTCAAGGCTGTCCAGGTTGAACTCCCGCATCATGTCCGAAAGCCGCCGCGCACCGATTGCATTGCAATTCACAAGGGAATAGATATCTCCCTCCGTGTCGACCGGTGTACGTGTGTTGGCTTTGAAAATAGCCATCAACGTCTCGTTGAGCACACCCGCGTCAAAAAGCTTCATGAATGGCACTGCAAGCCCTTCCATGAAGACATCTGTCCCGTCTGGAACCGTCCCGATTCCCCCAATGTCCATCAGATGGCTTGTCGACGCGAACAATGCGACTAAGGTGCCGTCGTGGAAGGCTGGCGTCACCACCACGAGATCATTCAGGTGGCCCGTTCCCTTCCATGGATCGTTCGTACAATATACGTCCCCTGCCTTCATGCTATCTGCGGGGAACGCCTTTAGGAAGTGGCCAACCGATTCGGCCATTGAGTTGACGTGGCCAGGGGTACCCGTCACAGCCTGCGCCAGCATGCGTCCTTGAAGATCAAATACGCCTGCCGAGAGGTCTCCTGACTCGCGCACAATCGTACTGAACGCAGTTCGCAGCAGCGTCTGCGCCTGCTCTTCGACGACCGCCAGCAGTCTGTTCCACATGATCTGACGGCGGATCTCGTACAGTCCACCTTGCCTGACTTCCGATTTCATCTTGACTCTCCCTGGGAGACGCTCTTCTCGAGCACAATGCAGAGTCGATCGTTGACGGACGCGCTAAAGGTCGCTGGCACGAACGTCGTCGTCTCATATTCAGCGATAATGGCCGGCCCAGTAAGCGTGTTGCCGACTTCCATCTGTTCTCGCGCATAGACCGGAACGGTGATCGATTTGTCCGAGTCCGGGTCGAACAGGGTTCGTTCACCGACCGGTGTTGCCTCTGTCGCCGTCACCGGTCCCCTTCGCGTGATATCGGGCTTTTCCGCTATCGTGCTAACCGAAAACGTCCAAGTCAGTATTTCGACAATTGCGTGTGGAATTGCACGCGAGAACAATGCGATATATTCCTTTTCGAAAGCATCTCTAAGCGACTCCGCATCGCCTGCCGTCAACTCGCGCGCCGGCACACGCACCACGATCTCGTGTCCTTGGCCCTTGTAGCGCATGAATGCTTCGCATACTTCCACAAGTTCGCTGTCGCCCGCACCGGCGCGCACAACTGCACTGGCCTCCTGACGCATCTGGTCGATGAGTCGATTGGCCTGACCCGCATCGAATGTCGACAACGTCATGTAGCGGCTTCGTACGACCTCGAAAGCAATCGGCGCCCGGAGAAACCCGACCGCAGATCCCACACCGGCGTTTGCCGGGATGATCACCCTTCTCATTCCCAGCTTCTCGGCAAGACGAGCCGCGTGCAGGGGTGCCGCACCGCCGAAGGCAATCATCGTATGTGTCGCGATGTCTTTGCCGCGTTCCACAGAGTGCACTCGTGCAGCATTGGCCATGTTTTCATCGACCATTTCAAGGACACCGTAGGCCGAGTGGTGCACGGAAAGGTCGAGCTTCTGCCCGATCGCTCGTGTCAGGGCGGCTGCCGAGCGGTCCGGATAGAGCTTCATCTTGCCGCCAGCAAAACGATCGGGATCGATTCGACCGATGCAAAGATTCGAATCCGTGACCGTTGGCTCTTCTCCACCGCGACCATAACAGGCGGGCCCCGGCTCGGAGCCTGCGCTCTCGGGCCCGACCGCAATGCGCTTCAATGTGTCGACATGGGCAATGGACCCCCCCCCTGCACCGATCTCTATCATTTCGATCACGGGAATGCGCAACGGCAGTCCACTACCACGCAGGAATCGCGCTGCGCGGTCGACTTCGAAGGTGCGGGACGATTGAGGTTTCTGATCTTCGATGAGACAGATCTTCGCCGTGGTACCACCCATGTCGAACGAGACGACCTTGTGCTCGTCACATTGGGCCGCAACGTACGACGCAAGGATGGCACCGCCCGCCGGACCGCTCTCCACCAGGCGGATCGGGAAACGTGCGGCAGTCTCAAGGGTCGTCAGGCCACCACCCGACGTCATCAGGTACACCGGGCAATCGAAACCACGTGTTACGAGCTCCTTTCCGAGCCGCTGCAGATACCCCGCCATCAGCGGCTGCACATAGGCGTTTGCAACTGCTGTCGAGGTCCGTTCGTATTCGCGCACTTCGGGACAAACTTCGTACGAGAGAGTGACGGCAATGTCGGGACACTGTTCTGCAAGGATTTCCCGAACGCGCTGTTCGTGCTGCGGGTTGGCATACGAATGCAGCAACGCAACCGCGACGCTCTTGATCCCCATACGCCTGAGCTCGGGAGCCAATGCGTGAACCGACTTGTCGTCAAGTGGCAATACGACGTCGCCGCGCGCGTTGACACGCTCAATCACTGTGAATCGACGCGACCGCGGAATCAGCGCCGCGGGTTTGTCGATGAAAATGTCGTATTGATCAAAGCGTCCTTCGTCGGCGATGTCCAGGGTGTCCCTGAAACCTTCCGTGCCGATAACAGCGGTCAATGCACCCTTGCGCTCGATAATCGCATTGGTCGCGAGTGTCGTTCCGTGAATGAAAAGATCGACGTCAGACGGGGAGATTTCATGCTCCGCGAGCAAGGAAAGTGTGCCGTCGATCACTGCTCGCTCCGGCTCGCCAGGCGTCGTCAGCACCTTGCTTGTGAGTCGCTCGCCATCACGCTCCACTACGATGTCTGTAAAAGTACCGCCTATATCAGATGACAATCTCACGCGAGATTTTCTGTCTTTCGTGCTCATGTAATGCCCTTAATAGGTTGGCTGACTCTCAAAAGCTCGCGATTGAAGCGCATGTACTCACGTCAATACTGGCTTCGAGAACCACCACGCGAATGCATGTCGTACAGTCACCGCTACCGGATAGCTCATGGCGCCGAGCGCATCGCCACGCGTCCGGTCTCAGGCGGGAACACACACCATGCGCCGTCGTCGTGCCTGAAAAAAAAGAGTCCAACCGAGCCTGCAGGTCGGAGTATTTCGACACGCACATAGCACCTCTGATTCGAGCGCGTGCGACTGAATCGGGTCACCCGAACCGGTGTCGAAAGAGTCGGCACAAGCCATTTCTCGACCTGCAAACGCAATGATCTCGCTGCTACATTCACCTTCGTCTCCTTCAACTGCCAATTTTCAACTCGGGGCAGGAAACTTACGTATCGGAGTGCGCTGATAACGCGACGCCAACGACCAAAAGTCGCCTGCGGAATTGCGAGAACTCGGACATTTTGCGAATCCCTCGAATAGCCTGATGGTCAATGGAAAGCGCGGGCTCAAGCTCAAGCTCGGAACGATGCGGCCTACCTCGTGAGTACCGACGATGATGTTCCGTATTCGGACCATAAGTTTCATATCGGACCACAATTCAATTATAGGCGGGGAATTTTTCTGAAAACAACTAAATTCTGTAAAGGTCAGCGCAAACCCTAACGTTGTGACGATATGGCCTCGCGGTAGATACAGCGTCAGGGGGATACCCCTAGAATACGACTCGAGCGCACATAGATGCGCCGCTCGTGACAGCGTTGTGGCTGGCACGCTACCCCGGCGGGCCGATTCGACTGACAAAACAAGGCACCAATGCCCGGAGATCCGGACAGTCCTGGTCTGGCTTTTGTTAGGGGCCGCGGTGGGGTTGTCGGACTGGCGCCAGAGTCCCGTCTAAAACGACTTTCGGCAACCTATATGCGCGTGGCATTTATAGAGGAGTGCGAAGTAATAATTCAAGATGCCGATAAATTTCATGATATGAAATCCCCAATCCTGAACGCATCCAAACCACTCCCACCGAAAGACATCGCCGTCGGGTGTCAACCACACCAATCGCCGCCTAGGGCAAAGGCACTGCATCGCTAGAGCCACATCGCGGCAAGAGGTGTCGGAAACCGCGATCTACGCTTGGTTAGCGACGGGTACGCGCATCCATCGCGGGTTGCGCGACTTCCGGACACCGTCGGTGGGCAACGACGGCAGACGCCAGCTTGAATCCTTCAAAACCGAGTGTTTATATTCCTTGGACATTCCTTACGTATCCGCTTCCTTCAGGACACGCTGGCTTTGGATATGCCCTAGCGGTGCGTCAACAGCTACCCCGCTACCGCTTTTTCCGCTATCAGACTCCCGCGCCTGCGGTTTACCCGCCCTGGTAATGACCCTGCCCCACGGTCTCGTCGTGGTCCTTTGTCTCGCACTCCTCCCCACCATACATCGGGTGCCCGCGTTTCCCGCGTCGACGCCGCACATTTCTTGCGCGTTGACATCCCTGATTGGGTGAAATAGACTGTTCTCCATTCAGACCATTAGTCTCGCATGAGAACAAATTCATTGCGAAATATTCTCTGCCAGAAACTTTCGCGACAACGACTCCGAGAACCTCCAGTCGAGTCGTCGCGACCCGCGACAGGAAAATTCACCGAATCGGGAGCACGAAGATGAAATCCCTCGAAGGTAGAAAGGCACTCGTGGTTGCGGGTGCGAAGGGCATTGCCAAGGCGTGTGTAGAACGATTTGCCGCTGCTGGAGCAGAAGTCTGTTTCTCCGATATCAACGCCCAGGCCGGCTTTGCGCTCGCTGAAAAACTTCAGGAGGCCGGCTATAAGGCAAGCTTCTTCGTGTCAGATGCGGGTGATTCGAAACAGGTCCGGGAACTGGTGAAGTCGGCTATTGACACGATGGGCACCATCGATGTTCTGCTTAACAGTGCAGGCGTGGCAACGCCGCAGGATCTGCTTGACATCACCGAAGAGGAATATGACCGGACGCTCAACGTCAATCTGAAATCGGCATTTGTGGCGAGTCAGGAAGTGGCACGCCACCTTCTGGCCAATAAGAGCACGGGGGTGATCATCAACATGTCCTCGGTCAATTCCGTCATGACGATTCCCAGCATCCTGGTCTACAACGTCTCGAAGGGCGGCATCAACCAGCTGACGAGAAACATGGCGGTCACGCTAGCTCCTCATGGCATCCGCGTGAATGCAATCGGTCCTGGCACCATCGAAACTGAGCTCGTGCGATCGACCGTGTTGTCGTCCGAAGAAGCCATGGCGAAGATCATGTCACGCACACCGATGGGTAGGCTCGGCCAACCGGAGGAAATGGCCTCGATCGCCGTGTTCCTCGCGAGTGATGAGTCATCCTATATCACCGGACAAATCATCTTCGCAGATGGCGGCCGTATGGGTCTCAACTACACCTGCTGACAGTGGCTAGACACTGTCGTCTGACACGCATGTTGACGTGACGGTCTGCCGACAGGAAGGGAGCGCCACCATGATGTCCGAAGCCACGCAACAGGTAGCTCGCAGCCAAAGCAGAAAATTTCAATACTGAGTATGAAGGACGGAGGAGACAAAATGGCCAGTGCATTGTCTGAGATTAGAGTATTAGACCTGTCGCGCGTGTTGGCGGGTCCATGGGCGGCTCAGACGCTTGGAGACATGGGTGCAGAAGTCATCAAAGTTGAGCGTCCCAATACTGGTGATGACACGCGCACTTGGGGGCCGCCTTACGTGAAGGACGCAAACGGCGAACTGACCCGAGAGTCGGCCTATTTCATGTGCACGAATCGCAACAAGAAGTCCGTCACTATCGACTTCACCCGCCCCGAAGGTCAGGAGCTTGTGAGGCAACTAGCAGCGAAATCGGACATTGTTATCGAGAACTTCAAGGTAGGTGGCCTCAAGCAGTACGGTCTCGACTACGCGTCCCTAAGCGCTATTAATCCACGTCTCATCTATTGCTCGATTACTGGCTTTGGACAAACTGGCCCCTACGCGCCTCGGCCAGGCTATGACTTTCTGATCCAGGCCATGGGTGGCCTGATGAGCATCACCGGTCATGGCGATAGCGAGCCGGGTGGTGGCCCGATGAAGGTCGGCGTGGCTTTGACGGATGTTATGACCGGGCTATATGCAGCCATCGCAATCTTGGGTGCACTTGCCGCCCGGAGCGGCACGGGTCGCGGTCAGCACATCGACATGAGTCTGCTCGATGTCCAGGTGGCCTGCCTCGCTAATCAGGCTATGAACTACCTTCATGGCGGTGTCATTCCAGGACGCCTCGGCAACGCTCACCCGAACGTAGTTCCCTACCAGGACTTTCCGACTGCCGATGGGAACATGATCCTGGCTATCGGTAACGACACCCAGTTTGCAAAGCTCTGTGCGGTGCTTGAACGGCCGGAACTGCTGTCCGACAGTCGCTTCGCGTCTAACGCCGCTCGCGTCGCGAATCGCAACGAGCTAGTCCAGACCCTGCGCGACATTACCGTTCAACGTACGACAGACACCTGGCTCGCCCAACTCGAATCGACTGGTGTGCCAAGTGGACCCGTCAACACGCTTGATCGCGTATTCCGCGATCCTCAGGTCATCCACCGCAACCTCAAAATCGAAATGGAGCATACCCAGGCGGGGCCTCTCCCCCTCCTTGCCAGCCCGGTGCGGCTGTCGGACACGCCCGTGGAATATCGGTTGCCCCCGCCCCTCCTGGGCGAGCACACCAACGACGTGCTTTCAACGGTCCTCAATCTCACCCCTGAAGTGCTGGCCCGTCTCACCTCCGAAAACGTTATCTGAGGACTATCCAAACCCGACGGTGAAACCATGATCGAATCACTTGACTATGTCTGTCTCCCGGACGAAGCGGAAGCCTTACGCAGCGAGGTTCGCGCCTTCCTGGCCGAGCACCTCATGAATGTTCCGGCGAACCAACGTGCCCGCTCTTGGATGGGCTTCTCCGCAGAATTTAGTCGAGCCTTGGGCCGCCGTGGCTGGCTCGGTTTAACGTTGCCGCGCAGCTACGGAAGCGCAGAACTGGGTGCATTTTCTCGCTTTGTTCTTGTAGAAGAACTACTTAACGCGGGGGCACCGGTCGGTGCCCACTGGATTGCCGACCGTCAAAGCGGCCCGCTCATCTTGTCGTACGGAACTGAAGCCCAGAAGCAATTTTATCTGCCCCGCATTAGCCGAGGCGAAGCGTTCTTTTGCATCGGCATGAGCGAGCCCAATGTTGGATCCGATTTGGCGAGTGTCCGTACCCAGGCACGCCGCACGAGTGACGGCTGGATTCTATCTGGGCAAAAAATCTGGACAACGCAGGCGCATCGATCACATTACATGATCGCACTAGTGCGGACCTCGGGATCGCCGGAGGACCGCCAGAAAGGTCTTTCGCAGCTCATTGTCGATCTTTCGCTTCCAGGGGTGGTCGTGCGGCCAATCAGGGATCTAACAGGCGACAGCCACTTCTGTGAAGTGTTTTTCGACGATGTGCATCTTGGCGGAGACGCCCTCATTGGAACAGAAGGGGATGGGTGGCGACAGGTGACCGCCGAACTGGCCTTTGAGCGCAGCGGTCCTGAACGGATCTATTCCAGCATCGTGCTGCTGAATGAGTGGGCTAGCTATCTGCGGCGGTGTGGAGCAATCGATCGTCTCGAATACGTCGCAGCAGGCCGACTTCTGAGTTCGCTTGTCACGCTTCGGGCAATGTCCATTTCAATCGTCGCGAAACTTCAGGCAGGTGAAAGTCCGGCGACCGTGGCCGCGTTGACGAAAGACCTCGGCACGGAGTTCGAACAGCTAGTGCCCGCTGTGATCGCCGACCTCGTGTCGGCAGTAGACAGCAGAACCGGACACGACGGGCCGCCATCCCCGGAGTTGCTTCAGACACTCGCATACATCACACACGTCGCGCCCTCGTTCTCTCTCCGGGGCGGTACGCGCGAGATTTTGCGCGGAATGATTGCCCGTGGTTTGGGTCTGCGCTAAATCTGCCGGAAGGAGACCTCGCATGAACGATATTTTTGCAGACTCATTTGATCGCCTTCTCGCGGGCGAGTGCCCGGCAAGTACCGTCCGGCAAATCGAGTCAGGAGAAAGCTTTTCCGGCCTCTGGGAAGCGCTGACCGAGAGCGCCTTTGCAGACCTGCTAGTGCCCGAGAGCGCCGGCGGCGCCGGACTATCGCTGCTCGATGCATCACCACTGATTGCTGCATGCGGCCGATATGCCCTTCCCGTGCCTTTGGCGTACACCATGCTCGTGCGTGCGTTGCTCGACCGCAAAAACCTCGAGACGCTCGCGGGCCCCGTTACGATTGCGGCAAGCGCTGTCAGGCACACCGGAGACGTGTTCCATTGTGACAATGTACCGTTCGGTCACGTCAGTGAATGGATCATGGTGGAGGAAAGCGGGCTTTGCCAGTTGTGGTCACTTGAAGCCGCCGATGTCGAAAGTGACGGCATTGAGGGAAGTCTCGACGCGTCGGCGACGTGGTCAAAGCGGCCTCGCTCGATCCCTCTTTTCTGCAACGGAACGCGAATTTCTGGTGCCGCTGTCACCGCGCTGTTGATCTCCGGCGCGCTGGAAAAAGTGCTGGAAATGACGATTTCCCATGCAAACGAACGCTCACAGTTCGGTCGCCCCATAGGCAAGTTTCAGGCAATCCAGCAACAGGTCAGTGTATTGGCAGAACTGACCTTTGCAGCACGAATGGCTTCCCGATTGGCGTGTTCTCCGTCGAGTGCGACACCAATCGCCAGCGGCGTCGCAATAGCTAAAGCTTACGCGAGTCAGGCCGCAGCTACTGCTGCCAGTATCGCCCACGCCGTCCATGGAGCAATCGGCATTACGGCTGAACACGACCTGAATCTATACACGCGCAGGTTGCACGCGTGGCGTCGCGCATTCGGAGCCGAAACGGCCTGGTATGCCGAGATCGGCGCGGCTTGGCTTGGTGGCAACGATTCTGCTCTCGATTTTGTTCGAAACGCAATTCCGCCCAGTGCGTCGTACGCCGACTCAACCAGTGAGTTATGACCATGACCAACTTTCTTGAAGTCACACGCGACGGTGCAGTGCTTACCTTGGCAATGAATGCGCCAGACACGCGCAACGCGCTCACGGGCAATACGGCCATACCGGAGTTTCTTGCTGAATGCGATCGGATCAACAGCGACGTGTCCATACGGGCAGTCATCATTACCGGATATAACGGTATGTTCTGTTCCGGGGGTAACCTCAAGGACATGCGGCGATATTTCGATGACGAGCTCACTCAAGCGCAGATCGCAATCGAGTATCGCACCGGAATACAGCGCCTCACGCGCGCCATCTACGGTCTGGATGTCCCAACCATTGCCGCAGTGAACGGCCCAGCCATTGGTGCTGGCTGCGACCTTAGTTGTATGTGCGATATCCGCATCGCTTCGGAGAGAGCAACTTTCGCCGAGAGCTTCATCAAGGTCGGAATTGTTCCGGGGGATGGCGGTGCATGGTTGTTGACCCGAACTATCGGTCGTTCTCGCGCGGCCGAAATGGCTTTCACTGGCGACATGCTCAGCGCCGATGAGGCACTACGGATTGGCCTCGTTTCTCAGGTCGTTTCATCGGAGGACCTGCTGGAAGCGGCCCAAAAGCTTGCTGCCCGAATCGTTCGCCACCCCGGGGCAACGCTGCGAATGACCAAACGGCTGATGCGCGAAAGTCAAGATAGTGGACTGGATACGATACTCGAAATGTCGGCGACTATGCAGGCCCTGGCGCACAAGTCACCGGAGCACCGCGAGGCAGTGACGGCGTTCATCGAGAAACGCGCCCCTCGATTCCCGGAGTGACCTCTGCGTACGCCGAGAAATAACCGCCAAGTGCAAATTTACTATCGCTAAGTCCCCGCGACGACACACTGAGCAAGGGGCCATCTCATACGGAGAAGAAGTTATGCAACGTTACCAAATGTACATCAATGGTGAGTCCCGCGCTTCGGTGAACGGCGAATGGTTCGAAACAGAAAACCCCTTTACAGGTGAAGCCTGGGCAGAGGTCGCCAGAGGAAGCCGCACTGATGTCGATCATGCCGTGAATGCGGCTCACGCCGCATTCGTCTCAGGGCCATGGGCGCAAATGTCTGCAAGTCAACGAGGCATGCTGCTACACCGTGTTGGTGACCTGATCGCACGCGACGCCAGGCGGCTCGCCGAACTTGAGGTACGCGATAACGGCAAACTCATGGCCGAGATGTATGCCCAATGCCAGTACATCCCGCAGTGGTACTATTACTTTGGCGGCCTCGCCGACAAGATTCAGGGAAGCGTTATTCCGCTCGATAAAAAGGGCTTTTTCAACTTTACTCGTCATGAACCTCTGGGCGTGGTTGCCGCCATCACGCCATGGAACTCGCCTCTCCTTTTGGCATCCTGGAAAATCGCTCCCGCACTTGCTGCGGGCTGCACTGTTGTCATCAAGCCATCGGAATTCACATCCGTCTCAACGATTGAATTTGCGAAGCTGTTCGAGGAAGCTGGTTTTCCGCCGGGAGTAATCAACGTCGTCACCGGCTTTGGCGCCGATGTCGGAGCCCCCCTGGTCGAACATCCGCTGGTCAAGAAAATCACGTTCACCGGTGCCGAGACGACCGGCAGAGCCGTTAACGAAGCAGCGGCACGTCAGTTCAAGCACGTCAGCCTTGAACTCGGCGGTAAATCTCCGAATATCGTATTCGAGGATGCGGACCTCGAAGATGCTGTGAACGGTGCGGTGTCCGGCATCTTCGCGGCAACGGGTCAGACGTGCATCGCTGGATCACGTCTTCTTGTTCAGGAAAGCATTTACGACGAATTTGTAGATAGGCTGCTGACCCTCGCTCGCACTGCGCGAATGGGGGATCCGTCAAGCCCGGATACACAAGTTGGCCCCGTGACCACTCGACCGCAGTATAAGAAAGTCCTCTCCTATATCGATATAGCAAAGCAGGATGGTGCGACACTGCTGCTGGGCGGCAAGCCGGGCACCGCGCCTGAATGTGGGAATGGATGGTTCGTTGAGCCTACCATTTTCGGAAATGTCAGCAACAGTATGCGCATTGCACAGGAAGAAGTCTTTGGCCCGATTCTCTCTGTTATCAAGTTCAAGAACGAGGACGAGGCCGTTTCGATCGCAAACGACGTCCGTTTCGGCTTGGGTTCGGGGGTATGGACAAAAGACATCGGTCGCTCAATTCGCATGTCAGAGAAGATTCAAGCTGGCATCGTGTGGGTGAACACTTATCGCGCTGTCAGCTACATGTCGCCATTTGGGGGATACAAAGAGTCCGGTCTGGGCCGTGAGAACGGTATCGACGCGATCAGGGAATACCTACAAACCAAGAGTGTCTGGATCAACAGCGGCGTCAAGACGACAAACCCGTTCATATTGCGCTGAATCTAGTGAGACCAGGTTGCACGCGAGACCCAGTTCATCAGTTCGAGATGGCGAGTGATCCTAGCCAACCGCGAAACGACATGGGCTCGAACAGCTTCCCGGGATTCGGATGCTGAAGTACCCCTTCCTACGATGAGCTCATTTTGATGGATACGACTTCTGGCTGCGTGTACGGCCTGCGCGAGTCAATGAAATATAACGGCTGCGCCCCTTGAATCAGACCTGGCCGGAAGAGGTAACCTCGATGACAAGGGCCAGACCTTTCACGTGGCGATAGACCGCGAGCAACGGGAAGTGTGTGGCACTGACGTCAAGGGCCGCCGCGCGCTACCTAAACACAGTCAAAGACGACTGTGACCTGGTCACGCGATAAACGCATCATGCCGTCAGTGGATGTGTCGACTTCCCTCACCTGCTTGCCCTGGCTACTACAGTACGCTTTGGCACGGCCCGTGGCCGAATTCTTTACACTTGCCCATGAAATAAATTCCGAGTTAAGGTTGCCGCGCGCCGACACGGCCCAGTGCCCGTGCTCTGTCGAAGTTACGTCCGAGCTGGTCGCGCATCCCGCAAGCGCGATAGCATAAAGTATGGGTAATGTTAGTCGCATTTTTTAAATCTAAACTTTTATGGATTCCTGATCACCATTTTTTATCAGCGGATCGATTGTCGCCTTGATCGCCCACAACTCGATGGCCCTGTTTATCTCCGGTTGTCAAAGTGACCGTATCTCCTCCGCAGTGTATTTTTATTACTCATGAAAAGGAATTCCTAAACCGGTAACTAACTGTTAGCACCCGTGCAAAACTGCCCCAGTCGCTGATGTGGGAGCGGATCGACAGCGAGGCCCTTGTGATCCACTTTCTTCCGCCGAAGGCGGAAGACTCGAGTGGTGAAGCGGTCGTGGCGCAAGAGGTTGCCATTCCGATTGGCGCTACCTGCTGCGGCGCCGTGGGTGACAGAGGGGCTACATCCGGAACTCGTAGCCTCGGCCACAAGGGAAGAAGATGCATACGTGGAGATGAATACGGCCGACGCGTGTGTCTCCTCAAACCGCACGTGCGAAATGGGTTTGAGACACGTCACCGGATGACCCTACGAGTCGTTTGTTTTCAGTCTCGAAGAGTGCACCCGGGAGACGTGAAGCATCGCGGAATTTTGTGGCATGACATGCGCGCTTCGATGCGACCTTATTGCGCGCTCCATCCGCCATCGATTTGCAGCGCGGATCCTCGCATCTCATTGGCGGATGGGGAGCACAAGAATACGGCGAGATCGCCGATTTGATCAGGAGTTACAAATTGCTGAGAGGGTTGTTTTTCTCCAAGAAATCTCGCACTTGCTTCGTCTGGCGACAGCGATTCACGCACAGCGAAATCGTCGATTTGCTTCTGCAATAGAGGTGTCAACACCATACCGGGGCAAATAGCATTCACCGTGACACCTGAGCGTGCGCTTTCCAGCGCGGCGACCTTTGTCAATCCAACGACGCCGTGCTTTGCTGCTACATATGCAGATTTCCCAACAGAGCCGACAAGGCCGTGAACCGACGCGATATTGATGACCCGTCCCCAACCCCGTTCGCGCATCGCTGGTAGTGCGAGCCGCATTGTGTGAAATGCCGAACTCAGGTTGATGGCGATGATTGAATCCCAGCTTGCCACAGGAAACAAATCGATCCGCTCGACAAACTGGATTCCGGCATTGTTGACCAGTATGTCGACACCGCCAAACGTTTGGACTGCAAAATTTATCATTGCTTCGATTTCGGCCGGCCTCGTCATATCAGCGGCGTGATGCACGACGTTCACGCCCGACGTTTCGACCGTGGCAACGGCTTCTTTAACGTCGCCGAATCCGTTCAACACCAGGTTCGCACCCGCACGGGCCAAGGCGGTTGCAATTCCCAGCCCGATGCCACTCGTCGATCCGGTAACGACGGCCGCTTTGCCTGCGAGGAATCTGGAATCAGAAATTTTCATATGCAGTGTTAGACAGTAGTGGGAAAACATGGGGATATCGCCCCGGCA
Source organism: Paraburkholderia sp. GAS206C (assembly GCF_050435645.1). Lineage (NCBI taxonomy): Bacteria > Pseudomonadati > Pseudomonadota > Betaproteobacteria > Burkholderiales > Burkholderiaceae > Paraburkholderia > Paraburkholderia sp. GAS206C. The sequence continues at coordinate 9,390 of NZ_JBNDKR010000019.1, read as the reverse complement.
TTGCAGTGCGTACAGACCACTGCGGTCACTTTGCATCGGAATTGCGGTGCGTGAGACGTAAAGACTAAATCGATCCGCCCGATCGTAATGCACCTCTTGCCGCTACACGGGCGTTCGGGCGCCTTCGTACATCTGGACTACCGGCGGTATCGTCATCAGCCCCGTGCCCAGCATCGGCCGCTGACTGGAAAAGCCCGAAAGCACGTTCGGCGAGTACCGCGCTGAAATTCGCGCTTCTCACTATCTGCTGGACCAGGCCGAGGTCCTTGACGAAAACGTCAAACCCCGCCCGCAAAAGGGAGGTGGCCACTCCCCTTCCCATCGCGCCCAAGCCAACCACCCCCACTTTTCGTTGCATGGCAATTTCCTTTCGCACGCCCCATATTGGTTGTACCAGAACTTACATGGTCGGACCTGAGAGGTCAATTTTCGATTTCCCGGGTCAGGCTGATACATTGCATGGATTGCAACGATTCGTCCGTGGGTCGAGGCCTGAGGGGATTGGGGCGATAAATTGACTTCGCCGTTTTTTGAAACTACCATCTGGTTGTACCAGATATGGCAAAAAATGGGACAACGTATATTTGCGTGCGAGGACATTTTTCTGCGGCTTCACCGAGGGATAAACATGCATCGCAAGTTTCGCGTTCTTTCTACGAGCAAAATCGATCCGCTCGGGTCTGAAATGCTGGCTCCTTTGTGCGAGCTGATAGTTCCACCAGATGACCGGGCGGACACGCTGCGACGATACATGGCGGATATCGACGCGCTGATCGTGCGCGTTCGCCTGCCCGATGACATATTTACGAAGGCCGCGCGACTAAAGGCTATTGTGCGCCACGGCGTCGGGCTTGATTTCATCCCGGTTAGTCAGGCGACTGAAGCCGGCATTCCTGTTGCCAATCTTCCAGACTCGAATACGCAGGCGGTGGTGGAGCATGTAGTCGGCGCGCTCTTCGCGCTTGCGCGCGACTTTCACCGCATACCCGGCCTGCTCAAACGCGAGGGTTGGTCCGTCAGGCAGGCGTATCACGGCTTGGAACTTCGGGGCCGAGCCGTGGGGATCGTTGGACTTGGACGCATCGGTCTCGGTGTCGCAACAGCACTGCACCATGGTTTCGGCATGCGAGTGCTCGGGTACGACGTCGCGACCCAAGCCACGTTACCTGATTTCATCGTACAGACGTCTCTTGAGAGCGTGTTCAGCGAGTCCGATTTCATTACGCTACACGCACCGCTCCTGCCGTCCACGCAACATCTGGTCAATGCACAACTTCTTGGTCTGGTCAAACCACAGGCTTATCTCATCAACGCCGCACGGGGCGGTCTCGTCGACGACTCCGCATTGCTAGAGGCACTGAGTGAAAATCGGCTCGCTGGAGCAGCGCTAGATGTGTTCGAACCTGAGCCACTCGCCGCAGACCATCCCTACCTGCAACGCGACAATGTGCTCGTTACGCCCCATACAGCAGCGCTTACCCAGGAGAGTGTCGCGCGCATGAGTGTGGGCTCGGCGCAGGCCGTGCTCGATGTCTTGCATGGCCGGTGTCCCACGAATCTGGTCAATCCGGAAATCTGGGACCACTACCTGGAGCGCTGGAATCTGCGCTCCCCACGCTGAGCAGTCAGCCCTGTTCTGTCAGCTACTTAAAAAATATGAAAATCACAGACATCATTGCATATCCGGTCACTTCGCCCGTGCCGGAGGCACATCAAGTTCGCCTCGGTATTGGCAAAATGGTCAAGCGCGACACGGTCGTCGTGAAAGTCACAACTGATGAGGGGATCGTCGGCTGGGGAGAATCCCATCATGCGCGCGCGCATCTGGCGGTCGCCACGCTGGTTAACACGACGTTAAAGCAACTTGTACTCGGGTTTGACGCGACTGACGTAAACGGCGTCTGGTCGCAAATCTACCGCTATCAGCTTGCGTCGCATGGCATGGGAGCGGCTTGTGCCGCGGCGATGAGCGGCATAGATATCGCCTTGTGGGACATCCGCGGCAAAGCCGTCGGGTGGCCTCTATACCGTCTTCTTGGCGGTGCCGCGCGGGACGTGCGTGCGTATGCGGGCGGTATCTGCCTCGGATTTCAGGATCCAGGAGCGCTGGTTGAAGAGGTCGCCCTCATGATTGAACGGGGATTTTCCGCCGTCAAACTCCGCATTGGGGATTCACCGAGATCCGATATTGACCGCGTGAGAGCCGTGCGCTCGCATTTCGCAGATGTAGAGATACTTACCGATGCGAACGTTGCGTATTCACTGTCGGACTTTTATGCGGTCGCACCGTACTTTGAAGAGGCGCGCATTCGTTGGTTAGAAGAAGCCTTTCCTGCACACGACTATCGCAGCTACCGGGATGCGAAACGAATGTCGCGCTTCGAGCTTGCCGCCGGCGAGAATCACTTCACCCGATATGAGTTTGCACAACTGATTGACGCAGAATGCGTGACGGTCCTCCAGCCGGATCTCTCCAAGGTGGGCGGCGTTTCGGAGATGCTAAAGGTGGCTGCGATGGCGTCTGCGCAAAAACTCCCCATCCACTGCCACTCGAGCATGGGCATCAACATGGCGGCCACGCTACACGTACTGTGTTCCATCGACAATGCAGGATATTTCGAGGCCGACTGTTCCGTTCACAATCCGCTTCGCGATCAGCTCGTCGACTTCCGTTTCGACATTGATCACCAAGGTACGCTACGGCCTGGCGAGCGCCCTGGAATCGGCATTGAAGTTGACGAAGATTTTATCCGCCACCATAGCGGCTCGACTGGGCCTAGCTTCGTTTAATGTTCACGGCAATATGTGTCAACGTGATCGATTCATTTTATTTCCAACAATCGAAGGAGCAAGCATGTCAGAGCAAATTCAAGCCGTCGTTGGCAGGACCTCGGTGCGGCACGTCGCTGCAGATGGTTCGGATATCGAACATGGATTAAGAGAATATTTTACATATCGCGACACAGGCTTAAAGGAGGCTACGTCCGGCGCTTACACTGCGCACGTAATTCGGGCGGTGCCGGGCAAACAGGGGGAGGCAGAATGGCACACCCATGAAACAACCTTCCAACTGGTGTTTGTACTTCGCGGATGGATCGACTTCGAGTTCGAAGATATTGGTGTTGTGCGCCTTGTACCGGGATCGTCGTGCTATTTCCCGTCCGGGGTGCGACATCAGGTATTAGGCAACAGTGACGATTTCGAACAGCTGGAAATCGTTTCACCTAGCGATTTCGCGACGAACCCTGCGTCAAAACCCTGAGCGACCCCGCAGAGCCAGATAAGATTTGACCTCCGGCACTCTCTACTTCAGGTAGATTGCGGGCGGAGTCTGGCTGAAACGCGCTGCCTGCCCCGTTGACAGGCGGTCTGTTGCCTCAGGCGAACTCTTTCGTAGCGGCACGTTTGCGCTTTCGACCCGGCGCCGCAAGTTTGTCCGCACCTTGTTCTTCGTCATTCTCCGTTGCAAACAACGTGCGGAAGTACACATCAACACCTTTAATGTGCTGCCGCAGTATCGTCTCGGCTTCTTCAATGTTTCTCGCGGCGATCGCGCCAAGCAACTTGCGGTGATCGGCAACCGACTTGCGGCAATGCTCGTCTGACGAAAAGTAGACCTCGCGACGCTTCTTCGACATCAGATAGAAGACGTTTACGAAGCGCACGAAGACGTCGTTTTGAGTGGCCGATACGATTGCCAGATGGAACTCCGCGTCGAGTGCTGCGAGTGCGTGACCGTCGCCACGTGCCTCGATGCAACGTTTGAGAATCGCGGAGAGCTTGTTCAGGTCCGCATCGGTTCGGCGCTCGCACGCGAGTCTCACCGCCTGAACCTCAAGCAATCGCCGCAACTCCACGGACTGGATCACCTCGTCAGGGCTCAGGGGCGTATCGGCCTCGGCAAATAAAACCATCGCTTCAATGCTTGTTTCGGCTGAGTCGGCGCGAAGAAAAATGCCGGATTTCGGCCGCGCGTCGACGATTCGCAAAGTGTCCAGCCGGATGAGTGCTTCCCGCAGCGCTCCACGACTCATGCGAAACATTTCCGACATCTCGCGTTCAGACGGCAGCTTGTCGCCCGGTCCAAAACCACGCTCCTGAATCAGACGGACGAGTTGACGAACGTTTTCCATCATGCAGTCACCGCTCAATATGCAGAACTGGCACTATTGCCTTTAGGTGCATCGGACTGGCGCAACAGCCACCATTCACGGGCCTTGCACCGCTTCGCAGGGCAAGCACCCAGCGCGCCATGTAGCTTACGCGTAAGGCCCAATCTGGTCAAACCAGATCAGGCCTTACGCTGCGTCTAACTGCCCATGCTGGTCAGTCCGCGGGCCGTCGCAGGAATCCGGCCGCCGGCCACATAGTTTTCAACTACTGTGCGATCGGGTTCACGCGATGCGGCACGAGAAACAGAAGCGCGCAGGCCGGTCCCTCCACAAAGCGTCTCCTAGAGCAGAATGCGTCACGGGAAAAGTTGTTCGCGGACGTAATCGCGAAGACGTTCATGCCATGGGCACTGTCTGCTGCTCCCAACCTCTGAGGGACGTGGTTAAAAGACCGGTTACGGTGTATCCATCCCAACCGTCTCGAAATCGTGTATCCATGCAACAGCGATAAATATCGGCTGGAGTACCTCGTTCATCTCCCGCTCGCCGTGCGCCTGCCTGGGTTTGTTTCGACACAGTCATTGTCGACGATTCGTACGGTAGAGCCGACGGACCGTTCTTGGCCGCTTGCCGCACGCGTTAGCGACTATCATGTATTGAACAGTCTCCTTCGCGAGCGTTGCGGCGGGCATGCTGGGCAAGCCGTCGCCGTTTAGCCTGCAACAACGGAGCCCAGTGGGCTCTGCCGGACCGCGGCGAGAGTGCGAATGCGACGGCCTTCGAGCATTACGTCGACGGGCCGTCGAAGGTCTTCCATCAGGTTGACGGCAGGTTCGAGTATGCGGGGCCGGGCGGCAATCGCGCGCAGCACGCTGCTGATGGTGGTGCACGCGGTGGTCGCGCAGTTGACCCGGGATGGATAAGGGTCGTGTGTACGCTACGGCATGGGCCTGATGCCGCAACGTCCGGCACCGTCTTCAGGCCTCATTGGAAGGAGACAAGACGATGAACTCGAGAAGCAGGCTGTGGCGCACGCGTGGGCGCGCGCCGTCGTGGCTGGGTGCATTCTGTGTGCTTGTACTGTGCGCCATGTCGAGCGGCGGTACGTATTCGGAGACGACGGATGGTCCATGCCGGGACGCGGAATGCGGACCACACGGGCCACCTCCGCCGTCAAAAACAAGCTGTCCGCAACTAAACGGGTTGACCATCCCGGCCCGCGAGATCGGCCTGCCGACAACCGGTGCCATCGTCACATCAACGACACAGGTGGCGGCGAGCGGCACCGGAGCGACAGCTACCGGGTCATACTGCCTCGTGGCCGGCGCGATTCGTCCGGTCGATCCGTCCGCCCCGGATATCCTGTTCAACGTCGCGTTGCCGGACCAGTGGAACGGCAAGATCCTGATGCTCGGCGGCGGCGGGTTCGACGGCTCGATTCCAGCCGTGACCGGGAACGTGCCGAGCGCGCCGGCCAATCTGCCGGGACCGTTGTCGCGCGGCTACGCGGTGTTCGCGAGCGATTCCGGGCACGAGGCGACGAACGGCTCGGTGAACGGCGCGTTCTCCGTCAACGCCGAGGCGTACGACAACTTCATGGGCGAAGCCCTGAAGAAGACGCACGACGCCGCGCTCGTGATCATCGACAAGCATTACGGCACGCATCCGTACAAGGCGTACTTCGCGGGCGGCTCGACTGGCGGCCGCGAGGCGCTGACCGTCGCGCAGCGCTGGCCACAGGACTGGAACGGTGTGATCGCTTTCTACCCCGCGTATGACTTCACGACGCTGAGCCTGCAGCAGTTGCGCGCGACGGAAGGTTTCACCGCGCCGGGCGCGTACCTCGACACAGCACAGCGCGCGCTGCTCCTGAAAGCGGTGATGCAGGTGTGCGATGGGCTCGACGGCGTCGAGGACGGGTTGATCAGCAACGTGCAGGCGTGCAACTCGACGTTCAATCCGGCGACGGCCCATGTCGACGGCAAGCCATTGCGCTGCGCCGGCGGTGCGGCACGGGGAGACACGTGCCTGTCGGACCGGCAGATCGCGGCGCTCAACACGATGAACACCCCGCTCGTCTTTGGGTATCCGCTCGAAAACGGCGAAACGCAGTATCCGGGCTATAACGTGTATGGCGCCGATCTGGGGGTGGGCAGCAGTTCGCCGCTCGAGGCGACGATCACGGAGCTCGCGCTCGGTACGACGCAGCCGTCGTATCCGCTGCAGAGCACTGCGATGTTCGACGGACAGATCAGCGACCAGTTCGTCCGCTACACGGTGATGGGCAACCCGAACTTCGATTCACTGACGTTCAATCCGGCGCTCGCCGGTCAATGGTCCGGGCGGATCAGCATGCTGTCGGGACTCGACGCGACCGATGCGAACCTGACGCCCTTCATGCGACGCGGTGGCAAGTTGCTGATGGCGCACGGCACCGTGGACCAGACCGTCAGCACGCGGGCCACCGAGATCTACTATCAGCGCTTGCTGTTCACGATGGGCTTTAGCGCCGTCGAGTCGTTCGTGCGCTTCTACGAGATTCCGGGGATGCAGCACGGGATCGGCACCGAGTTCAACGCGTCATGGGACTCGCTCGCGGCGCTGGAGAACTGGGTCGAGCACGGGACGCCGCCGGTACATCAGGTGGACACCGATACCGCGGGCGTGCCGGGACGCACGCGGCCGCTGTGCCAGTATCCGGCGTGGCCTAGCTATAACGGCGCGGGTGACGTGAACAGCGCGACGTCGTTTACCTGCGTACAGGGATAGCGAACGCAAGCCGCGACGCGCGAATGGCTACCGCGCCCGTTATCGCCGCGCGTCGCGCATCAGCCGCAATCTATAGCGCTGGTGTGCCTGCATCGACCGCGTGCATCTCCTTCTGGATATGCGCGATCTGTTGCCCGTGATCGGCGAGGCATCGATACTCATCGTTCCTTGCAACGTAGACGAAGTCGCGCTTGGTAAAGAGTCCTTTCTTCCTTGATGCCGAGGTAAGTGGTTTCGGGACATACGCCTTGATCCCGGCCAGTTTGCACGCACGGATATCCGGACCGCTGAAGTACCCCCGGTCAGCCAGCACCTTTAGCTTCGGCTTGCCCATGGCGCTCTTCGCCGACAAAGCCCTCCTGCTGAGTTACCCGTGATCGCTTCCGATATTCTTCACCTCGTGTTCGACGATCTGATGATGCTTCGTATCAGGAACGTCTGGACGTTGTAGCCAACGGTACCGGTTCTCTTGCACCGCTGGTGCTGGCGCAGGAGCGCGATCGTCTCGTACAGGCGCACGGTCTTCACATCGAAACCTGTCGGACTGGTTCGGTCTGCAGTTTCAATCATGTCGAGGTATCGCTGGAGTCACCCGGTCTCAATGCGTTGATTCAGTTTAGGTGATGAATGCGTTTTCGCACGCCCTCGGCCGGAATGAGTCGCTAACGGCGGGCGGGTCGCAACGGCCTCCGTGCTCCCCATGTCCATATCGGGGAACCGGCAGCTTCTACAAACCGCCCATCAACTTATCGGGTGTGATCGGTAATTCGCGCACCCGCACGCCGATGGCGTCGTAGACCGCGTTGGCGACGGCGGCGGCAACCCCTGTGGCGCAGAGTTCTCCGATACCTTTGGCGCCGAGCGGTCCGGAGTTGGCGTCGTATTCGTCGACGAACCCGACATCGATGGCCGGCGGAATGTCTGCGTTCACGGGCAGCGCAACGCCGGCCAGGTCTTTCGAAATCCAGCGGCCCAGAGCCGGCTCGAAGTGGCTACCCTCCATCGCCGCCATACCCCAGCCCCAGACGATGCCGCCTATCATCTGTGACCGCGCAGTCCGAGGGTTAATGATACGGCCGGCGCTATAGATTCCTGTTGCCCGCCGCAAACGCAGCAGGCCCAGATCCGGATCGACGGCGACTTCAACGAAGATCACGCCAAACGTACGAGCAGGAAACTCCGGAGCACCCATATCAACGGGCGCCCCGCCAGGCAGGTCGAAGGCGCCGTCGCAAACAAGTTCAAAGACGCCTGCCTCGTCCAACACGGACTGGATGCTGCGCGACCTTTCGCCATAGAGAATGTGCCCGTTGCGCATGGTCACCTCTTCCGTCGGCCAACCGGCCAGCCGCGCGAGCTTCGCGCGCACCCCTTGCGCCGCCTGCTGCAACGCCGCGCCTGTGCTGATCGTCGTCCCCGAGCCATAAGTCGGCCCCGAATAAGGCAGTGAGGTGTCACCTGCCAGAACGCTGACTTCCTCTGGCTTCAGGCCCAGGATTTCTGCGACTATCTGCGGAAAGACCGTGGCGGGACCAGTGCCGATGTCGCAGAAGCTGGATTCCAGTCGCGCCATTCCGTGTGCGTTGAGCCGTACTCGCGCGGTGGTATGGAATCGCGCCTGCCCCTGGCTGCAATCGGCGAGGCCGCAGCCAATGCGCCAATGTCCGTCGCGCGTACCGCCCTTTGGCCTGTCTTGCCAACGGAAGCGGCGCGCGCCTTCGTTATAGGCCTCTCGTAATTTTTTCGACGACCACGACTTCCCGCTTTCAGGATCGGTTTCAGCGTAGTTGGCGAGCCGCAACTCCAGCGGATCGACCTTCAACGTGCGTGCCAGTTCGTCCATGGCCGAGCCGAGCGACCATGAACCTGGGCCGTCCCATGGAGAGCGCATGAAGGTCGGCAGCACGACATTCCCACGGCGAACCTTCTGGCTGGTCGAAATGTTATCGCATGCATAAAAGGACCGTCCCGGGATCGATCCGAACTCGACATAATCTTCCGTAACGCTCGTGATGTTGGTGACCGCGTGGACAATGCCAAGCAGTTTGCCGTCCTCGCTGGCACCCAACGCGACGTTTTGCGTCATCTGCGGCTGAAATCCGACCATGTCGTACATGTTCTGCCGACTGAGCACCAGTTTGACTGGCCGACGCGTCACCCGGGCCGCCATGCTGGCGAGGATTTCGTGCGGCCAGACGAACGCTTTAACACCGAATCCGCCGCCCGTGTACGGGGAAACCACCCGGACCCACGCCGGGTCGATGCCGAACGCGGCAGCGAGCGTGTTTTGAACCGCCGGCAGGTGTTGCACCGAGTCGTAAACGGTAAGCTGCTTGTCCTTCCAGACTGCCAGGATGGCGCACGGCTCCATCGGGTTTGCGTGGCGAGACGGCTGTATGTACTCGGCACCCGTTCTGAGCGGTGCGGCGGCGATAGCCGACGCCGCATCACCCTTGCAAAATTCCAAAGCACTCGAATGGGAATAGCCACCCCGCTCCGGCGCAGGCGG
>NZ_JBNDKR010000018.1:0-128893 GCF_050435645.1 Paraburkholderia sp. GAS206C | reverse complement strand
ACGAACGCGTTTGTTTCGTACGACAGCTCCGCGAAGAACAAGGTGACGTTGGGCGGAGCCGGTTCGACGACGCCAGTGGCACTCTCGAACGTGGCGGACGGTAAAGCGAATACCGATGCTGTGAATGTTGAGCAGCTGAAGGCGATGGGCGCAAACATCGACACGAGCGGCAACATCACGAATGCGTTTGTTTCGTACGACAGCTCCGCGAAGAACAAGGTGACGTTGGGTGGCGCCGGTTCGACGACGCCAGTGGCGCTCTCGAACGTGGCCGACGGTAAAGCGAATACCGATGCCGTGAACGTTGAGCAGCTGAAGGCAATGGGCGCAAACATCGACACGAGCGGCAACATCACGAACGCGTTTGTTTCGTACGACAGCTCTGCGAAGGACAAGGTGACGTTGGGTGGTGCGGGCACGACCACACCGGTTGCGCTGACGAATGTGGCTGCGGGCAAAGTGAACACTGACGCAGTGAACGTCAGCCAACTGACGGGTGTAGCGACTGCATTGGGTGGTGGTGCCGGTGTGAATGGCACCGACGGTTCGATCACGAAACCGACGTATGCCCTCAGTACCGGGACGTTCACCGATGTCGGCTCGGCGCTCACCGCACTAGATTCGACCGTTGGTTCGATCAACAACACGATTACTGACACGACGAAGTACATCAAGGTCGTGTCGACCTCGTCCGCAGCGATCGCGACCGGCGGAGAGGCTGTCGCGATCGGTGGCGGAGCCTACGCAAGCGGAGCGAATTCGTTGGCCATCGGTGCGGGCGCTCGTTCGCAGTTTGCCGATGCGATGGCACTGGGTTCGGATTCCGTGACGAGCGTAGCGAACACGATTTCGGTCGGCTCTAAGGGTTCGGAACGCCGCATCATGAATGTGGCGAACGGGGTGGCAGCAACGGACGTTGCAACGTTCGGTCAATTGACTGCACTGCAGAGTTCGCTCCAGCAGCAAATCACGCAGCAGACGAGTGGCGTCAAGTCGACGCTCCTTGGCGCAACCCGAGTTGGGGCGGCGACGCCGGTCACGGACTATATCCAGGTGAGTTCCAATATCACTCCGGGTTCCGCACCGACGTACACCGATGACTCGATGAATGCTATGGCGATCGGTCCTCAAGCTTCGGGCATGGGTGTCGACTCGTTGGCCATTGGCGCGGGCGCTACGACGTTCCATGACGGCTCGACCGCGATAGGGTCTAACGCGGTTGCAGGTTCGCTGAACACAACGGTTATTGGTGCGGGCGCTTCGACCAGCAGCAAGGCGCCGGATGCCGTGGCAATCGGCTATATGGCTAACGCTCAAGCAAGCGACGCAGTTGCGCTGGGCTCAAACAGCCAGACGAATGGCTCGGATTCGGTTGCAATGGGTAGCGGCAGCTTTGTAGGCTCTGCCGGTACAAACGCTATGGCTCTGGGTGCCGGCGCATCTGTTCGCGGCGCGAATGACGATGACACCATTAGCGTGGCCTATTCGTTGGCGTTGGGCTCGGGCTCAAGCGTGAGCGTGGCGAACTCCGTTGCCCTGGGTGCGGGATCCGTCGCGGATCGTGCAAACACGGTATCGGTTGGCGCCGCTGGTGCAGAGCGTCAGATCATCAATGTCGCGGCGGGTACAGCGAACACTGACGCAGTCAACGTTTTGCAGCTGAATAACGCGATCGCAGCGGTTTCGGGCGGAGGATCACCCGATTCGGTCATGTATGACTCGCCGTCCCATAACAAGGTGACGCTGGGCGGTACCGGCACGTCGACGCCGGTTGCATTGACCAACGTGGCAACGGGTTTGATCACGTCGAGCAGCACGGACGCAATCAATGGCTCGCAACTGTACAACACGGCAAACAGCGTGGCAGCGGCCCTCGGCGGCAACGCCACCGTGGGTACGGACGGCAAGCTTTCGAAGCCAGCCTACGCCCTCGACGGCACCACCTACAGCGACGTTGGTGCAGCACTGGCCGCAGTCGATGCGAAGGCCAGCAGCGGTTCGACGAACGGCGTTTCGTACGATTCGTCGGCTCATGACAGGGTGACGCTTGGCGGTACAGGCGCGTCGACGCTGGTGACGGTATCGAATGTGGCTGATGGTGTGGCGAATAACGACGCGGTGAACGTCGAGCAGTTGAAGGCGTTGGGTGCGAACATCGATAGCAGCGGTCATGTGGTGGGTGCTTTCGTTGCGTATGACGACACGTCGAAGAGTACGGTCACGTTCGGTGGTAGCGGTGCAAACCCTGTTTTGCTGACCAACGTGGCAGTAGGCCAGGTGACGCAGAACAGCCGGGATGCGATCAACGGTTCGCAACTGTACGGCACAGCCAATAGCGTGGCTCAAGCGCTAGGCGGCAATTCGTCGGTGAATTCGAACGGCCAGATCACTAAGCCGTCGTACAACATTGAAGGCGGTACCTACAACGACGTCGGTTCGGCGATCAACGCAGTGGCTGCACTCGCCGCTACGGGCTCGTCCAACGGCGTGGTGTACGACACCTCGAAGCACGACATGCTGACGCTTGGTGGCGCGGGTGCAGAGACCGGTCCTGTGACCGTAGCGAATGTGGCAGCCGCCACGACTGACGACGAAGCGGTCAATCTCAAGCAATTGAAGGACGCCGGTCTTAACGTCGACACGTCGGGCAACGTGACCAACGCGTTTGTCGCATACGACAATGCTCTGAAGAACACTGTGACCTTCAACGCAGGCGGGGATCCGACTCAGTTGAAGAACATTGCTGCAGCAACCGATCTGACAGACGCGGTCAACTTCGGTCAGATGCAGTCGTATGTTGCGGACCACGCAGGCAGTGGCGGCACGCCGAACGCGGTGGCATACGACGACTCGACGAAGAGCCAGGTGACGCTGGGCGGTGTGGGCTCCGCAACGCCAGTGGTGTTGACGAACGTGGCGGCCGGTTCGAACGCGACCGATGCAGTCAACTACTCGCAGTTCTCCAGTCTGGAAAGCCAGGTGAACAACCTTGCAGCCGGCGGTGGAACGAGTAACACATACGTCAACATCGGCGTTCCCGCAGACGGTACGACCGGTACCGCAGCCTCCGCCGCAGGCACGGACGCGATCGCGATCGGTAACGGCGCCGTTGCATCGGGTGATTCGGCGATTGCTATCGGCGCGCGCACCACGACGACGGGTAACCACTCGGTTGCGCTGGGTGATGGTGCATCGGCATCGAACAACAACTCGGTCGCGCTGGGTTCGAACTCGACGACGGATCGCGATAACTCGGTATCGGTGGGTTCTGCCGGTGCGGAGCGTCAGATCACCAACGTCGCAGCCGGTACGCAGGCAACCGACGCAGTCAATGTCGGTCAGTTGAACAACGCCATTGGCGGTCTGAACAACTCGATCTCGAACGTGGACCGCAGTGCGGCCAAGGGTATCGCTTCGGCGTCGGCGCTGAACATCGTTACGCCGTACCTGCCGGGTCGTACCACGCTGAACGCGGGCGTTGCCAACTACCGTGGCTTCCAGGCCCTCGGTATCGGTGTGTCGCGCTGGAACGAGAAGGGCACGATCAACTACAACCTTGGCGTGTCTACCTCGGGTGGCAATAGCACCATCGTCCGCGCCGGTATCGGCATCGTCCTCGGCAACTAAGCAACGGCCCCAAGGCCTTGAATAGAAGCTCGAGACGTTAGCTGTCTGGGTCGCACGGGAAACTTCCGTGCGACCCTCTTTCCATGAGAAACAGACATGAAGTATTCATTGATTGCCATCGCGCTTGCCGCGATGCTCAGCGGCTGTTCGTCGTCCGCGACGCGCGACCGGCTGCAGATCCAGGACCCCACGGTCTTGCAGACGGGCTTTAGCGCGACGCAAGGCACCCCCGCGGGAGCTGTCACGCCGCAGTGGATTGCGACGTACGGCGGTATCCACAACGCGCAGATGCTGGGTACGGTGCAGGCGCGCCTGAACGCGCTGGGCGACCGCAAGAACAATTACTTTGGCGATAAGGCCCAGTGTTGGCTCGACGCCGCGCGTAACGAACGTTCCTCCCACGACGGCTGGGGCTTCGTTGAGGAAGCGCTGCATGAGGCGGATCGCTTGACCGCAGCGCTGGAAACCGGACGGGGGCTGTCGGTCGATAATCCGCAGCTACGCACCGCTTCAGTGATCCGGCCGGATTTGTGGAAGCAGGTCCTGGCCGCAAAAACCTCGCCGCTGTTCCCGCAGTGCCAAGAGGCGCAGCGCCTGACGGCTTGCTCCGAGGTCGAGTTGATTCATGCAGGGCATGAGTCGTGGATCCGCAACTTTGCCGAGAGCCAACGCCTCGTCGACGGTGTAGAGAAGGGCGTGCCGGGCGTCGCTGCGGCACTGGGAGCCTGCACGCCGCCGCCAGTCGCGGCGCCCGTGGCTTCGCCAATCCCACCGAAAATGACGCTACAGGCGGATGCAACCTTCAAATTCGACCGTAGTGATCTGGTTGGCATGTTGCCGGAAGGTAAAGCCAAGCTCAGTCAGTTGATTAGCGATCTGAAGCGCGTGGATGATGTGACGGGTATTCGCATCGAAGGTTACACGGACCGCTTGGGTAGTGACAGCTACAACCGGCAGTTGTCGGCGAAGCGCGCTGAAACCGTGAAGCGCTATCTGCGCGACGGTGGCGTGCAGGTGCCGATGAGTGCACGTGGTCTGGGCAAGGACGATCCGCTGGTGCAGTGTAACAACCGGAACCAGCAGGCCTTGATCGACTGCCTCGCCCCGAATCGCCGGGTTGAACTCGACTTTATGCGCAGCAATGCACAGGCGCTGGATACGTCTCAGTTGCAGCAGCAGCAACCGCAACCGCAACGGCAACAACCGTCGCAAATGCAGCAGATGCAGCAGGACCAGTAACGTAGTCTGGTTATACATCACGATCGCCGGACCGATATGGTTCGGCGATCGCGTCTAACAGACCTCGATGAGCCGCGCGCCCGCTGCCCATTGAGGTGGTGGCCTTTTCTTTGCTGACGACCCCATGAGCACCCGCCTTGCGTGCGAGTGACGCCTAAGCACGTCATGCGACCGCCGAAAAACCGGACTTCGCAGGGCATGCGCGCCCTGATGTCTAGCGGTAAATCGCAATGATCTTACCGAAGTTCAGATTCATCTGATATCCGTAAATCGATTGGCGACCCGATATACGATTTAAATCTGCAGAACTTATACCAATAACGTACGGCTTTATAACCTGTCCGCCAGAAATGGAATGGACGCGAGTAGGAAAAATCGCACAAATTTGCGGAAATTTCGCAGTCCTCCAGCGAAAACATGTTTGCGGGTACTTGGTAAAATATTTGTCTATTTATGGTGTGCGCCATTTCGATTCGAATCTGCGCCCATTAATCAATATTAGGAAAAATGGAGCAGTAAATGAAGCGAATCGTTATTATCGACGATCATCCCATAATTCGAAATACAATTTCGGGCGTATTGCGTGCAGATCCGGAGTTCGACGTCCTCGGTGAAAGCGGCGACGGTGAGGACGGTCTTCAAATCGTCCTGTCTGAAAATCCCGATCTGCTGATCCTCGACCTCGACTTGCCTCGCCTGGATGGTTTGTCCATGATCCGGCGAATTCGGGCAACCAACGACAAAGTCCGGATTCTGGTTCTGTCCGCGAAGCCGGAACAGGTTATGGCCGGCCACACCAGGTTTGCTGGCGCAAACGGTTACGTCGGAAAGGGGCGTGATATCAGCGAATTGATCACTGCCGTGAAAACCGTCCTGTTCGGTTACGACTGCTTTCCCGCAGATACGCAAATGGGCAGGGAAGGTGGTCTGAATCTGTTGTCGCCTCGCGAGGTGGAGGTGTTGCAGTATCTCGCGCGTGGGGTAAGCAATAAGGATATAGCTGCGCACCTGTCTCTGAGCGATAAAACAGTCAGTACATACAAAGGTCGAATTCAGGAGAAGTTGGGTCTGTCTTCGTTGGCGGGGCTGATCGAATTTGCAGCCCTTCAAAAGCTGATCGACTGACCGGGCGGCGTATGAACATGATGAAGCGGTCGGGTTCTCCAGTGCCCACACGGACGTGCGCCCGCCGTTTCTCTCACGCAGCGCGGGCGGTCTCGATTCACGATGCGATCGCATTTGGCAGCGTCGTTGCGTTCGCGTTGCTGTGCATCGTGTCGGCGCGTGCCGACACGATGCCGGCTGCCGTTCGCGGCACGGGATGGGATGTCACGAATATTGCCCGCCCGCTGGCAGCGTTGCGCATCAGCGATGCGGCGGTTGCCTGGCAATGTTTAGCCGTATTGCTGTCCGTGCTTATGATCCTCACAACCATCGCCTTGGTTGGATGGTGCAGAACGCGTGTGCTGCTCAAACGAACCGTCGCGTCCGCGCGCGCTGTCGAGAACGAATGGCAGCGCCGGTTCGCAGCGGTCGAGTCCCGAGAGCAGGCCTCCGGGGTCGGTGTAGCGTCGCAGGCGTTTGTCGCCGCCAATCTGGAGCGCGAGCGTGTATACGCAGCCATGCGCGACTTCGTCGGTGGCCCCTTGTCCGCGATGGCCAGCTTGCTGGATGAGCTCAACGAATCATCATCGCAGCCGCCAGAGAAGAAACTGGTGGGCAAAATTCACGTTGCCGTGCGCGCATGGGCACGCGCGCTAGAGGACATGCTCGCGTCCATGCCAATCCAGTCGCGCACCGTTGTCTTTGATGAAACGTTGACGGACGTGCGGGAACTCATTGATGGGGTGGCTGCACTGTTCTCTCACACCACGGCGCAGAAGGGCGTGTGCCTGAGCACCGCCGTAGATCAGTCGGTCGACGCTTTAGTTCTCGCCGACGGTACCCGACTCGGCCAGATTATTTTTCATCTCTTGAGTCATGCGGTGCGGATCACTGAGCACGGCCAGATCACAGTTACCGCACGCGCGGAAACACTAAATGCCGGCTCGCAACGAATATTCGTGAGCGTAACGGCTGCAGGCGCTGACACGCCTGCTTCTCCCACTTGCTCAGCGCGAATGCACATACCCACATCGTTTGACGTGCCCGCGCCTGAGGGAGAGTTACGTGACGAGGAAGCTCTCAGTCTGGAACTCTGCCAGCAACTGACGCAATGCATGCGCGGCGAACTCAAGGTATCGAGTGACGCTGCCAAGGGCACATGCAGCATATTCAGTGCGCCATTCACTATTGAACGCCCGCAAGCGTTTAACGCGTCGCACCGTGTAAATCTCCAGAAGACGACACCACAGCCCATTGCGGCGGAACCTCCGGCGGATTCCCCCGTCCCGTCGACCGAATCGTTTGATCGCAACTACCTCGACGCGCTATCGAATGAAGGCGTCGACCTCCGCGCGTTCATCCACGGTTGGCGCCGATCAGTGCACGACGATCTGCAGCAGATCCGCGGACTGCGGACCCGGCACGACATGGACGGAATGCGCTCCTCGTTGCACAGATTGAGCGGTGCAGTCGGTCTCGTCGGCGCGCATAGTCTGATGGAAGCACTACGGCATGCCAGCGCGACTCAGCGCGAGTCAGCGGGACATTTGCTCGACGAACTCGAAAAGCGCATTGCCGCGCTGATGATGCAACTCGACCAGGCGGTCGAGCCACACCGGAGCAACTCGCAATGACTCGACCGCTAGCATTGATCGAGGGCGATCTGACGATCCCGCTGCCGCGGCCGTACGACGGCCTGCCGCCACCTTTTGGGTCGCACCGGAACGTGATGCGCGAAGCCGTGCAGCGCGCTGTTCGTCAACCCGCGGCACCGCGGCCGGCTGGCCCCTTTCCGCCGGGCGTAAAGCACATCCTGTTTTATAAGATGCTGCCACAACGCGCGGACACTGGGCGCTACGACGCCGCATTGGCGGAGGCGAAGCGGTATCTTGAAATGGGTACGGTTCGTCCGCGCTCGACGCGTTCGGATCATCTGCTCGCGGCGTCGATTTTCGCCGGTTGCACGATGGCACTCACGTGGTTGCTCGTTACATGTTCCATGAAGGACGCTGAGAAGACGAAAGCGCTTCAGGTCGCTCCAGCGAGCACCACTGCTGCTGCGGGTCACGTCAAGCTGCAGCCGCTTAGACAGGAAGTTAAGCCAGCCGCCGTGGAAACAGAGAAAGCGGCCGCAATCAATAACTCGCCGCCCAAGCAAATCATCCAGTTAGTGCCAAGGCAGACCGTACAACTCTCCGCTCGTGAAAACGACGCACACACCGCCTCGCCCACAAAACCGCCGAAGCGAGTGAAGATGGCACGCTTGTCCGGAGCCCATGTACACGAACGGGTCGCACTGAACCGCGCCACCCATCCGGCAGCACGTCCCGCAGTATCGACTCAGCCCGAATGGCCCACCAGCGCATCGCACGCCCATGAAAGCGCATCGACCGACGACACCCCATGGCTGAACTGGTCCATCCAACAGCGGCATCCAGCCACTCGCGCCGCAACGCCGCTCGACAACAGCTGGAACGACCACATGACCCAACGCCGGATCACCGATGACCCCGCTGCCTTCCACGTAGACCGCGGCACGCAATAACGCGCCAGACAATAAAAAAACCCGGCCAAGGCCGGGCTCTCAAATCGGCTGCGTCCTTCCACAAGGACGCAGCACCTGCAAACCGCTTCTGCTTCCGCTTTCGCGTCGGACGTCTACTTAACGCATCAAGCGTTAAGTTAAGCAGCCAGCAGCGAACGCAACACGAACGGCAAAATCCCGCCGTGCTTGTAGTAGTCCACTTCGATCGGCGTATCGATACGCAGCAGAACTGCCACGCGCTTCTCCTTGCCGTCCTTGCCGCGAATTACCAGCGTGACTTCCTGCTGCGGCTTGAAGTCGTCACCGAGACCTTCGACGTCAAACGTTTCTTCGCCAGTAATGCCCAGCGATTGAACGCTATCCGAGCCCTTGAACTGCAGCGGCAGCACGCCCATACCGACCAGATTCGAACGATGAATCCGCTCGAAGCTGCGAGCAACCACAGCCTTCACGCCCAGCAGTTGCGTACCCTTGGCCGCCCAGTCACGCGACGAGCCCGTGCCGTACTCTTCGCCTGCCAGCACGACGGTCGGTGTACCCGCGTCGATGTACTTCATCGCTGCGTCGTATATCGACATGTTTTCGCCGCTCGGCTGATGAATCGTCAGACCGCCTTCAACGCGCGTACCGTCTGCCTTCGCCGGGATCATCAGGTTCTTGATCCGCACGTTGGCGAACGTACCGCGCATCATCACGTCGTGGTTGCCACGGCGCGAGCCGTAGCTGTTGAAGTCGGCTTTCTGCACGCCGTTTGCCTTCAGCCACTTGCCTGCCGGCGAGTCTTCCTTGATCGAGCCTGCCGGGCTGATGTGGTCGGTCGTCACCGAGTCACCGAAGATGCCCAGTGCACGTGCACCCTTGACTGCAGCAATGCTGTCGGCCGGCTGCATCGAGAAGTCCTTGCCGAAGAACGGTGGCTCAGCGATGTAGGTCGACTTCGGCCAGTCGTACACCTGACCCTCTTCGCCTTCGATCTTGCTCCACAGGTCGCCCTTCTTCGTGAGCTGTGCGTAGTTCTTGCGGAACGCTTCGGCGTCCAGTGCGAACTTGAGCAGGTCGTTGACTTCGTCGCTGGTCGGCCAAATGTCGCCCAGGTAGATGTCCTTGCCGCCCTTGCCCTTGCCAACCGGCTCGGTCATCAGGTCGCGCGTGATGTTGCCGGCGATTGCGTAGGCGACAACCAGCGGCGGCGATGCCAGGAAGTTGGCGCGGATGTTCGGGTGAATACGCGCTTCGAAGTTGCGGTTGCCCGAGAGCACAGCCGCTGCGACGATGTCGTTCTTCGTGATCGCTTCGTTCAGTTCCGGCGTCAGATCACCTGCGTTACCGATACACGTCGTGCAACCATAAGCAGCCAGTTCGAAACCCAGCTTCGACAGGAACGGCAGCAGACCCGTCTTCGTCAGATACTCGGTGACGATACGCGATCCGGGGGCGAGCGACGTCTTGATGTGCGGAGCCACGGTCAGGCCAGCTTCCACAGCCTTCTTCGCCAGCAGACCCGCAGCCAGCAGCACGCTCGGGTTCGATGTGTTCGTGCACGACGTGATGGCAGCGATCAGGATGTCGCCGTTCTTCACGTTGACACCGTTCGTCGTCGTGTATTGCGCGTCCAGATCGGCAGACTTCTTCGCAAAACCGTTTTCTGCAACCGGCTTCGAGAACAGATCGCTGAAGGTCGACTTTACGTGACCGATTTCGATCCGGTCTTGCGGACGCTTCGGACCTGCCAGCGACGGCGCCACCGTGCCGAGGTCGAGCTTGACGACCTTCGTGTAGTCGATTTCGCCAGCCTTCGGCACGCCGTACAGACCTTGCGCCTTGAAGTAGTTCTCGAAGGCGGAGATTTCTGCGTCGGTGCGGCCCGTGCCCTTGAAGTAGTCGATGGTCTTTTCGTCGACCGGGAAGAAGCCCATCGTTGCACCGTATTCCGGCGCCATGTTGCCGATCGTCGCGCGGTCCGGCAGCGACAGCGTGCGCGTGCCTTCGCCGAAGAACTCGACGAACTTGCCGACAACCTTTTCCTTACGCAGCAGTTCGGTAACCGTGAGCACCAAATCGGTTGCGGTCACGCCTTCGCGCAGCTTGCCCTTCAGTTCGACGCCCACCACGTCCGGCGTCAGGAAGTACACCGGCTGGCCGAGCATGCCCGCTTCCGCTTCGATGCCGCCCACGCCCCAGCCCACCACGCCGATACCGTTGATCATCGTCGTGTGGCTGTCCGTGCCGACCAGCGTGTCCGGGTAGTACACCGTGTCGCTGCCGTCCGTCTTCTTGTGCACGCCGCGTGCGAGGTACTCGAGGTTCACCTGGTGAACGATACCCACGCCCGGCGGCACGACCTTGAACGTGTCGAATGCCTGCATGCCCCACTTCATGAACTGGTAGCGCTCGTTGTTGCGCTGGAATTCCAGTTTCATGTTCAGATCGAGTGCATCCTTTTGACGGAAGTAATCGATCTGCACCGAGTGATCGACCACCAGATCAACCGGGACCAGCGGTTCGATCGACTTCGGGTTCTTGCCGGCGCGTTGCGCGACACCGCGCATTGCCGCGATATCGGCGAGCAGCGGCACGCCGGTAAAGTCCTGCAGCACCACGCGCGAAACCACAAACGGGATTTCGTCGACGCGCGAAGCGGTCGGCTTCCAGTTTGCCAGTTGCGTGATGTGTTCTTCGGCGATCTTCTTGCCGTCGTAATTGCGCAGCACCGACTCCAGCACGATACGGATCGAAACCGGCAGGCGGTCGATCTTGATATTCAGTGCCTTGCCGAGTTGCGGCAGCGAATAGAACTTGCCTTTGCCGGAACCGCTGTCGAATTCCTTGAGCGTTTTGTGGAGGTTGTGGGCCATGGTGTTTTCCTTGGTTTGATCGCGGAACTACAGTACTGAACTAGATGACATACAGATCGACGTATTCATTGACCGGCATGGCTTCGAGCCTTGCCTGGTCCAGCGACACATCGAGAATCGCTTGTTGCTGCTTGACCGGAAACTTGCGCGCGAGGTTGGTCCTGAACTTCTCGACCAGCAACGGGATGCCGTCTTCACGGCGGCGCTTGTGTCCGATCGGGTATTCGACCACTACCTCGTCGAATGTCGACCCGTCGTTGAATTCGACCGTCAGTGCATTGGCGATCGAACGCTTCTCCGGATCGTGATAATCCTTGGTGAACTGCGGGTCTTCCACGCAGCTCATCTTGTCGCGCAACGCGTCGATGCGCGGGTCCTGCGCGACGGAATCTTCGTAGTCCGCGGCCGTCAGGCGCCCATAGATCAGCGGCACCGCGATCATGTACTGGATGCAGTGGTCGCGGTCGGCCGGGTTGTTCAACGGCCCTTTCTTGTCGATGATACGGATCGCGGCTTCGTGTGTGCGAATCGTGATCTTGCTGATGTCTTCCACAGTCTTGCCCGCTGCGCGCAGTTGCGCATGCAGCGTCATGGCCGCTTCCACTGCAGTCTGCGAGTGAAACTCAGCCGGGAACGAAATCTTGAACAGCACGTTTTCCATCACGTACGAGCCGTACGGGCGCTGGAATTTGAATTCCTTGCCCTTGAACAGCACGTCGTAGAAGCCCCACGTCTTCGCTGTCAGAACAGACGGATAGCCCATCTCGCCAGTCTTCGCGATCAGCGCGAGTCGCACGGCGCGCGAAGTGGCGTCGCCCGCGGCCCACGATTTGCGCGAGCCGGTGTTCGGCGCGTGGCGGTAGGTGCGCAGCGCCTGACCGTCCACAAGGGCCAAGGAAACCGCATTGATCAGCTCGTCACGCGTGAGGCCAATCAGCCTGCCGATAACGGCGGTCGAAGCCAGCTTCACCAGCAGGACGTGATCGAGCCCAACCTTGTTAAACGAGTTTTCCAGCGCAATACAGCCCTGGATTTCATGCGCCTTGACCATGGCGATCAAGACGTCTTTCATCGTCAGCGGCTTTTTGCCGGTGGCGATGGCGGTACGCGACAGCCAGTCGGCCGTGGCGAGAATCCCGCCCAGGTTGTCCGACGGGTGGCCCCACTCGGCGGCGAGCCAGGTGTCGTTAAAGTCCAGCCAACGGATCATCGCGCCGATATTGAAGGCGGCCTGAACGGGGTCGAGCTGGAAAGACGTGCCAGGCACCTTGGCGCCGTTGGGGACGATCGTGCCGGGCACGATTGGTCCCATCAGCTTGGTGCAGGCCGGGTAAGTCAGTGCCTCGAGTCCGCAGCCGAGCGTGTCGATCAGGCAGTGACGCGCCGTTTCCAGCGCGAGCGTGCTGTCGATCGGGAAATCCAGAACGTAATCGGCGATATCGACCAGGACTTGGTCCGGGTCGGGCCGTACGTTGGATATCGGAGCGGACATCGGGGCTTTCCTTCCTGAAACGAAACTAAGGGAAACTTAGTTCTGCGGGTTCTTGATCAGCTCGTTCGATTGCGTCGGAGCCGGCGCGCCTTGCGACATTTCAGCTGTCTTGCACTCGTCCGCGAGACGCGAACCGTCGTTGTCCGAGAACAGCATCGCCTTGGTCGGGATCACGACCAGGTCCAGACCCGAAGCGGCGTCGTGGAAGCGGTCAGCGCCCGTCGTGGTGGTTTCGCGCGGCAGGTTGTAGTTCTTGTTCGCCCAGTGAACAGTGACGATCTGATCGCGCTTCATGTCGCCCTTCATATCGAACGACAGACCTTCATTACACGACCACTTGATTGCACCGTCCGGCACCGGATCGACTTGCGCTTCTTTCTTCGGGTTCGGCTTACGCTTGATCAGGCGTTTCGGAGCCGGCCTTTTCGGCGTGGCCTTCTTGGCGGTAGTCGCGGCGGTGCCCGACGCCGTTTGTGCGGAGGCGTCCGTCGTGGCGATCAGCATCGTCGTGGACAAGGCGCCGACAACGGCGGCGATCAGCAGCTTTTTCATGGAGTTAGCCTTTTCTATCTAATATCGGTTGAACAGTGCGCGGCTACCGGTGGGAGCAGCCGCCAGGGTGGAACTGCACGCGCCCTGAAAGCGCACAGCGGACGCTATTTTCTCCTATTTAGCGTCACGAACTTCAAATTCTCTGGGCCGGTGTAGTTCGCGCTCGGCCGGATGATCTTGTTGTCGATGCGTTGCTCGATGATGTGCGCGCTCCAACCCGCCGTACGGGCGATCACGAACACCGGTGTAAACATCGCTGTCGGCACACCCATCATGTGGTACGACACCGCGCTGAACCAGTCCAGGTTCGGGAACATCTTCTTGGCGTCCCACATCACGGTTTCGAGCCGCTCGGCGATGTCGAACAGCTTCGTGCTGCCGGCTTCCTTCGAGAGCTTCTTTGCGACTTCCTTGATGACCTTGTTGCGCGGATCGGAGATCGTGTACACCGGGTGGCCGAAGCCGATCACGACTTCCTTGGCGTCGACGCGGCGGCGGATATCCGCTTCAGCCTCG
The DNA here is from genome assembly GCF_050435645.1 of Paraburkholderia sp. GAS206C. Lineage (NCBI taxonomy): Bacteria > Pseudomonadati > Pseudomonadota > Betaproteobacteria > Burkholderiales > Burkholderiaceae > Paraburkholderia > Paraburkholderia sp. GAS206C. The sequence goes on along the minus strand of NZ_JBNDKR010000018.1, from coordinate 114,963 downwards.
TCGGGACTCTGGTAGCGCGACTGGATTTCAAACGCGACTTCGTTGGCGCCGCCGTGCTTCGGGCCGCGCAGCGCACCAATCGCGCCGGTCAGTGCCGAGTACATGTCCGAGCCGGTGCCGGCGATCACGCGGCCGGTGAAGGTCGATGCATTGAATTCGTGCTCCGCATACAGGTTCAGCGAGATGTGCATCGCCTCGACCCACGACTTCGACGGCTCGACGCCGTGCAGCAGATGCAGGAAATGGCCGCCGATCGAATCGTCGTCGGTCTCCACCTCGATGCGCTTGCCGTTATGCGAGTAGTGGTACCAGTAGAGCAGCATCGAGCCGAGCGAGGCCATCAGCCTGTCGGCGATATCGCGTGCGCCGGGGAGATTGTGGTCGTCCTTCTCGGGCAGCACCGTACCGAGCACCGAGACGCCGGTGCGCATCACGTCCATCGGATGGGCTGCGGCCGGAATCCATTCCAGCGCGGCCTTGACGTTGGCGGGCAGGCCGCGCAGCGCCTTCAGCTTGGCCTTGTAGGCCGTCAGTTCAGCCTGCGTGGGCAGCTTTTCGTGCACCAGCAGGTAGGCGATTTCCTCGAATTCGCAGGTGCTGGCGATGTCGAGAATGTCATAGCCGCGGTAATGCAGGTCGTTGCCGGTCTTGCCGACCGTGCACAGGGCAGTGTTACCCGCCGTCACGCCAGACAGTGCAACGGATTTCTTCGGTTTGAAGGCGCTCGGGGCTCCGCTCTCGCCTGGTGTCGCTGCGGCTTGCGTCTTTTCGCTCATCTCCAGCAGTCTCCTGTATGTCCGCTCATGATGCGGACTCTTTGGTGGAACCGGTTTTAGCAAAGAGCGGCGCGGCTTCAGCCGGCACCGTGCGTCCCGTCGAGCGCGCGCGGCGCAGCACCGACCAGTAGTAGCGATAGCTCGCGCGGTCGTGCAGGGTGTCGTGATGGCGCGTCGGGCCCCACTGGGCGGCCTGCGCCGCCAGCAGGATTTCGGCGGCCGTGGCGATCTCTTCATCGCGCGGCGAAAAGGCGGCCACGATAACCGGCACCTGCGACGGATGGATGCTCCACATCCGCGTATAGCCGAACTCGTTGCGGGCGCGGGTGGCGTCATTGGCTACCACGCTCATGTCACGCACTTCGGTGCTGACGTTGTGCGACGGTACCTTGCCATGCGCGTGACAGGCCGCGGCGATCTCGAGCTTGGCGCGCCGCACCAGCGGGTGATCGAACTGGCCGGGCGAGCGCATCGCCGTATCGGGGATCGCGCCGTCATGCGCGGAGACGAAGTCCATCAGGCCGAAGCTGAGCGCTTCGACGCCCGGCAGGGCGGCCAGATCGAACGCTCGCGCCAGTGCGCCATGGGTTTCGACCAGCAACTGCACCGGCACGGCTTGAGCGATGCCGAGCTCACACCGCGTCGCTTCGATGTACGCGCACATTTCGGCAGCATCGGGAACGCTGCGGATCTTCGGTAGGGTGATATACGCAGGGGCGCGTTTGGCGGCGCGCAGGATCAGGCGCACGTCGTCGCGCCAGTGCGCATGATTGAAATCGTGGATCCGTACGCCCACGCGGCCGAAGCGGTCGTGCTCGCTGCCCAGCAGCGACGCCACCAGCTCCGCATGCTCGGCTTCGCGGCCCACCTGGGCGCCGTCTTCGCAATCGAGCGTGATGTCGAACACCGGCCCCAACTCCTGCTGCAAAGCGAGCGATTTCAGCATCAGCTTTTCACTGCCGGCGTAGTGATCGCAGGCAGGCAGGACTGTGGGCGGCGCTTCGCCGTCAAACAGCACTTCGGCGGGTGTGAGGGCGCGCATCTTCGGCGTCAGGGGCGTATTGGCTCGTTGAGAATCGGATTCGACCGCGTTCTGCCTGGTGTTGCCTGACGGGCTGGAACAGCGCATCAAGCGGCGCAAAACGCGTTCGGATCAAATACGGACGTAAAAAACCGGAACCCGTCGGCAAGCAACAGAGTCCCGGCTGGTCTACATCAGGCGCTTAGCCGAGCAGGTGTTGAACGCCTTCGCGCTCTTCAAGCAACTCGTTCAGCGTAGCGTCCATCTTTTCGCGCGAGAACGTGTCGATTGCCAAGCCTTCAACGCGCTTGTACTCGCCGTTTTCGCATGTTACCGGCACACCGTAAATGATGTCTTCCGGAATGCCGTACGAGCCGTCCGACGGGATACCCATGGTGACCCACTTGCCGTTCGTGCCGAGCACCCAGTCACGCACGTGGTCGATGGCGGCGTTAGCTGCCGACGCTGCCGAGGACAGGCCGCGCGCTTCGATGATCGCTGCGCCGCGCTTGCCGACGGTCGGGATGAACGTGTTGCGATTCCATTCGTCGTCGTTGATCAGCTTGGTCAGGTCCTGGCCTTCTGCCGTTGCAACGCGGAAATCCGGGTACATCGTCGGCGAGTGGTTGCCCCACACAGCCAGTTTCTCGATCGAAGCGACCGGCTTGCCCGACTTGGCAGCCAGTTGCGACAGAGCGCGGTTGTGGTCCAGGCGCAGCATGGCGGTGAAGTTCTTCTTCGGCAGATCCGGTGCCGACTTCATCGCGATGTAAGCATTGGTGTTGGCCGGGTTGCCGACCACCAGCACCTTCACGTCGCGGCTGGCGACTTCGTTGAGCGCCTTGCCTTGCACCGTGAAGATCTCAGCATTCGCCGACAGCAGATCCTTACGTTCCATGCCTTTCGAACGCGGACGCGCGCCGACCAGCAGGGCAACGTCAGCGTCCTTGAACGCAACCTTGGGATCGTCGGTGATCACGACGCCCTGCAGCAGCGGGAATGCGCAATCATCCAGTTCCATCACGACGCCTTTGACGGCGCCTTGCGCTTGCGGCAGATCGAGCAGTTGCAGGACCACCGGTTGATCCTTGCCGAGCAGGTCGCCGTTGGCGATGCGGAATAGCAGGGAGTAAGCGATTTGACCTGCGGCGCCGGTGACGGCAACGCGCTTTGCGGGCTTAGCCATTGAGAATTCTCCAGGACGATGCGTTAGACGCTAGGGAAAACGCCATTCTATATGCGCGTTAGGCGAAGCGTTGTGAAACAGGGCGGAATTTACTGTTACGCGGGGCGCCTCAGGCCGAAAGCCGAGGCTGGAAGCGCGTTGCGGCAAGACCGCCATGCCGGAAACCTGTACAGCGGAGCGGGTGCTTGGGACACCGGTGGCCGCTGCATGGTGCCGGGCTCCTGCAAGGGTGTGTTTCCGAAGCGTCTGACGGGACAAAGACCGGCGAATCGAAAGCGGGACCGCGAGGGACAACAGCGTGATGCAGAGCGGCTTTAGGTGCCGGGCGGCCTGCCAGGAGTACCTGTGGATACCCTGGAAAAAGCCGTTGAACAACCCTCGAACCCTTGCTCGCCAAGGAGTGTAGGAGTCGGCACACGCAAAGTCAACAGTATCTTATGTCTTATATAAGACATATCTGTTGCCGGGAAAGTAATAGACGGCAGACGGGCCTTTATGATGAAATGCGCGCATGAATTCGAACCCGGCGAGCACTCCGAATCCTAACGGCCCTGGGGGGCCGGGCGAGGGTGCGTCCGCTGCTGCTGCGCCCGCTACATCGCCCACTTTCAGCCCCTTGTATCAGCAGATCAAGGCGTTGATTACACACAGCCTCGAGTCGGGTGAGTGGAAGCCGGGTGAGATCATTCCCAGTGAAGTTGAACTGGCTGCCCGCTTCAAGGTGAGTCAGGGGACGGTGCGCAAGGCGATCGACGAACTGGCGGCGGATAACCTGCTGGTGCGCCGTCAGGGCAAGGGCACTTTTGTTGCAACGCACAATGAGGATCGCGCCCAGTTTCGCTTCCTCAGGTTACTGGCCGATGACGGCGCCGAACACCCTCATGTTAGCCGCCTGCTCGAATGCCGCCGCCTGCGCGCGTCGGCCGATATCGCTCGCCAGCTCGATCTCAAACCAGCCGACCCAGTGGTGCTTATAAAGCGCCTTTTGCAGTTTGATGGTGAAATTACGGTTCTCGACGAAATCTGGTTGCCCGGCGTCGTGTTCCGCGGACTCACTCTCGAGCGGCTTTCCGAGTACAAGGGTCCGCTCTATGCGATGTTCGAGACTGAGTTCGGAACCCGTATGATCCGGGCGTCCGAGAAGATTCGGGCGGTGGCGGCCGACCCCACGGTCGCCGACCTGCTGAAGGTGCCGCCCGGATTTCCGTTGCTGTCGGTGGATCGCGTGTCCTATACCTATGGGGACCGCCCTGTCGAAGTGCGGCGCGGATGGTATGTCACAACTGGGTACTACTATCAGAACGATCTCAGCTAAAACCGGGCTGTCGGAGACCCGGAAGTTCGAGCTGGATCGATGTGTTTAAGGGTGATGGGCATAACGCGCGGAACCCGCTTGAGAACGCCATTCTCGCGTGCGCAGGAAAGGACCGTTGGGGTTTTTCGCTGCAGCGCGATATGAAAAGGCGCTAAAATTCAGGATTAGTGTTACTACATAGTAGGGGTCTAGCATGGCTGAAGCCGTAAAAAAACCGAGGCCGGAGTTCCGGAACATCGGTATCGGGCAGATATTGACGGCGTATCGCCTCCCACTAGCGGGGCGTGTGTCGATTCTCCATCGCGTCAGCGGTGGGCTGCTGTTTGTTTTTCTTCCGTTCCTGCTTTACCTCTTCGATCAAAGCCTTACCTCAGAGCTCAGCTTTGACGTCTTCAAGGGCTTCCTCTCCAACATCATCGTCAAGCTCATCACGCTGGTTCTCGCGTGGGCCTTCCTGTTTCACTTCTGCGCTGGCGTGCGCCACCTGTTCATGGACACGAGCCACAGCCTCACGACGAAAGAGAAGGGCAAGCAAACCTCCATCATCGTACTGGTCGTTTCGTCGCTTCTGACAATTGCATTCGCGCTCAAACTCTTCGGAGCATTCTAAAAAAATGTCAGCTAATAACCGAATCGGTCCGAAGCGTCTCGTCGTCGGCGCGCACTACGGTCTGCGCGACTGGCTCGCACAGCGCATTACCGCGACGATCATGGCGGTCTACACGATCATCCTGCTCGCGTGGTTCTTCGGCGCACAAGACTTTTCGTATGACGGCTGGGCGTCGATCTTCGCGACGCAATGGATGAAGCTCGCCACCTTCGTGACGCTGCTGTCCCTGTTCTACCACGCGTGGGTAGGTATTCGCGACATCTGGATGGACTACATCAAGCCCGTCGGTGTGCGTCTCCTCCTTCAGGCCCTGACGATCGTCTGGCTGCTGGCGTGTGCCGGCTACGCTGCGCAGATTCTCTGGAGAGTATAAAAGAATGGCTGCAATCAAGAATTCTCTGCCGCGTCGCAAGTTTGACGTGGTTATCGTCGGCGCAGGCGGCTCGGGGATGCGCGCTTCGCTGCAACTCGCACGCGCCGGCCTGTCGGTCTGCGTGCTGTCCAAGGTGTTCCCGACGCGCTCGCACACCGTGGCTGCTCAGGGCGGCATCGGCGCATCGCTCGGCAACATGAGCGAAGACAATTGGCACTATCACTTCTACGACACGATCAAGGGTTCCGACTGGCTCGGCGACCAGGACGCGATCGAGTTCATGTGCCGCGAAGCACCGAACGCAGTCTACGAACTGGAACACATGGGCATGCCGTTCGACCGCAATGCGGACGGCACGATCTATCAGCGTCCGTTCGGCGGCCACACGGCCAACTACGGCGAAAAGCCAGTGCAACGCGCTTGCGCGGCTGCCGACCGTACGGGTCACGCGCTGCTGCACACGCTTTATCAGCAGAACGTAGCAGCGAAGACGCAATTCTTCGTCGAATGGATGGCGCTAGACCTGATCCGCGACGCCGAAGGCGACGTGCTCGGCGTGACGGCGCTGGAAATGGAAACGGGCGACGTCTACATCCTCGAAGGCAAGACCACGCTGTTCGCTACGGGCGGTGCAGGGCGGATCTTCGCGGCATCCACGAACGCGTTCATCAACACCGGTGACGGCCTGGGTATGGCCGCGCGTTCGGGCATCGCACTGCAAGACATGGAATTCTGGCAATTCCACCCCACTGGCGTGGCGGGTGCGGGCGTGCTGATTACCGAAGGCGTGCGTGGCGAAGGCGGCATTCTGCGCAACTCGAACGGCGAGCGTTTCATGGAACGCTACGCGCCGACGCTGAAGGATCTGGCTCCGCGTGACTTCGTTTCGCGTTCGATGGACCAGGAAATCAAGGAAGGTCGCGGCGTAGGTCCGAACAAGGATCACGTGCTGCTCGACCTGTCGCACATCGGCGCTGAGACGATCCTGAAGCGTCTGCCGTCGATCCGCGAAATCGCGCTGAAGTTCGCGAACGTCGATTGCATTAAAGAGCCGATCCCGGTTGTGCCGACCATCCACTATCAGATGGGTGGCATTCCTACGAATATTCACGGCCAGGTCGTGGGTACGTCGAAGGGTCATGAAGAGCCGGTCAACGGCTTCTACGCAGTGGGCGAATGCTCGTGCGTGTCGGTCCACGGCGCGAACCGCCTGGGCACGAACTCGCTGCTCGACCTGGTGGTGTTCGGCCGCGCGGCCGGCAACCATATCGTCAAGCACGTGCGGGAAATCAAGGAACATAAGCCGTTGCCGGCTGACGCCGCTGATTTCGCGCTCTCGCGTCTCGACAAGCTCGACAAGTCCTCGTCGGGCGAATACACGCAGAACGTGGCCAACGACATCCGCGCCACGATGCAGGCACACGCCGGCGTGTTCCGTACCTCGAAGCTGCTTTCCGAAGGCGTGGAGCGTATCCGCGAAGTGGCCGAGCGCGTCGATAACGTGCATCTGAAGGACAAGTCGAAGGTGTTCAACACGGCCCGCGTTGAAGCGCTGGAACTGGCGAACCTGATCGAAGTGGCACGCGCCACGATGGTGTCGGCAGAAGCGCGCAAGGAAAGCCGTGGTGCGCACGCACAGGACGACTTCGAACATCGCGACGACGAAAACTGGCTGCGCCATACGCTATGGTTCAGCGAAGGCGATCGCCTCGACTACAAGCCGGTTCACATGCAACCGCTGACCGTCGAATCGGTGCCGCCGAAAGCGCGTACCTTCTAAGGCACAAGTCAAAGGAATTCAGAAATGGCCAAGCGTACATTTGAAATCTACCGCTACGATCCGGACAAGGACGCAGCTCCGCGCATGCAATCGTATGAGATCGAAATCGACTCGCACGAACGCATGCTGCTCGACGCGCTGCTCAAGCTGAAAGCAGTGGATGAAACGCTGTCGTTCCGTCGCTCGTGCCGCGAAGGCGTGTGCGGTTCGGACGCAATGAACATCAACGGCAAGAACGGTCTGGCGTGCCTGACTAACATGAACGACCTGCCGCAGAAGATCGTGCTGCGTCCGCTGCCGGGTCTGCCCGTCGTGCGTGACCTGATCTGCGACTTCACGCAGTTCTTCAACCAGTATCACTCGATCAAGCCGTACCTGATCAACGATACGCCGCCGCCCGAAAAGGAACGTCTGCAGTCGCCGGAAGAACGCGAAGAGCTGGACGGCCTGTACGAGTGCATTCTGTGCGCAAGCTGCTCCACGTCGTGCCCGAGCTTCTGGTGGAACCCGGACAAGTTCGTCGGTCCGGCTGGTTTGCTGCAAGCTTATCGTTTCATCGCGGATAGCCGCGACCAGGCGACCGGCGAGCGTCTCGACAATCTGGAAGACCCGTACCGTCTGTTCCGTTGCCATACGATCATGAATTGCGTCGATGTGTGTCCGAAGGGACTGAACCCGACGAAGGCGATTGGCAAGATCAAGGAATTGATGGTTCGCCGTGCAGTCTAATGAAACAACCCCCACGCTCCCTTTCGTTCGCTGCCCCCCAAGGGGGCGGTCAGTACACTTGGGGCGGCCCGGCGCGTACTGACATGCAAGAATCGCATCAAGCTGACCCGCTTCGGCGGGCGCGCCTTCGCTGGCGCGCCCGCCGCGGCCTGCTGGAAAACGATCTGATTTTCGAGCGTTTTTTCAGCAAATACGAGCATGACCTCAGCGATGCCGACGTAGGCGCACTTACGCGCCTGCTAGAGCTGAGCGATAACGACCTGATGGACTTGCTCCTCGCGCGCAAGGAACCAGAAGGCGACCTTGCAGAGCCGGATGTGATCCGGTTGCTGGAGCTGCTGCGCACTGCTTGAGTAAAGCCAGTCCGTTGTTCCACGCGTGCAATTATCGAAACCCTGTTTCCATACTTCGATTGAGGATGTGCCATGACCCCGTCAGATGTTAAAGCCACGCTATCGTTCAGCGACAACTCGCCGAGCGTTGAAATGCCGATCTACAAGGGCACGATGGGCCCGGACGTGATCGACATCCGCAAACTGTACGGCCAGACCGGCAAGTTCACGTACGACCCGGGCTTTATGTCGACGGCGGCGTGTAACTCGGCCATCACCTACATCGACGGCGACAAGGGTGAGCTGTTGTACCGCGGCTACCCGATCGACAACCTCGCACAGAATGCCGACTTCCTCGAAACGTGCTTTCTGCTGCTGAAGGGCGAACTGCCGAACGCAGCTGAGAAAGAAGAGTTCGTCGAGACCGTCACGAAGCACACGATGGTGCACGAGCAGATGCACTTCTTCTTCCGTGGCTTCCGTCGCGACGCGCATCCGATGGCGATTCTGGTGGCCGCAGTCGGCGCGCTGTCGGCGTTCTATCACGACTCGCTGGACATCAATAACCCGCGTCACCGTGACGTGTCGGCGATTCGCATGATCGCGAAGCTGCCGACGCTGGTGGCGATGGCGTACAAGTACAGCATCGGCCAGCCGTTTGCGTACCCGAAGAACGAACTGTCGTACAGCGCGAACTTCATGCACATGATGTTCTCGAACCCGTGCGAAGAGTACAAGGTCAACGACGTGCTGGTGCGGGCGCTGGACCGTATCCTGATCCTGCATGCGGATCACGAACAGAATGCGTCCACGTCGACGGTGCGTCTGGCCGGCTCGTCGGGTGCAAATCCGTTTGCGTGTATCGCAGCCGGTATCGCCTGCCTGTGGGGCCCGGCACACGGTGGCGCGAACGAAGCGGCGCTGAACATGCTGGAAGAGATCGGCTCGGTCGACAACATTCCTGAGTTCATCAAGCAGGTGAAGGACAAGAACTCGGGCGTGAAGCTGATGGGCTTCGGTCACCGCGTGTACAAGAACTACGACCCGCGTGCCAAGCTGATGCGCGAAACCTGCCACGAAGTGCTGGAAGAGCTGGGCCTGCACGACGACCCGTTGTTCAAGCTGGCCATGGCGCTGGAAAAGATCGCACTGGAAGACGAGTACTTCGTGTCGCGCAAGCTGTACCCGAACGTTGACTTCTACTCGGGCATCGTGCAGCGCGCGCTGGGCATCCCGACGTCGATGTTCACGTGTATCTTCGCGATGGCACGTACGGTGGGCTGGATTGCGCAGTGGAACGAAATGATTGCCGATCCGGAACAGAAGATCGGCCGTCCGCGTCAGCTGTTTGTTGGCGATACGCCGCGTGAAGCGAAGGCTATTTCGGACCGGTAAGCAGGTGTAGATTGTCGCGTAGTGTAGTTAGCGGTTAAGCGATTCAGACTGCTGTGTACTACGCGTGATGCTGCGCTGCGGTTAAGGAAACGCCCCAACGGGTTAAACGTTGGGGCGTTTTGCTTTTGGGGTTGATGGCGGGTCAGATCAGGCGTGACTTTGTGCGCCGCACCTTGCCGGGTGCCATCGATACAGGTATCGCCACTACCACCCAACTCCCTGTTTTTTCTGGGTTTTTCCGTTAAACGGTGCGCAAAATCGCGGATCAGCGTGGCATAATCAATCGCACACACAGCTTGCCCGCAGTCATCACTACCCCGCATACCATGGCACAGACTCTCTACGACAAATTGTGGAACACACATGTGATCCACACGGAAGAAGACGGTACGACGATTCTTTACATCGACCGTCACCTGCTGCACGAAGTCACCAGCCCGCAGGCGTTTGAAGGCCTGAAGCTGGCTGAGCGTCCCGTGTGGCGGATCAGCGCGAATCTGGCCGTGTCCGACCACAACGTGCCCACTACGGACCGCAGTCATGGCATCGCCGATCCGGTGTCGAAGCTGCAAGTCGACACGCTCGATACGAATTGCGATTCCTACGGCATCACGCAGTTCAAGATGAACGACCTGCGCCAGGGCATCGTGCACATCATCGGGCCGGAGCAGGGCGCTACGCTGCCGGGCATGACGATCGTCTGCGGCGACTCGCATACGTCCACGCACGGCGCGTTCGGGGCGCTCGCGCACGGTATCGGCACTTCGGAAGTCGAGCACGTGCTGGCTACGCAAACGCTCTTGCAGAAGAAGAGCAAGAACATGCTGGTGAAGGTCGAAGGGCAATTGCCGCGCGGTTGTACCGCGAAGGACATCGTGCTCGCCATTATCGGCAAGATCGGTACGGCAGGCGGTACGGGCTATGCCATCGAGTTCGGCGGTTCGACAATCCGCGCGCTCAGCATGGAAGGCCGCATGACCGTCTGCAACATGGCGATCGAAGGCGGCGCGCGGGCTGGCATGGTCGCCGTTGACGACACGACAATCGAATATCTGAAGGGTCGTCCGTTCTCGCCGGAAGGCGTCGAGTGGGATCACGCAGTCGAATACTGGAAGCAGTTCAAATCGGATGACGGTGCGAAGTTCGACCGCGTCGTCGAACTGAATGCTGCGGAAATCGTGCCGCAAGTCACATGGGGTACGTCGCCGGAGATGGTGACCGCAATCGATGGCCGCGTGCCGGATCCGGAACGCGAGAAAGATCCGGTCAAGCGCGACGCGATGGAACGTGCGCTGAAGTACATGGCGCTCGAACCGAATCTGCCGATCGAATCCATCAAGCCGGACAAGATTTTTATCGGCTCGTGCACCAACGCGCGTATCGAAGACTTGCGCGCCGCAGCGTATGTCGTGCGCAAGCTGGGCCGCCGCGTCGCGCCGAACATCCGTCTGGCGATGGTCGTGCCGGGCTCGGGTCTGGTTAAGGCGCAGGCTGAGCGTGAAGGGCTGGATAAGGTCTTTACCAACGCCGGTTTCGAATGGCGCGAGCCAGGCTGCTCGATGTGCCTCGCAATGAACGCGGACCGGCTGGATCCGGGCGAGCGTTGCGCGTCCACGTCTAACCGCAACTTCGAAGGCCGTCAGGGCGCAGGTGGGCGTACTCACCTCGTGAGTCCGGCGATGGCTGCTGCTGCTGCCATCGAAGGTCACTTCGTCGATATTCGCAAGCTCGGCTAAGCCGCTGCGATTCTGTTTCGATTCCACCGGCGGCGCGCCCAGTGGCGCAGCCGCCGGTCTTTACTCTGATGGGTGATGGGCCATGGATAAATTCATCGTACATACCGGCGTCGTGGCGCCGTTGGATCGCGAAAACGTCGACACGGACGCGATCATTCCGAAGCAGTTCCTGAAGTCGATCAAGCGCACGGGCTTCGGTCCGAATGCGTTCGACGAATGGCGTTACCTCGACCACGGCGAGCCGGGTCAGGACAATTCGAAGCGCCCGCTGAATCCCGACTTCGTGCTGAACCAGCCGCGCTATCAAGGCGCGTCGATCCTGCTGGCGCGCAAGAATTTCGGCTGCGGCAGCTCGCGTGAGCACGCACCGTGGGCGCTGCAGCAGTACGGCTTCCGCGCGATCATCGCGCCGAGCTTCGCAGACATCTTCTACAACAACTGCTTCAAGAACGGTCTGCTGCCGATCGTGCTCACAGAGCAACAGGTGGATCATCTGTTCAACGAAACGTACGCGTTCAACGGTTTCGAGCTGACCATCGATCTCGAAGCGCAGACCGTGCGCATCGGCGACGGCACCGAGTACCCGTTCGAAGTTGCCGGCTTCCGTAAGTACTGCCTGCTGAATGGTTTCGACGATATCGGCCTGACGCTACGTCACGCTGACAAGATTCGTCAGTTCGAAGCAGAGCGTCTGACGAAGCAGCCGTGGCTGGGCCACCGTATCGTCGGTTAAGTGCACGCCTGAGTTTGAGGCGGTAGCGCTTTTGCGTGCCCAGGTTTAAAAGAAAACAATCAAGGAAATTCGCATGAAGATCGCAGTGTTGCCCGGCGACGGCATCGGTCCGGAAATCGTCAAGGAAGCCGTCAAGGTTCTGAATGTGCTCGGCGAGAAATTCGAGCTCGAAGAAGCGCCCGTTGGCGGCGCGGGTTACGAAGCCAAGGGCCATCCGCTGCCCGATTCGACGCTCGCGCTCGCGAAGGAAGCCGATGCGATCCTGTTCGGCGCCGTCGGCGACTGGAAGTACGACAAGCTCGAACGCGCGCTGCGTCCCGAGCAGGCCATTCTGGGTCTGCGTAAGCATCTGCAACTGTTCGCGAACTTCCGTCCGGCGATCTGCTATCCGCAATTGACGGGTGCGTCGTCGCTGAAGGAAGAGATCGTTTCGGGCCTCGACATCCTGATCGTGCGCGAACTGAATGGCGATATTTACTTCGGCGCACCGCGCGGTCTGCGTGACGCACCGGACGGCCCGTTTGCCGGCGCGAAGGAAGGTTTCGACACGATGCGGTATTCGGAGCCGGAAGTGCGCCGCATCGCGCACGTTGCTTTCCAGGCAGCGCAAAAGCGCGGCAAGAAACTGACTTCGGTCGACAAGGCCAACGTGCTCGAAACGTCGCAATTCTGGAAGGACATCATGATCGATGTCTCGAAGGAATACGCGGACGTCGAGCTGTCGCACATGTACGTCGACAACGCGGCCATGCAACTGGTGAAGGCGCCGAAGTCGTTCGACGTAATCGTCACCGGCAACATGTTTGGCGACATCCTTTCCGATGAAGCCGCTATGTTGACGGGTTCGATCGGCATGCTGCCGTCGGCGTCGCTCGACAAGAACAATAAGGGCTTGTACGAGCCGTCGCATGGGTCGGCGCCGGATATCGCCGGCAAGGGCGTGGCGAATCCGCTGGCCACGATCCTGTCCGCCGCGATGATGCTGCGTTATTCGCTGAACAAGGCCGAACAGGCCGATCGCATCGAAGCCGCCGTGAAGAAGGTGCTGGAGCAAGGCTTCCGTACTGGCGACATCCTCACGCCGGGTTGCAAGCAGGTCGGTACTGCGGCGATGGGCGATGCTGTCGTCGCCGCGCTTTAAGGCTGTTGTTGGCGTTGTGTTTTACCCGGGCCGCGAACGTTTCGTGGCCCGTAAAGACGTAGTGACGATGTCGTAAGTCCGACACGCGCACACGCGCGAATGGCCCGAAATCCGGCCCATTCGCGCGCAAAAGCGGCGAATCAGGCCGCCCAAATCCGGTTTTCGTGTAGACTGTAGAAATGGCTAGCGCTCACCAAATCACCTCGATTTCTAACCATCACGGCAAAACGGCCCGTGTGGTTGAGCTCGCCATTAGCGTCAAAACGCTGATTAAAGCAATTACCCCGAAAACGATCACGATTCGCTGATCGTCCGTCGTGCCCGCCCATCTTCCCCGCGCGGTCACTGCGGGCAAAGATGCGGGGAAGCCTCCACTCGAAGGGTAAGTGTCATGAACGTAGGTCTCGTAGGTTGGCGCGGCATGGTCGGCAGCGTCCTGATGCAGCGTATGCAGCAGGAAGGCGATTTCGATCTGATCGAACCGGTGTTTTTCAGCACCAGCAACGCGGGCGGCAACGCGCCGTCGTTCGCTAAAAACGAGACCAAGCTCAAAGATGCCTCGAGCATCGACGACCTGAAGAAGTGCGACGCCATCATCTCCTGCCAGGGCGGCGACTACACCAATGACGTGTTCCCGAAGCTGCGCGCAGCGGGCTGGAACGGCTACTGGATCGACGCGGCTTCGTCGCTGCGTATGAAGGACGGCGCCGTCATCATTCTCGATCCGGTCAACCTCGACGTGATCAAGAACGCGCTGGTGAAGGGTCAGAAGAATTTTATCGGCGGCAACTGCACGGTCAGCCTGATGCTGATGGCGCTGGGTGGCCTGTTCCGCGAAAACCTCGTCGACTGGATGACGGCCATGACGTATCAGGCTGCATCGGGCGCGGGCGCGCAGAACATGCGTGAATTGCTGCAACAGATGGGCACGCTGTATGGCTCGGCCAAGGAAGATCTGGCGGATCCGTCGTCGGCGATCTTGGATATCGACCGCCGCGTGCTCGCCGCGATGAACAGCGACCGCATGCCGACCGAGCATTTCGGCGTGCCGCTCGCCGGTTCGCTGATTCCGTGGATCGACAAGGACCTCGGCAACGGCATGTCCAAGGAAGAGTGGAAGGGCGGCGCGGAAACCAACAAGATCCTCGGCAAGCCGGCCATGGGCACGCCCGGTTCGATCCCGGTGGACGGATTGTGCGTGCGCATCGGCGCCATGCGCTGCCACTCGCAGGCTTTGACGATCAAGCTGAAGAAAGACGTGCCGCTCGACGAGGTGAGCAGCATCCTCGCCTCGGCCAATGACTGGGTCAAGGTTGTGCCGAACGAGCGCGAAGCGTCGATCCGCGATCTGTCACCGGCGGTGGTCACGGGCACGCTGACGGTGCCGGTTGGACGTCTGCGCAAGCTGGCGATGGGCGGCGAATATCTGTCGGCTTTCACGGTTGGCGACCAGCTCTTGTGGGGCGCCGCAGAGCCGCTGCGCAGGATGCTGCGCATTCTGCTCGACAAGTAAAGTAAACTACGCGGCTACGACGCGTAAAAACTCAAAAAGCGTCGCGCTCGCGCGGCGCTTTTTTCATTGGTGTGCTCCCAAAATCTTGTCTCAATCCAACCGCAAACAAGGGCTGAGCGCTGACGCGCCCGTGGTCCAGATGACCGTCCGACACGCTTACCGTCGCGCTATCGCGCGCAGCCGTGTGTGCCGGTTCGCCGCCGCGGCTAGCCTGGCCTTCGTGCTGGGCGGCCTGGGTGGGGGTGCAACCGGCGCTCAGGCAGCGACTGTCGACGCGGCCAGCGCGCCAGCCGGTGCTTCCGCGCCGCTCGCCGCCGGCAGCCAGTATTCGATTCATCCGGGGCAATCGCTGAATGACGTAGCGATCGCGGCCACGCAGTCGCACGATCGCGCGACGCTGGCGCGCGCCTCGAAGGCCTTGTTCGACGCAAACCCGAACGCGTTTATGTCGCACGACCCGAGCCGGCTGAGACTGGGGTCAGTGCTGACGATTCCGGCGCTGGATGCGACGGGCGCGGCGATCGTGGCTTCGGATGCCGCGGGGGCCTCGGCACCATCGGGGGCGGCAGCAAGTTCGGCTGTAGCGGCGAGTTCGTCGTCGTCGGCGGCTTCACCCGCTACGGCGGCCACGGCAACCGCGGCAAGTACTGCGGTCAGCGCTGCGTCGCAGCCTGCCAGTGGGCAGGCGAATGCAGCGAGTGCTGCCATGCAGGCTGCTCCGGCCGTCTCTGGGCTCGCGAGTGCAGCGGTTCAGGCGAGTTCGGCCACCGCTGCTGGCGCTGGCGTTAGCGCGCCGTTGGCCGGCAGTGGGGCCGCTATGGCCGCGTCCGGCGCGGTGTCTGGCGCGGCTTCGGCGCCTGCCGGCGTTTCGTCGACAGCCGTCGCGCCGTCTGCCTCGCAAACGGTGGGTGCGCATGTCTGGACGGGCTCGATCCAGCCGGCGACCGGCGCATCGGTCGCCTCCGCGGCGTCTGCGTCTGCGACGCTGCCGGTTACGCCTTCCTCCGCTCCGCAGGCCTTGCAGGCTCCGACGCAGGTTTCCAGTCTGCAACAGTTGCTCGCGCTGAAGAGCCGCGTGCTGTTGGAATTGCAAAAGCATGGCATCGGCGGCAAGCCGGCGCAGCCTGCTTCGGCGAGCGGTCCTGCGACGGTTGAGAGCAGTCCGGCGGTCGTTGCCAGCGGGACTCATGTGCAGAGCACGGGTGCTGTGGCGAGTTCGCACACTCAGAGTGGCGGCTTCGACTTGTCCCCGGTGAACCTCGGCTTTGCCGCTGCAATCGGCGCAGCGGCGGTCGCCTTGCTGGCTGCGCTAGGGATGCGTCGGCGTAAGAGTCGCGTGACGTCGGCGGAGGTTGCCGGGGCGTCTGAAACTGAAGCCGTGGCGGGGCCGGAGACTGTGCTGGCGCGGGATAACTTCGCGCCGCATGATGAGATTGGTACGTCTGACCCAGTGGTTGCCGGTGGGTACGCGGCGCGCGAAGCCGCAACTGGCGAGGCTACGGCACACGAAGAAGCGGCTACCCGTGAAGCGGCGGAGCGGGAGGCAGCAGCCCAGCAGGCCGTAGAGCGCGAGGCAGCAGCCCGTGAGGCTGCGGCACACGAGGAAGCGGCTGCACGTGAAGCCGCGGAGCGTGAGGCGGCAGCCCAACAGGCTGCAGAGCGCGAAGCAGCGGCTCGCGAGGCTGCTGCGCACGAGGAAGCAACTGCACGTGAATTGGCGGATCGGGAGGCAACGGCCCGGCAGATCGCAGAGCACGAGGCAGCGGCTCATGACGCGGCATCTCATGAAGAAGCGGCCTCGCATGAAGTGGAAGAGCACGAGGCCGCAGTACGGAAGTCAGCAGAGAGCGAAACAGCGACGTACGAACCGGCCGAGCACACTTCTGCACCGTTCTCCTTCGAAGACACCACCGCCTCGGCCGATCACGCCCCGGTCATAGAACCCGGGACTGACGTATTGCGTCCAGACCAGTTCCACCCAGCGATCGAGCATCCGATCCACCCTGCGCCGGCCGGCCCGAATCAATGGACCGAGCCCGCGGCGCATCCCTCTGAGGAGAGTGTTGCCGAAGAGCCGCCGCTTGAACGCAACGAACCGCCGCATCCGCAGATGGATTTCGGTGCACCGGCGCCGCTTGGCGAGCCGCAAGCGGGGTCGCCATTCGGCCAACATCCCGCCGAGCCGTCGCTCGATCACGCAGGAGCCCCGCAGCCGCTCCCCTCGCCGCCGCAACTTGAGCCGGAGTGGGGCGAGCCGCTGACACCCGAGGCATCTGAACCGGTGCCGCACGGAGAATCGCTGTCGCCCGAGGCATTTTCCCCATCGGCGCACGAACAGCCCTCCGCGCCCGAAACATTCGAACAGGCGCCGCAGGTCGAGGAAAACGCATCCCCGGCAGAGCAGCCCCTCAGCGACGCCCCATCTGAGCCGGCCGCCGCAAGCAGCTTCCCCCGCGACGCAGTCGACGCCTTCGGCAGCCTCGACATGGCTTTGCCGCCGCGCACGGAGCCAGTATCGCCAGCCACGCCGGTAACGCCACCTGCTTCGCTGTCGACGCAGCCGGTTGTGGAGCCCGTAATCACCGCGCAGCACGCCTTCATGCACGGTTCCGCGGGCTCACTCCCTGTCGCCGAAGAAATCGCTGCAGGCACGGCAGGCCCAGCGGCCGTCGCCGGGCTAGGCGCTGCCGGCTTCGGCGCGCTGAATCTGGACTTCGATCTGGAGTTGCCGCCGAGTCCCGCGCAACCGCTGCCGTCGTTCACGCCGCATGACCTGGTCCGGATTGCCCGCAACAAGCTCGATCTGGCCTCCGAGTACATCGAACTGGGCGATCTGGCCGGCGCGCGAGCGCTGATCCAGGAAGTGATTGATACGAACGACGCTGCCACGCGCAGCGAAGCGCGGGCGTTGCTGTCGACGCTGCGGCCTCTGTCGTAATGCCCGCCGTGACACGGATTGCGCTAGGAATCCAGTACGACGGCTCGGCATTTTGCGGCTGGCAGTCGCAGCCGCATGGCAAGACGGTCCAGGATGCGCTCGAAAGAGCGCTCCGCGAATTTGCGCAGACGCCCCTGCAGACCGTGGTGGCCGGCCGTACCGATACCGGCGTGCACGGCCTCGGACAGGTCGTGCATTTCGACACCGAACTGGATCGTACGGATTTCTCGTGGGTGCGCGGCACCAATGCGTTTCTGCCCAAAACGGTCGCGGTTCAGTGGGCGAAGCCGATGCCGGAGACGTTCCACGCGCGCTTTTCGGCGTTCGAGCGGACCTATTACTACGCGCTGTACGTCCACCCGGTCCGCTCGCCGATGCTGGCCGAACGCGCCGGCTGGGTGCACACGCCGCTCGACGTCGAGGCGATGCGCGCCGCCGCCGCTTATCTGATCGGCGAGAACGATTTTTCAGCGTTCCGTTCGTCGGAATGCCAGGCGAAAACACCAGTCAAGCATCTGTACCAGATCGACGTGCGGCAGCAGGGCGACTTCATCCACTTCCGCTTCCGCGCCAACGCCTTCCTGCACCACATGGTGCGCAATCTGATGGGCTGTCTCGTGGCAGTCGGACGTGGGCGCTATCCTGCGGCGTGGATGGCCGATGTGCTGGCGAGCCGCGATCGCAATCAGGCCGCCCCTACTTTCATGCCTGACGGCCTATATCTCGCGCAAGTGGGCTATCCTCAGGAATTCGCGGTGCCCGCTGCGCAGGCGGCCAGTGTGCCGTGGAGTACCGTTTGGACCGAATCAGCGCAATCATGAATTCAACCACCTTGAACCAGCCGGCCGCGGCCGGCGCACCCCAGCAGGAGGGCGCGACGCAAGCCGCGGCGCCCCATCGGACCCGCATCAAGCTGTGCGGGTTGTCGAAGCCCGAGGACGTGGCCCACGCCATCGACCTCGGCGCGGATGCTATCGGCCTCAATTTCTATCCGCCCAGTTCGCGCTCGATTAACGTAGCGCAGGCGCTCGAACTGGTGCGGGACGTCCCGCCGTTCGTGTCGGTGGTAGGGCTGTTCGTGAACGCGTCGCCCGAGTGGATGCGCGAGGTGGTAAGCAACGTTCCGCTCACCCTGCTACAGTTCCACGGCGACGAGACGCCTCAGCAGTGTGAGGCGCTCGCCAGCGTTGCGGGTTTGCCTTGGTTGCGCGCTTTGCGGGTTGAGGCCGATACTCAGCAAGCCGATTTGGTAAAATCGGCACTTAACTATGCAGCTGCCAGCGCTCTTCTGTTCGACACCCATGTCGAAGGCTATGGCGGCGGCGGGAAGGTTTTCGATTGGTCACTTATTCCAGCAGAGCTCGCGCGTCGGGCCGTTTTGAGTGGTGGGTTGAACGCGCAAAACGTCAGTGATGCGATTCATCGCGTGCGCCCGTACGCGGTCGATGTCTCGAGCGGCATCGAAGTAGCGGGCGCCAAGGGCGTGAAAGATCATGCCCGGATGGCGGCGTTCGTACGCGCAGTGCGCGCGGCGGACGCAGAGTGATTCCGCCGGAGCCGGCCTCGCACGAAGCGGGCGGTCCGGTACACTGAGAAGAGTGACACCATGTATAACTTGCCCGATGAACGAGGCCATTTCGGCCAATTTGGCGGCGTGTTCGTCGCTGAAACGTTGGTCCATGCACTCAACGAGCTGCGTGAAGCCTACGAAAAATTCCAGAAAGACCCCGAGTTCGTTGCTGAATATGAACGCGAACTGAAGCACTTCGTTGGCCGTCCTTCCCCGATTTATCATGCTCAGCGCTGGAGCGAACTGCTTGGCGGCGCTCAGGTTTTCCTCAAGCGTGAAGACCTGAATCACACTGGCGCCCACAAGATCAACAACGTAATCGGCCAGGCCCTGCTCGCCAAACGCATGGGCAAGAAGCGAGTGATCGCGGAAACCGGCGCGGGGCAGCACGGGGTCGCCACGGCGACCATTGCTGCCCGCTTCGGCATGGAGTGCGTGGTCTACATGGGTTCGGAGGACGTACGCCGGCAGGCCGCCAACGTGTATCGCATGAAACTGCTTGGCGCTACCGTTGTGCCGGTCGAATCGGGATCCAAAACGCTGAAAGACTCGCTCAACGAAGCAATGCGCGACTGGGTCACCAACGTCGAAAGCACGTTCTACATCATTGGCACGGTCGCGGGTCCGCATCCGTATCCGATGATGGTGCGCGATTTCCAGCGCGTGATCGGCGATGAGTGCAAGGTGCAGATGCCCGAACTGGTCGGCCGTCAGCCGGATGCGGTAATCGCGTGCGTGGGCGGTGGATCTAACGCGATGGGCATCTTTTACCCATATATCGATGACAAAGAAGTGCAGTTGATCGGCGTTGAAGCTGCCGGGGATGGCCTCGACACGGGTCGCCATGCGGCTTCGCTGATCGGCGGTAGCCCGGGAGTCTTGCACGGTAACCGCACCTATCTGCTGCAGGACGAAAACGGCCAGATTATCGAGACGCATTCGGTGTCGGCGGGTCTCGACTATCCGGGCGTCGGCCCGGAGCACGCCTGGTTGCACGAAACTGGCCGTGCGCAATACGTCGGCATCACCGACGAAGAAGCGCTCAAGGCGTTCCACGATTGCTGCCGGATCGAGGGCATCATTCCGGCGCTCGAATCGAGCCACGCGCTGGCCTATGCGGCCAAACTCGCGCCGACCTTGCCGAAGGACAAGTGCCTTCTGGTGAACCTGTCGGGTCGCGGCGACAAGGACATGCACACGGTCGCTGAGCGATCGGGTATCACGTTCTGAGCGCCGCGACGATGCGCGACGAGTTCGACGAGCCGCAACCGGCGATCGACGACCCCGAGGCTGGAGCGACTGAGGCCGCGATGGCCGAGGCTGTAACAGCTCAAGCCGAAACGCCCCAGGTCGAAGCAACCGAGGCGCCTGCATTGGCGTCTCCGGCTGCTTTGCCTGTGGTGCCCGCCGGTATTCAGCTCTTGAACCGCGATTTTCTGACCGATGTGGCGAACCTGCCGGATGCGTCGATCGACCTGATCCTTGCCGATCCGCCGTATGGGCTCGGCAAGGACTACGGCAACGACTCCGATATGCGTTCGGGCGACGACTTTATCGCCTGGACGCGTAGCTGGCTTGAGCTGGCGATCCCGAAGCTCAAGCCGTCCGGTTCGCTGTATATCTTTTGCACGTGGCAATACGCACCGGAAATCTTCTGCTTCCTGAAGACTCGTCTCACGATGGTCAACGAGATCATCTGGGACCGGCGCGTGCCGAGCATGGGCGGCACCACCCGTCGCTTCACGTCCGTGCACGACAACGTCGGCTTTTTCGCGGTGTCGAAGGATTACTACTTCGATCTCGATCCCGTCCGCATCCCGTACGATGCCATCACGAAGAAGGCGCGTTCGCGCAAGTTGTTCGAAGGCAGCAAGTGGCTGGAGCAAGGCTATAACCCGAAGGATGTCTGGTCGGTATCGCGCCTGCATCGGCAGCATGCCGAGCGGGTCGATCACCCGACCCAGAAACCTTTGGAGATCGTCGAGCGGATGGTGCTCGCGAGCTGCCCGCCGGGCGGCCGCGTGCTTGACCCGTTCATGGGTAGCGGCACCACGGCAGTCGCTTGCGCACGTCAGAGGCGCGAATTCGTCGGCTATGAAATTAATGAAAGTTACTGCGCGATAGCGCGTGAACGCGTCAGCGCGGCCGCGCCGGTTGCGCTGACCGAACCCGCCACGCCCGTTGCATCTGTGGATGTTGAAACCTGAGCTAACGCCCCTAAGCGCGTATATAGCGCCGAACAGGTTGTAAAAATCAGGGAATAGGCTCCAAAAAGCAACGAACGCGCAGCTAACTATTTTCGAGAAAATTTCCATGTCCCGTATCAAGAACACATTTGCAGCATTGGCTGCGCAAGGCAAGAAAGGACTGATCCCATTCATGACGGCGGGCGATCCGGATCCGGCTCGCACCGTCGAGTTCATGCACGCGCTGGCCGCCGGCGGCGCGGACGTGATCGAACTGGGTGTCCCGTTCTCCGATCCGATGGCCGACGGCCCGGTCATCCAGGCCTCGTCGGAGCGCGCGCTGGCGCATGGCGTCTCGCTGCGCCACGTGCTGGCCGACGTGAAGAAGTTTCGCGAGCGCGATGACAAGACGCCGGTCGTGCTGATGGGCTATGCCAATCCGATCGAACGGATGGGCGTTGAGGCGTTCGCTGCAGCGGCGCAGGAAGCCGGCGTGGATGGTGTGCTAGTGGTCGATTATCCGCCGGAAGAGTCTGTGATCTTCGCCGAAAAGATGCGATCTTCTGGCATCGACCCTATCTTCCTGCTCGCCCCCACGTCGACTGACGATCGCATCGCTGAAGTCGGCAAAATCGCCAGCGGCTACGTCTACTATGTGTCGCTGAAAGGGGTCACCGGAGCGGCAAATCTGGACGTTTCCAGCATCGCGAGTAAAATCCCCGCCATCAAGTCGCGCGTTCCCCTGCCGGTGGGCGTCGGTTTTGGCATCCGGGACGCCCAGACAGCGCGCTTGGTGGCCGAAGTCTCCGATGCCGTCGTGATCGGCAGCCGTATCGTGCAATTGCTCGAAAAAGCCGCACCGGAGGCAGCCGCCGAGACGCTGACGCGTTTCATCGCGGAGATCCGCGAGGCGCTCGACGGCATTGGCGCGACCGCCCGATAACCGTTATTTTTTGTCTGCTGTAGGCTTGCGGCGGGGTTTATCCCCGCCGTTGTGCGTACCGAAGACCCAAGAAGGAATCACCATGAGCTGGCTCGACAAGCTGCTGCCACCCAAAATCAAGCAAACCGATCCGAAAAACCGTAAAGGGATTCCGGAAGGCCTGTGGATCAAGTGCCCGTCGTGCGAAGCGGTGCTGTACCGCAACGACGTCGAGGCCAATCTGCACGTGTGCCCGAAGTGCGACCATCACATGCGCATCGGCGCACGTGAGCGCCTCGACGGTCTGCTCGATCCGGAAGGCCGCTACGAAATCGGCCAGGAGATCCTGCCGGTCGATGCACTCAAGTTCAAGGACAGCCGCAAGTACCCGGAACGCCTGAAAGAGGCGATGGATGAAACCGACGAAACCGACGCGATGGTCGTCATGGGTGGCGCGATTCACACGCTGCCGTGCGTGGTGGCCTGCTTCGAGTTCTCGTTCATGGGCGGCTCGATGGGTTCGGTAGTCGGCGAGCGCTTCGCACGCGGCGCGCAGAACGCACTCGAGCAGAACGTGCCGTTTATCTGCTTCACCGCTTCGGGCGGCGCGCGGATGCAGGAAAGCCTGTTGTCGCTGATGCAGATGGCCAAGACCACGGCAATGCTGACCAAGCTGTCCGACGCCAAGCTGCCGTTCATCTCGGTGCTGACCGATCCAACCATGGGCGGCGTGTCGGCGAGCTTCGCGTTCCTCGGCGACGTGGTGATCGCGGAGCCGAAGGCGCTGATCGGCTTTGCCGGCCCTCGAGTGATCGAGCAAACCGTGCGCGAAAAGCTGCCGGAAGGCTTCCAGCGTGCCGAATTCCTGCTGACGAAGGGCGCGGTCGACATGATCGTCGATCGTCGCAAGCTGCGTGAGGAAATCGCGCGTCTGATGGCTCTGATGTCCCGCCAGCCGGCTGACGCGGTAGCCTGAACGAACGCAGCGAACGTAACGAACGCAGCTGCCACAAAAGCCTTCGATGCCGCGCTACACAGCACGGCAGTGTAAAAACAGCGCGCCGCGAGAGGTCATCAAGCGGCGCGCTGTCATTTCCGGGATAATCGCGGTCTCGCGCAAGTTCGCAACACCGCCTAACCGACGCAGCAGATGACCACCACATTCCCGACTCTCGACGCCTGGCTCAAGCACCTCGAATCCGCGCATCCGGTCGGTATCGACATGGGGCTGACGCGGATCAGCAAGGTGCGCGACGCGCTGCAACTGTCGTTCGACTGCCCGGTGATCACGGTGGGCGGCACCAACGGCAAAGGCTCGACGTGTGCGATCCTCGAAACGATCTTGCTGCGCGCAGGTTATCGAGTGGGTTGCCACACTTCCCCGCATCTCCTTACGTTCAACGAACGGGCGCGGGTAAACGGCGAGGTGGCGAGCGACGCCGACCTGCTGGCACATTTCGAGGCGGTCGAAGCGGCGCGCCTGAGCCTCGCGGAACCGGTCTCGTTGACGTACTTCGAATTCACGACGCTGGCCATCATGCATCTGTTTGCCGCGAGCGGGCTGGATGCGGTCATTCTCGAGGTGGGCCTCGGCGGACGTCTCGATGCGGTCAACATCCTCGACGCCGATTGTGCGATCGTCACGAGCATCGACATCGATCACACCGAATACCTCGGCGATACGCGCGAGAAAATCGGCTTCGAGAAAGCCGGCATTTTCCGCGCCGGCAGGCCGGCGATCTGCGCGGACCCGGTGCCGCCACAAACGCTGATTGATCATGCAGAAGCGATCGGAGCCGATCTATGGCTCTTCGGCCGCGATTTTCGCTATGAAGGCCAGGCCGGCAGCGAGCGTCAGCAATGGAGCTATGTGGGCCGCACGCTGCGCCGCTCAGCGCTCGCCTACCCGGCGCTGCGCGGCGCGAATCAGCTCATCAATACCTCCGCCGCGCTGGCGGGCCTCGAGGCTTTGCGGGACCGTCTGCCTGTTTCCGCGCAGGACATCCGTCTGGGTCTGGCGAACGTCGAACTGGCGGGCCGTTTTCAGGTGCTGCCGGGCAAACCGGCCATCGTCCTCGATGTTGGTCACAACCCACATGCTGCTGCAGTTTTATCGCAGAATCTCGGCAATATGGGTTATTTTCCGTACACGTATGCCGTATTTGGCGCGATGCGCGACAAGGACATCGCTGGCGTGATCGAACACCTGAAAGGCGAAGTCGCCCATTGGTGCGTAACCGGTCTGCCGAGCCCGCGAGCGGCGTCCGCCGAGTTTCTCGACGCCACCCTGCGCGAGTGCGGTGTGACGGATGGCCCCGATAGCAGCATCACGCGGTTCGAATCGCCGGCCGAGGCTTTCCAAGACGCGCTAAAACGGGCCTCGGAGAATGATAGAATCGTGGTTTTCGGCAGTTTCTATACGGTAGCCGGCGTAATGGCCTACCGTAAATCGCAGCAACACTGAACGGGCGGCAGCCTCGAACCAAGCCATTCATGGGAATTTTCTCGTTCGGCAAGAAAGACGACACGCCTACCCGGCGTGGCGCAAATACGAGTTCCACCCGGGCCGCCCGTGGCGAGCGCGTGGAGCGGCGAACCACCCGCCGCACGGAACGGCCTGACGCTGATGCAATGCTGCTCGACCCTACGTTGCCTGAAAAACAGCGCGCGCGTCGCCGCCTGGTAGGCGCGATAGCCATGGTGGTGGCAGCGGTCGTGATCCTGCCCATGGTGCTGGATTCGCATCCGAAACCTGTAACGGACGATATCGCCATCGATATCCCCACCCGTCCGGCGCCCAAAGCGGCCGCTGCCGATGAAGACACCCAGGCAGGTGTCGCACCTGATAATCCGGCCCCAGATAGCGCGAATAGCGCCCTCGCAGCCTCCGGCGTAGCGCCGGCTCCGGCCGCGCCCGCTCCGACAAACACCATGACGCAGCAGGGCACGGCCGCTGCACCGGCGCAAGCCGGCAAGAGCAGCAAGTCGCAAGCGTCCGCTGTGGCGTCGACGCAAGTGCCTGCTTCGAAGAAACCGTCTAAGCCGACCCCTGCGCCGACTCAAAGCGCCGCCAACACGAACAATACGAACGCCACCGCGACCACAAGCAACCCCGACGCGGCCGCCGCAGATGCCGATTCCGGCACGCCGGCCTCGCCGCCGGGCAGCCGTTTCGCGGTGCAACTGGGTTCGTTCCCGGACGACGCGAGCGCGAAAGCCTGGACGTCCAAGTTGAAAGCAGCGGGAGTGCCCGCATATATCGAGCACAGGAAACAGGCTGACGGCACGACCCGTACGCTTCTGCGCGCAGGCCCGTTCGCTGACCGGACCGCCGCCTCGGCAGCGATTGCGAAGGTCCGTGAAGCCGGCCTGACGTCGGGCTCGAACAACGGCTCGGCACAGTAAGTCAGCGATGTTCACTGCCTTCGACTACGCTGTAATGGCGGTGATAGGTTTGTCGGCCCTGCGGGGCGGTTGGCGCGGTTTTCTGTCCGAGATATTCGGGCTGATCGGCTGGGTTGCAGCGTTTTTGATTGCCTGCCATTTCGTCGGCTATGTGGTGCCGTATATGCCCGCCAGGTGGCCGGGTGGCGCTTTGACTCAATGGCTGCTGGCTTTTGCCTTGCTGGTGATCGGCGTGATGCTGGTGGTGGGTGTCGCCAACGCGCTGTTGAGCCGGCTCGTGCAGGCGTCCGGTTTGAGCGGTGTGGACCGCTCGCTGGGTTTGATGTTCGGCCTCGTTCGCGGGGTCATCCTGGTGCTGATTCTGGTCGCCCTCGCAGGCCTGACCGAACTGCCCCAGCAGGAATTCTGGCGCAACGCCTTGTTGCGGCCCTACGCGGTCCAAGGCGTGCACGAACTGAAACCGCTGCTTCCCGAGACACTCGCTGCTTACGTCCGTGTGTGACGATCACAAGCCGGCGAGGCGTTGCAGGAAGTACGCAGGACATCGGCGCGACCCGGATGCTTCCCCGGCACCGGCCGCCGTCACGAATTTCGTACCTTTGAAGGACATGCCATGTGCGGCATCGTAGGCGTAGTTTCCCAATCTCCGGTCAATCAGCTGATCTATGACAGCCTGCTGCTCCTGCAGCACCGCGGTCAGGACGCAGCCGGCATCGCGACGGCGAACGGCAGCAATTTCCACATGCACAAGGCTAACGGCATGGTGCGCGACGTGTTCCGCACGCGTAACATGCGCAGCCTGCCCGGCAACACTGGCATCGGCCAGGTGCGGTACCCGACGGCCGGTTCGGCGTCGAGTGAAGAGGAAGCCCAACCGTTCTACGTGAACGCACCGTTCGGCATCATCCTCGCTCACAACGGCAATCTGACCAACTGGCAGCAACTGAAAGACGAGATGTTCCGCGTCGACCGCCGCCACATCAACACCAATTCCGATACCGAAGTGCTGCTCAACGTGCTCGCGCACGAACTGCAACTCTCCACTTCCGGCCTGCAAATCGATCCGGCATCTGTGTTCAAGGCGGTCTCGGGCGTGCATCGCCGCGTGCATGGTTCGTATGCGATCGTTTCGCTGATCGCCGGCTACGGCCTGCTGGCTTTCCGCGACCCGTTCGGTATCCGCCCGCTGTGTCTGGGCAAGCAGGAAACGGCGCATGGCGTGGAGTGGATCGTTGCATCGGAATCGGTAGCCATTGAAGGCATCGGCTTCGAATTCGTGCGCGATGTGGCGCCGGGCGAAGCGCTGTTCATCGACATCGAAGGCAATCTGCATTCGCAACAATGCGCGCCGAACGCGAGCCTGAATCCGTGTATTTTCGAACTTGTGTATCTCGCACGTCCGGACTCGGTGCTCGATGGCGTGCCGGTCTACAACGTGCGTCTGCGCATGGGCGATTACCTCGCAGAGAAGATCAAGCGTGAATTGCCGGATGTGCCGATCGACGTGGTGATGCCCATCCCCGATTCGTCGCGCCCTGCGGCAATGCAGGTCGCCAAGAAGCTCGGTGTTGAATATCGCGAAGGCTTCTTCAAGAACCGCTACGTTGGCCGCACGTTTATCATGCCGGGCCAGGCTGTGCGCAAGAAGTCGGTGCGCCAGAAGCTCAATGCGATGGCGATCGAATTCAAGGGCAAGAACGTGCTGATCGTGGACGACTCGATCGTGCGCGGCACGACCTCGCACGAAATCGTGCAGATGGCCCGCTTCGCCGGCGCGAACAAGGTCATCTTCGCCTCGGCGGCGCCGCCGGTGAAATTCCCGAACGTCTACGGTATCGACATGCCGACGCGCGGTGAACTCGTCGCCCACGGCCGCACCGATGATGAAGTCGCACGCATGATCGGCGCGGATCACCTGGTGTACCAGGACGTCGAGGCCCTGAAGCAGGCTGTGCGCGACATCAACCCGGCGCTGAAGGAATTCGAAGCGTCGTGCTTCGACGGCAACTACATCACCGGCGACGTCACCACCGAATACCTCGACCGCATTGAAACCGCGCGTCTCGCACCGTCCGCGCAATCGGACCGCGACACCGCCAGCGAAGCAATGGAAGGTGGTGCAGCGCGCTCGCAACTGCACCTGCAACTGTCGGTGGAGTAATCCATCGCACGGGGCGCGTGGGCCATGCAGATGCACGCCGCGCGCCACGCATGTTAGGATAGTGGCTTGCGTCGATTTGATCTCAGCTTGCGGACGCGGGGCAACCCAAAACAGCTAAAGCGAACGGTGGAAATGTAGCAACCGTCCGCCGCCGCTCCAGCTTTCCCCCGCACATGAAGCCCGCTTATGCCGACGCAAAGCGGGCTTTTTTGTTGCCGGCGCGTTTGACGTTCATCCAGCTTGACGATGGACGGCAAGCAATACGCGTTAAGCGCCGGTCTGGAAAACGTGGCAACACGTGACGACACGTGGAAAATGGAACTAGAACCAACATGGACGACTCCCTGAATTTCGACACCCTCGCAGTCCGCTCGGGCACGCTGCGTAGCGACTTCAACGAGCATTCGGAAGCGATTTTCCTGACGTCGAGCTTTGTGTTCACAAGCGCCGCCGACGCTGCCGAACGCTTCAAGAATTCCGAGGACAACTACACCTACTCGCGCTTCACGAACCCTACGGTCACGATGTTCCAGGACCGTCTGGCCGCGCTCGAAGGCGGCGAGGCTTGCATCGCGACGGCCTCGGGCATGAGCGCGATCATGTCGGTGGTGATGTCGGCGTTGCAGGCTGGCGATCACCTCGTCAGCTCGCGGAGCCTGTTCGGTTCGACACTCGGCATGTTCTCGCAGATCTTCAGCAAGTTTGGCATTGTGACTACGTTTGTCGATCCGACGGATCTGGACGCGTGGAAAGAAGCCGTGCGTCCCGAGACGAAGATGTTCTTCCTTGAAACGCCATCGAATCCGCTGACCGAGATCGCCGATATCGAAGCGATCGGCAAGATTGCGAAGGCGTCGAACGCGTTGTTCGTGGTCGACAACTGCTTCTGCAGCCCGGCGCTGCAGCAGCCGTTGAGGCTCGGCGCGGACGTCGTGATGCATTCGGCCACCAAGTTCCTCGACGGCCAAGGCCGCGTGCTTGGCGGTGCGCTGGTCGGCTCGAAGCAGTTCATCATGGAAAAGGTGTTCCCGTTCGTGCGCAGCGCCGGGCCGACACTGTCCGCGTTCAACGCGTGGGTGTTGCTCAAGGGCATGGAAACGCTTTCACTGCGCGTTGAAAAGCAGTCCGATAACGCGCTGGAAATCGCCCGCTGGCTTGAAGCGCATCCGGCGGTGAATCGCGTGTTCTATCCGGGACTGGAATCGCATCCGCAGTACGAAATTGCCAAACGTCAGCAGAAAGCGGGTGGAGCGGTTGTGTCGTTCGAGTTGAAGGGCGACACGCCCGAAGCGCAGCGTGCGAATGCATGGCGCGTGATCGACGGTACGAAGATCTGTTCGATCACCGCAAACCTCGGCGATACGCGCACGACCATCACCCATCCTGCTACGACGACGCACAGCCGCATCACGCCCGAAGCGCGTGCGGCAGCGGGCATTTCGGAAGGGCTGATTCGTCTGGCGGTCGGGCTGGAGAATGCGGGCGATATCCGCAACGATCTGGCGCGCGGCCTGGCGGGGTAAATCTCAGGTCGTAAGTTGTTTTCGGGCCCGCAGCTGGGGTCAGTGGCGTACGGCGCGCCATTGACCCGGCGCGAGCCCAAAACGCCGCGTAAAAGCGTGCGTATAGGCGCTTTGATCGCCGAAGCCGACATCAAGCGCGATATCGGTCAACGAATGCCGGGGATCCGCGAGCAGGGTGATCGAGGTATCGAGCCGCAGACGCTGCAGATAGCGATTCGGCGTCTCACCGAACGCTTCGATGAACAACTGATGGAAACGCCGCATGCCGAAGCCGCAATGCGCGGCAAGATCGGCGATGCGTAACGACTCCGACAAATGCGCGCGTAACCAGCGGTCGATGCGTGCGAAGTCGAGACCTGCGCCCAGCGCGCCACTGACCGTTGCGGATCGCGTCGTACCGGCGTCCGCCAGCATGGCCGCGCACAAACGCGCGGCGGCATCCCAGTGAAACCGCCGCGTGCTCAGATCGTCAGCGGCCGGTGTGTGGCCCATCGCACTTGCGGCAATGCAATGCACAAGCTGCCTCAACGAAGCATCCACCGACACCGCCCGCGCGCGGTCAAATAAACGCTCCGGCACAGCCATCGACGCCGCGGGCAAATCGAGCACCAGTTGCCGGTTCTCGCCGATGCCCGCGTAGTCATGCTGCGCGCCAGCGGGAATCAGCCACGCCGAGCCTGAATCGATCTGCTGGCCGATGCCATCCACCGTCATCACCATCGCGCCGTCGAGCCCCAGCACGACCTGATGAAAGTCGTGCAGGTCCGTGGCTTCAATCGCACCATAACGGCGCAACGAAACGCTGGGGGCGGTGACGGCAGCGTGGCTCATCGGCAGGCAAGCGGGGAAAACTTAGACGTCGAGCAGTTCGACTTCGAACACGAGCGTCGCATTCGGCGGAATCACGCCGCCTGCACCGCGCACGCCGTAGCCGAGTTGCGGCGGAATCGTCAGCTTGCGCACGCCGCCCACCTTCATGCCCTGCACGCCTTCGTCCCAACCCTTGATGACCATGCCGCCGCCCAGCACGAACGCAAACGGATCATTACGGTCCTTGCTGGAGTCGAACTTCTGGCCGTCGGTCAACCAGCCCGTGTAGTGGACGCTGACGGTCTGGCCGGCTTTCGCTTCAGCGCCGGTGCCTTCGGTCAGATCTTCGTATTTAAGGCCGGAATCGGTAGTCACGGTCGACATGAGTTGCTCCTTGGGACAAGTCGTAAAAACCGACATTGTAGGCGTTTGAGGCGGCATCGCCCAGAACACCCGGGTTCTTGCCGGGCATGCGGCGCATGAGCGGACAGTGCGACGCATTGGCGACACAACTGCGTCCTGATTCGCGAGGGAGCGTGCCTATAATGAGGACTCTGTTCATCCATATGCACTGCCTAGAGGGCCCAGATCGTGACAACGTCTTCCACCGGAGCCGGCAGCGGCCAGCAGACCGCTTCCGGCGCTTCCTTGTCCGAACGCACTGCGCATCTGTGCGCAGAGGCTGCGCTGTTCATGCGCGACCACGTGCTGTCGCTGGTCTCGCATGATTTACGCGGTCCGCTAAATGCGATCCACAGCTGGGCGTATGTGCTCGAGCGCAAGCTCGACGCCAACGACCCTGCCGCGCAGCGCGCCATCGTCGGTATCCGTAGCGGGGTGGATCAACAGGTCAAGCTGCTGGAATCGATCGTCGATACGACCCGCGCGGGAACGCGCAACCTGGCGCTTGCCCGCTCGCCGTTTCCGCTGCAGGCTTTGTTCTCGGATTCGGCTGACGAAGTGCGTTCGGGACTCGCGAGGTCGCGCGGTGTGTCGGTCGCGTTCGACTCGGGTCTTTCCACCGAGCAGTTCAGCGGCGACCGCGAGCGTCTCGCCGCGGCGCTGTGGCTTATGCTCACGTTCGCGGTCGAAGCGAGCGCGGATGGCGCGAAGGTCACGCTTGCGTCCAGTGCCGACGCCACCGCATGGCACGCGCTGGTCACCTTCGATGCAAGTCCGGCCGTCCTTGACGATCCTGCGCTCCCACACCTGCTCGAACCGTTCGCACGTACCCAGGC
The DNA here is from genome assembly GCF_050435645.1 of Paraburkholderia sp. GAS206C. Lineage (NCBI taxonomy): Bacteria > Pseudomonadati > Pseudomonadota > Betaproteobacteria > Burkholderiales > Burkholderiaceae > Paraburkholderia > Paraburkholderia sp. GAS206C. The sequence goes on along the minus strand of NZ_JBNDKR010000018.1, from coordinate 83,570 downwards.
GCGCGCACCGCGCGAAGCGGGCCGGATCGCGTGGGTGCTGGCGCTGTGCAAGCGTGTGGCCGAAGCGCACGGCGGCACCTTCGAGCAAGGCGAGATGCAGGACGGCCAACCGGCGACGCTTGCACTGCGCATTCCGCTCGCCGCGCCTTAAAGGCACAGTGCCAGGCGGCGCGCAAACTTCGTCGTCCGCCGAAACTCTTTCATATTGCTTTCGCCCCTATACTGACGACTTTTGTTGCCGGAGCCTTTTCACTTGACTCAGGTCTTCGCCCTTATCGGCGCGTTGTTGCTCGTTGCGCTCAACGGGTTCTTTGTCGCGGCCGAATTCGGCCTGGTGAAGCTGCGGCAAACGCGCGTCAAGAGTCTCGCCGCGCAACACGGCGTGCGCGGCCGCTTGCTGGCGAGGGTGCATGGGCATCTGGACTCGTACCTGTCGGCGTGCCAGCTCGGTATCACACTCGCTTCGCTGGGCCTTGGCTGGATCGGTGAGCCGGCCTTCGCGGATCTGCTGACGCCGGTATTCCGCGTGCTGGGGATCGAATCGGAGAACGTGATTCACGGCGTCTCGCTGTTCTTCGCTTTCTCGTGCATTTCGTTCCTGCATATCGTGGTGGGCGAGCTGGCGCCGAAGTCACTGGCGATCCGTCAGTCCGAGAGGCTTTCGCTGTGGGCTGCCACGCCGCTGTACGCGTTCTACTGGACGATGTATCCGGCTATCTGGGTGCTCAACACCAGCGCCAACGCGGTGCTTCGTCTCGCGGGCCTGACGGCGGATCATGGCGGCGACGCGCATTACTCCACCGAAGAACTGAAACTGATCCTGCGTGGCCGCCATGCCAATATCGCACCCGGCGTGGGCGCGACTGAAGGCGCGTATAGCCAGGACGAATGGAACACGATCGCGCATTCGCTGGACTTCTCGCGCATGACGGTTTCCGATCTGATGCGGCCGGCTCACGAGATGGTCGGACTGCGGCGCGATCTGCCGTTGCGCGAAAACATGCAGGTGGTGGCGCGGCATCGCTTCAGCCGCTATCCGCTGTTCGAAGACGACTCAGGCGAGCGCGTGGCCGGCATGATCCACTTGAAGGATTTGCTGTTGGCACGCCAGGCAGGGAGCACGCTCGACGATCTCTCGAAGTATGTGCGCCCGGTTCAGTACGTGAAACCGGATATGCCCGCGCTTGAGCTGTTCCGACGGTTCCGCAAGGGCGCGCCGCATATGGCGCTGGTAGGACACAAGAACGCGGCGCCGATCGGCTTTCTCACGCTCGACAATCTGCTTGGCGCGCTCGTCGGGCAGATTCACGACGAATTCCGCCAGGGCGATGCCGACTGGACGCGGATGGACGACGGCACGCTGATGGGCAAGGGCAGTTTGCCGGTGGTGTCGCTGGAACGGGCACTGGGGATCGATATTGACGAGGGGCGGGCCGAATCGGTCGGCGGTCTGGTGATCCAGGCACTCAACGATATTCCAACGGAGGGTAAGCGCGTGGAGTTCGATCGCTTCGATATCGTCGTCAAGAAGATGAAGGGGCCGCGCATTCTGCTGGTGCGGGTTTATCCAAAACACTTTGATGATGAGGGCGGTTAAGGGGCGCCTGCTATGGGATATCTGCTTGTACTGGGCGTAGGTCTGCTGGCGGGCATGCTAAGCGGCGTGATCGGCACAGGTTCGTCGATGATGTTGATGCCCGTGCTCGTCATGCTGTTCGGTCCGCAGCAAGCGGTGCCGATCATGGCGATTGCCGCCATCATGGGCAATCTCGGCAAGGTCCTCGCGTGGTGGCGTGAAGTCGACTGGCGAGCCTGCGCGGCATATTGCTCGACTGCGGTGCCGGGCGCTGCGCTTGGCGTGCGTACGCTGCTGGCGTTGCCGCCTCATGCCGTCGAACTCGCCCTTGGCATCTTCTTCTTGGCGATGGTGCCGACACGGCGCTGGCTCGCGCGTCGTTCCATCAAGTTCTCGCTGTTGCATCTCGCCTTGATTGGCGGCGTGGTGGGTTTCCTGACGGGCATCGTGGTTTCGACCGGGCCGATTACCGTGCCGGTGTTCATGTCGTACGGGCTCGTGAAGGGTGCGTTTCTCGCCACTGAGGCCGCGGGTTCATTGGCGGTGTACGGCACCAAAGTCGCTGTGTTCAAGCACTTTGGCGCGTTGCCCTTGCATGTGATATTCGATGGCCTGATTACAGGTTCGGCGCTGATGGCCGGCTCGTTTGCCGCGCGCCACGTGGTGGTGCGCATGAGTCCGAACACGTTCAAGCTGGTGGTCGACGGGTTGATGTTGTCCTCGGGTCTGTCGCTGCTGTGGGCGGCCGGGCGGTAGACGGTAGCCCTGCAACGTGAGGCAACGGCCGCGGTCGACGCTTGCCGCCTTCAACCAACAGAAGCCTCGAACACTCGCCGGTAATTACCGCCAAGAATCATCCCCACCTCTTCGTTGCTGAAGCCTTCCGCCAACAACGCATCGGCCAGCGACGGCAATTGCTCATAGCTGCGAAACACCGGCGGCAAGATGAAGCCGAGCATATCCGAGCCTAACCCGACATGTTCGACGCCCACCACATCGGCCATGCGTTTGTAGCCGTGCGCCATGGCCTGCAGATCGGCGAACGTTCCTGAACTCGGCCACACGCCGATCACGCCGCCGGTGCCTGCGATCACGCGCGCATGGTCAGGTGTGATAAGACGGCTACGCGCTGATGGGTGAGTCGCCAAGGCGGTATGCGAAAGGATGAGTGGCTTCGTCGTTGTGTCGGCGGCGCGCTTGACCAGATCGTAAGTGCCGTGCGCAACGTCCACGACAATGCCTAGCTGGTTGCAACGGCGCACCACGTCCGCGCCGAAGTCGGTCAACCCGCCGTGCACCGGCGGCTCGGTCTGAATATCGCCGAGTTCGTTGACCCGGTAATGTGTGAGCTGCAGATGGCGCAGTTGATGCAGCGTATAGGCTTCATCGACGCGATCGACTTGACCTTCCAGAAAGTCCGCACCCTCAGCGGCGATGATGACACACGGACCTGCTTTTGCGTTCGCAGACAGCGACGCCGTGTTCGTCACAACCTGCATCTGCTCGCGTTCAACCAGCTCATGGGCACGTTTGAATTCAGCTTGCCCGAGAGCATATAGTTCGCCATCCTGAGGAATGCGCCATGCTTCGATACGCTTGTGGTCTGCAGTGACGTGAGTCACTGTAGTGTCCGTGACGATGGCGAGGCAGATGACGTTCATGCCGCCGGCGCGCATCGGAGCGGCGAGGGGCAGGAAAGGACGATTCGCGCCGATCGCCGGATCGCGCGAGACAATTACGCGTCCGGCGTGGCTGTGCATGTCCATGGTCAGCGTGTCGGGAGTGCGCCAGGCGAGCGTGCTATCCGACGCTTGAGCAGCGCTCGACGCAGCGGCGTCCGAAGCCCCGGCATGGACTGCCCCCGCATCCGGTTTCTCGGTGTAACCGGCGAAGCGCCCAGGCGCGCAGGCCGCGAGCCCCAGCGCAGCGCCTGAAGTGAGAAACGCGCGACGACTCGCGCTGCGCGGTGCACGTTCAGGCTGCAAATCGAGTGGTGTGGCATCAATGAGTTGATAGCGCCAACCCGCAGGATCGTCGATCAGTCGTTGCAAGCGCCCCGCGAAAGTGACGGCCTGCTCCTGCGGCGCGCAAGGCGCGGCAGCATACACCTCGATGGACGACAGCGGATCGCGCGGCAAACAACCGCCGCAGCAAGGAGCATCCGCCGCCAAAAGAAAATAGTCGGCTTTATCCGCTGTGGCGTCGAGCGGGATCATCCAGCCGGATAGTTCGACGATCGCGCCGTGCAGTGCATCGGCTTTGCCGCTACGGATACTCGACCAGTCCAGCGTCATAGGCTTTCTCGCAGTCAAGGTTGCAAGGTGGCCGTTAGACTCGCCGATGAGCATCAGTCGGCTCTGGCGTGCAAAAACACTAAGCTCGCGGCACCCCGTCCTCTACCAGCACGGCTACCGGCATCGTCGCCAGTGCGTCGCGCAGATAGAGCACGCCATTGTCCTCGACTTTGGGCGCGGCGGTGCTCATCCAGTCGAACAGCGCACGTGATGTTAACTCATCCGGCATCGCGACCGCAGTATCGTCCCACTGTGCCGTATCAACGAGCGGTAAATCGCTATCTGCGTCCAGCAAACCCGCAGCGAGATGCGTGACGATGATCACGGCCCATGCGTTGTTATGCCTGCGCGCAAACGCGACCACGTGTGCCGCGTGCTTGCCCGTGACCGTCAGCGGCAGATATGCGCCATCGCTCAGTAACGAGGGCAGATGCGCGCGCAACGACAGCAAGCGCTGTATGACGCCCAGCTTGACGCGTCCGCTGCGCCATTCTGGCAAAAACTCGGACGGCGGTGTCTCAACGAGCCACGCCTGGCGCTGTGCGAAATCGACGGGACGCCGGTTGTCGGGATCGACGAGGCTGAAATCCCACAACTCGGTGCCTTGATACAGATCCGGGACGCCTGGTGACGTGAGCCGGAGCACGGTCTGTTGCAGGCTATTGATCGCACCGGCCTGGCTAATGCGTGCCACCAATCCGGAGAGCTCGCTCAGGAAGCCGTCGCGTCGTTGCGGTGCGAGGATATCGAACAGGAAATCGCGGCAGGCGTTCTCATAAGCTTCGTCAGGCGCAAGCCATGACGTGCGCAGTTTCGCTTCGCGCAGTGCCTTCAACTGCCATTGCGCGACCCGTTCAGCCAAGGCCTTGACGCCGGCTTCGTCGTCGGGCGAAAGATTGGGCGGCCAGCAGCCCACCAGCGTTTGATACAGCATCGCCTCGGCCGCTGGACCGGGCGCCCAGTCGTGGTCCATGGTGCTTACACTGCCGTCGGGCGCGCGGCGCTGTGGCGCGTTTAGCGTCGACCATGCGCGCAGCGTTGCGCTCCAGTCCTGAGCGATTTCGCTGAGCACTGCAAGACGGGCGCGTACGTCCTCGCCGCGTTTGTGATCGTGCGTAGCGGTCGCAAGCATCGCATGCGGGAAATGTCGCGCGCGTTCGAGGTTGGATGTATGAAACTGATCGACCGAAATGGCGAACTCAGCCGGGTCCGAACCCACCTCATTGCGCGACAACAGGCGCCCATAGCGATAACACGCCGTATCCTCGACCGCTTTTGCGGCCACAGGCGCAGTCAGTTGCGAAAATAACGTCTGCGCAGTGCGTCGCGACGATCCCGAGTGGCTGAGCGGCGCGTTGTTCGAACCAGGCTGCGCGCTGGCGGCTGAACGAACCGGCGCGGCATCTTCAGCTGCGCTGCCGCCTAACCAGGCGTCGACCTGTTCCAATGTGGCATGATCGGCAGGCGAGAGCGTCTGTTTGGCGCCAGCCAGCGCCTGGTTGTAATAGACGTTGTCGGCTTCGGTACGCAGACCATTCTGCGGATACACCCGATACACGGGGAAGTGCACCACGAGTTCGGTCAGCACGCGGCGCAATGCAGTGAACGTAAAGTCGCGCGTACCGAGCGAATCGCGCGCGATCCGGTGCAACGCCCGCGCTGCGCGGTCCAGTTCTGCCGAGAGGTTCTCCGCGAGAATCTTGCGTCGCGCCATCATTGCTTCATCGGCGAAATTCGCACTCCTTCCGCTCAGCTCGGCCCATGTCGTAGCGAGCGGTTCGGCGCCGGCCGGATCGTGCAAAAGCGCGCCGACGTCGGTCATAAAGTCGTAGCCGGTCGTGCCGTGGACGGGCCAGTCGTCGCGCAACGGCTCGCCGCGCGCGAGGATCTTCTCGACCACGATATACGGTTCGCCTTCGCGCAATTCGTTGAGCCGCTGCCGCAGCCGCTGGCAGTACTCACGCGGCTCGGCGAGGCCGTCCACGTGGTCGATCCGCACCCCGTCGATCACGCCTTCCGCGTAGAGGCGAAACGGCAGCGCGTGCACCGCGTCGAACACTTCGGGCCGCTCGACGCGCACGCCTGCCAGCGTGCTGATGTCGAAGAAACGCCGCCAGTTCACTTCGTCCGACGCGGTGCGCCACCACGCGAGCCGGAAGTGCTGCCGTTCCAGCAGACGATGCAGCCGATCGCGTGTGACCGCCTCGCCGGGCGCATAGTTTGCCAGCGCCGCGTCGATCGCTGCCGTACCGTTCTGCGCGACGAATTCGCGTAGCAACTCGCACGCTTCGGCGGCGCGGGGCTGGTCTGCGGGCTGCGTGGTCAAGCCCTGAAAGCGTTCGGCGAGTGCACCCAGATCGGCGCGTTCGGCGCTTTGCAGAATCGACGCATAGTCGATCGGACAGATCGGTCCCACGTGAGGTCCGTAGCTCACGTAGAAGCGTCCTGTATCGGCGGCGAAATGCAGCTCGATCCGGCCGGCCGCGAGTTCGTCGCCGTACGGTGCGCCGAGACACGGCATCAGCACCTTGCCGCGCAATGCCGGATCGGGCGAATGCCAGTCGATGTCGAAATGTCGCGCGTGGGCGCTGTGACGCCCCCACTCGAGAATATCGAGCCACCATGCGTTGCTCGATCCGCCCACACCCATATGGTTCGGAACCACATCGATAATCAGTCCCATGCCGCATTCGCGCAGTTTGTCGACGAGCCGTTTGAGGCCCGCTTCGCCGCCGCATTCGGCGCTCACCTGGGTGTAGTCGACCGTGTCGTAGCCGTGCATCGAACCCGGCTCGGCTGTTGTGATCGGCGACGCGTACAGATGGCTGACGCCGAGCGCAGCGAAGTATTCGACGCGTGCGAGCGCATCATCGAACGTGAAGTCCTTGTGGAACTGAAGCCGGAGTGTGGAACGCGGGACTGTCATGGTGTGTCGGGCCCCGAAGAAGCGGTGGTGGAATGGGAAGCTGAAGTGGCGGAGGCAGAAGCCGGGGTGGCAGCCGAAGCAGCGGTGCTGCGCGCCCGGTCGACCGCCAGCAGCCGGTCGCTGAAGGCCGGCTCGTCGAACAGCTCATCGATCGGCAGCACGAGACGCCGGCGCCAGTTCGGATGCTCGTCGATCGAGCCCGGCAGGTTCGGTTGATCTTCGAGCGCGAGCAGATCCTCGAGCGGATACGTGACGAGCGGCGACGGCGTAGCGGCAACGAAGGCAAGCGCTTCATCCACAGGTGCGCTTTCGGGCGGCGGCGCGGGCACATCCTTCGCGGCGACGCCTGCTTGCTGGAACGCATCCCACAGTAAAGCGCGATCCTCGGCACGCTCGGCTTGCGCCACTTCGACAGGGTCGCGGCCATCGGCGCGCGGCATGGTCTGGCCGATGCGGTTGCGCCAGGTGATGTCGGCGCCGCGCCACCATCCGGTGACGGTCGGCAGGTCGTGGGTGGTGGTCGTGCCCACTGCATTGCGATCCCAACGATTCGGCGGTTTGAAGCCTTTGCCCGATTCGCTGCCTTCGAACCACAGCACGCGAATGCCCTCGATGCCATGCTCGTCGAGCCGCTCGCGGAAGCCCGGCGGTACTGTGCCGAGATCTTCGCCAATCACGATCGAGCGATGGCGCCACGATTCGAGCGCGATTAGCCGCAGCATGTCTTCGAGTGGATAGCGCAGATACGCGCCGTTAGCCGCGCTTTCGCCATCGGGCACGAGCCACAGCCGGCGCAGTCCGAGAATGTGGTCGATGCGCACGCCGCCCGCATGCGCAAACGCGGCGCGCAGCATGTCGATGAACGCCGAAAAACCCTGGGTGCGCATGGCACGCGGCGAGAACGTGGTGAGCCCCCACGCCTGACCGGCCTGGTTGAACAGATCCGGCGGTGCACCGACCGACACGCCTTGCAGCATGTCGTCGCGATACGACCACGCATGGCTGCCCGCGCTGTCGCAGCCGACGGCGAGGTCCGCGATCAGGCCGACCGCCATTCCCGCATCGCGGGCCGCGAGCTGGGCTTGCGAGAGTCCCTTGGCGGCGAGCCATTGCAGGAACAGATAAAACTCCACCTCATGCCGGTTCGCGTTGGCAAACGCTTCGACTTCCGTGCTGCGCGGATCGCGCAACGCTTCGGGCCAATTACGCCAGTGTCCGTTGGGCTCGGCTTGGGCAAGCTGTACCGCCTGCAACGCTTCAAAGCGCGCGTGATCTTCCAGCGAGCGGCCGCCGTGCACGCAGAACGCGTTGAATTCGAGCGCAAGCGGCGCGTCTTGAGCGCGATCGTGCACGCAGAACTGTTCGAACAATGTGCGCAGCACCTTCAGCTTCAGCCGGACCGCCTTCGGCCAGTCGATCAGGTTCAGCCTTTCCAATTGCGTCCACGTATCGCCGGCTTGGGCTGCTTCAATCGCAGCGCGTGCCGCTTGCGCGCCGAACACAGCCTCGACATCGATATGCGTGACGTTGAGCCACAAGCGTGACGACGGCGAATACGGACTGAAGCGCTCCGGCTCGGCGCTGAACATCGCATGCGTGGGGCTAACGGCGAGCGCGTGGGCGCCGCGCTTCGCACTCTCGACGGCGAGACGCGCCAGCGCGGAATAGTCGCCAATACCGCCGTCGCCGGTGCGGCGCAAGCCGTAGAGTTGTGCAGCCACACCCCACAACGGCGGCATCGGCTCGTTCCGCGACGCCTGCCATGCATCCGCCACGGTATAGCAGCGTGCCGGCGCGACCGCGAGCGTGACGCGGTGATCGTTGATGATGAGCGTGTGATAACCGGGTTCATCGATCGGCGACAGCAGCGCCGCTTCGCCTTTTGGCGCCGTGAAGCGGCCATCGATCTGCGAACCGCTTTCGAGTTCGATCCGATAGTGGCTGCCGGATTTGATCGCGGCCAGCGGCAGCGCGATGCCGCGCTCGCACTCGGCGGTCATCAGCGGCGGCAGCTTGCGGCCGGACAGTTCTGCTTCGAGCGCCGCGGTGCTCTGGCGCGTCTGGGTCGCGTTGCCGCACGGCAGACCCATGCGGTCGAGCAGCACGGAGAGCGTGCTTTCGGGTACGCGCTGCGTAACGTGGTGCGCATTTTCCCATTCGACTTCGAAGCCGGCGCGGGCGGCGAGGTTGTCGATTGAACCGGCGGGGCGACGAGCGGGGCTCATGCGTGCCACTCCCGTTCGATCACCTCGCGCGCATCGTGAGTGTTGGCGTATTCGCAGACGTCGCCAGTCATCCACGCGATACACGTATGCGACGGCAGCTGATGGTCCTCGATACGATCGCGCGCCCGCGGTGGGGTCTCGAAGATTACCTTGCCTGGGGGTATGTCGGAAAGCTTCACGTCGTCGGAACCCAGATTGAGCGCAATGGAAAGCGTCTCGCCATCGCCAAGCCGCCAGCGGGCGACAAGCGCGTTGGTGTCGCTGCCGTCCTGCGCAGTGAGCACGCTTGCGCCGAGTGCCTTTGAATGCTCGAGGCGCGGTGTAATCAGCTTGGCGCGCACGGCGAGCGCGGATTTGTAGAAGTGCATCCAGTCGAGTCGTTCCTGAGCGTTAGGGTGTGCAGCGTTATCCACGGGCGGTGACGATGCGGCGAAGGTCTGCGGCGCGTTGGGGTCGGGAATCTGCGCGCGGCGTTTTTCGTCGCTAAAGGAAGCGAAGCGCGCGAACTCGCGGCGCCGTCCTTCGCGCACGGCGTCGGCGAGGTCACCCGCGTAGTCGGTGAAGAAGAGGAATGGCTGGTCGGAGCCGAATTCCTCGTCCATGAACAGCAGCGGAATCTGCGGGGATAGCAGCAACAGGGCGGTGGCAGCTCGCAGCGCGTCTGGAGTGCTGAGCTTGCGCAGACGCTCGCCAAAGGCACGGTTGCCGATCTGGTCATGATTCTGCAGGAACATCACGAACGAAGTGGGCGACATGTGTCCGCTTGGTTCGCCGCGCGGCTTGCCGTCGTGGATCGGTGAAGGCTCGCCCTGGTATACAAAGCCCTCGCCAAGCACACGCGCCAGTTTGCGGATCGGCTGATCCGCAAATGCGTGGTAATAGCCTTCGGTTTCGCCGGTCAGCAAAACGTGCAGCGTGTTGTGCGCATCGTCGTTCCACTGCGCATCGAAATGCGTTTCGAGCAGACTGGCCGAGTTGTGCTCGTTTTCGAGCACCAGATGCACATGACGACCATGCCTCACCTTGGCGCGAATATGGTCCGAGAGATCGCGCAGCCAATCGTGATTGTCGATGGCGTGCACGGCGTCGAAGCGCAGGCCATCGAAGCGATACTCGTTGATCCAGTAGAGCGCGTTATCGCAGAAGAAATCGCTGACTTCCGTGCGATTGAAATCGATCGCCGGTCCCCAGGGCGTATGCGTGCCTTCGCGAAAGAACGGCTTGGCGTACTGATGCAGATAGTTACCGTCGGGGCCGAAGTGGTTGTAGACGACGTCGAGGAACACGTTAAGACCGAGACCATGGGCCGCGTCGATCAGCGCTTTCAACTCGTCGGGGCGGCCATAGGCCGAATCAGGGGCGTAAGGCAGCACGCCGTCGTAGCCCCAGTTTCGTTCACCCGGAAAGTCGTTTAGCGGCATCAATTCAATGGCCGTCACGCCCAGTTCGGCAATCGCAGGCAGACGTTTCATCACGCCGGCATAGCCGCCGAGCGTGCCGACATGCAATTCGTACAAGACGGTCTCTTCCCACGGCCGACCATGCCAATGCGCGTGCTGCCATGTGTAGGCGCGCGGATCGATCACTTCGCTCGGACCATGCACGTCCTGCGGCTGGAAGCGCGATGCAGGATCGGGCACGGCCAGTTCACCGTCGAGCCGGTAGCGGTACAAGGTGCCCACGCCGCAATCGACCTCAGTTTCGAACCAGCCGTTACCGGTCGGCGTCATTTCGTGCGTGCCGGCAGCAGCCGCCGCGCCTTCGATCTCTACCTGTACCGCCTTGCACGACGGCGCCCAGAAGCGAAAGCGCGTGCGCGGCCTGGCGCTCGCTGCGCCGAGTAACTGCGCGCCGAACGGCAGGCAATGCGCATGATGACGCGCATGAGGATCAATCGGACTTTCGGACATGATTCATCACCATTCGGTTTTGCTCCGCCACCTCGGGTCCGCACAACATTACGTGTGCGATTCGCCGTCGGTGGGCGACTGCGTGCCCGGATCAGGCGGCAACGCCGTCAATAGCCGCTGACCGTGTTGCGGACCCGCTTTCCAGCCGGCCTGCCAATCCGCATCTCCTACCGCTTGCGCGGCCAGGATGACGAGGCCGTGTGCCGCCACTTCGACCTCCGGCATGGCCAGCGGATGAGTTGGCGAATCGGGGTTCGCGGTATCTAGCAGCATGCGCCATTCCAGGTGCGGCGGGGGCGGCGAAAAACGCAACGTGTCGCCCGACGCATTGAGCATCATCAACAATACTTCGGTTTCGCCATTGATTCCGGGACCGGCGCGGCGCAACGTTAGCGCGCGTCCTTCAGGGTCTTGCCAGGCCTCGATGGTCAAGGGATCGCCGCGCTCGTCGAACCAGCCGATGTCGTAGAGGCCGGGCAACACTTCGCGGTCGCCGAACAGAAAACGCGTCTCGCGCAGCAGCGGATGTTGCTTGCGCAAGCCAATCACGCGAGCCACAAACTCGGTCATCCTGCGACCTTCCTCCGAGCCCGCGCGCTCCCAGTCGATCCATGATAGTTCGTTGTCCTGGCAGTAGGCATTGTTGTTGCCGTTCTGCGTGCGGCAGGCTTCGTCGCCGGCCAGTAGCATCGGCGTGCCGAGCGCCATGAACAGCGTCGCCATTAGCGAGCGCGCCACGCGCGCGCGAGTTTCCAGAATCGCGGGATCGTCCGTCGGACCTTCCACGCCCCAGTTAGAACTGCAGTTCTCGTTATGCCCGTCGTTGTTATTTTCGTTGTTGGCTTCGTTATGCTTTTGCTCGTACGCAGTCATGTCGGCGAGCGTAAAGCCGTCGTGCGATGCGACGAAATTTACCGACGCCCACGGCTTTCTGAAGCGGCGGTTAAACAGATCCGCGGAACCAGTCAGGCGCGCCGCAAGATCGGGCCGCAGCCCTGCGTCGCCGCGCCAGAAACGGCGCACGGTATCGCGGAAGCGGTCGTTCCATTCGGCGAAGCCCGGCGGATGATTGCCGAGCTGATAGCCGCCGGGGCCGATGTCCCACGGCTCGGAAATCAGCTTGCGTTGCGACAGGATCGGATCCTGGCGCAGCGCGTCGAAAAAGCCCGAGCCCGGATCGAAGCCCGAGTGCTCGCGGCCTAACGTCACGCCGAGATCGAAGCGGAAGCCGTCGATGTTGAATTTCGTCGACCAGTAGCGCAGCGAATCCATCACCATCTGCAGCACGCGCGGATGCGGCAGGTTCAGCGTGTTGCCGCAGCCGGTATCGTTGATATGGTGACGCTCGTCGCCGGGCACGAGGCGGTAGTAGCTGGCGTTGTCGAGCCCGCGCCACGAGACCGTCGGGCCCATCTCGCCGCCTTCGCAGGTGTGGTTGTAGACCACGTCGAGGATCACTTCGATGCCCGCGGCATGCAACTGCCGCACGGCAATGCGCATTTCGTCGAGCCGGTGCGTGCTCAGATACGACGGCTCCGGTGCAAAGAACGACGCGGTGTTGTAACCCCAGTAGTTGCGCAGCCCGCGCTCCACCAGAAAGCGGTCGTTCAGGAACGCATGCACGGGCAGCAGTTCGACCGCAGTTACACCGAGCTTCTGCAGATGGTCGATGAATTCCGGCGAGGACAGTGCCGCAAATGTGCCGCGCTCATGCGTGCGCAGATCGGGCCGCAGCATCGAGGCACCACGCACATGCGTTTCGTAGATGACGGTCTCGCCCCACGGCACGTTCGGCCGTGCGTCGTGTGACCAGTCGAACGCTTCGTCGATGACCACGCACTTCGGCATGCCTGGCGCCGAGTCGCGCCGGTCGATCGAAAGGTCGAGCCGGTTCGAATGCACGCGGTAGCTGAACAGCGCGTCGGACCAGCGGAACTGTCCGACCAGCTTGCGCGCGTAGGGGTCGAGCAGCAGCTTGTGCGGGTTAAAACGGTGTCCGTTCTGCGGCTGATAGGGGCCATGCGCGCGAAAGCCGTAGGCGGTGCCGGGATGCGCGTTCGGCAGATAGCCGTGCCAGACCTCGTCCGTGCACTCGGGCAGCGTGAAGCGCCTGATTTCCTTGCGGCCGGTCGGATCGAACAGGCACAGCTCGATCTGCTGGGCATTGGCCGAAAACACCGCGAAGTTGACACCGAGGCCGTCCCAGCTCGCCCCTAGTGGATAGGGCGAGCCCGGCAACAGCCGGTCGGGTAATACATGCGACATGGTTCCCGTCCTTGTTCTGATTGGTCGTGTCTTGCGGGGCCGCCCACCCGTTCTTTGCCTTAGCCGCCTCAGTCCGGTTGACCTGGTTCAGTAGCCTAATTATCCGCGCGCAGTACGATCGTCGAGAGCGGCGGCAAAATCAGCGAGGCCGATTGCGGCTTGCCGTGGCTCGAGATCTCCTCGGTATAGATCAGCCCGGCATTGCCGACATTCGAGCCGCCATACACGCTGGCGTCGGTGTTGAGCACTTCGCTCCAGCGTCCGGCGAGCGGCATGCCGAGGCGATAGCCCAGACGCGGCACCGGGGTGAAGTTGCAGACCACCACCAGTTCGCGGCCGGCGCCATCGACGCGTCGATAAGCGAACACGCTGTTGTCGCTATCGTCGCCGATCAGCCATTCGAAGCCACCGGGTTCGCAATCGAGCGTGTACAGGGCCGGCTCGTCGCAGTACAGGTGATTCAGGTCGCGTACCAGCTTTTGCGCGCCGTGGTGGAGCGGATCGTCGAGCAGATGCCAATGCGGCGAGCCGTCGTGATCGAACTCCGCCATCTGACCGAACTCGCCGCCCATGAAGAGCAGCTTCTTGCCGGGATGGGTCCACATAAAGCCGAAATAAGCACGCAGGTTTGCGAAGCGTTGCCAGCGGTCGCCCGGCATCTTGCCGAGCAGCGAGCCTTTGCCGTGTACCACTTCGTCGTGCGAGAGCGGCAACACGAAGCACTCCGAATACGCGTACACCATCCCGAACGTCATGTTGTGGTGGTGGTAACGGCGGTACACCGGGTCCTCGTGCATGTAGTTCAGCGTGTCATGCATCCAGCCCATGTTCCACTTGAATTCGAAGCCCAAGCCGCCGTCTTCGACGCGCGCGGTGACACCCGGCCATGCCGTGGATTCTTCGGCGATCGTGATAGCGCCAGGTACGCCCGGCACATAGCCGACTTCATGATTGAGCCGCTTGAGAAACGCGATGGATTCGAGATTCTCTCTGCCGCCATAGATATTTGGCACCCATTCGCCAGCGGCGCGCGAGTAGTCGCGATACAGCATCGAGGCAACCGCATCCACGCGCAAGGCGTCCACGTGATAGCGCTTGAGCCAGGCCAGCCCCGAGGCCACCAGGAACGCGCTCACCTCGTTGCGGCCGAGGTTGTAGATCATCGTGTTCCAGTCCTGGTGATAGCCCTCACGCGGATCAGCGTGTTCGTAGAGCGGCGTGCCGTCGAAATTGATGAGGCCGTGCGCGTCGTTCGGAAAGTGCGCCGGCACCCAGTCGAGAATCACGCCGAGCCCGACTTCGTGTGCGCGATTGACGAACTGCGCAAACTGTTCGGGTTTCCCGAAGCGCGCCGACGGCGCGAACTGCCCCAACGGTTGATAGCCCCACGAGCCGCCAAACGGATGCTCGGCGATCGGCATGAATTCGATGTGCGTGAACCCCATGCCCTGGGCGTACGGAATCAGCCGGTCTGCGAGTTCGCTCCAGTCGAGGCCGCGATGGCCGTCCTCGGCAATCCGCAACCATGATTCAGCGTGCACCTCGTAGATCGAGATCGGCGAGCGTGGCGTCTGATTGGCGCCGCGCGATTGAATCCATGCGGAGTCGGTCCATGGAAACTGCTCGATCTCGTCGACGTGCGCGACCACCGATGCCGTCGCCGGCGGTTTCTCGGTCTGCATCGCGCAGGGGTCGGCTTTCAGCGGTAACGGATGGCCGTCGCGCGAAAGCAGTTCGTATTTGTAGCGCGTGCCGGCACCGACACGCGGGACGAACAGCTCCCACACGCCGGCCTGATGACGTAGGCGCATCGGATGGCGTCGGCCGTCCCACGAGTTGAAGTCGCCGACCACGGAGACGCGCCGTGCGTTCGGCGCCCACACCGCAAAGCGCACGCCAGGCACGCCGTCGACTTCCATCGGACGCGAGCCGAGGCACTCGAGCACCGCATACGGGTCGCCGTTGGCCAGGCGGTGCAGCGGTTCATCCCCGAGGATCGGCCCAAATGAATAGGTGTCCTCGATTTCCTGCACCGGTCCGTGCCAGTCGATGCGCAACCGGTACGGCACGGCTGCACTGACGCGGCCGACGAACAGTCCGTTGTGGTGGATCTTCTGCAGCTCGCCGAGTGTCGAGCCGTCGGCGCGCGAAATGACCGTGACATGCGCGGCATTCGGCAAGAGCGCGCGTACCACGGCTCCCGCGTCGCTCTGATGCAGGCCCAGTTGCGAAAAGGGATCAGGGTGCCGCGCTTCGACTAGTGCGTCGAGATCGAGCGGTTGCAGGTCGGCGGTCGGATCGTATTCACTCATAATCGCCCTCAGCCGGGTTAGGCGGTGTGGCGCCAGGGGAGCCTGGCGTCGATGTGTCGTGGGGAGTACCCGTATCGCCGAGCATCCGGCTCGCGAGCGCGGCGAGACCACGCACCGGCAAGCCGAGCCACGTCGGACGATTGGCGGCCTCGTAACGGATCTCGTAAGCGGCCTTTTCGATCAGGAAGAGATCGAGCAAGCCCTGTTCCGACGCGGGCGCCACGAGCGGTTGTGCGGCAGCGGCGACTGCTGCGCGGTATTCGCCAAGGAAGCTTTCCGCAGCGTAGACGCGGAAACGGTCGAACAGCGCGCGCTTGCGGTCTGCGGTCTGTTGCGGAGCGCTTTCCGTAGTGGATTGCGCCGCTGCGCTTGCATACGAGAAAGAGCGCAGCAGACCGGCGACATCGCGCATCGGACTCGACTTCTGACGACGTTCGTCAAGCGTGCGCGCCGGCTCGCCTTCGAAGTCGATCAGATACGCATCGCCTTGGGCGACCAGCACTTGCCCGAGGTGGAAGTCGCCGTGAATCCGTGTGCGCAAGGCGCCCGCATCCGCAGGTACGAGCTTTGCCACTGCTTCGGTGAGGGCTCCACGACGATCGAGCAGGCTCTGCGCGAGCTCTTTCGTATCGTCGGTCAACTGATCGATGCGATGCGAGAGCAGGTCGAGCGCCGTGGAGAGCATGCTTTGCGTGCCTTCGGTCCACGCGCGAATCTGCTCGGGTGTGGCCGGTTCCGGTGCAAACGCTGGATCGTCCGACGGCGCGGCGAGCGCGACATGTAACTCACCGAGGCGTCTGCCGATGATGCCGGCCATAGCCCGGTAGCCTTCGATGGCCTGCGCTTCCTTTTCCGGATCGGGGACAGCGTCGTCGGCATCGACGGCGAGCGCGAGATCGTCGATCGTGCGGCGCAGATAATCGAGCGCCCAGTTCCACGCATCGCCCTGGTTGTCGATAAAGCCTTGCAGGATGCACAGCGTGTGCGGCACACCGGCGGGATCGATACGCACCACTTCGCCATACAGCGGCGCGGTGTTCGCGTAGCCGATCTTCGTCAGATGGCGGCTGATTTCTGCTTCAGGGTGGACGCCGCTCACGAGGCGCCGTACCAGCTTCAGGACCACGGCGTCCTCGATGATCAGCGAGCTGTTGCTTTGCTCGGCTGCCAGCCAGCGAATCTCGGGGCGGTCGCCCAGATCGAGTTCGTCGAAGCGATCGGTCGGGATGAAGCAGATTTCGCTTTTCTGCACCGTCGGCACGACCGCGCGTTCACGCAGCTTGCGCAGGACGTTGTGGGCGAAAATCGGCAGTGCGAACGCATCCGTCAGGTGGCCGACGTTGCGGCCGCGGCGCACGCGCGCCAGCGCCAGTTGCATGAACAGAGGCGTGGTGGTTTCGCCGCCCCATGTAATCGCAATCGGCAACACATAGCGTTCGGTGTGATCGCCAACGTCGGCTTCGATCTCGGTGAAGGCGAAGCCGCCGTTCGGGATTGTCGTCAGTGCCGCAAGGCGTACGGCGTGCAACGGCTCATCCTTGGACGCGAACCAGCGGCGCCGGCTTAACCACGAAGGCAACACTTCGGATTCGAGCAGCCGGACGTTTTCCGGCGTCGGGCCAGCCTGGCCTTCGCGAATCACAATCGTCACGAACTCGGGCAACGGCTCCGAGTGCGGTTGTGCCCACGTCGGACGCTGCGTCCCCGGACAGATGAGGAACCACAGAAAGCCGTAGGGCGGAAAGGTCAGCAGATAGGTGAGCTGACCAATCGCCGGGAATACGGAGTCCGCGGTCATCTCGATCGGCACGGAGCCCGCGAATTCGGAGAGATCGAGTTCGACCGCCTGCGGCGCACGCGACAGATTCGCAACGCACAGAATGGTCGGCTCGCCTGGCAATTCGCGTAAATACGCGAGAATCTTGCGATTGGCCGGCTTCAGGAAGCGGATCGTGCCGCGCCCGAAGGTCTGCTTGGCGCGGCGCGTCGCGAGCATGCGGCGCGTCCAGTTCAGCAGTGAGTGCGGATCGCGACTCTGCGCTTCGACGTTGACTGCATCGAAGCCGTACAGCGAACCCATCACCGGCGGCAGCACCAGTTGCTCCGGATCGGCGCGCGAGAAGCCGCCGTTACGGTCCGATGACCATTGCATCGGCGTACGCACGCCGTCGCGGTCGCCGAGGTGGATGTTGTCGCCCATGCCGAGTTCGTCGCCGTAGTAGATCACGGGCGTGCCGGGCATCGACAGCAGCAGCGAGTTGATCAGCTCGATGCGGCGGCGGTCGCGTTCCATCAGCGGTGCGAGACGGCGCCGGATGCCGAGGTTCAGCCGCGCGCGGCGGTCGCTCGCATAGGTGTTCCACAGATAGTCGCGTTCCGAATCCGTGACCATTTCGAGCGTCAGCTCATCGTGATTGCGCAGGAAAATGGCCCACTGGTTTGTCTCGGCGAGATCCGGCGTTTGCCGCATGATGTCGGTGATCGGGAAGCGGTCTTCGCTGGCAATCGACATGTAAATGCGCGGCATCAGCGGGAAGTGGAATGCCATATGGCATTCGTCTTCGTCGCCGAAATACTCCTTCACATCCTCCGGCCACTGGTTCGCTTCGGCGAGCAGCATGCGGTTCGGATACTCCGCGTCGATGGTGGCGCGAATCTTCTTCAGGATTGCGTGCGTTTCCGGCAGGTTCTCGTTGTTGGTGCCTTCGCGCTCCACCAGATAAGGCACTGCATCGAGACGCAGCCCGTCGATGCCCATGTCGAGCCAGAAGCGCATGACCTGCAGCACTTCTTTCAGCACGGCCGGATTGTCGAAATTCAGGTCCGGCTGGTGCGAATAGAACCGATGCCAGTAGTACGCCCCGGCCACGGGATCGTGGGTCCAGTTCGACGGCTCGCTATCGATGAAGATAATCCGCGTGCCGGTGTATTTCTCATCGGTATCGGACCAGACGTAGAAGTTGCGATGATTCGATCCGGGCTTCGCAAGGCGGGCGCGCTGGAACCACGGGTGCTGGTCAGACGTGTGGTTGATGACCAGTTCCGTGATCACACGAATGCCGCGGGCATGCGCTTCCTGAATGAAGTGCTTCACATCGGAAAGCTGGCCGTAATCCGGATGGACGTTGCGATAGTCGGCAATGTCGTAGCCATCGTCGCGGCGCGGCGATGGATAGAACGGCAGCAGCCAGATCGCATTCACGCCGAGTTCGGCAATGTAGTCGAGCTTGGCGATCAGTCCGGGGAAATCGCCCACGCCGTCGTTATTCGCATCGAAGAACGACTTGATGTGCACCTGATAGATGATCGCGTCTTTGTACCAGAGCGGATCGTCGCTAAGCGTCGAAACCTTGCCGCGGCGGCCTGGCTTCGGTTTCGCCGCGCGGCTGCCCGTGCCTGTAACTGCAGCTTCTGCGGTGAGGGCTTGCGACGTGCTCTCGGTCGGGTCGTCACGTTTCATTAGGCACCTTCGGTCGGGGGTTGGGCGCCAGCGTCTGCATGGCTGCCGCTATCGTCGTCTGCGCTGGGGGGCTCGGGTGGCAGGCCGCCGGCTGGCGCAATGCGCCAGATCGCGAACGGCATGACGCTCGGGTTCAGCTGTACATGCTGCCAGCGGCCGTACCACTCGGAGCGGGCACCGGTCATCTGGTCCACGACTTCGAGCGCCGCATGATCGTGCAAATGCCAATGCGCAAAGGTGTCCCATGAAAGCTCGACATCCGCGCCCTGTTCGTTGAACGGATCGAGATTGATGGCGACGACGATCACGTTGTCGCGCGCCTCGGTGGCTTTCTCGAAGAACAGGATATGGTCATTGTGCGCCGGTAGGAACGTGATGCCCAGATGCGATTGCAGCGCGGGGTTGGCGCGGCGAATCCGGTTCAGGGCAGTGATCTCGCCGACGATGTTGCCGGGACGATCCCAGTCCCACGCGCGCAGTTGATACTTTTCAGAGTCGAGGTATTCCTCGCTGTTGGGCAGCGCCGCTGCTTCGCAAAGCTCGAATCCGCTGTACACGCCCCACAGGCCCGACAGCGTCGCGGCCAGTGCGGCGCGCATCACGAAGCCCGCGCGTCCTGAGGACTGCAGATGCCGCGGGTTGATGTCCGGCGTGTTGACGAAGAAGTTCGGCCGGTAGTAATCGCGGACGTTGGTTTGCGTGAGTTCGGTCAGGTAATCGGTGAACTCGCGCTTCGATTCGCGCCACGTGAAATACGTGTACGACATGGAGTAGCCGATCTTGCCGAGGCGATACATCATGCGCGGCCGTGTGAAGGCTTCTGCGAAGAAGATCGTGTCGGGATAGCGCGCCCGCACGTCGTTAATCATCCATTCCCAGAACGGCAGGGGTTTCGTATGGGGATTGTCGACGCGGAAGATATGCACGCCCGCTTCGATCCAGAACAGGATGACGTCGCGCAATGCGAGCCACAGGTCGGGCTTGGCGTCGTGCGCATAAAAGTCCGGGTTGACGATGTCCTGGTACTTCTTTGGCGGGTTCTCGGCGTACCTCAGCGTGCCGTCGGGGCGCCACGCGAACCAGGTGGGATGCTCCTTCAGCCACGGGTGATCCGGCGAGCACTGGATCGCGAAGTCGAGCGCGATCTCGAGACCATGCTCGTGTGCGGCAGCCAGCATCTGCTTGAAATCTTCGAGCGTGCCCAATTCTGGATGGACGGCGCTGTGGCCGCCTTCCGCCCCGCCGATTGCGTAGGGGCTGCCGACATCGCCCGGTTGCGCGGTTAGCGTGTTATTGCGGCCTTTGCGATTCGCGACGCCGATCGGGTGGATCGGCGGGAAGTACAGCACGTCGAAACCCATGTCGCGGATGCGCGGCAGTTTCTTCGTGACATCCGCGAAGGTGCCGTGCCGCGTTTCGTCGTCGCTCATCGAGCGTGGGAAGATCTCGTACCAGCTTGCGAACCGCGCGGCGGTCCGTTCGGCATCGATGCGGTACGTGACCGGATCGCGTGTCTGGAACGGCCGATGACGAGCCGCAGCCATTGCTTTGGCCGTGGTGGGGGCGAGCAGCAGGGCGAGCTTGGTGTCTGCGTCGGCTTTGGTGAAGACCTTGACGATATGTTGGAGCGGTTCAGTCACCGCGCCTTCCACCGTTTCCACTTCGGCCAGCACCAGCGCGAACAGATGGCCCGCTTCGGCGATTTCTAGCTCCACCGTTTGCCCGGCCTTCAGCTTCTTCTGCACGTGCTCGACCAGCGAGGCGAAGTCGTCGCGCCAAGCAAGCACCGTGAATTCATGACGGCCCACCCGTTCGAGCGGGATGCGCGCGTGCCACAGGTCGTTGCCGGCGGGTGGCGCGGGGACCATCGGCGTTTCGTGCCAGGCGGTTTCGTCGGCGGCGCGCCACATCACGGCGGCGGCGATCTTGTCGTGCCCTTCCGCGAAGATCGCAGCTTTCACCTCGACCCGCTCGCCTACATTGCGTTTGACGACGAAGCGGCCATTGTCGACCGACGGTGTCACGCTTTCGATCGCCACGCGTGGGGCAGCGATGGCCTCCAGCACCGATTTGCGGCCGCTGCGTTTGCTGCCCGCCTTGTCGATGGGCGGGGCGAGCCGCACCGGCTTTTCGGCTTGCGCGCCAAACAGGCGGCAGGCGCCGGGTCCGAGCGTAAAGGGGCTCAGCGTCGCGGGTTTGGCGTTCGCGGCGGCATCGAGCGGTACGAAGCGCGTGAAGTTGCCAGGCACCCCGGCGAGGAAACGCGCGGGATCGACCCGCAACGGCGTGCCCAAGTCCGGGTTGATGACGATCAGGATCGCCTGCTGACTGTCGCGCAAATCAAGCCGATCGCCGCGCAACAGCACCGCCGCGGGCGCGCTCGGACCACTCAGCGCGCGCAGTTCGCCGACGCTCTGCAGCGGCTCGGACGCACTTAACACTTCGTTGATGTGCTTGACCGGCCCTGACAGGTCGAAGCGCGCCGTCTTGCACTGCTCGCCGTATTGCGCGGCATTGGCACGTGTGTACGACATCGGTGTCGCGACGCCGTATTCGAAGCCCATCGGCAGCAGCCAGCCCGTGCCGGTCGACGCGGCGGTGAACAGCGCGCGGCGATAGGCGCGCTCGAGCATCGCGGCATCGTGTACGTCGTCGAGATCGGCGGCGAGGCGAGTGCCATACGGCGCTTCCGGAAACGCGATCGGTGCGCCGATGCGAATCAGCGCGGCATGCTCGTCGGTCATCCAGCTGGAGCGGAAGTCCCACCAGCGCACTGACGAGAACACGCTGTCGAAGCCCGCGTCGTCGAGAGGTTGCAGATCGCCGCGTGCGAGACCCGGTGTGGCCGCAAGAAAGCGGATCTCCGGATACTGCTCCCGCACGGCTGCACCAAGCTGGCGCCAAAATGCGATCGGCACGCGGTGCGGCGAATCGAAACGAAAACCGGCGACGCCCGCTTCGGCGAGCCCGACCAGTTCGCGAGTCCACCAGTCGAGAAGGGCGGCGGTGCTGCCCTCGTTGCCGAAGTTCACATAGGCGACGTTGTCCTCGCGATGCGCGTGGCGCGGATCGAGGCGCGCCTCTTCCGATTCGAACGGATGAAACCAGTCGGGGTGCTCGGAGAAGAGGGCGCTGTCTGCCGCGAAGCGATCGATCACGACGTCCGTCAGCACTTTCAGGCCGTGCTGGCCCGCCGCGGCGGTAAGGCCGCGTAGCGCCTCGGGCGCGTCCTGCTGCGTGCCGAAGACAGGGTGCAGCTTACGGTGATCGCTGACAATCTGCGCGTGTCCCGCCCGTCCGGGCTGGAACAGCGCGCCGATCAGCACATGGTCGAAGCCTAGCTCGGCGGCGTGCGCAAATTGCGCTGGCCACGCGTCGAGCGGCCCGACGAGGAGAGAGTGGAGAAAATAGATCCGCGGCGCATACCTTTGTGAAGGTTCCATCGGTCGTTTCCAGATTCGTCCTGCCGCGATGTAGATGCATCGGGATGCGATTACACCGCTGTTTGGGGCTTCCAGAGCCGGAGGCCGCACGCTGCGTGAATTCAACGTGCGTACTGGTCAATGTAGTGCAAAGATCGCTTGCCCGCCGGGCAGTAACGAACACTACGCACGCGCATGCGCCAGTCGCGCGGTTCTGGACCAGATAAATGTAAAGTCTGCAGCAAACGCTGTGCCAGCGGCTATAGCTGCCGCGAAAACGGAGGGAAGTGCGAGTACTCAGGGAGCGCGTCGGTGCCGCAGGTTTTCTGGCCCGCGGCCGGCGTGTAAATCGGGTGAGCGCCCAGCGGGTTTTACACGAAACGGATTTCTGCGGCCGGCACCGTTAACAATTCACGATGCCGGCGGGTCTGATTATGGGCGCATCCTGGTGCGCTGGTCCAGTTGCGTTACGAGCCGAGCAGTCCGGCTGCGATGTTGACGCATAGGCCTAGCACGGCCACGTTGAAGTAGAACGACAGGATCGATTGCGCCAATGCGGCACGCCGGATCGTGCGCGATCGCAGCACCACATCCGAGGTCTGGGACGCCACCGCGATGGTGAACGAGAAGTACAGGAAGTCCCAATAGTTCGGTTCGAGCTTGTCATCCGGGAACAGCAAGGCGCTTTCGTGCGCATCCGGGGTGTAGTAGAGGCGTGCGTAGTGCAGCGTGAAAATGGTCGGAATCAGGAACCATGCGCCGAACATGGTCAGGCCTGTGAGCAGGTAGTGCGCGAGCGTCGACGCGGCGGCGAGATTCTTTGCGGATGCCAGTTCGAGGACGATGGCCGCGATGCTCGCTAGCGTCGCCAGGCAGATGACGAACAGGACGACGCCGGCATTTTCGTCGTCGCGTTGCGCGAATTCGCGGACGTCGTGTTCATCTGCCTTGGCCATATGCAGCCAGATGAGCACGAGGTACAACCAGACTGTGATGTCCCATCCAGCCAGCACGCGCACCATCGGCCGCATGTGGGCGGGCACCACCAGCGCGCCGATGATACCGATTCCAAGCGCGACAACCATGCGTGGACGGTTGCGTAGAACCTGCGGGTAGAAATTCGTTGGCATGTGCGGTATCAAGCAGGATTGAGGGTGGCGGATTCTACCTTGAGCTTCCGGCGCCAATTGTCGAATGCTCGTGAGGCAGCTATAGTCTGTCGCAACGGCCTTGCGCCGGGCTTTCACTTTGTCATTTCTTTTCATATCGCAGCAGCAGCAAGACGAGACCGCTTAAGCGGCGCAGACCAGGTTTGGGGCGGGCGACCGGAACAACTTGCAGGGTAGGTATGCCATTACCCGCAATGTTGGCCGGTTGAAAATCGATTCATCATCTGTGGAGCCGCCATGACAGATGTCCAACATAACGATAAAAATCATGCGCACCCCAGGGTGACGTATGTCCAATCAGCCGGCCGCCGAACGTGGCTGCTCGGCGCATGCGCAGCGGCTGCTGCGCTGGCGTTCACGAGCGCTGGACGCTTCGGGATGTCATTCGGCATTCCTTCCGCCTTTGCCGACGCGCCCGCAGGCGGCGGACTCGATGCTTTCCTTGCGTTGTCCCAGCATTTAACTGCTCGAACCAGCTTCAACCCTGTCCTCGCCAAGCGTGTCTACGATGCGTTAGTCCACGCTGACGCCCAGTTCCCGCAGAACGTCAGCGCGCTCAATACGTGGCTGCAAGGTCACGGCGGTGTGCCATCGGACACGGTCACGCAAGCGCTGCAGACCGATCAACCGGTGCTCGCGAAGACGGTGAGCGCCATCATGCGCGCGTGGTACCTCGGACTTGTCGGCGAGATGCCGCATGTCCAGGTGGTGGCCTACGAAAGCGCGTTGATGTTCGATCCGGTCAAGGACGTGTTGACCATTCCGTCCTATTGCCGCGACGTGCCGTTCTACTGGACACAAAAGCCAGCCGGCGCTTGAAGCACAGCATGCCTCTCGAACGTGTCGTGGCTCGCGTCGTCTGCGACTGCGGCATGCATAAATAAGCAAGCAGCAACAGAGGGCAACAATGGCAAATTCCAATTCCGCCGACGTCGTTGTAGTCGGCTCGGGCGTCGCGGGTGGTCTGGTCGCGCATCAGATGGCACTGGCCGGCGCTTCGGTGATCGTGCTCGAAGCCGGGCCGCGTATTCCGCGCTGGCAGATCGTCGAGAACTTCCGTAACTCGCCGGTCAAAGACGACTTTGCGACACCTTATCCCTCCACGCCGTACGCGCCGCATCCCGAGTATGCGCCGGCCAACAACTACCTGATCCAGAAGGGCGAGTATCCGTACAACTCGCAGTATGTGCGGCTGGTGGGCGGTACCACCTGGCACTGGGCGGCTGCCGCGTGGCGCCTGCTGCCCTCGGACTTCCAGTTGAAGAAACTGTACGGCGTGGGCCGCGATTGGCCTTATCCGTATGAAACGCTGGAGCCCTGGTATTCCGCCGCTGAACTGCAGCTCGGCGTGTCCGGTCCGGACAGCAGGATCGATCTCGGCTCGCCGCGCTCGAAGCCGTATCCGATGAGTCAGTTGCCGTTGTCGTACATGGATCAGCGCTTTAGCGACGTGCTCAACGCGCAAGGCTTCAAGGTGGTGCCCGAGCCGGTGGCGCGCAACAGCCGGCCCTACGATGCTCGCCCCACCTGTTGCGGCAACAACAACTGCATGCCGATCTGCCCGATCGCCGCCATGTATAACGGCGTGGTGCATGCGGAGAAGGCCGAGCAGGCGGGGGCGAAGCTGATCCCGGAAGCCGTCGTGTATCGCGTCGAAGCGGACAACAGTGGGCTCATTACCGCGGTCCACTATAAGGATCCGAACGGCAACAGCACCCGCGTGAGCGGCAAGCTGTTCGTGCTCGCGGCGAACGGCATCGAAACACCCAAACTGATGCTGATGTCGACCTCCGATAAGTTTCCGCACGGCATCGGCAACAGCTCCGACCAGGTGGGCCGCAATCTGATGGACCATCCGGGCACGGGTGTGACTTTCCTTGCCAACGAACCGCTGTGGCCGGGACGCGGGCCGATGGAAATGACCTCGGTGGTGAACTTCCGCGACGGCGCGTTCCGCTCCGAATACGCAGCGAAAAAGCTGCATCTCTCCAACGGTGTGCCGACGATGGCGGTCACCGCCGGTCTGATCAAAAAAGGCGTGACGGGCGCTGAACTGGACCGTCAGATTCGTGACCGCGCGGCGCGCACGCTAAACATCAACAGCTTCCACGAGCATCTTGCCGAACCGCAGAACCGTATCGTGCCCTCCGCGGATCAAAAGGATTCGCTTGGCATTCCGCAGCCGGAGATCTACTACTCGATCAACGACTACGTGAAGAAGAGCGCAGCCAACACGCACGAACTGTATGCGCAGATCGCAGCGCTGTTCGGCGGCACCGAGGTCTCGTTCGACGATACCTTCGCGCCGAACAATCACATCATGGGCACCACGATCATGGGCAACGATGCGGCGGATTCCGTCGTCGATGCGGATTGCCGTACGCACGACCATTCGAATCTGTTTATCGCGAGCAGCGGTGTCATGCCCACGGCTGCCTCGGTGAACTGCACGCTGACGATTGCGGCCTTGTCGCTCAAGCTGGCCGACAAGCTCAAGCATGAAATCTGAACCGAGCCGGAGAGCCACAATGACGAACAAAACGTCTCGCGTGCAGCCGGCCGGTTTGCTCGCACAGCGCGTGCGCCGCCGCCGTATCCGGATGGCGACGCTTGCCGCTGCTTTCTCGCTGTTTGCGATGTATCTCGCGTGGGACAACGCCTATGGTCCGCCGGTGCGTCGCGACGACGAATCGCCGATTACCCAGGCGATGGCCGATGACTCGCCGTCATCCGGGGACGCAGCGCCGAGCGGGACTGCATCCTCCGATCCGGATCTGGTGAAGCGCGGCGAATACCTCGCGCGTGCCGGCGATTGCGTGGCGTGCCACACGGCCGATAAAAGCCGCCCGTTTGCCGGCGGTTTGCCGATTGCCACACCGTTCGGCACGATCTATACGCCGAACATTACACCGGACCCGGACACCGGTATCGGCCAGTGGACCGACGCCGATTTCCAGCGCGCGATGCATGAGGGCATCGGCAAAGGCGGCGAACGGCTCTATCCGGCATTCCCTTATGCCGAGTACACGAGGGTCACCGGGCAAGATGTGCAGGCGATCCGCGCCTATCTGAACACGCTGCCACCGATCCATTACGCGCCGCCGCGCAACGAAATGCGCTTTCCGTTCAACCAGCGCTGGCTGATGGTGTTCTGGAATATGTTCAATTTCACCGAAGGGCGCTTCGTGCCCGATCCCAGGCAGAGCGCGGAATGGAATCGCGGTGCTTATCTGGTGGTAGGGCTCGCGCACTGTGAGGAGTGCCATACGCCGCGCAACATCCTGCAAGGACTGAAGTCGACCGATCGCTTTTCTGGCGCAACCCAGGCCGGCTGGCACGCATTCAATATCACGCCGGATAAAAATAGCGGCATCGGAAACTGGAGCGACGATGATCTGGTCAAATATTTGTCGACGGGTGTCGTGCCGGGCCGTGCAAACGCGGCGGGACCGATGGGCCAGGTCGTCGAGGACAGTACGCAGTATCTGACGCCTGAAGATCTGCGTTCGATCGCGACGTACCTGCGTTCAGTTACACCGGTGAGCGGCGGCGAAACGCATCCGCGCGACCAGCTGGGTACGCCCGCCAGCGACGTGACCGCGCTGCGCGGCACCGAGGTTACCGGCGTGAACGGCGCGCAACTGTTTGTCGCCAACTGCGCGTCGTGTCATAGCTGGACGGGGCAAGGTACCGGCGCGAGTGCGCCCGGGGCGTATCCTTCGCTGCTCCACAACTCGACGGCCGGCGCGAACGATCCGGCGAATCTGGCGATGGTGATCCTGCACGGCGTCAGCCGCACGACGAAGCAGTCCGATGTGCTGATGCCGGCATTCGGCGGAGAACTCACCGACGATCAGGTCGCGGCGATCACGAACTATGTGACGAAGCAGTTTGGTAACCCGCAAGCCACATTGTCCGTCGATCAGGTGGCGAAACTGCGGGCGCAGCAACAATGACCGCTCAGGTCTGAAAATTGCGGTGCAGTCCGGGATGCCTTTCCGGGTTGCATCGCTGATCCAGCAAAAAAGCAGAGCGCGGCAGTTCATGCCGCGCAGCAACCGTTTAAGAAAAGATGGAAAGCGCGCATACGCACTTTGCGTTCGCGTTCTATTATGGTCCCCATGACTCCTGCAATCGTTACTACCGTCGAGCATCACGACGTCAACCGCACCGGCCGCGACTTTGTCGTGGGCGATCTGCATGGTTGCGTCGACGCGTTGCGTTATCTGTTGCGCGAGGTGGAGTTCGATCCGTCGCGGGACCGGCTGTTTTCGGTTGGCGATCTGATCGATCGCGGCACCCAGTCCGAGGAGGCGCTGGCGCTACTCGACAAGCCCTGGTTTTATGCCGTGCTTGGTAATCACGAAGACACGCTATGTGCCGTCGCCGAAGGCCGCTTGCGCCGGCAGTGGTGGTACGGCATTGGCGGCACCTGGGCGGCGGAATTGCCGGATGAGAAGCTGCGGCACTACGCGCAACGTTTGTCCCGTTTGCCGCTGGCACGCGTGGTCGGCACCGGCCGCGAGCGTTTCAATGTGCTGCATGCGGAATTCTTCGGTACAGACACCGATCTCGACCTCGCCGACTTTTCCGCCGACGAACGGCAGCAAATGCTGTGGGGGCGCCGGCTTGCCATGGGCAACGGCGACCCGAGCCGGCAGCGCAGTCTGTCGCTCACCTACTGCGGCCACACGCCGATGCGTGAAGTTCAGCAGATCGGTGCGCAGGTGTTCATCGACACCGGGGCGTTCGGGCCGGGCGGCAAGCTGACTTTGGTCGAGGCCCGCAAGATCGAGCGCTGGTCGGTGACTGTCGAGACGGCGCGCGCCGAAGGCGCCGCAGCGCTCGCGTTGCCTTGAGCGAACCGCTTTAGCGGTCGCTCCTATCCCACCTGATTCAGTTCGAACACGATATCGACGGCGCTGCCGTTCCAGTTGTATTCCAGATAGGCCGCGTGGTGGCAGTCTCGCAACAGCGTGGTTCTGAACGCCGCGAGACATTCGCCGCCGGGATCGCGTACGGACGGATAGGCGATTCCTGGCGCACCCGCCTCGCGTATTGCGCGACCTGCCGCTTGCCCGGCGCTGTAGTCGTGCGGTGATAAAACCGCGGGATCTAGCGATGCGTCGCCGCGCAGATCGACCACCTCGCCGCCTGCGATCACCGTGTATAGACGCATCTGCTGACGCGTCGGCGCCTCGGCGGTAGCCGCGAGGAATTTGCCGGTGTGATAGCGCGTCTCCGCGATCGCGGTGGCGCGTGAACGGGCGCAGTAGAACACGCCGTAACTGCCGTCCGAAAAGCGGCTGCCAAGCGGATTCAGATGCGTGAACGCGGCCATGATCGGCCCATATCCGGGACCGAAGCGCCGTTCCTCGCGCGGCACCAGATCGAGTTCGCCGACTTCGGTGCGTAAGCGGTCATTGGTCATTGCCTCGAGCGCGTAAAGCGCATCGAAGTCTTCGGGAGAGGCGACCCGGTCGTACAGATTCACCGCGGGGAAGCGCGTCGGAATGACGCGATACGCGGGCGACCAGTCGAGCGGCGCCACGCGCCAGCGGTCCTGCCAATACAGTTCTGTCACGCCCAGCCGCCTCGCATCGCATCGAGATATTGGCGCACGGCGACGAGGTCGCTGATATTGCCGGCGAGCATCCGGTCGAGCGCGCGGCGGCCGCCGAACGGCGCCGCGCTGTTGGGGCGCTTGATCCAGCCGTCGGCTGCGGCGGGCTGCGGCAGCAGGATCTGCAACGCTTTGTAAATGCCGAGCAGCAGCGAAAGCCGTTCGACGGTGTCGCGCCCCACCCGCGCTGTTTGCGGCTCGGCCTTCCATTTGAAGAACGTCGAGCGTCCCGGCGAGCCGAGCAGGATGATCTGCTCGTCTGTGCTCAGATCCCAGTCGCGCGCGATCTTGAAGAAGGCGCGCAGGCCCGCCGCCGACATTTCGGTCAGGGAGGGTTCCGTGACGGGCCGGCGTAGGGGCGGATCGTCGGGGGTGAGACGGGCGGCGTGAGGCATGTGGTCTGGTCCTTATCTGTACTTTGTATCAATATTAGTCCAGATGTGGATTATTGCAAGGATAATTGGGTATAATCGCGTCCCAACAAGCGAACGAGATGACGAGGAGCGGCGGGCGATGTGGGTGCGAGCGGTGGCGGTAGCTGTGGTGGCAGTAGCTTGTGGTGTGGCGACGGCGCAAGCGCAGGCGGTCCAGTATTCGGAGGTGTGGAATCCGCCTGAGGCGGCGCATCCGGTAAAGCGGGCCAAGGGGCGTACGGCTGTGCCTGTGGATGCGAGGAAGGTTGCGGCTAAGGGCGTGACGGCAGGTAAGGGGCACAAGGCGGTGCCTCTCAAAAAGGTGGCGCCGGTCCATGTTGCTCCTGGGGCCAAGACGCACCTCGCGCGTCAGGCGACGTCCCCCGTGAGGGTCGCTGCTGCTGCCGGTGCATCCGGTAGGTCTGCACATGCTGGAACTGTACGAATGGCTGGCGCCAGGAGCGCATCGCACAAGCCGGTCAAGACGGCGCGCTCCGGTGGTGGGCATGTGCAGATGGCGGCGGTACATCCCAAGGCGATGCCGCGCAAGCAGCAGAAAATCGCTGCAAAACCAGTTTCGACACAACCGGCGTCCACAATGGCGGGCGTCGCGCCGAGACCGGCATCTGCGCAGCCGGTTGCCACGATGGCTGATACGGCGGCAAGACCTGTAGCCCAGAGCAGCAATCTGCCGCCGATCCTGCACTGAGTTCGTGTGGTTGGAGCGGGTTTGCTCTTTGGCGTGGTGCCTGAGCCGGCGTTGGTGGCGAGCACTTTTACCTGGTGTTCTAGACCCCGCTCCCCAACCCACCCGCCAGCAGCCTCAGCGTCTCCACCGATCGCGCGTCCCGCAACCGCGAATGCAGCGTGACGCGCGATTCCGGCAACGGCGGCAAGCCAAGCCTCTCACCGACGTCGATCAACCCCCGCGGGGCCACCCGTCGCGCCAACGGCGCCACAGCCAGACCGGCCGCCGCCGCTGCGCCGACAGCAGCCACTCCACCGCCAACAAACGCTTCGCGCCACGCGATGCCCGCTTCGTCCAGCGAATGAATTGCCACAGCGCGCACATTGCACGGCGCAGTGAGTAGCGCGAGCGGCAGCGGCTCGCCGACCCGCAACAGCCACTCCGGCGCTGCGAGCCAGCCGAGTGGTTCGCTGAAAAGCACCGTCGCATCGTCGCGCGGCGCATCCTCAGGCTCGTAGCGGACGATCACCGCGTCGAGCCGTCGCTCGTCGAACTGTGCCAGCAGTGCCGACGACATGCCCAGATGCAGTTCGATTACCAGCCCCGGATCGTAGCTGTTGAGCTTTGCCAGCAAGTCCGGCAGGTCTCTGCCGGCGACATGCTCGCTCAAGCCCAACGCCAGCCTGCGCCGTTCCACCGACAACGAACCAAGCGCCCGTTCATGTGCGTTCAGCAGATCGCGCGCGGCCATGAGAAACGCGTGGCCATCCGCAGACAGCCGTACGACACGCGGCGTGCGTTCTACCAGCTGCTTGCCTAGATGGGCCTCCAGCCGCTTGAGCTTCAGACTTACGGCCGACTGCGTGGTATCGAGCGCATCCGCCGCGCGGGTGAAGCTGTGCAGATCGGCGACCAGAACGAACGCGCGAACCGCATCGAGATCGAGTACTTTCATTTCAATTGAAAATATATGAAATAGCCGATAATGTCTATTAATTATGATCGATGCGGCCTAAGCTGTGTACTCAATCTTCATCGAAAGGAGCTTTCATCATGCCGTTCACCCGAATTGCTGTCCGTGCCGGCAAGCCGGCGGCCTACCGGAAGGCCCTCACACAAGGCATTCAACGTTCGTTGATTGAGGTGTTCAATGTGCCGGAGGACGACATGTTCATGGTCGTCACCGAGCACGATGAGGACAACTTCTTTTATGGCAAGCACTACCTGGACATCAACCGTAGCGACGATCTCGTGCTGATCCAGATCACCGCGAACAATACGCGCACCGTCGAGCTGAAAAAGGCGCTGTACAAGCGGATCGCCGAGCTTCTGGCGGAAAGTCCAGGCGTGAGGCCGGAAGACGTGTTTGTGAATCTCGTCGACGTGCCGAAGGAAAACTGGTCGTTCGGTAATGGGATTGGGCAGTACGCGACCTAGGATCGAGCTGTTTGGCGATCCTGGCGCATAGGATGGCGAATTGATTTGGGTACGACCCGGCCGTTTGCGGGCTATGTAGCGTGTCCGGGAAGAGGCTATGCCTCTTTCCTCTACATGCTGCGAGCGGCTGCGCCTGCTGTCATGGCGGCGACCCGACCCGGACGGTCAGCGCTGCCGCGTCGTCAAACGCTATCGTTGTTCAAAAGAACCGGCGGCGCCAATGTGTTTTGAGTCTGCGACAGCGGCGCGGCACTCGGAGAGTCGTAGCGACCCGCCTTCCAACGCGCACGAATGAACGGCCGATCGTGGCCGGATACCTTGAGGGCAATGTGCGTCACCCAGCGCTGTGTCGGCACATGGACGCCGTGCAGTCCGACCGTCAGCATCATGAGGCTGACAGCGACGGGCACCGCGGACAAGCGGCCCGGCTCTGCATCCCACGACCAGCGCACGAACAGCAGCGCGGTCACCGCACCGACGATACAGCCGGTGATCGCCTCCGAGGGGGAGTGCGCACTCAGCACCACACGTGACATCCCTACAGCGATGCCCGCGACCAGTCCGAGCAACACGCCCACAAGGCGAAACTTGGGCCGTGCGGGCAGCAGCATCAGGAACAGGGCAACCGGATAGACGGCAGTGGACAGCATGGCGTGACCGCTCAGGCCGGTGAAATCCAGTTCGCGCACGCCGACGCCCCAGCCGAGAAAAGCCAGCTTGGTGACGGTCACGACGCCGATTGCCACACTCAGCAGCAACAGCCAGCCCGCCGCCATGCGCCACGAGTAGCCGAGCGCCAGCCACAGCGCGATCGCAATGGCGAGCGGCAGCGTCAGGCCGGCGCCGCCGAGGCTGGTGATCGAATACCAAAGGTGATAGGACAAGTCAGGCATGGAAAGGAAACGTGGCAAGCGCCGCGTAGAATCAGGACCGCAGTTATATTTAACGCGCCAGCCGTCCATCTGGCCGACAAGGATCAAGACAGGGTTTACGTGTTCAATCTATCTGACTGTCAGTATAGACGGGAGTGCCCGACGGAGTTTGCAGGGCGGCCGTTTGGCGCCGTTTTGGCGGGAAGCGCCGACCTGCCGGTTACTCCTGCTTACGTATGAAACCCTGGGCAAAAAGTCTTGGCAATGCGCCGTACCACCGCGGACAGCCAGACACTGCGTGACTGCGAGCCCGGAAATAGGGATGCGCCAGGCGTTCGGCGCAGCATCGGAATTGGTGTTATTGTGCATTGCACAACGACCTGCGGTTCGAACCTGAGGTTTTGTAGAACAGTATCGGTCCCTTTTTGCGAGGTCACCATCCGATGGCAAAAAGTCTGACGAAAATCTGGCTCGGCGGTCTGAAGCGTCTGATGTCGATTCAGGCCAAACACGCGCGCGACGTCAAGCGCACGGCCGCGCGGCCAACCCGGCCGACGGGCAAAGTGTCCGCCAAGCTCAAACCGGTCAAACCCGTACCCACGCTGCGTACGCCCGCCAAACGCGAGACGCCCCGGCCGGGCGCGCGCGAATCGCGTGTGCGTCCGCGGGCAGCGGCCTGGGCGAGCGGATCGTGGACGCGCTCGTTCCATTCGGCGCCGGCTGCGCCGGGGCGCCTGGTCAATCATCTGCAATATGGCTTGTATGTACCGCCGGGGACGCCGTCTGCGCCGCTGCCGCTCGTTGTGATGCTGCATGGTTGCAAGCAGTCCATCGACGAATTCGCCGAGGGCACTCGCATGAACCTGCTCGCCGATCGGTTCGGCTTTGCAGTGGTGTACCCCGAGCAGTCCAAGCATGTCCACGCGCACCTTTGCTGGCACTGGTATGACGCCAGTGACACCGCCGGCGGCGCCGAGGCGCGCGCCGTGGTGTCGCTGGTCGACGCGCTGGTCGCCGAACATGGCTTCGATGGTGAGCGCGTATATGTGGCGGGGTTGTCGGCGGGAGCCGGGCTGACGGCCTTGCTCGCGACGCACTATCCCGAACGGTTTGCCGCGGTTGCGATGCATTCTGGACCGGCGTTCGGCGAGGCCCGCTCGGGGATCGCGGCAATGGACGTCATGCGGCGCGGTACACGGCACGACCCGATCGTGCTGGTCGACGAAGCTGTCGATGTCCGAGGTTTTCCCGGTATGCCCGCCGTCATTGTCCATGGCGACGCGGATCATGTGGTCGCGCCGGCCAATGCGGAGCAGTTGACGGCCCAGTTTCTGCGCCTGAACGGGTTGGTGGATGCCGAGGGCAAGCTCATAGCGGGTGAAGAGCGGGAGGAGCGCAAAGCGGGTGTCGTGACGCGCGACTATATCCGGGGCGGACGGCGCGTGGTGCGTATGTGCCGCGTTCAGGCTCTGGGTCATGCGTGGAGCGGTGGCGACGACGCGGTGCCGTTCCATTCGTCCAAAGGACCCGATGCCACCGCGCTGATCTGGGAGTTTTTCAAATATCAGCGACGCGCGACGGCGACTCGCGAGACCGAGCGTGTTTCCGTGGGAGCCGCGTCGGGCGGGGCTTAGCGGGAAAAAGACGAAGCCGGAGAACAGTAGAGCAACACCTCAGAAAAGATATCTTGGCAGAGCCTAGGGTTTTCCCTATAATACGGGTTATCCACTAGGAATTAACCCTAGATCACTGTCCGAGGTTCACCATGTATCTCTTGACCCGCTTGTTCCTGTTCCTGACGAAATCCGCTGACCAGATGGCCAAAGAGCGTAGCGACGCTTACTTGGCTGAAGCCACGGACCTGTACGACCTCGAGTTTCGGATGCGCAAGCTCGACCGTGAAGCCGCGACGCGTCACCCGGCGTGGATGACCCAGCACTAAGCAGGCTGTAGGTAGCTTTACCTGCGTTACTGTGGTTCGATCATGTGAGTGCTTACTAGCGGGTGAATCGCCCGAGTGAGTTACTTGCCGAATCGGGCCAAGGTCCGTTCACGCGCTGCCGCGTGATCGATGATCGGCGCCGGGTAGTTTTTTCCAAGCGTCACCCCGAAGTCCGCCAGACGTTCCACGCCAGCCAGCCAGGGCGCGTGAATCCACTTCGGCGGCACGTTCGACAATTGCGGAAGGTAGCGTTTGATAAAGCGCCCTTCCGGATCGAATTTCTCCGATTGGGTCACCGGGTTGAAAATCCGGAAGTACGGTTGCGCATCGCAGCCCGTTGACGCCGCCCATTGCCAGCCGCCGTTATTGGCCGAAAAATCGAAGTCGTTCAATTGCTCGGCGAAATAGCGCTCGCCGAGGCGCCAGTCAATTCCAAGATCCTTCACCAGGAAACTCGCCGTTACCATGCGCAGCCGGTTGTGCATGTAGCCCGTCTGGTTCAGCTGCAGCATGGCTGCGTCGACCAGAGGGTAGCCGGTGCGGCCATCGCACCACGCTGCAAACGCGGCGTCGGCTTGCGGACCGGTTTCCCAACGTAACTTGTCGTACTCGGCCTTGAATGTCGACCCGCTCGACAGCTTCGGGTGATACGACAGGATCATGAAATAGAAATCCCGCCAGATCAGCTCAGAGAGCCATGTCGCCGCGCCTTGTCCATCCGGCTGCAATGAAATCTCGTGCGCGAGCCGCGCCAATGTGCGGATCGACACGGTACCGAAACGCAGATGCATCGAGAGATAACTCGGACCCTTTACGGCCGGGAAATCGCGACGCTCGCCGTAGCCCGCGATCCGGGTGAGGAAATCGTCGAACAGATGCTGGGCGCCGCTCATGCCGGTAGGCAATTTCAGTTCGGCGAGATTGCTGGGCGCGAAGCCCAACTGTTTGAGCGTGGGCAGACCGTGATCCAGCCCAGCCGGCGGAGCGGCCAGATGCGCCAAATACGTCTCCACTGGATACGGCTTGAGATCGAAGGCGTTTAGCTGCTTCAACCACGCATTCTTGTACGGTGTGAACACCGTGAACGACTTGCCCTGTCCCGTGAGAATCTCGTCGCGTTCAAAGATCACCTGATCTTTGAACGTGATCAACTGGCGATCCTGCTCCGCCAACTGTTCGTGCACCGCTTCGTCACGTTCGATCGCAGCGGGTTCGTAATCATGGTTCGTGAAGACCGCTTCGACCTCGAGTTGCGCCGCCAGTGCCGGAACCGCATGGCGGGCATCGTCATGCAACACGATCAGGCCGCCGCCATTCTGACGCAGCGCCTGATCGAGTTCCTCCAACGCGGCGCGGATGAATTCGACGCGCCGGTCTTCGGGTAGATGATCCGGCCGGCGGCTACGCCATGTCTCGATGATCGGCTGCAGGATCGTCGTGTCGAATACGAAGACGCACCAGACCCGTCGGCAATGCTTCAGCGCGTAGTAAAGCGCGGCTTGGTCCGTGTTGCGAAGATCGCGGCGAAACCAGACGAGGCCGGTGTCGAATTCGGTATTCAGGTGTCGGACGCGCGTCATGAGTATCGATTGATGGAATGGGCGCGCCGTCTCAGGTCAGGCGACCTGCAAGCGCACGTCAACATTATTGCGCGTGGCGTTCGAGTACGGGCAGACCTGATGCGCCGCGTCCACCAGTTCGCGGGCCGCTTGGGCCTCGAGACCCGGCAGTGACACCCGCAGTTCGATGTCCAGTGCAAAGCCGCCATTGTCGTTCGGGCCTACGCCGACATCTGCCGTGACCGTCGTGTCCGCGGGCAACGCCTGCTTGCGCTGACCGGCGACAAACTTCATCGCACTGAGAAAGCAAGCCGAGTACCCGGCGGCGAAGAGTTGCTCCGGATTCGTGCCGACCGCGCCATTGCCGCCCAGTTCGCGCGGCGCGGCCAGCTTGACGTCCAGAACCTGATCCGACGATACCGCGCGGCCATCGCGTCCACCCGTGCTGGTTGCCGTTGCCTTGTAAAGTACGCTCATTTCGCTGCTCCTTGGTTTGGGTCGGAAGATTGCCGTGCTTCGCGCTGTCCATCGTCGAGTCGGCATGCTATAAAGATAGCTCACTAATCATTAGTGTGCAAACGAAATTGCAAATGAAAATGATAGCCACCCTGCAGGTCGTGCGAACTAGTGGTCGAGATAATCGTTGAGCGTGCCACGCAACTTTGTCAGATCGTCGCGCAACTGGATGAGGAATTCCGGAGACTGTTGTGTAGCGCAGAAAATATCGGCGGGCACGTCGCGCGCCATGCGTTTGAGCGCCGCGCCCTGCTTGGTGAGCCGGATATAAACCAGCCGCTCGTCTTCGACGCCGCGCGTTCGCTCGAGATAACCCTGCGTTTCGAGCCGTTTCAACAGCGGCGTGACGGTGGCGGAATCGAGATTCAACCGCGCCGCGATGTCCTTCACGGTCACATCGTCGCTTTCCCAGAGCACCAGCATGGCGAGGTACTGCGGATAGGTTAGCCCGAGCTTTTCGAGCAACGGCTTATACGCCTTCGTCATGGCGAGCGAGGTCGAATAGAGCGCGAAGCAGAGTTGCTCGTCGAGCGTAAGCGGAAGGGCGGGGCGTTGGGTCATGACGCGGCTCAGTCAAAAGGAAGCACGCAAATGGATTGCGCACAAACCAATTGTGACGTAATTCCGCCGTGCGCGCAGCATGCGACCGGCTAAGAACAGCAACCTGGCGCGGCGCGTAAAGATAAGACTTCAGCTAGCCGGCGTGGTGGGAAGATCAGGCGTGTCGGACGTTTGCACCCCAAAACATCCGCGATAGGTCGCGTAGAAGGAGCAGTAGAGCATCGTCGTGACGATGATCGTGGCCGGCATCAGCGCGGCGACCGCGAAATCTCCCGCGCCGAGCGCCTGCATGAGCGCGGTCAGTCCGAACGAGACGGTAGTGGCCACCGCAAACCACAGCGCGCCAAACACAATAAACGCGCCGCGATTGCGCCAGCAACTGACGATGCTGAAAAACATCGCCTTGACGGGCGACACGTCGTGCCACGCAGCGAGGATCGGCGCGAACCAGAACAGCATTGCCACCGGAATATAGAAGACCAGCGCTGCAAGGAAGCCCATCGTGATGTTGCTGTTGACGATCGTGTCCGGGTCCATCGTCGTCGTGCCCAGCATGACCTTGAGCAGCATGCCGTCATCGGCGAGCGCCGAGCCGGCCAGCACGAGCGCCATCGCGACGAGATAAAGCACCCCAAGCAGAAGCAGGCGTTTGGCGACGACCGAGCCGTACGAGCGAAAGCCGTCTACCAGAATGGTTGGAAACACCGGTTTGCCCGCGATCGTGTCGCGGCAGGCGGCCATAAAGCCCACCGCGACGCCCGGAATGAACGCGAGCGGCAGCACGCCGCCGACGTAAGGAATCTGCGCGACCAGCGTCATCACCAGCAGATACGCAAAGAACAGCGTCAGGAAGGCGAGCGGGTTCTTGCGAAACAGCCAGATACCTTGCCGAAACCATACATAGCCGGTCTTCGCGGGAACTTCAATTAGTTGCATGAGGTATGGATGCCTGGAAGTGCAACGCCGGAAAGGCGTTCGCGCAGAATGCGCTCGAAATGGCCCGGGTCGTGCGGCTTGAGCAGTTCGGCGGCCCGCGGCATATGAAAATCATACAGGCGCGAGACCCAGAAGCGGTAGGCGCCCGCGCGCAGCATGTCGCCCCAGTGACGGTTCTCTGCGGGGGTAAATGGCCGTACAGTCTGATAGGCGCGCAGCATCGCCTCGACGCGCGCGTCGTTCAGCTTGCCGGTCGTCAGATCGACACACCAGTCGTTGACGGTTACCGCCACGTCGAACAGCCATTTGTCGCAGCCGGCAAAATAAAAATCGAAGAAGCCGCCCAGACGCACTGTGTGCCCGCTGGCCGGCGCCGCGTGGGCGAACAGCACGTTGTCGCGGAACAGATCGCAGTGGCACGGACCTTCGGGCAGTGCGGCGTAGTCCGCCGAGGCGAAAAAAGCCTGCTGGTGCGCGAGTTCTTCGCTGAGCAACGCACGCTGTGCGTCGGTGAGGAACGGCAGCACGCTCGGCACGGTTTCCTGCCACCACGAGAGGCTGCGCAGATTCGGCTGGTGACGCGGGTAATCGCGCCCCGCGAGGTGCATGCGCGCCAGCATCTGACCGACCTCGATGCAGTGCTCGACGCCTGGCGCCAGTTCCGGTCCACCCTCAAGCCTGGTCACGATAGCGGCTGGCTTGCCGTGCAGCATGCCGAACAGGGCGCCGTCTTCGCGCGGCATCGGGTCCGGCACCGGCACCTGGTGCGCGGCCAGATGCTGCATCAGGTCGAGGTAGAACGGCAGTTGCCCGGCCGTCAGCTTTTCGAAAATCGTGAGGACGTATTCGCCGCGCGTCGTCGTCAGAAAGAAGTTGCTGTTTTCAATACCCGAGGAAATGCCGCGAAACTCGACGACTTCGCCGAGATCGTAATGTCGCATCCATTCAGCCAGTTGGGGTTCGGTGACAGCAGTGAAGACAGCCATGCGGGAAACGTCGGATCAGGTGGTCGGGCTGGCGCGGTGCGGCCAGTGCGGCAAGGTATGGGTAATCAGGGCAAGCGGGACAAACCGGTTGAAGGCCCGGGCGCCAGGCCGCGGGCGATTCACTGCATGCAAGCGGAGCCACCCGCGCTCCGCTGCTGGGCCGCATTCAAACGATCGATTAGTAGCTCAGGCTCATGGACGGCAGACGCGTGCTCGGATGGCCGCTGTTGTTTGCGGTAGGCGATGTGTCGAGCGGTGCACCCATGTGATAGCTCGTGCCGAAATTCGAATGCACGTCGATTTCTACCGGCTTACCCTTGTCGCGATATTCGGTAATTTCAGTGCCGTTCGGGCTCTTTTCGTAGAAACTCGGCAGACGCGGCTGGTTGATTTCGACCTTCGAGCTGACCTCAGCGGCCGGACGGTTGATCGCGGCCAGGTCAGGCAGCCCGGCCTGTTCATTGGCGGACAAGGGCGGGCTGGCGGGCGGCGTTGCGTCTGCGGGCTGGGCAGCCATCGCGGTGTTGCCGATGGCGAGCGCCAAAGCAACGGCGACGGGAAGGAGCGGCTTCATGGTCATTCTCCAATAAGGTGCCCCGATTCTAGCAAATCCAGCCTTGCCCACGCGGAGCGTCAGGCTTATTTTGCGCCGCTTTCGCGCTTCGTGTGCGCGGCATGCGCTCAAACGTGCCGACGCCCGCTGGTCCGTCCCCGGATGACCAAACGGTCAGGTTTCCGTGGTAATGTGGATTCATCACTCGAGGCGAACGAAGATGAACAACAACACCAATCAGCGCGCGGTGCAGACACCCGCCAATGACTTCCCGACCGAGGCCTTCGACGACGCTGCGGATGCCGTGACTCACCTGTCCGCTATCTACGAAGCCAACACCTCATTCCTGCGCGATGCCTTCGCGCGTTACCGGCGTAATGAGCTGTTCGAGCGCCGGGTGCGTGCGTGTTACCCGTTTGTCAGGGTGTCGACCGAGGTCAACACGCATATCGATTCGCGCCGGTCCTATGGCTTCGTGGCTGGCCCGGGCGTATTCGAAACTACCGTGACGCGGCCCGACCTGTTCGGCAACTATTATCGTGAGCAGCTGCGTCTGCTGGCGAAAAACCATCACGTGCAGATTGAAGTGGGCGTGTCGGATCAGCCCATTCCGGTCCATTTTGCCTTTGCCGAAGGGATCCACCTCGAAGGTGACCTCGATCGCGAGCGGCTGCTTGGCATCCGTGACGTGTTCGATACGCCGGATCTGCGTTTTCTGGACGATCGCATTGTCAACGGCACCTACGAGCCGGGGCCCGGCGAGCCGCATCCGCTCGCGCTGTTCACGGCCGCGCGGGTCGACTTCTCGCTGCATCGGCTCAAGCACTACACGGCGACGTCGCCTACGCACTGTCAGAACTACGTGCTGTACACGAACTACCAGTTCTACATCGACGAGTTTGTCAAACTCGGCCGCACGATGATGGGACATACGGACGACGAAGAGTTGCGCGCCTATCGCAGCGAATACACCTCGTTCGTCGAGCCGGGCGACGTGATCACCTACAACGAGAATCTCGGCGAACAGGCCGTCGAAGGCACGGCGCCGCCGCGCTTGCCGCAGATGCCCGCATACCATCTGAAGCGTGCAGACGGCAGCGGCATCACGATGATCAACATTGGTGTGGGCCCGTCGAACGCGAAGACGATCACCGACCACATTGCCGTGCTGCGCCCGCATGCGTGGGTCATGCTTGGCCACTGCGCCGGCTTGCGCAACACGCAGCGTCTGGGCGACTACGTGCTGGCGCACGGCTACGTGCGTGAAGACCACGTGCTCGACGACGATCTGCCGCTCTGGGTGCCGATTCCTGCGCTCGCAGAAGTGCAGGTGGCGCTGGAGCGGGCGGTCGCGCAGGTGACGCAGCTCGACGGCGTCGAACTGAAGCGCGTGATGCGTACGGGCACGGTGGCGAGCGTCGACAACCGCAACTGGGAGTTGCGCGATCACCGCGAACCGGTGCAGCGTCTCTCGCAGAGCCGGGCGATTGCGCTGGACATGGAAAGCGCGACGATTGCCGCGAATGGCTTCCGGTTCCGCGTGCCTTACGGCACCTTACTTTGCGTCTCCGACAAGCCCTTGCATGGCGAACTGAAGCTGCCGGGCATGGCCGACCAGTTCTATCGGGCGCAGGTGGATCAGCACTTGCAGATCGGCGTCAAGGCGATGGAGTTGTTGCGCATGAACGGTCTGCATCGTCTGCATAGCCGCAAGCTGCGCAGCTTTGCTGAGGTGGCCTTCCAATAACCGTAACCTGCTCGCTCTAGAACTGGCCGAGGCCGGTTAGCCCTATCAGGCTGCCGGCGGCCAGCAGCCAAAGCGGATGGATGCGCGTCTTGATCGCCAGCACGGCGCATACGGCGGTAATGGCCCATGCAATCAACGTCGTATCCGACGCATGCGCGATCAGCGCAGCACTTGCCGCCACTAGCCCCGCCGTCACCGGCACCAGTCCGGCTTGGGCATAGCGCCGCCACGGGCGGTCCTTAAAGCGCTCCCAGGCCTTGAGTGCGAGGATCGTCACAATCGAAGATGGACCGAACTTCGCAACCGAAGTCACCAGCATCCCCGCCCATCCGGCCACGTGCCATCCCACCAGCGTCACGACCATCAGGTTCGGGCCGGGCGCGGCCTGTGCCAGCGCGAAGAGCGCGCTGAACTCGCTGGCCGGCATCCAGTGATGCACGTCCACCACCTGGCGCTGCATTTCCGGCAGGATCGTATTGCCGCCGCCGAAGGCAAGCAGCGATAACTGGCTGAAAATGATGGCGAGTGAAATCAGGGTGCTGCTCATCGTGCGGCCCTCGATGCGAGATAGATACTCAGCGGTGTGAGCACCAGCATGGTGGGCAGCAGAGGGAAACGCAGCAGCGCGATCGCCACGAAGCCCAGTGCGGCAATAGCGATCGCGGCCGGTTTGCGCCATAGCGGCAGCAGGATCTTCACTGCCATCGCGATCAGCAGGCCTGCGGCCGCTGCCGCGAGTCCCGCAAACAGGTGGCGGATATGCGGATCGTTCTGTGTGTGCTCGTACAGCACACCGAGGCCGATCACGACCAGCGACGGCCCCGCAATCAACCCAAGCAGGCCTGCCAGTGCGCCCGGCAGGCCGCGAAAGCGCATGCCGATCGCCACCGAAAGGTTGATCACGTTGCCGCCCGGCAGGAACTGGCACAGGCCGAGCAGATCGGTGAAGTCCGAGGCGCTGAGCCAGCGGCGCCGCTCGACGATCGCGCGCCGCGCCAACGGCAGGGCGCCGCCGAACGAGATCAGCCCGAGACCGAGGAAGCCGCTGAATATCTCGCCGACGGTGGGCGGTGACGCAGGGTTGGCGTCGGTTGAAGTGAGGTTTTGATTCATGGTGCGCGCCGTGTTGTCCATGCTGCGGAGGTTAACTCCGATTCATCTTTGGGCAAAACGATTTTTCGGGCGCTTCTTTGTGATCTAGAATCACAAGCATGGTTCGCAATCTTCCCCCCTTTCCGGCGCTACGTGCCTTTGAAGCCGCGGCGCGGCATGAAAGTTTCACCGCTGCTGCGAACGAACTCCATGTGACTCACGGTGCAATTAGCCGGCAGGTCGCCGCGTTCGAGGCGTGGGTCGGCGTGCAGGTATTTCATCGTATCGGCAAGCGCGTGCGGCTAACAGACGACGGCCGCCGCTACCTGGCAACCGTCCAGGCCGCGTTCGACAGCATCGCCCTCGCGACCAATCAGCTACGCGATAGCGGCGTCGTGCATGTGCTGCGCATTAACGCGCTGCCTACGTTTGCCATGAAATGGCTGCTGCCGCGGCTCAACCAGTTTCAGCGCAAGATGCCCAACGTTGAATTGCGGCTGTCGACGTCGAGCGTGCCGTTCGAGATGCTGGAAGGCTATGACGTCGCGGTCAGGCGCGGTCCCGAACATTGGCCGAACTGTGTGAGCGGACACTTTCTTGGAGAGAGCGAGTTGCCGGTGTGCAGCCCGGCGCTATTACAGCGCTTGCCGATCAAGGTAGCCGACGATCTCGCGCGTCATGTGCTGCTGCATTCCGATACGCGGCCCGATGCGTGGCGCAACTGGCTGACGGCGGCAGGCGTGAAGGCGAAATGCCGCAAGAAGCAGTCGTTCGATCATTTCTATCTGGCGTTGCAAGCGGCTGTGGATGGCCTGGGCGTCGCCCTCGGACCATTGCCGATGCTGGCCGATGAACTGGCTTCGGGACGCCTCGTGATGCCGCTCGACGCTCCGCGAACCGACGCGCGCGGCTATTGGTGGGTAGCGCGCCGCGAAGTCGCGCACGCGCCGGTGGTCGAGCAGTTTTGCCGCTGGCTGCAGGAGCAGGGCGATCAGGCGGACGAAGCTGGGGATGCTTCGCCCGCCTGATCAACTCACGTCACAGATAGAACATCCGGTCTTCATCGGACTTCGCAGGATGCGGTTCTGCCTCGTCGCGGTCTTCGTAGAACTTCAGCACCGCTTCGAGCACCTGGTCCGGATCGTCGATCACCTGCATCAGGTTCATGTCGTCCGGATTGATGAGGCCCATCGGCACCAGCGAGTCCTTGAACCACGCCAGCAGGCCTTGCCAGAACTC
Source organism: Paraburkholderia sp. GAS206C (assembly GCF_050435645.1). NCBI lineage: Bacteria > Pseudomonadati > Pseudomonadota > Betaproteobacteria > Burkholderiales > Burkholderiaceae > Paraburkholderia > Paraburkholderia sp. GAS206C. The sequence continues at coordinate 39,847 of NZ_JBNDKR010000018.1, read as the reverse complement.
GCCACCCACCAGAATGATAGGCACGTGGCGCGACTTCTTGGTTTGAATGAGCGTGAGCACTTCGGCCAGTTCATCCAGCGTGCCGAAGCCGCCCGGCATCACGATCACCGCGTCCGAGTTCTTCACGAAGGTCACTTTACGCGTGAAGAAATGGCGGAAGCGCAGGGAGATATCTTGCCACTGGTTGCCCGATTGCTCGTGCGGCAGCTCGATATTCAGGCCCACTGACGGCGCCTTGCCTGCATGAGCGCCCTTGTTGGCCGCTTCCATGATGCCGGGGCCGCCGCCGGAGATCACCGCAAAGCCCGCATCGGAGAGCTTGCGTGCGATTTGCGTGGCGAGTTTGTAGTACGGCGAGGCCGGTTTCAGACGCGCCGAACCGTAGATACTGACAGCCGGGCGAATCTCCGAGAGGTACTCGGTCGCCTCAATAAACTCTGCCATAATCGTGAACATCTGCCACGATGCGCGGGCCTTTTTGGCTGTCGCGCGCTCTTGATCTGCGAGCGATCGCAGACTCGGAATCACTTTTCTCTTGTTCATAATGCCTGAAGAACGAATCCTGGAAGCTGAGCTGGAAGGTAAGACCCTGCTACTGGTTGACGGTTCGAGTTATCTGTACCGGGCCTACCATGCGATGCCTGATCTGCGCGGACCCGATGGCGGACCGACGGGTGCGCTGTATGGGATCATCAACATGCTGCGGCGCATGCGCAAGGAAGTCACAGCAGAGTATAGCGCGTGCGTGTTCGACGCCAAGGGCAAAACGTTCCGTGACGACTGGTATCCCGACTATAAGGCGAACCGTCCGTCGATGCCGGAAGACCTCGCCCGGCAGATCGAACCGATCCACGTTGCGGTGCGCGCGCTGGGCTGGCCGCTGCTGATGATCGACCACGTCGAAGCCGATGACGTGATCGGCACGTTGAGCGTCGCTGCCCAGAAGCGCGGCATGAAGGTGATCGTCTCGACCGGCGACAAGGATCTGGCGCAGCTCGTGACGGACAAGGTCACGCTCATCAACACGATGACCAACGAGACGCTCGACCGTGCCGGCGTAGTGGCCAAGTTTGGCGTGCCGCCGGAACGGATTGTCGATTACCTGTCGCTGATCGGCGACACCGTCGACAACGTACCTGGCGTCGAAAAGTGCGGTCCAAAGACGGCGGTCAAGTGGCTTACGCAGTACGAAACGCTCGACGGCGTCGTCGCTCATGCGGATGAGATCAAAGGCGCAGTAGGCGACAACCTGCGCCGCGCGCTGGATTTCCTGCCCATGGCGCGCAAGCTCGTAACCGTGGATACGGCTTGCGATTTGACGCCGCATCTCACATCGATCGAAGAGAGCCTGACAAGCCGTCCCGAAGCGCGCGATGAACTGCGCGATATTTTCTCGCGTTACGGCTTCAAGACGTGGCTGCGTGAAGTCGAAGTGGCGGAGGTCGTGGAAGGCCCTGGCGCCGGCGTGGACGTGGCGCCTGTGATCGACGGCGAGCGCAAATACGACACCGTGCAGACGTGGGAACAGTTCGACACGTGGCTCGCGAAAATCAATGCGGCGGAACTGACCGCGTTCGATACCGAAACCACCGCGCTCGATCCGATGCTGGCGCAACTCGTCGGCATTTCGCTGTCGGTCGAGGCGAACTCGGCCGCGTATATTCCGGTGGGGCACCGCGGGCCTGATCATCCTGTGCAGTTGCCGCGCGACGAAGTGCTCGCGAAGCTGAAGCCGTGGCTCGAAAGTGCCGAGCACAAGAAAGTCGGCCAGCACATGAAGTACGACGAGCAGGTGCTCGCGAACTACGGCATCGCGATGAACGGCATCGAGCACGACACGCTGTTGCAATCGTATGTGCTCGAATCGCATCGCACGCACGATATGGACAGCCTCGCGCTGCGTCATCTCGGCATCAAGACGATCAAGTACGAAGAGGTTGCGGGCAAGGGTGCAGGGCAGATTGGTTTCGACGAAGTCGCGCTCGAACAGGCCGCGGAATACGCAGCGGAAGATGCTGACATCACGTTGCGTTTGCATCAGGCGTTGTATCCGCAGGTTGCCGCAGACGCAGGTTTGAAGCGCGTGTATAGCGACATCGAGGTACCGACGTCCCGCGTATTGCGCAAGATGGAGCGCAATGGCGTGCTGATCGACGCTGAAAAACTGCGCCAGCAAAGCAATGAAATTGCGGCGCGGCTGATCGAGCTGGAGACCGAAGCTTATGTCCTCGCCGAGGGCGAATTCAATCTCGGCTCGCCCAAGCAGATCGGGCAGATCTTCTTCGAGAAACTGCAATTGCCGGTGGTCAAGAAGACGCCGAGCGGCGCGCCCTCGACCGATGAAGAAGTCCTGCAGAAGCTGGCTGAAGACTATCCTTTGCCCAAGCTGCTGCTTGAACACCGTGGCCTGTCGAAGCTGAAGTCCACGTATACCGACAAACTGCCGCGCATGGTCAACGCGCAGACGGGCCGCGTGCATACCAACTATGCGCAGGCGGTGGCGGTCACCGGACGGCTTGCTTCGAACGATCCGAATCTGCAGAACATCCCCGTGCGCACGGCGGAAGGCCGTCGCATCCGTGAGGCATTCATTGCGGCGCCGGGTCGCAAGCTCGTCTCCGCGGATTATTCGCAGATCGAACTGCGCATCATGGCGCATATCTCGGGCGATGCGTCGCTGCTGCGTGCTTTCGCGCAGGGCGAGGATATTCACCGCGCCACCGCTGCGGAGATCTTTAGCGTGACGCCGCTCGAAGTTTCGAGCGATCAACGGCGCGTCGCCAAAGTGATCAACTTTGGCCTGATCTACGGGATGAGCGCGTTCGGTCTGGCTGCCAACCTCGGCATCACGCGCGATGCGGCGAAGCTTTATATCGACCGCTACTTCGCGCGCTATCCCGGCGTCGCAAGTTACATGGACGAGACCCGCGCGAGCGCGAAGGAAAAGGGCTACGTCCAGACCGTGTTCGGACGCCGCCTGTGGCTGCCGGAAATCAACGGCGGCAACGGACCGCGTCGTCAGGCTGCGGAACGCGCTGCCATCAACGCGCCAATGCAGGGCACCGCAGCCGATCTGATCAAGATGTCGATGATCGCCGTGCAGGACTGGCTTGAGGCGTCGAAGGTCGGCACGTGCATGATCATGCAGGTGCACGATGAACTGATCCTCGAAGTGCCCGACAGCGAACTGTCCGAAGTACGCAAGCGCTTACCTGAGCTGATGTGCGGCGTAGCCGCGCTGAAAGTGCCGCTGGTCGCCGAAGTGGGTGCGGGCATGAACTGGGAAGAGGCACATTGACGCAGAGTTGACTATCAAGCGATATCGTCGTGCGCATGTCACATATGCGCCTTGATGGCTTGTGGCAAACCCTGCTGCTCGCAGACAATCTCTGACAGACGGCCCCTACGCGGATGACGCCGGCCGTCTCGACGCACAACCGATCGGCAAATACGGAGAACTGCGATGCATCGTTTTATCGTCATTGGTGGAGGTGCGGGAGGACTGGAACTGGCGACCCGTCTTGGCGATCGCTATGCCTCACACAAGTACAAAGGCCAGGAGCGTGTGCAGGTCACGCTCGTCGATCGCAATCCAACCCATATCTGGAAGCCACTGCTGCACGAAGTGGCGGCCGGCAGCATGGACCCCTTCACGCAGGAACTCGCCTATGCGGCGCAGGCGCGCTGGCATCACTTCGAGTTTCAGCAGGGCGAACTGAAGAGCCTTGACCGCGCGGCGAAACGCATCACGCTTGCGGCCGTGATGGATGACGAGGACGGTGCGGAACTGCTGCCGCAACGCGAACTGGAGTACGACACGCTGGTGATTGCCATCGGCAGCACCACGCATTTCTTCGGCGTGCAGGGCGCGCCGGAATACTCGCTTGCGCTCGATACGGTGAGTCAGGCCGAGCGCTTTCGCAAACGCCTGATCGCGGCCTGCGTGCGTGCGGAGCATCAGGCGCACGAGCTGGTGGAGTCGACGCCGGACGCGACGACCCCGTCGACGGAGCCGCGCATTCAGGTGGCGATTGTCGGCGGGGGAGCGACGGGCGTCGAATTGTCAGCGGAATTGCGCAACACCGCTCAGGTGTTGTCCGCGTATGGACTGCATAAGCTCGATCCGCGCCACGACGTCGGCATTGTGCTGATCGAGGCGGGGCCGCGGATCTTGCCGGCCTTGGCGGAGCGCGTGTCGACCGCGACCGCGGAACTGCTGACGAAGCTGGGCGTAAAGTTGATGACCGGCGAAACCGTAGCCGAAGTCGCGCCCGGAGTGGTGCGAACTGCCAGTGGTAAGGCGATTCGTGCCGATCTGACGGTGTGGGCAGCGGGCATCAAGGCTCCCGCAATCCTGAGCCAGCTCGACGGCCTGCCGGTCAACCGGCTCGGCCAGCTTGTCGTGCGCCGCACGTTGCAAACCGAAACCGACGACAACATTTTCGCGCTTGGCGATTGCGCCGCTTGCCCGTGGCCGGGCAACGAACGCAACGTGCCGCCGCGCGCGCAGGCCGCTCACCAGCAGGCGAGTTTTCTGCTGACTGCGCTGGCAGCGCGGCTCGAAAATAAGCCGCTGCCGGAGTTCACCTATCGGGACTTCGGCTCGCTCGTTTCGCTCGGGCATTTCAGCGCGGTGGGCAACCTGATGGGCGGGGTGATCGGCGGCAATATGCTGATCGAAGGTCTCTTTGCGCGCTTTATGTATATGTCGTTGTACCGCTTGCATATTGCCGCGCTGCACGGGTACGCCCGCATGGTGCTCGACACCTTTGCGCATTGGCTGCGTCGTACGACGCTGCCGCGGGTGAAATTGCACTGAGGCTGAGGTTGGGGCAGAGGGCGGCTCGAGGCCGCCATTCGGGCGCCAGACGGACATCAGGCAAGCCACTGCAAGAGGATGCGCACGAGCGTATCCTGTGGCCTTTGCCTCGTCCGTCACCGCCGTTCACTGCCCATCACTCAAGGAGTGCCGCATGCTGAAGCCCGAAGTCGACAGCCTGGTTCCACACGTCCCCTTCAATCGACGCACCTTCATCAAGGCCGCACTCGGCAGTGGATTTGCCGCTGCCGTGTTGCCGGTGTCTGCTCAAACCATCCATACCGATAGCGACGGGCTCGAAGCCGGCGAGATCGCCGTGCATTCCGGTGACACGCTGGTGCCGGCTTATCGCGCGCAGCCAGCGGGCAAGACGCATTTGCCGGTGATCATCGTCGTGCACGAGGTTTTCGGCGTGCATGAACATATCTCCGATGTCTGCCGGCGCTTCGCCAAGCAGGGCTATCTGGCGATTGCACCGGACCTCTATGTGCGGGAAGGCGATGCGTCGGTGTATCCGACGATCCAGCAACTGAGCGAGCAACTCGTTAGCAAGGTTCCCGATGAGCAGGTGCTGGCCGATATCGATGCGACGGTCGCGTGGGCTGGGCAGAACGGTGGCGACCTGAACCGGCTCGGCATCAACGGCTTCTGCTGGGGTGGGCGGATTACGTGGCTGTACGCCGAACACAATCCGCGCGTGAAGACGGCGGTGGCGTGGTACGGCCGGGTGGCCGGCGATCACACGGCAATGACGCCCGAGAATCCGATCGACCGCGTGGCCGATCTCCATGCGCCCGTGCTGGGCCTCTATGGACTACAGGATCAGAGCATTCCGCAGGACACCCTGGCGCAGATGAAGCAACTGATTGCGCAGGGGCCGGAGGCAGGGAGAGGCTCGCAGTTCGTCGTCTATGACGATGCGGGGCACGCGTTTTTTGCGGACTACCGGCCGAGCTACAAGAAGGTCGACGCCGAAGATGGCTGGCGCCGCGCGCTGGTCTGGTTCAAGCAGCACGGGGTATAGCGTCGGCGTTGCCGGTAAGGGTCGGTAAGGCGCGGCGGATGACGGCGGCCATGCTGCGCGCCCGCCATCCGCCATCTGCTCTTACGGGTTCGGCCCGGTCGCAACCGGTCGTGCCGGATTGGAACTCCATTCACTCCACGATCCTGCGTAAAGCGCTGCGCCATGCAGACCCGCGACCTCCATCGCCAATGCGTTGACGCAGGCCGTCACCCCCGAGCCGCATTGCAGCACGACGTGATCGGGCGCGATGCCCGGCAACAGCGCCTGGAATTCTTCTCGCAGTGAATGAGCCGGCTTGAAGCGGCCGTCGGCCGTCAGATTGTCTTTGAAGAAGCGGTTCAACGCGCCCGGGATGTGTCCACCGACCGCGTCGAGCGTTTCGTTCTCGCCGCGATAGCGATCCGCAGCGCGCGCGTCGATCACCACCCGCTCGTGCGTACTGAGATTGCGCTCCACCGCCTGCACGTCGAAGGTGACCGCGAGCGGCGCGCCCGCCTTGAAATCACCAAGGCTTTGCGGCGCAACATCTTGTGACAGCGCGTAACCCGCTGCCTGCCAGGCCTGCAGCCCGCCGTCGAGCAGCGCGACCGCGTCGTGCCCGAGCCAGCGCAGCAGCCACCAGGCGCGCGCGGCGTACATGCCGCCTTGCGCGTCATAGGCAACGACCTGCTGACCCTGCTTCAGGCCGAGTGCGGCCAGCGCGGCGACCAGCGTGGCGCGGTCCGGCAGTGGATGGCGGCCATTGGCGCCGGTCTTCGGGCCCGACAGATCGTGGTCCAGGTTCAGATACTGCGCACCGGGCACGTGGCCCTCGGCATAGGCCTTTGCACCGGCTTCGGGATTGGCCAGATCGAAACGGCAGTCGATCACGAATACGCTGCCGGGCGCAGCGGCGAGCCGTTCCGCGAGATTCGTCGCGGAGATCAACGTGGTGTAATGAGTGTGCGGCATGACGGCTCCTCTGTCGGCCGGAGTGAGCGCTTTAGCGCTTACCCCGGTCCCATGCAAGATAGTTGCGGAACGGACGACTTCGGTGCGTGCAGCGGGGACATGTAGCGATGCCCAAGCCGCTCAACCGACTGATGTGTTAAGTCTAAACAAAAAAAGACGGGCCGAAGCCCGTCTTTCCATCAATGCTATCACCGCGTGCGCCATATGACGCTACCGGTCAGATCGTGCCGAGCTCTCGGCGCAGGAACTCGTGGAAGTGCTGCATGCCGTCTTCCATCGGGCTCTGATAAGGGCCAACCTGCGACTCGCCCCGCTCCATTAACGCGCGGCGGCCGGCGTCCATCCGCTCGGCAATTTCGTCGTCTTCGCGGGCCGTTTCCATGTAGGCGGCGCGCTCAGCCTCGATGAACTCACGCTCGAACAACGCGATTTCCTCGGGGTAATAGAACTCCACGACGTTGGTGGTTTTCTGCGGACCGCGCGGAATCAACCATGAAACGACCAGCACGTGCGGATACCACTCGATCATGAGGCCCGGGTAGTACACCATCCAGATTGCGCCGAAGTCGGGGGCTTTGCCCTCGCGGAAGCGCAGCACCTGATCGTGCCACTTGCGATACGTCGGGCTGCCCGGCTTTTCGAGTCCCTTGTGGACGCCGACCGTCTGCACGCTGTACCACTCGCCGAATTCCCACTCGAGGTCGTCACAGGAGACGAAGCTGCCGAGGCCTGGATGGAACGGCGCGACGTGGTAGTCCTCGAGGTAGACCTCGATGAACGACTTCCAGTTGTAGTTGCACTCGTGGACTTCGACATGATCGAACATGAAGTTCGAGAAGTCGAAGTGCTGCTTGGTGCCCAGACGTGCCAGATCTTTGGCGACGTTGCGCCCTTGCGCTTCGAACAGCAGCCCTTGCCAGTTCTGCAGCGGCGTGGCGCCGAGATTCAGGCAGGGGTTGTCCGCAAAATGCGGTGCGCCGAGGAGCTGACCGTTCAGATCGTAGGTCCAGCGGTGCAGGGGGCAGACGATGTTCTCCGTCTGGCCGCGGCCGTTCAGCATGATGGCTTGCCGGTGGCGGCACACGTTCGACAGCAGTTCGATTTTTGACTGCTGGTTACGGACGAGCACACGCCCTTCGCTCTCGCTGGGCAAAGCAAAATAACTCCCCGCATCTGGCACCATGAGTTCATGGCCGATATAGCGAGGACCTTTCTTGAAAAGGGTTTCGATTTCGCGCGTTAGAAGCGCTTCGTCAAAGTAAGCCGTGACTGGCAGCTGGCTGTGAACAGACCGCAACTGCAATGCATTGCTCAGATTGGACATTCCCACTCCCGATGAAGACGTGAAAGCAGTGAACAACCCAACCATCGAAGATTCGATTTAGGGAGCCCGCGATTATACCCGTTTCCCCTTGCTTGGGGCGACTAAGTGTCTGATTTGGGTCAAAATTGTGAAGATGGTTCACTCCTTTCGTCCGAGCAAAAAGGATTTTTTTCTGTCACGCTCTGGTTGAGCCGTAAGGGGAGCAAGCGGGGCGGAGGGCGTCGAGCGGATCGGATAAGTCGCTTTTGCCGTAGAATGTCCGACTTGTTTTAATTTTGCGACCATTCATGGCGAAGACCGCATCGAAGGACACCGCTGCAACACCTGAGGGCGTCGACAGCACGCCGCTGCCCGAGAATTACGAAGCGGCGCTGGCGGAGCTGGAAGGGCTCGTTGCGCGGATGGAAGGCGGCAGTCTGAGTCTGGAGGAATCGCTGTCCGCGTACCGGCGCGGCGCGAGCCTTGTGACGTTTTGCCAGCAACAACTGGAAAAGGTCGAGCAGCAGGTGCGGGTCCTCGACGGCGAGACCCTCAAACCGCTGCCCATGAGTGGCGCAGGCACAACCGCTACAGAGAGCGGGGACGACCTATGACTTTCGAACAATGGATGCACTCGGTACTCGAGCGCGTCGAGACGGCACTCGGACACTACTTGCCGGAGCCGGCCGTCGAGCCGGCACAACTGCACGAAGCGATGCGCTATGCAGTGCTGGGCGGCGGTAAACGGGTGCGCCCGTTGCTTTGCCACGCCGCCGGCGAGCTGACCGGCGCTCGTGTCGAATGCCTCGACGCGGCCGCGGCAGCGCTGGAGATGATCCACGTCTACTCGCTTGTGCACGACGACATGCCCTGCATGGACGACGACGCGCTGCGTCGCGGCAAACCCACGGTGCATGTTCAGTATGATGAGCCGACCGCGCTGCTGGTCGGCGACGCGCTGCAATCGCAAGCTTTCGTTACGCTGACGGCCGACGTGCTGCCGCCGGCGCAACAGGCGGCGCTGGTGCGTGAGCTGGCACTGGCGAGCGGTTCGATCGGCATGGCTGGGGGCCAGGCGATCGATCTGGCGAGCGTCGGTCACACGTTGACCCGGCCGCAACTCGAAACGATGCACCGCATGAAGACCGGCGCGCTGCTGCGCGCTTCGGTTCGCATGGGGGCACTGGCGGGCGAAGCGCCTGGCGCGGACGCAATGCGTTCGCTCGACGCCTACGCGGCCGCTGTGGGTCTCGCGTTCCAGGTCGTGGACGATATTCTCGACGTCACGACCGATTCCGCGACGCTCGGCAAAACGGCAGGCAAAGACGCGAAGGACGGCAAGCCGACCTACGTGTCGATTATTGGGCTCGAGGCGTCGCGCGAACTCGCCGCGCAACTGCGCACCGACGCCCACGCTGCAATCGCGCCGTTTGGCGCGCGGGCGCAGCGTCTTGCCGAACTGGCTGACCTGGTGGTGAACCGGGTGAGCTGAACGCGAAAGCCCGCCGCCGCGCATTTGCTACGACGAATGCGTGAATGAAGTGCGGGCGCGTAAGTTTTCCTACAATGGAACGACGATGTACGACTTGCTGAAAACCATCGACGACCCGGCTGACCTCCGCCGCCTCGATCGCCGCCAATTGCAACCGCTTGCAGACGAGTTGCGCGCCTACGTGCTCGACAGCGTCTCCAAGACGGGTGGACACCTGTCGTCCAATCTTGGCACGGTCGAACTGACGATTGCGCTGCACTATGTGTTCGACACGCCGCGCGACCGGATCGTCTGGGATGTCGGCCATCAGACCTACCCGCACAAGATCCTGACCGGCCGCCGCGACCAGATGCACACGCTGCGTCAGTACGGCGGCATCTCCGGTTTTCCGCGCCGCGACGAGTCGCAGTACGACACGTTCGGGACGGCCCACTCCAGCACGTCGATTTCCGCGGCGCTCGGCATGGCCGTCGCCAGCAAGCTGCAGGGTGAGGGCCACATGGGCATCGCCGTGATCGGCGATGGCGCGATGACCGCCGGCATGGCCTTCGAGGCAATGAACAATGCGGGCGTCGAAGACGACGTTCCATTGCTCGTCATCCTCAACGACAACGACATGTCGATTTCGCCGCCGGTGGGCGCGCTCAATCGCCATCTGGCGCGTCTGATGTCGGGCCGTTTCTACGCTGCCGCGCGTGCCGGTGTGGAGCGCGTGCTGCGCGTCGCGCCGCCGATGCTCGACCTCGCCCGCAAGCTCGAAGAGCACGCGAAGGGCATGATCGTGCCGGCTACGCTGTTCGAGGAATTCGGTTTCAACTACATCGGCCCGATCGACGGTCACGACCTCGACTCGCTGATCCCGACGCTGCAGAACATCAAGGAACTGCGCGGTCCGCAATTCCTGCACGTCGTGACGAAGAAGGGTCAAGGGTACAAGCTGGCCGAGGCCGACCCGGTGCTGTACCACGGGCCGGGCAAGTTCAATCCGGCGGAAGGGATCAAGCCGGCCACTGCGCCGTCGAAGAAGGCCTACATGCATGTCTTCGGCGAATGGCTGTGCGATGCGGCTGAGCTCGACTCGCGCGTCGTCGGCATTACGCCGGCCATGCGCGAAGGTTCGGGTCTGGTGGAATTCGAAAAGCGCTTCCCGGACCGTTACTTCGACGTGGGCATTGCGGAGCAGCATGCGGTGACGTTCGCAGGCGGCCTCGCCGCCGACGGTATGAAGCCGGTCGTGGCAATTTATTCGACGTTCCTGCAGCGCGCTTATGACCAGTTGATCCATGACGTCGCCTTGCAGAATCTGCCGGTGGTCTTCGCGATCGACCGCGCGGGTCTCGTTGGGGCAGACGGTGCCACACACGCAGGCGCATACGACCTGGCGTTCCTGCGCTGCATTCCGAACATGACCGTCATGGCTCCGTCTGACGAAAACGAATGCCGTCAGATGCTCCACACGGCGTTGCAGCAGCCGGGGCCGACGGCAGTGCGCTATCCGCGCGGCGCTGGATCGGGTGTGGCGACTGTCAAGCAGATGACGGCTCTTCCTGTCGGCAAGGGCGAAGTGCGTCGCGAGACTGCGCAGCCGGCCGGCAAGCGGATCGCGATTCTGGCGTTCGGCACGATGGTCGCACCGGCGCTCGCCGCAGCGGAGCAACTGGACGCGACGGTGGCGAACATGCGCTTCGTCAAGCCGCTGGATGCCGAGCTGGTACGCCAACTTGCGGAGTCCCACGACTACGTCGTCACGGTCGAAGAAGGCTGCATCATGGGTGGCGCGGGTTCGGCCTGCGTCGAAGCCCTGCTCGCCAGTGGGGTTATGCGTCCCGTACTACAATTGGGCCTCCCCGATCGCTTCATCGATCATGGGGATCCGGCCAAGCTGCTCGCGGAGTGTGGCCTGGATAGCGCGGGCATTGCCAAGTCGATCCGCGAACGCTTCATGGATCACGCCACGGGCGCCGCAGGCAAGTCCGTCAAGCGCGTCGCGTAAGAGAGAGCCGGCGAGCGAGCCGCAAGGCCGAGCCGGGCGCCGGGTGTGCAGGCGCTATTGCGGCTATAGCAATCTCCAACTTGAATCGATGGGCCTGCGGGCCCATCATGCAACGCCGGCACGAGCCGGCGTTCGCCGTTGCGTGGGTCGTTCCGCTCGGCCGCTGAGGAAAACAACATGAATCAAATGAATCCCGCTTTTGTGATGCCCGACGTGCAGAGCACCGTCGACACCCGCCAGATCCCTATTCAACGGGTTGGCGTGAAGGCCGTGCGTCATCCGCTGACGGTGCGCACACAGGGCGGCGATGTGCAGCCGACGGTTGGCACGTGGAACCTCGACGTCCACCTGCCGGCCGATCAGAAGGGCACGCACATGTCGCGTTTCGTGGCGCTGCTTGAAGAGAACAAGGCTCCGCTGGAGCCGTCGACGTTCCGCAAGATGCTGGCCGCGATGCTCGAGAAGCTCGAGGCGGAAGCGGGCCGTATCGAAGTGTCATTCCCGTACTTCGTCAACAAGACCGCACCGGTGTCGGGCGTGCAAAGTCTGCTGGACTATGAAGTAACGCTGACGGGCGATACCCGCAACGGCGTGACGCGTGTGTTCCTGAAAGTGCTCGTGCCGGTGACGAGCCTGTGCCCGTGTTCGAAGAAGATCTCGCAGTACGGCGCGCACAATCAGCGCTCGCATGTGACGATCAATGCCGAACTGTCCGATGACGTGCCGGCGGAAGACTTGATTCGGATTGCCGAGGAAGAGGCGTCGTGCGAGTTGTGGGGCTTGCTGAAGCGGCCTGATGAGAAGTTCGTCACCGAGCGCGCATATGAGAATCCGAAGTTCGTCGAAGACCTGGTGCGTGATGTGGCGCAGCGTCTGAATGCGGATACGCGGATCGTAGCGTATGTGCTCGAGGCTGAGAACTTCGAATCGATCCACAACCACAGCGCGTATGCGGTGATTGAGCACGACAAGCGGGCTAGCTAGTTGCGCGCTTTGCTTTGATGTGAAAACGGCCGCTTTAGCGGCCGTTTTCAATTGCGATGTAACGCGCCCTTGGGCAATTCCTCTTTTAGCGCGCGAGTGAGGTCAGATCCCAACGCGGTTTCACCGTGAACGCGTAATCCTTGCCCGATTGTGCCGGCCAGCGCTGCAGGCGCAGCGCGCCCGCTAATGCAATCATCGCGCCGTTGTCGGTGCACAGCGATAGATCCGGGTAGTGCACATCGAAGCCACGCTTCTTTGCAGCCGCCGAAAGCGCTTCACGCAACTGCCGGTTCGCGCCTACGCCACCCGCGACCACCAGCCGTTTAAGCCCGGTCTTCCTGAGCGCGGCCAGTGACTTGGCGGCGAGCACATCCACCGCAGCATCGACGAACCCGCGCGCCAGGTCAGCCTTGGCCTGTTCACAGATATTTGCGCCGCCAAGTTTTTTCACATTCGTCAGTACTGCGGTCTTGAGGCCACTGAAGCTGAAATCGAGATCACCCGAGTGCAGCATTGGGCGAGGTAGCACCACGGCCCCAGGCGTGCCGAATTCCGCCAGCCGCGAGACTTCCGGTCCACCCGGATAACCGAGCCCGAGCAGCTTCGCGGTCTTGTCGAAGGCTTCGCCGGCGGCGTCATCGAGTGTCTCGCCGAGCGTCTCGTAGACGCCTACATCCGACACGCGCATTAACTGCGTGTGGCCGCCGGAGACGAGCAAGGCGACGAACGGAAACGGCGGCGGTTCGTCGACCAAAAGCGGCGATAGCAAATGCCCTTCTAGGTGATGGATGCCGATGGTGGGTTTGTCCCACGCCATGGCGAGCGCATTGGCGATGCTGGCGCCGACCAGCAGCGCGCCAGCCAGCCCAGGCCCTTGCGTGTAGGCGATCGCGTCGATTTCAGTGCGCGCCGTGCCGGCACGCTCCAGCACTTCTTCGAGCAGCGGCAGCGCGCGCCGGATATGGTCGCGCGACGCGAGTTCCGGCACCACTCCACCGTACTCCCGGTGCATCGCAATCTGCGAATGCAGCGCGTGCGCAAGCAGGCCGCGCTCCGTGTCGTAGAGCGCGAGTCCGGTTTCGTCGCAGGAGCTTTCGATGCCGAGAACCAGCATGTTCAGGTGCCCGAAAAGTAAAAAAGCAAGCCTTAAAGTATAGCAGTGCGGGGCAGGGGCCGCAGGTACAATGCGCGCCATGGAATCCTTCGATATCGCGGTCATCGGCGCGGGCGCGGCCGGCATGATGTGCGCGGCGGTGGCCGGGCAAGTCGGCCGCCGTGTCGTGCTGATCGACCACGCGCCGCGCCTCGCGGAGAAAATCCGCATCTCCGGCGGCGGCCGCTGCAACTTCACGAATCTGTACGCGGGACCGGCCAACTACCTGTCGGCGAATCCGCATTTCTGCCGTTCGGCGCTCGCGCGCTACACACCACGCGACTTCATGGCGCTGCTCAAGCGCCATCACGTGACGTGGCACGAAAAGCACAAAGGCCAGCTGTTCTGCGACCAGTCGAGCGACGCAGTCATCGAGGTGCTGAAAAACGAGTGCGACGCCGGCGGTATCGCGTGGCGCAGGCCGCTTGCCGTCGAGCAGGTGCGGCACGATGCAACCACGGGCTATACGCTCGATACGCACGCCGGAGCGATCCGCGCTCGTGCGCTGGTGGTGGCAACCGGCGGTCTGTCGATTCCGAAGATCGGCGCGACGGACTTTGCTTACCGGCTGGCCAAGCAGTTCGGCCATAAGCTGATCGACACACGTCCGGCTCTCGTGCCGCTAACGTTTGCGGCAGCCGATTGGGATCCGTTTGCGGCTCTATCTGGCGTCTCGCTCGAGGTGCGGATCGAGACCGGCAGCAAGAAAACCGGTGCGGAATTCGTCGAGGATCTGCTGTTGACCCATCGCGGCCTGTCCGGCCCAGGTGTGCTGCAGATCTCGAGCTACTGGCAGCCAGGTGAGCCGATTCACGTCAATCTGTTGCCTGAGCAGGACGCCACCGCCGCGCTGCTGGAAGCGAAGACCAGCACAAAACGTCAGATTGCCAACCTGCTCGCCGAATGGGTGCCCGCCCGGCTCGCCCACGTCTGGCTGGAAACGCACCAGATTCCCGCAGACGCGCGCATTGCCGATCTGCCTGACAAGACGCTGCGCCGCATCGGCGAGGCGCTGTCGCGCTGGACGCTTACCCCGAACGGCACCGAAGGCTACCGCAAAGCCGAGGTCACACGCGGCGGGATCGATACGCGCGACCTGTCGTCGACCACCATGATGAGCGCCCGGGCACCGGGCCTGTACTTTATCGGCGAAGCGGTCGACGTCACGGGCTGGCTTGGGGGCTACAATTTCCAGTGGGCGTGGGCTTCCGGCGTGGCCGCGGGCCAGGCCGCCGCAGAGTACGTGAAGGGGGCTTGACGCGGACGTGTCTTTGTGAGAAAGGTTTGCTATAATCCTCAACCTTTACAAAGTTCCGTTATTGCAAAATGACGATCATCCGCGTAAAAGAAAATGAGCCTTTTGAAGTCGCGATGCGCCGCTTCAAACGCACGATCGAGAAGAACGGCCTGCTGACCGAACTTCGAGCGCGCGAATTTTACGAAAAGCCTACGGCTGAGCGCAAGCGCAAGAAGGCATCGGCGGTGAAGCGCCACTTCAAGCGGCTGCGCAGCCAGATGCTGCCAAAGAAGTTTTACTGATTCTGACGCCGCTGCGGGTCCTACGGAGCGGCGGCACGTAACCGGTGGCGGCGCTAAACGCAGCCCCGTTCGGACAACCTGGCCGTGAGGGCCATCCTGGTCAAGCCGCATCTACTCCGCGAATTCGCGCCAACCCGCTTGAGGAAGCAGTCCCAAGCGGGTTTTTGTGTTGATGCACCGCGCATGGCCAGATCTTTTTACATTCCAACGCATTCAGGTGAGTAATGAGTCTCAAGGATCGGATCAACGACGACATGAAGGCCGCCATGCGGGCCCGCGAAACCGAGCGTCTCGGCACCATCCGCCTGCTGCTCGCCGCGATCAAGCAGCGTGAAGTCGACGAGCGCATCGTGCTCGACGACGCTGCTATCACCGCGGTCATCGACAAGATGATCAAGCAGCGCAAAGACTCCATTAGCCAGTTCGAAGCGGCCGGCCGCACGGATCTGGTCGAGAAGGAGAGCGCCGAGCTCACCATCCTCTCCGCGTACATGCCGGAGCAGCTGTCGGACGCGGAAATTGCAGCCGAAGTGCAGGCTGCGGTCGCGCAAACCGGCGCCGTCGGCCCGCAGGACATGGGCAAGGTGATGGGCGTCCTCAAGCCGAAGCTCGCAGGCCGCGCCGATATGACCGCTGTGTCCGGGCTGGTCAAGGCTGCGCTGGCGAAGTAATTCGGCTTTTCCGGTGTTTTTGCGGTCTGTGCGGTCTGCTTCTGGACGGGCTGGCCGCGCAGCCTTCAGGTTTTAAAGGTAGCCCCCCCCACTGTGATTCCGCATTCGTTCCTGCAGGATCTGCTGAACCGCGTCGATATCGTCGACGTGGTCGGTAAGTACGTGCAACTGAAAAAGGGCGGCGCCAATTTCATGGGGCTGTGTCCGTTTCATAACGAAAAGAGCCCTTCATTTACGGTTAGTCCGACTAAGCAGTTCTATCATTGCTTTGGCTGCGGCGCGCATGGCACGGCGATTGGCTTCCTGATGGAGCATGCCGGTTTGACGTTTCCCGAGGCGGTCAACGATCTGGCGCAGTCAGTGGGCCTGACGGTGCCGCAGGAGCCGTCGCCGAATCAGGGCGGTGGGGGCGGCGGTTATGCGCCGGCGGTTTCGAAGGCCGTCACAACGGCGCTGTCCGATGTGATGCAGACTGCATCCGATTTTTACCGCAAGCAGTTGCGCGGCGCGCCCAACGCGATCCAGTACCTGAAAAAGCGTGGTTTGACGGGCGAGATCGCACTCCGGTTCGGGTTGGGTTACGCGCCTGACGGCTGGCAGAATCTGGAAACCGCGTTTCCTAACTATCGGGACGACGCGCTGGTAGAGTCAGGTCTGGTGATCGTCAGCGAAAAGGCGGACGCACAGGGCCAGAATCGCCGCTACGACCGCTTTCGCGAGCGGATCATGTTCCCGATCCGCAACGTTAAAGGCCAGGTGATCGGCTTCGGCGGCCGGGTGCTGGACGGCGGCGAGCCCAAGTATTTGAATTCGCCGGAAACGCCTCTATTTAACAAGGGCAGCGAGTTGTACGGGCTGTTCGAGGCGCGTCTGGCGATTCGTGAACAGCAGTACGTGCTGGTGGTCGAAGGGTACATGGATGTGGTCGCGCTGGCTCAATTAGGGTTCCAGAACGCGGTCGCCACGCTGGGTACGGCTTGCACGCCGATTCACGTGCAAAAATTACTGCGTCAGACGGATACAGTGATTTTTAGCTTCGACGGCGACTCGGCGGGCCGCCGCGCGGCGCGCCGGGCGCTCGACGCCTGCCTGCCGCACGCGGCGGACAACCGGACCATCCGCTTCCTGTTCCTGCCCACGGAGCACGATCCGGACAGTTACGTGCGGGAGTTCGGCACAGAGGGATTTGCCGAACAGGTGGAGCGGGCCATGCCGCTGTCGCAGTTCATGCTGAACGAAGTGCTGGCCGGCAAGGAGCTGGACCAGCCGGAAGGCCGGGCGCGCGCGCTGTTCGACGCGAAGCCGCTGCTGCAGGCGTTGCCGGCCAATGCGCTGCGTGCGCAGATCATGCATATGTTCGCCGACCGGCTCGACGTGCCGTTCGACGAGGTGGCGGCGCTATGCGAGGTCGATTCCCGGATCGCCGCGGCCGCGCGCCAGGCGCCGGCCCGCAAAGACCGCCGCAGCGTGACCGGAATCGAGGAAAAAACGCTCCGTAACCTGGTGATGCATCCGCGGACGGTCGCGGTGCTGGACGAGGAGGCCGAGCAGGCGCTGCTGACGATTACGCGCCACGGCGAGCTCTTTGAGGAAGTGGCGACGCACGCCCGCGCGCTCGGCGATGCGGCGGAGTTCCAGTTGCTGTCTGATCTCTTGCGAAACGGCGCTAACGCCCCGACTTTCGAGGAAATCTTTCGCAAAATTCTGGACTATGATGAAAACGTTCGGGATTTGTTGCTGAAGGACCCTACGGATGCGGCCGTTATTGAGGAACGGCGCGAGCAGGAACGGATTGTCGGCGAAGAGCTGAAGGCCGCAATCCTGAAGATGCGCTATGACGCCTATTGTGAGCGGCTCGAGCAACTTTCGCGGCAATCGAGGCATACCGCCGAGGAATTTGCCGAACTGACGGATCTGAATCAGAAACGGGCTGACATGAAGCGTCAGCTCGGGCTGTAAGAAGGGTGGGCTGAGGCCGAGTGCTACAATAAAAGGTTTTCAGCGGTTTGTTTTCCAGGCAAAAGGCGAAAGGCGATTGCAATGGCAAAGACTACAGGCGGAAAGAAAGGGACAGGCACGGGCTCCGAGGAGCCAACCATCAAGGTCACAGGGGCCAGGTCCGCTTCCTCCGCGAAAAGAGCGTCTGCCGCAAGCGTTACGCCGGATGTGAGGAAGAAATCCTCGACTACTTCCGCCGCGAAAGCGGCGTCGGTGAGTACGGCGAAAGCCGCCACGCCGGTTGCGAAGCGGCCGAGTGCCAGAAGCGCAAGGGAAGCCGTTGCCGCCCAGGACGATGCGGTAACGCGCGAGACTCCAGTATCCACGGTTCCGCCGGCTGTTGTCCAACAGCCGCGAGTCGAGACTACAGCCGGTACGGCGAACTCCATGACGAAAAAGCTGAACGAAGTATCCGTCGATGACGACGCAACCCCGAGCGAGGAAACTACTGCAGCTCCGGGCAAAGGCGAAAAGGCCAAGGCACGCGACCGCCGCGCGAAGGAAAAAGCGCTGCTGAAAGATGCTTTCGCGTCCACCCAGCCTGGCACCGTCGAAGAACTCGAAGAGCGCCGCTCGAAACTGCGCGCGCTGATCAAGCTCGGCAAGGAGCGCGGCTTCCTGACGTACGCCGAAATTAACGACCACCTCCCGGACAACTTCACCGAGACCGAGGCGATCGAAGGCATCATCAGCACGTTCAACGACATGGGCGTGGCCGTCTACGAGCAGGCGCCCGATGCTGAAACGCTGCTGCTGAACGACAATGCCCCGGCGGCCTCGTCTGACGACGAAGTCGAAGAGGAAGCGGAAGTTGCACTGTCCACCGTCGATTCCGAATTCGGCCGCACCACCGACCCGGTCCGCATGTACATGCGCGAAATGGGTACGGTCGAGCTGCTGACGCGCGAAGGCGAAATCGAAATCGCGAAGCGGATCGAAGACGGCCTGAAGCACATGGTGATGGCCATCTCCGCGTGCCCGACGACCATCGCCGACATCCTCGCGATGGCTGAGCGCGTCGCGAACGAGGAAATCCGTATCGACGAACTGGTCGACGGCCTGATCGACGCCAACGCGGAAGACGCGGATGGCTTCTCCGTGCAGGAAGCGGAAGCGATCGAGAGCGAAGAGGAAGAAGTCGAAGAGGGTGAAGAGGAAGATGAGGAAGACGACGATGGCGCTGCGCAAGCCACTGCCAACGCAGCGCAGATGGAAGCGTTGAAGCGTGCCTCGCTCGAGAAGTTCGCCCTCATCAGCGAATGGTTCGACAAGATGCGTCGTGCGTTCGAGAAGGAAGGCTACAAGTCGAAGTCGTATCTGAAGGCTCAGGAAACGATCCAGAACGAGCTGATGACCATCCGCTTCACCGCGCGTACCGTCGAGCGTCTGTGCGACACGCTGCGTGCCCAGGTGGACGAAGTGCGTCAGGTCGAGCGCCAGATTCTGCATACGGTGGTCGACAAGTGCGGCATGCCGCGTGCCGAGTTCATCGCGCGTTTCCCGGGCAGCGAAACGGATCTCGAGTGGGCCGACAAGATTGTGACGGAAGGTCACGCGTATAGCGCGATTCTTACGCGTAACATCCCGGCGATTCGCGAACAGCAGCAACGCCTGCTGGACCTGCAGGCGCGCGTCGTGCTGCCGCTGAAGGACCTGAAGGAAACCAACCGTCAGATGGCGGCTGGCGAACTGAAGGCGCGTCAGGCCAAGCGCGAAATGACCGAGGCCAACCTGCGTCTCGTGATCTCGATTGCGAAGAAGTACACGAACCGTGGTCTGCAGTTCCTGGACCTGATTCAGGAAGGCAATATCGGCCTGATGAAGGCCGTGGACAAGTTCGAATATCGTCGCGGCTACAAGTTCTCGACGTACGCCACGTGGTGGATCCGTCAGGCCATCACGCGTTCGATCGCGGACCAGGCACGTACCATCCGGATTCCGGTTCACATGATCGAAACGATCAACAAGATGAACCGTATTTCGCGTCAGATTCTGCAGGAAACCGGTCTCGAGCCGGATCCGGCAACGCTGGCGGAAAAGATGGAGATGCCGGAAGACAAGATCCGCAAGATCATGAAGATCGCGAAGGAGCCGATCTCGATGGAAACGCCGATCGGTGACGACGACGATTCGCATCTGGGCGACTTCATCGAAGATACGAACACGGTTGCCCCGGCCGACGCGGCGCTGCATGCGAGCATGCGCGATGTCGTGAAGGACGTGCTGGACTCGTTGACGCCGCGCGAAGCGAAGGTGTTGCGTATGCGCTTCGGTATCGAGATGAGCACCGATCACACGCTTGAAGAAGTCGGTAAGCAGTTCGATGTGACGCGTGAACGGATCCGCCAGATCGAGGCGAAGGCGCTGCGCAAGCTGCGTCACCCGAGCCGTTCTGACAAGCTGAAGTCGTTCCTCGAAGGGAACTGATCGAGGAGCAGCCGGCTACTGATGCGGATATAGGGGCTTTCGGATCGTTTTGCTCACGCAGAAGCGGTCACGGAAGCCCCTTTTTCGTGTAGTATGTCGGCCAATCAGCGAATAGGCCCGGCCTCTGTTTAGACCGGGTCTTTTTGTTGGTTTCACATCATCTCAGGGCCGGACGCCGTGCTGGTTGCAGGCAGCGGACTCATAATCCGCCTCCGAAAGGACACCGTGGGTTCGACTCCCACCCGGCCCACCAAGGCTTTCAGCCGTTTTTCATACTTCGTCGCAACTTCAACGATTCCTTCCAGGCTACACATAGGCTACGGCAGATCTAGCGCGCAGCCTGGCCCCACCGACTGTGCGATCGTGCTCTTCCCACGATTGCACGCCGCGCCGATGCAGCCGGTCGAATTCCTCGCCGTTCTCAAGAGCCTTCCAGCCTAGCCCGCTGACGGCGACGTACATTGCCTCGCTACTCGAAACCCTCAGACCTATTCTGAGGCGACCCCCGGCATCCTTGTCGAAGTAGCGTGGCATGAGCGACGCCGAACATTCGCCAGGGCGAAGATCGGCAACACTTTATGCCAGATGGATGACTTGGCTTGGCTTGTCGAATCTGGTCGTGTGTCGCGATGACTTTCGCGCACGGAAGACGTCTGGTTACGAGCGGCGAGCACATGTTCGCATGGGAGTCTATCAATGGAAGCGAAGATCAGGCTGCGCGATATGCAAATCGTCAGGACCGCGAAGGTTTTCAGGGTTCTCGGAACGATCGGTTATAGCCGCCGATTGATAGAAGGAATCGAACGCACTCGCTCAGGAGCCGCGATTTTCGGATGCATGCTGGGATACAGACGCAGCTTCCGAACGCTTGACGAAGCCGAAAGGGCAGTGAGGCCCTATGCGAAAGGAGGCCATGAACATCCCGTAAATTCGGCCTTGCAGTTCGAGCTCAACCAGTTCGAGCTCAACCGCGTGGCCAAACCCAGTGACTACGCCGCCTTCTATTATCTCCGCGACCGGATCCCTTGCATAAAAAAGATATTCGATATGGGTGGCAATGTTGGCAATCTTTACTATCGCTATCGAGATTATTTGCCCCTGAGACCGGACGCAATCTGGACTGTGTACGATCTGCCCGATAATATCCTGCGCGGGCGGGCATTGGCCAGCGAGAAGAACGTAGACAACCTTCAATTTACCGATGACCTGCAGCAGGCCGAAGGCCTTGATTTATTGATTGTGAGCGGGGCTCTTCACTACTTCGACAAACCATTGCCGGAGTTCATTGAAAATATCAAACAACGTCCAAAATATATCCTGATAAATCGATCACCGCTGACAGAAGGTCCAGAATTCGCTGTCGTTCAAGATTATGCGGGAATGATTCGTGTCGCTTGCAAGGTTTACAACCGTTCGAAACTCGTTGCTGATTTCAAGCGCCTCGGCTACGAGGTGCTGGGTGAATGGCAGGCGGCAGAACTCGGGCTCACCGTCGTAGATCGCCCCTCCTCGAGTGTAGGAGCTTATACAGGCCTATGGCTTGAACAGCTGTAGCCGGAAATTGAAAGGGATGTAAGGGCGGACGGCTTCAGCCGTTTAATCGTGAAGGGTTGGGCGGGGTTGCGCAGCCGCCACGCTACAACCGAAGCAGTCAGCCGCTGTTCCGGCTGACGTTGCTGCCTTTTACAGATGGCGAACAGGCCCCTTTGAGGGGCAAGCCATGGAAAGCCACCGGCTCTGACGGTGGATCGTTACTTTTGAGGACCGCTAACTGACACTTCGCACTCTCTCGCAAATCCTGGCGCGATGAGATCGAAAGTTATCCATCAATGGGGGCATCGTTGCAAATCGCCATCGTCATTCCTTGCTACAACGCCTCCGCGTATGTCGACACTACGTTGCAGACGGTAACGTCACAGACGCATGACGAGGTTGAAATCCTGATCGTCGATGACGGCTCATCGGACGATACCGTCTCGAAGGCTCGGGAGCACCTCGAGGGTTGCCGCCATCGGTGGACGATTCTCACGCAGCCCAACAAGGGGGTTAGTGCTGCCCGAAACCTGGGATGGCAATCGACGACAGCAGACTGGATTCAGTTTCTGGATGCCGACGATTTCCTGGCCCCTACAAAACTGCAGCTTCAGTCGATCGCCTGCCGGACTGCTGATCCGGGTGTCGCCTATGTGATGTCGCGATGGGAAGAGGTCATCGTCGAAGGCGATGCTGCGCGAAGGGTTCGCCTCGCCGAGTGCTCAGCGTTTTCTTCACAGCCGAGCGAACTGGAAATTCTCGCCAAGGGACCTCTAATACATTTGGGCCAGAGCGTATTCAGAAGACAATGGATCGCGGATGTGGCCGGCTTCGACGAGAATATCAAGGTAGATGAGGACCAGGACTTTCTGCTAAAGCTCGCGAAAAAAGGCGCAAAGGTTTTGACGGTCGAGAGCGCAGACCCGCTCTTCGCGTGGAGACAGCAACCACACCGCCGTCTTGGGCTCCGGGGAGCGCGCTACAACGCCATAGACCTAACAGAACAATATATGGAGAACTTCTTCAGGATTACTGAGGGACACCGGCATTCTTTAGACATGCTGTCGGAGGACGATCAGGAAATGCTCAAGCAACGCCTCTCGTCATACATGCGGCTGTTGTATCGATACGATATCGGGGCGTTCCGGACCCGCCTCGCACAACTCGACCAGATGTTCGGACGCTTCCTGCCCTTAAGTCCATCCTATCTCAAGGCATTGTCGCGTTTCGTTGGCTTCGAACGAGCGGAGGATGTCGCCTCAATATACCGGCGTGGCAAAGCCATGGCTGGAGTCGGCGTCGAATAGATCAACTCTGGTCGACCAGACGCGCAAAAACGCGTTGTGATCTAAGGACAGCGGGATTGTGTGGAACCAGTGGCCGATGCCCGGTCTTGTGGCGGCGCCTGGTTCTCCATGAAAGGCCGTATTTCTGCGAACGGGGCTGGCTCCGTCAACAAGGGCTGATTCTCGCCTAGCAAAAAGCGGGTGAAGAATGCAACAACATAGCGATTGATCTCGGACCAGGTCTTCGCCCTGTTGATTGCAGTTTTGTCGAATGCGGCCTTCCATGGGGGCTTCGCGAGCTTGTCCGCAAAATCATCATGTACCGTACCCTTTACCGTGAAGGTCCAGTTGTTCGGGAGCGTGGCCTGGCGAATCTGGTGCGCAACTGACTCGACCGTCAGAACCGAGTTGATCCGCGTGGCGAAGTCACTATGCAGGAGTTCCTCGCAAGTCGGATAGGTCCAACCACTATAGAACATCATGTAAGGCACCTCGACACTGCCGCGCTCAGGGCGCCCATACAAGGAGCCGTCAAAATTCACGACGGCCTTGATGCGTCGATCGTCGCTACTCATCTGCGCTGCCGTCGC
Source organism: Paraburkholderia sp. GAS206C (assembly GCF_050435645.1). Classification (NCBI taxonomy): domain Bacteria; kingdom Pseudomonadati; phylum Pseudomonadota; class Betaproteobacteria; order Burkholderiales; family Burkholderiaceae; genus Paraburkholderia; species Paraburkholderia sp. GAS206C. The sequence continues at coordinate 16,084 of NZ_JBNDKR010000018.1, read as the reverse complement.
GCCTCCGAACGAGAACCCGACGGCACCGACCTTCGCCATATCCACACGTTGTCCAAACACCGGAATATTCTGAAATGCGTCGATGATGGCAGACCCCGATTTCGCCGCCAGTTCAGCCCGGAGGGCTGCGACGGGGCGATAAGCCTCGAAGCTTTCCATCGAATCGCCGGGGATCTCCGATGCCTGAGCTGTGCCCTCTCGTCCGGGAAGACGAGGGGCGTGCACGATGTCGTCCACCGTAGCGACGACGAAACCATGGCTCGCCAGGTTTGCTGGCGTAAATGTGCTCTGTTGGCGAACACTGAACCATGATGGAAAGTAAATGATGAGTGGATACTTGGCACGGGCGTCGGACAGCTTTCCATTTCGCGTGAACGGCGGTGAGGTAGGATGTCCGACTGCTGCGATCCACTGCAGAATTGAGCGCCCCATGCCATCGCCGGGCGCCTGCGCGGGGTACCAGATGTCGACCGGCAGCGAAGGGCCGTCGCTCCCCGTTTTCACATCAACACTGGCGAAGCCGACGGCATAGGGCCCCTCCAACCGGGGCCTGTCCGTGTCGAGGAACATCACGGCACGGATCATTTCCTTCGGGTCGACAAGCCCTGCATACCAGGCGACGCCAATCACCGCCGCGACCACGAGCGCGACAAGACCGGAAGCGGCAAGAGCCCAAGAAGAAGGCGTTCCAGAGATCATGCGGATGCCTCGTCGCTGTTAGAAACCTGGGGAAAGGGACGTGTCCGTGTCGATTCCAGCGGAAGCTTCCTCCGCGATGGCCTTATTGGTCCAAGCTTCGCCGATCGATTCTATCAACTGTTTACCCTTGGCCGTTGGCGCTTCGGTGGTTCGGTCCGGAATGCTCCATCGCGACAGAAGCGTGTATCCAAGGGCGTCTCGTACCCGATCCAACTCTGCAATTGTCGTCACTTGGCAGGGAATGCGGCCGCGCCCTAAGGACTCAAGCGTGCAGAAAGCGCTGCCCTTGGAAATGGCATCCTTGGTATTTGACACCCAGATGACCTCCGAGATCCGTGTGGTAAGCCACCCTCGGCGTTTGAAGTCCATCATGAAGAACATTATCGGTCAATCGAAGGAGTGGATAGTCGAGAACGCCTCGACATTCATCACGGCCATGTCTTCATTGTCCGCAGTTGCGAGTCGAGAGGGTCGAAGAAACCGTACCGCATCTTCCCGACAAGGGAATGCGCCCCAATAAGCACCAAATCCAGATGTGCCTCATGCGGTGCAAGCTCCGATCGAACCAATGGAGTGTCCGCCGGCAGAAAGATGAGTGGCGAGGCGACTGAACTCGTGCTCTCGCATCGACATAACGATCACCAGTCGGATTCGAGATTGACCGTTTGAAGCCGATGCGAAATGCGCTCATGCCTGGTCGTTGACAAGCGTCCCGCTGGATTGCCCATTCGCCAACAGCATTTCCGCCATCTTCGCTGTAGCCGCGGAAATCTGGCCTTGAATGACCGAGGCTTCAGCTTGCAATGCACCGAGCGCTGGGTTCGGCATGCCCCCGTGGCCGGACCGGGCCGCGGCAGCGGAGATTTGGGCCTGGATCGCCGCCAACATTGCCTGCAGATGATCGATCAATTGCTTCAGCATTTGAGCTGCGGCCAATGCTGACCCGGAGTCGCTGGAGGAGGTAGTCGATGTGGCGCCCGAGACTCCAGATGTACTGCCCGTAGCCGGCTTCGTGCCAGACGCCGTGCCGGATGTATCACTACTTGCATCCGTTGTTGTGGAGGTGCCCTGCGCGGAGTTTGACGCGGCATTGCTCGAAGAAGGGGTATTCGTCGTCGGTAGGGGAACGAGTCCCGTAGTGGTTACGTTTCCGTTCACAATCATTGTCGGCTACCTGAAGGGAGAGGACACCAGGATATCGGCAGATTGCTGTACTTTCTTTAGCGCTGCACGGATACGGTGAAGGCTTTCGTCCAAACCGACGTGCGTTTCACGTGTTTCCCACAAGGGAAGACCAACGGGAGGCTCTTGCCGTGCGCTGGCAGAATCCTAGGCCGTTGCACGGCGTTTCAGGAAGCTTGGGGGATGGCCATAGAACTTCTTGAAAGCCTGCGCATAGGAGCCTTCTGTGGCGTACCCTACTGCCAGCGCAACGTCGAGCTCCCGCATGCCAGCCATGTGCATTTCAAGAGCCCTTGTCATCCTCACGTGATTGCGCCACTGCTGGAAGGCCATACCCGTTTGCGCCAGAAAAAGTCGTTGTAGTGTTTTGGTGCTGGCGCCAACCTCGACGGCCCAATCCTCGAGCGACTTTTCGATGGAAGTGTCTCGTTCGATTGCCCTGCAAATAACGCCCAGCTTCTTGTCTTCAGGAATGCGAACGGATGAGCCGGTTCGCGGGGCTCGCACGATTTCGTCCACGATGACGTACGCGCGCCGCATCTTCTCGTCAGCCGTCAGATTGCTCTCAGGCCACAACGACACATCGATTATGAGTTCACGAAGCAGCGGGGTGAGAATGAAAACCCCGCACGTCCCGCGCGAGCAAAAGTCGCTATCGATGTAAAGGCTGTGATATCGGAATCGACGGTCCAGAAACACCGCGTGCGACTCTCCAGCAGGTAGCCACGCCGCACGGTCGGGTCCCATCCGCACGATGCCGCTGCGTGTCTCCAACAGCATGGGACCGTGCTGTGCGAAAACCAGTTGTCCGCATGCGTGCACATGCGCCTCGAAGTCCACCGCGTCTCCCTCGCGAATCACCGCGCTGACAGGAAAGTTATCGCGACGTACCGCGAGAAGTGGCGGATTCGGTTGCATGGGTTGTCCTGTTTTGAATGGATTGTGACCTATGTTAGAGGGTGCCTGCCTGGCCCGGGAGCTTACATTGGTACTTCACAATTCTAGTGGAGAAAAAAATATGTTCCTCGATCTCACGTTGGCCATCGACATGCACGATCCCGTTGTTGGCAAGGCCAATCAAGACCAGAACAGCTTCATGTCCCAGGGGCACATCGGCACGCACCTGGACGTGTATGAGGGACAAGGTCGTCCGCCGGCTGAATACGCCGTCCGCCGAGGCGTAATCGTTCATGTAGGCGACGTCGGCGAAACCGAAATCACGGAAAAGGTCCTCGAAGGATACGACGTTCGCGAAGGCGACTTCGTCATCTTCCACACGGGCTACCTGTCGAAGTACTCGTACGGAACGCGTGACTATTTCCGCGGCCATCCCCAGATGTCTTGGGATTTCATCGAAACGCTGGCGAAAATGAAGCTGGGCTTCATCGGTCTGGATTTTGCCGGCCTGCGTCGCGGTGATCAGCATGGCCCAGCAGATCTCCTGGTTGGTCGCCGCGGCGGCTTCATCATCGAAAATATGAACAAGATCGACGAGCTCTACAGCGCGGTCGGCAAGACGGAGTTCACGATGCACACTGCGTGGACAGGTTTCCTCGGCTTCAGCGGGCTCTCCTGCCGCGTGGTGGCGGAAGTGCCCGACACGGTACAGTAAGGTAAAAGGACATCATCATGCTCAGCCAAGAACAACTTAGCTACAGAGCTGGGATGGCCAGGCTCGGCGCTGCGGTTCACGTAGTCACCAGCGATGGCGTTGCTGGGAAAGCCGGCATTGCAGCCTCAGCTGTTTGCAGCGTCACCGATACGCCACCCACGCTACTCGTTTGCGTTAACCAGCAGTCGTCGGCACACAACGCGCTGATCGAAAACGGCGTACTGTGCGTGAACACATTAAGTGTTTCCCACGAGGCGCTATCCCGTAGGTTCGGTGCGGGCGTCAGCGTAGAGGAGCGTTTCGCCGGAACGTCGTGGAGCACCCTGAAAACGGGTGCCCCTGTGCTGGAGGATGCACTGGTAGCGTTCGACTGCAAGGTAATTGACACCGTCTGCCAAGGCACTCACAGGGTTTTCTTTTGCGAGGTGCAGGAAATAAAACTGAGCGATGGCGAGACGATTGGCGGGCTCATCTACTTTGATCGTCGATACCACGGGTTGCAGGCCACTTCCTTGGTGAATCGGTAGAGCAAGTTGTGCACGTCGGGTCTGATCCGAAATCCAGACAGGATGCCAGAAAGCAATACAGGCCCGACGAATATATAGGAGTATGAAATGAAAGAGCAATCGCTATCGTCAAGACTTCTGCTTGTCTTGAACTGCGAATTGCGATTGAGTTAGCGTGCCCCGCCGTCTGAAAACGGGTCAGCTATCCTGAGTTAATGCGGAGGACGGGAGAGACTCGTCGCCGCTGTAAAGCCAGCCCATGAATCCTACAAAGATCGCTGCGACGACGGCCGGAGCTGCCGCAACGCGGAAGATGTCCTCCGGCCGCCAGTTCGACGCGTATAACACCCCGGCCAGATAGGTGCCCCCGGCACCGCCAAGACGACCAATACCAGAAGCCCATGCCACGCCGGGCGCACGTAAGTCGGCTGGATAAAAGAGGGCGGCCAATGCGACAATCCCTTTCTGGCCGCCGCTAGTACATGCGCCGCAGCAAAATGCCGCCAGCACAAGCAAAAAATGTGTTGCGCCAAGCGCCATAGAAATTGCCAGCATCGATATACCGCCAAACAGGAATAGCGCTGAGAGGATGATATAAGGCCCGAACCGGTCCATCAGCGGACCCAAAATGAGTCCGGCTGCCATGCCACCGACAGTGCTGATGGCCGTTACCCAGACGACCATTCTGGGCGAGTAAGAAAGGGAGTGCAGAAATGTCGGTAGCCAGCTCTGCAGGAAATAGAATTCCGCCAGGTTGATGTTGTACACAACCCACAGCAAAAACGTGCCGACACGCAAACGTGCGGAAAACAAGCCACTTACGGCCCCATCGCTATTCTTGTGGGCATTGGAGGTTAGGACGGCGCCGTCCGGTAAGTTGAATTTAGGAAAGAATCGGCGCGCCATTTGAAGCAAGTCTTTTTGCGACCTGTGCCGCGCAAGATGCGAGGCAGACTCAGGCAAGAGAGGAATGAGCAGAAACGTTAAAACAATCGGCCCGAGACCACACACCCAAAGTGGAGCGGTCCAGCCGAAGCGTGGAATCATTGCGCCACAGCAGAAGCCCGCGACAGTAAATCCGAGGGAATAGCCGACGTAGATTAATAAAACAAACGTTGCGCGTGTCCGTTTGGGACTGAATTCGGATGTGAGGCCGACGGCACAGGGCACGGCAGATCCTAGTCCGATGCCAGTAAGCAGCCGGAGCGCGATCAACTGCGGCACGTTCGTGACAAAGACAGTTAGCAGCGTGAACAAGCCGAACGCAGCCGTTGACCATACCGTCATCTTCTTTGTGCCGAAACGTTTTGCAAAGGGCGAGATGCCGAAATTTCCGATCATCAGACCAATGAGTACGGACGAGAAAATGCTGCCGAGGATGGACTTTGGAAGATGCCAGTCATTTGCGAGAACGGGCACGATGTAGCTGAAGGCTTGCGTGGTGAAGCCATCGGAGAGCATGAGCAATGCGCAGAGCGCTAGTGCGACGTACTGGGCGCGGCCGATTCGAGAATGGTCGATTACGTCGTGAATGTAGACTTTGCGTGATTCCATCACATGTCTCCGCTGTGAAATCAGGATCCGTGATTCTTGATGTAGTCAGTCTATCTGCGTGTACTGCCCTTTCGCCGCTTCACTTCGGCCAACAATCGTTCAAAACCGGACTTGTGGTCGAAGGTTTCGCCCGTTTCGTTCTGACGGCTCGCACGTCCTACTACAGTCTGGGGTATCGACCGAAGGGTCATCTTGCCCCGCGCCGTATCGACGACCAGGGAATTCGTAGGCGAACGTGTCCGAACGAAGTTGACCGTTTTTAGAGGTAAGTTGTCGTTTTAGCCAAATCCAGATCGGGCGATTGTCGCTAGAGTATCTCTCAAGGATTGCATTTTTCGACACACATATAATTTAGGTATCCGAAACATACAAATCCAGAAACTCAATTCCGGGTTGGTGGCAAAGCGACCACCGTCATCCCTCTTTAATGCATTGTTACCTTGGCCAAAGTCAAATGAGCCCAGCTAAATTGCCCAACTGTGCGGCATCTTTAACTCGTACTCTTTCCTCAATCGGGAAATTTCTCGCATCCATGTTTATCGTTGAAGAGGTGGACCTTGTCGCGTACGACGTTGCGGGACACGAAATTCCCTACTCGTTACTTTTCACCCTGTATGGCTACGTCTGACCAGCGAAAAGCAGCTTCGGCAGGAAGGACCGGCCGTGGGCTCGGGTCAGGCTTCTTCAGGAGGAGCGCTCAATTCTGCCTAACGCAGCACACCGGGCACTATCCATGTTTGTGACAGGACGGAGCGGTGCTGAACGGATCGTATTGCCTTCATTGCGGCCGTGCTGACGTCGGTTTGCGCCGCGCTGAATTTGCGCCCGCGCGGCCAATGAAAAGTCCCATTGCGTTGTTGCCCGTCACGGCACTGGCATAGCGGCCTCTGGGGGAATTGGTCGACTTGCCGGCGAGCTCGAGCAGGCTTGTCGATGTAGATGCTCGGTGATCGGCGTGGCAAAAATCGGGCTTGCGCTATTAATTTTACGATCATATAATTAACTGCAGGTACATACCAACGGCGGATGCAGAGGACCTGGGCGTCATTCGTCGGCTAACAGCAGTTGCGTTGAAGCTATGGAGGAGTGGTCGATGGAAAATGAGCTCGAAACGATGCGGGGACAAATCCTTGGTCTTGTCGGTGCCCTTAATGCGATTGCCGCGGTGCTGCCCGACCAAACGTCGGCGGATGCAGCTGAGGTCCTGGACGACATGATTGCGGCGACCAAGGACAGTGGTCTCGAGTCGACGGTGACTGAGGCGATGCACTCTGCCATGCAGCAGATTGGCGGGGCGTTGCGCGTCTCTCTTCACCGTTGAGTAAAGTTGCGGTTTGAATTAATCGCCGCGGCGGACTCAGGCACAGTGGCCGGCCAGTGAGGTGAAGGCCGCAGCGGTCAGCGCGATCCGCGGTGGCATTTCCGGTCCGTGCGGAACAATTCGGTTGCAGGGTGTCGTGATTGAGTTTCGATCCGCCGGATTGTGGCCGTTGAACAGAATGGTTCGTCGCATAAATTAATTGTATGGCCAAATAGTGCGGGCCGCATGGCTGATTCGGCTCGAGCATTCAGCGGAGAGTAAGCAAGATGACTAGAAAACTTCGGGTTGGCGTGGTTGGCGGCGGTATCGGAGGCGTTGCCCTCACAAGCGCGCTCGCGCAGCACGGGATCGAGGTGCATGCCTTTGAGCGCGCTAACGCGTTCGGTGAAATCGGCGCTGGCATTCAGGTCACGCCAAATGCCGTCAAGGTACTTGAGGCGTTGGGTCTGGGAGAGGCACTGCGAAAAGTTGCGTTTCTGCCTCAGGCCATCGTTGGCCGCAACTGGGACACGGCAAAGGAGATTTTCCGCATCCCGCTGGCGGACGAGTGTCCGCGTCTCTACAATGCCCCGTTTTTTCATGTTCACCGTGCTGATTTGCATCAGTTGCTGGTCGACTCGTTGCCAGATGGCGTTGCATCGCTTTCGTCGGCGTGTGTTGATATCAGGCAAACGGGTGATAGCGCCGCAGCTATCTTCGCAGACGGTTCGGAGTTCGAAGCGGATCTGATCGTGGGCGCGGACGGCGTGAGATCGACAGTCCGCAACAAACTGTTCGGCGACGATGCGCCGAAGTTCACCGGCAACATGTGCTTCAGGGCGGTAGTTCCGGTGGACGGAAACTTTGATTTCGTGAGCCCTGATTCATCGTTCTGGCTGGGCCCGAAATCACATATCGTTACCTACTACGTTCGTCGCGGGCAGGCAGTCAATATCGTTGCAGTCAATGAGACCGCCGAGTGGGTCGAAGAGTCGTGGAATGCGCCTAGCACTCGCGAAGAACTGCTCGCCGCGTTCGCTGGCTGGCATCCGAACATTACGCAGTTGTTTGATCGCGTTGACTCCGTATTCAAATGGGGTTTGTTCGACCGCGATCCAATGACGACGTGGTCGAAAGGGCGGATCACCTTGCTGGGCGATGCCTCCCATCCCATGCTGCCGTTCCTTTCTCAAGGCGCGGCGATGGCGATCGAGGATGGCTATGTGCTGGCGCGCTCGCTCGCTGGGCACGGCACCGACGTCGCATCGGCCCTGCGCGATTACGAAGCAGAGCGCATTCCACGCACCAGCCGGGTACAGCTGGAGTCGCGTGAACGTGGACGGACCTATCACCTCCCGACACTTTTCGCCCAGCGCAAACGCGACCTCATATATCAGTTCAAGTCGTGGATCAATCCGCACGCTTCGGGCATTCAGGCTGACTGGGTGTACGCATACAACGCGGCGGACTTCCAGCCGCGTGTAGCAGCGGTGGCTTAACGCGAAGCTAATCTAGAGTTCGAGGCAAACACACATGACCAAGACTTATCGCATCGGCCAGATTGTGCCGAGCTCAAATACCACGATGGAAACAGAGATTCCCGCAATGTTGCGCCTGCGGGAGGCCATCCGGCCGGAGCGCTTCACGTTCCATTCGAGCCGGATGCGCATGAAGAAGGTCGTCAAGGAAGAACTGGCAGCAATGGATGCGGAGTCCGACCGCTGCGCGGTCGAGCTGTCTGACGCGCGCGTCGATGTGCTCGGCTACGCATGTCTTGTTGCGATCATGGCGATGGGCCACGGTTATCATCGTGCATCGCAGGAGCGACTCACAAAGCACACTGCTGCTAACGACGCCCACGCCCCGGTGCTGACCAGCGCCGGCGCGCTGATTGATGCGCTAAAGGTCATCGGCGCGAAGCGCATCGTTGTAGTTGCACCGTACATGAAGCCTTTGACGGAGCTGGTCGTCGACTACATCCGCAACGAAGGCTACGAGGTGCTCGACTACCGTGCACTCGAAATCCCCGACAACCTGGAAGTCGGACGCCACGACCCGGCCAACCTGCCGGCGATCGTGCAGCAGTTGCGCTACCAGGATGCCGACGCGATCGTGTTGTCGGCGTGTGTGCAGATGCCATCGCTGCCGGCTGTTGCAAAGGTCGAAGCGATGACAGGAAAGCCGGTCATTACTGCGGCGATCGCAACCACGTACGCAATGCTGCGCGAACTGGACCTCGAACGTATCGTTCCGGGTGCGGGCGCGTTGCTGTCCGGCGCGTACTGAGCCTCGCAAATTCACAGGGACGCCCCTATGTTTACGACTCTTCAGTACGGCGCGAACGTTGCCGCAAACGGTATTCGTCAGCACTATCTCCGCTACGGTGGAACACATGGGACGCGGAGTGAGCGCGCCGCGATCATCCTGATTCCAGGCATCACGAGTCCCGCCATTACGTGGGGATTTGTGTGTGAAGTGTTCGGCCGTGAGTTCGACACCTATGTGATCGATGTACGCGGCCGCGGATTGTCAGAGGCATCGTCGACGCTTGACTACAGCCTGACCGCGCAAGCCGACGATGTAGTGGCTTTCGCAGACGCGCTTGGTCTGAAGCGATTCACGCTTGTAGGCCATTCGATGGGCGCACGCATTGCAGCGCGCGCGGCGACACGCAAGCCCATTGGCCTCGAATCGGTCGTGCTGGTGGACCCGCCGGTGTCGGGTCCTGGCCGTCGCGAGTATCCAAGCAAGCTGCCGTGGTACGTCGATTCGATGGCGCTCGCTCGGGCCGGCGTGGGCGCGGAGGCAATGCGCGCGTTTTTGCCGACGTGGACCGATCAGGAGCTCCAGTTGCGAGCCGAGTGGCTGCACACCTGCGACGAGCGCGCAATCATTGCATCGTTTGAAGGCTTTCACATCGACGACTTCCATGCGGACGCTGCGCAACTGCACGTGCCGTCTCTGCTGATCACGGCTGAGCGCGGCGACGTTGTGTGTGACGAGGATGTCGCCGAACTGCAACGTGCGACGCCGTCGATGCAGCATGTGCGTGTGCCGAACGCGGGCCACATGATTCCGTGGGACAACGCGACGGGCTTTTACGCGGCGTTCGGTGACTTTCTCGGCGCGCCGCTCGTCTAGGCTCGCCGAGCCCCCATTTGCTCAGCCCCCAAAGGAGCAGCCCATGCCTATCAGCGACTATCAACTGGTCGAAGCCTGGAAGGAAGTGCTTACGCTGTCCCGCCTCGAACGCGGTCAAACCGTCACCATCTTGACGAGTTCCTCCACGCACCCGCAGACTCTCGCTTGCGCGCTTATCGCAACACAGTCGATGGGTGCAGTCGTCAACCGGCTTGACTTACCACCGGTAAATGGCGAGAAGGCATTTAGCCGCGACTCGCTCGCGTACCTCGGCACGACGCCATTGACAGGCAACCGCGCGGCGATTGCCGCGCTGAAAGAGAGCGACCTCGTGCTTGATCTGATGACGTTGCTTTTCTCGCCCGAGCAACACGACATCCTCAAGTCTGGCACGAAGATCCTCCTTGCGGTTGAGCCGCCCGAAGTGTTGGCGCGGCTGGTACCGACATACGCCGACCGCGAGCGCGTGCTGGCCGCTGCGAAAAAGATAAGCGCCGCGCGCGAGATGCGCGTTACGTCGCCAGCAGGCACATCGCTTGTGTGCCCCATGGGTGAGTTTCCTGCGATCGCCGAATATGGTTTCGTCGACGAGCCGGGTCGCTGGGACCACTGGCCTAGCGGCTTTGCACTGACCTTCCCGAATGACCGAACCGCCAGTGGCACGATCGTGATCGATCGCGGCGACATCCTGCTGCCGCAGAAACGCTACGTCGGCGAGCCGATCGTGCTGACGGTGGAAAAGGGCTATGCGACGAAGATCGAAGGCGGCATCGACGCTGCACTGTTGCGCGATTACATGGAAACCTTCAACGATCCCGAAGGCTACGCGATCTCCCACATTGGCTGGGGACTGCAACGTCGTGCGCGCTGGTCGACGCTTGGTCTGTACGACCGCGAAGCAACCATTGGAATGGACGCGCGCGCCTTCGAGGGTAATTTCCTGTTCTCACTCGGACCTAACAACGAAGGCGGAGGCAGCCGCACCACCACGTGTCACATTGACATTCCACTGCGTAACTGCACCGTGCGAATCGACGATGAAGTGGTCGTCGCCGATGGTCGGGTAGCGGATACGGCCCAACACTGACAAGGACTACGATGACCGATCTTTCAGAACATGCCGAAGCGGGTGTTTACCATAAGCAAGGATTCGGAACGCCATTGCCGGTTCAAGGCAATGTCGGACTCCTGATCGTCGATTTCGTTATTGGATTCGCGGATCCAGATGTGTTCGGCGGCGGAAACATCGGTCCCGCAATCGCTCGCACTGTCGAAGCGCTTGCGCTTGCGCGTCGAAATCGGTGGCCTGTTGCACACAGCCGGATTGTCTATGCCGACGACGGAAGCAGTAACAACGTTTTCTCGGTAAAGGTTCCTGGCATGGCGTCGCTTACCGAAGACAATCCCAATAGCGCCATCGTCGATGAGCTCACGCCTGAAAGCGGTGAGTTGGTTGTGCGGAAAACGGTGCCATCGGCGTTTTTCGGCACGCAACTCGCCCCGTGGCTTACGGAGCGCGCCGTACAGACTTTGCTGGTTGCCGGTGCCGTGACAAGCGGTTGTGTGCGTGCAAGCGTTGTGGACGCGATGTCGTACGGTTTCCGACCGCTGGTCCTTGCCGATTGCGTGGGAGATCGCGCAATTGCACCGCACGAGGCGAATCTCTTCGATATGGCGCAGAAATATGCGGCGGTTATGCCGCTCGACGACGCAATTGGCGCAATTGAAAAAAGCAGCGGCAGGAACGTTCGCTGACACTTAGCCAGGATATGCCATTGCTTATCGGTGGACCTGCGCGCACGGGAAGAGCCCACAATGCGTGCTAGGCGGACTCACCTTGATTCCGCCAGCGGCTGCTGCTGGTGCACGACCGCCAGGCCCAGCCTCGATGCTTTCCAAAAACACTGGCTGACGCTGGGCGGTTCGCTGACTGCGCATCTGCGCACGCTTGGAGTGGTAGATGTGCGTGTCACGCGTGAGGTTGTTGGGCTGCCCTGGTCCGACGAGCGTGACGCACTGCAACTGGCGCCCCGCGAGCGCGCGTGGATACGCGAAGTTGTGCTTGCCGTTGATGGTGTTCCCTGCGTCGCTGCTCACAGCGTGACGCCCCTCGAAGCTAGCCTTGGCGTATGGCAGGCGATGCGGCGGTTACGTGCTCGGCCGCTGGGCGAACTGCTTTACGGGGACGTTAGCGTAAGCCGATCTGCGCTTTCTAGTCGACGCATCAACGCGCGTCATCCACTTTACGGTTTGGGTGCGGCTCAAGTTTCAGGCCGCTTGCCGTATCTGTTCGTTGCCCGACGATCTGTATTCACACGACTGCAGGCGCCACTGATGGTGACGGAATGCATGTTGCCAGCGTTTTGGGAGCGACTTACTCGCCATCGCAAAACCGAAGCGGCTGTTGTCAACGTTTCTTCCGATAAGCGGCCGTGTGATGGATACCATGTCTCGTGTGGCTGCGAATCTGACTTTCATGTCGTGAGGGATCGAACGCGGTACAGAGTGGGTGAGGTATCGCCAGCCTGAGCTCGCTGGTCGATGCCTCACCTGGCCGGCAAGCTCTACGAGCCTGCCGATATCGATCGCAGCACGCTCAGAATCGATGTCGAATGCCAAAATTGATATTGAACTGTTTGTCGGTTGACGACGCGGGCAGTTGACCAATCTGCATCTGTGTTGCACCGCCATCCGCTTTTCCGTAGATAGCCCACATGTATAGATCGGTACGCTTGGAGATGAAATAGTCGGCAACCAGGTTGTATTCCGGATATTTAGGATGCTGATTTAGCGAACCGATACTGCCATTGATCACATCGATCGCCGCTGCGAGGCGCAGGAATGGATTAACCCTGTAGTCAGCCTGCGCCAGATAGATGTTGAACTGGGCATCTGCGCCGTTGATCGAATCGGTGAGGTCGGAATGTGAAACCGCAACGCGGGCAGTCAGCTTACCGAACGTGTACGCAACGCCTCCCGCCGCGATATTCAGGTCTCGCGCAGTAGGCAAGTACTTCCCGTAAACCAGAATGCTTGACGCGCCGGTGCTGTCATACCACACCGCGTATGGGTCACGCACCGACGTGTAAGCCGCGCCGATCTGGAGAGGGCCGGCGGTATATCCGGCGCCGACGCTCGCCACGCTGTCATTGGAGAACTGACCTGGGACTCCGCCAAACGCATACAGCGCGGCCACCGAAAGACCCCGGTAGGTCGGGCTGGTGTACTTGAGCGAGTTGCTGGTGGTCCAGTCGTTAGCAGTGTTATCGATGTCGTAGATAGGAGCCGTTCCCCGGCCATTCGCCATGATCGGACCGACATAATCGACGACCTCGTCGTATTGACGACCAAGACTCAGGTTGCCGTAGGGGCTACCAATTCCCACGTACGACTGGCGGCCGAATTCGCGGCCATCCTGTCCAAGCTTGCCGGTGTTCACATCAAACCCGTTCTCAAGGTGAAAGTACGCCTTGTAGCCGCCGCCGAGATCTTCGGTACCGGCGAGGCCCCATTGCGAACCTAACCATGTCCCGCTACGTAAGCGATACGAGGAGCCGGTGCCGGCGTTGTTAATATACGCGACCGCCTCATCGATCTGACCGAACAGCGTGACTGAGCTTTGTGCATTCGCATAGCTTGTGACAGCACATAAGCTGAAAACAATCAGTGATTTTTTCATCGTGACTCCTAATTATTGTTAAAAGACCTGACTTGGTTAATGGGGGTTCGTGCTTTCTGTGCCGGCGCGCTGCCCGTCCCCGGCTTAACGGGCGTTCACCGCCTCACCGTACCGCAGCAGGCGTATTACGTAGCCTGCGCACGGTCCGGTGACTTATCTGATGTTTCGCACCACCGCCGAGGGCTCGAGCGCCCGGCCACCGCTGTAACGCAACCCCATGATCCCGACGAAAATCGCGGCGCCGACGGCCGGTGCTGCCGCAACACGGAAGATCGCATCGGGTGCCCAATTCGCTGCGTACAGGACGCCGGCCAGGTAAGTTCCGCCGGCGCCTCCGAGACGGCCAACCCCGTACGCCCATGCAACTCCCGCCGCCCGTAGCCCGGCTGGATAGAAAATCGATCCGAGAGCGACGACACCTTTCTGGCCACCGCTGATGCAGAACCCGCCACAGAACACCGCGAACACGAGTATCCAGTGCGTCGCACCGAGCGCGACCGAAATTGCCAGCATGGATATTCCGCCGAACAGATAGAGGGCCGACAGGATCATGTATGGGCCTATACGGTCCATCAACGGTCCCATAAGGAGACCGGCCACCATGCCGCCAATCGTGCTCACAGCGGTCGCCCAGACGACAAATGCGGAGGGATAGGACAGCGAATGCAGTACCGTCGGCAACCAGCTCTGAAGGAAATAGAATTCCGCAAGGTTGATAACGAACACGCCCCACAGCAGAAAGGTCCCTAGGCGAAGACTCCTGGAGAACAGACCTTTTACACGTGTATCGCTGGTTGCGTCTTCATTCGAAGTCAGTACGGCGTCTTTCGGCAAGATGAACCCGGGAAAGAACCGCTGGGCAGCACGCAACAGATCGACGGGTGAGCGGCGGCGCGCAAGATAAGAGGCGGACTCAGGCAGGAAGGGAATGAGCAGCAGTGTCAGCACAATAGGCCCGAGACCACCGACCCATAAAGGACCGGCCCAGCCAAAGCTTGGGATCATGGCGCCGCAACAGAAGCCCGCTACAGTGAAGCCGAGAGAGTAGCCGACATAGATCAGCAGAACAAAAGTTGCGCGGGTCCGTTTCGGACTGAATTCGGATGTAAGACCGATCGCGCAGGGTGCGGCCGCTCCGAGGGCGATTCCGGTAAGGAGTCTGATTGCGATGAGTTGCGGTGCGTTAGTTACCAGGACGGTGAGCAGTGTGAGAACTCCGAACGCGGCCGTGGACAAAACAGTCATCTTCTTTGGCCCGAACCGGTTTGAAAGCGGCGAGATGCCGAAATTGCCAATCAGCAGCCCCACGAAAGCCGCTGAAAAAATGGTGCCGAGGATAGATTTAGGAAGATGCCATTCGCTGGCTAGAACAGGGACGATGTAGCTAATAGTCTGCGTGTTGAAGCCATCGAACAACATCAGCAGCGCGCACAGGGCGAGCGCGACGCGCTGGGTGCGACCGATACGATGTTCATCGATCACGTCGTGAATGTTTACTTTCCGTGTTTCCAAGACTTCTCTCCACTGCGATGTTGGGTCTGCCGTTCGAACTGCCCACAGGTCGGACAGGCCTTATGCGAGAGCGCCAGCCGCGCAGCGAGCCACACGGCTGACACCCGGCAGCTAAAGCCACATCGACGGAAAGTATGTCTTTACCGCCCGCGAAAGCTTTCAACGCTGTCGCTTTGATATTATATAGCCATAAAATTATATATAGCTGGGGTAAACCCTCATATGTTGGAGCTCAGTTTCGTTGCGTAGAGCGGCTTTTGGCGCAGCGCCTTGAGGTTGGTGTGCTGTGGTCAATCAGCCCGCGACGCCAGCAAGGACATGGTGTTCGGCGGGGTAAAAGACTCCGGATACTGTTTGGAGAGAGCGCTCGAAGCGATCGGCGCGACAGCGAAAACGCAGCAGCTCTCCTACACGATCGTATTGCCAGTGTGCGCGGTTGATCCCTTGAGCTTCCAGATCAGCAACCCAAGCGCCAGGCACGGCACGAACAGAGCCAGGAAGTCGAAGTATTGTGTCGCCCACGCCATGACCGCAACCCCGCTCCAAAAGTGAGCGTGCACTAGCGAAAAGTGCTTAGCGGCCTGACGGGCCTTCGCCTTTTCGTCGGAGCTCAAAATCATATTCACGGAATGCGTAAGCAGCGAAATGTAGTTGCCTGTCATGACCATCGTTGACGTGGGGAAGCCCGAGGTCGACGGCACGACGGTGTTCTGAAGATACACAGCAAATGAGCCCAGACATACCAGCCCGAACACAATAATGTTGGGCTCTCGTAGCATCCCTTTGTGATGCAACTCGCTGGCAATGTCAGAGCTTTTTAGAAATGTCCGGTTCTGGCTCATTAGAAATGTCCGGTTTCCTGCTCCGGTCCGGCTGCTGTGGCGCATGCTGCGGCATCA
>NZ_JBNDKR010000017.1:0-158057 GCF_050435645.1 Paraburkholderia sp. GAS206C | reverse complement strand
TCGATCACGGTGAAGCTGATCAACCCGATCGCGATGGAAGAAGGTCTGCGCTTCGCCATCCGTGAAGGTGGCCGTACCGTCGGCGCAGGTGTCGTGGCCAAGATTCTCGAGTAAAATCGAGGGTTCGCGGTTGCAGTAATTTGCAGTAAAGGTGCCCGGGGCCGGGCGCCCGCCCTCAGTGGGTGTCCGGTCCTACGTTCTTTTTATATTTGGCGATGCAACATCGCCTCGCTCTTTCCAAGGAATTGTCATGCAGAACCAGAAAATCCGCATTCGCCTGAAGGCTTTCGACTATCGCCTGATCGATCAATCGGCAGCTGAAATTGTCGACACGGCAAAGCGGACTGGCGCAATCGTTCGTGGTCCGGTGCCCCTGCCGACCCGTATTCAACGTTTCGACATCCTGCGTTCGCCGCACGTCAACAAGACGTCGCGCGACCAGCTCGAAATCCGCACTCACCAGCGCCTGATGGACATCGTTGACCCGACGGACAAGACCGTCGACGCACTGATGAAGCTCGATCTGCCGGCTGGCGTAGACGTGGAAATCAAGCTGCAATAAGGCTTTGCGGCGATGCCCAGTCCGCTGGGCGTCGCTAAGTCATTGATTGCTTGCGGAAAACGAAAGGCCTCGCTATAATAGTGGGCTTTTCGCGCATTTGCGCAAAAAAGTCGGTGTGCTTCAGCTTGAAAAACGCCGGCATTTTGTAAATTAGCCCCGACCAATCGCAGTCGGGAATGGAGAAAACGATGAGCCTTGGACTCGTAGGTCGCAAGGTTGGCATGACCCGTATCTTTACGGCTGAAGGGGATTCGATTCCCGTCACCGTTCTGGACGTGTCCGACAACCGCGTGACGCAGATCAAGACTGTGGAAACCGATGGCTATACGGCCGTTCAGGTTGCATTCGGTACGCGCCGTGCATCGCGCGTGACGAAGCCGCTGGCAGGTCATCTCGCCAAAGCCGGTGTTCAAGCCGGTGAAATCCTCAAAGAATTCCAGGTTGATGCCGCTAAGGCTGCCGAGTTGTCGAACGGCGCCGTGGTGGGTCCCGACCTCTTCGAAGTAGGCCAAAAGGTCGACGTGCAAGGCGTGTCGATCGGTAAGGGCTACGCCGGTACCATCAAGCGTTACAACTTCGCATCCGGCCGTGCCTCGCACGGTAACTCGCGCTCGCACAACGTGCCGGGTTCGATCGGTATGGCGCAGGATCCGGGTCGTGTTTTCCCGGGTAAGCGCATGACCGGTCACATGGGTGACGATACGGTAACCGTGCAAAACCTCGAAATCGCTCGTATCGACGCCGACCGCAAGCTGTTGCTGGTCAAGGGTGCCGTTCCGGGTGCTAAGGGCGGCAAGGTTTTCGTGACGCCGGCCGTGAAGACGCGCGCCGTGAAAGGAGCGAAATAATGGAACTTAAGCTCCTGAATGCCAATGGTCAGGAAGGCGCAGCTGTTAGCGCGTCGGACGTCGTGTTCGGCCGTGATTACAACGAAGCCCTGATTCACCAGGTTGTGGTGGCCTACCAGGCTAACGCCCGTAGCGGTAACCGCGCGCAGAAGGACCGTGAGCAAGTCAAGCACACGACCAAGAAGCCGTGGCGTCAAAAGGGCACGGGTCGCGCCCGTGCCGGTATGTCGTCGAGCCCGTTGTGGCGCGGCGGTGGCCGTATCTTCCCGAATTCGCCGGAAGAAAACTTTTCGCACAAGGTTAACAAGAAGATGCATCGCGCAGGTCTCTGCTCGATCTTCTCGCAGCTGGCTCGCGAAGGCCGCATCTCGGTGGTTGACGAGCTAACGCTCGAAGCGCCGAAGACGAAGCTGCTGGCCGAAAAATTCAAGGCGATGGGTCTCGAATCCGTGCTGGTGATTACCGACACGGTTGACGAAAACCTGTACCTCGCGTCGCGCAACCTCGCCCATGTGGCAGTTGTCGAGCCGCGTTACGCCGACCCGCTGTCGCTGATCTACTTCAAGAAGATCCTGATCACGAAGGCTGCGGTCGCCCAGATCGAGGAGTTGCTGTCATGAGCGAGATTCGCAAGAACGATCATCGTTTGATGCAGGTCCTGCTCGCGCCGGTGATCTCCGAAAAGGCGACGCTGGTGGCCGACAAGAACGAGCAAGTCGTGTTCGAAGTCGCGCCGGATGCCACGAAGCAGGAAGTGAAGGCCGCTGTTGAACTGATGTTCAAGGTGGAAGTCGATTCCGTCAACGTGCTGGTCTCGAAGGGCAAGGCAAAGCGCTTTGGCCGCTTCATGGGCAAGCGCAAGGACGTGAAGAAGGCCTACGTCTGCCTGAAGCCTGGTCAGGAAATCAACTTTGAAGCGGAGGCCAAGTAATCATGGCAATCGTTAAAGTTAAGCCGACTTCGCCGGGTCGCCGCGCGATGGTCAAGGTGGTCAACAAGGATCTGCATAAGGGCAAGCCGTTCGCACCGCTGCTCGACGCGCAATCCTCGATCGCCGGCCGTAACAACAACGGTCACATCACCACGCGTCATAAGGGCGGTGGTCATAAGCATCACTATCGTGTCGTCGATTTCCGTCGCACGAAGGATGGCATTCCGGCCAAGGTCGAACGTCTTGAGTACGATCCGAACCGTAGCGCGAACATCGCGCTGGTTCTGTACGCGGACGGCGAGCGCAAGTACATCATCGCTCCGAAGGGTGTGACGGTGGGTCAGCAACTGATGTCGGGTTCGGAAGCTCCGATCCGCGCAGGTAACACGCTGCCGATCCGCAACATTCCGGTCGGTACGACGATTCACTGCATCGAAATGCTGCCGGGCAAGGGCGCGCAAATGGCGCGTTCGGCTGGTACGTCGGCGATGCTGCTGGCTCGTGAAGGTACATACGCACAGGTCCGCCTGCGTTCGGGTGAAATTCGCCGTGTGCACGTTGAGTGCCGCGCGACGATCGGTGAAGTTGGCAACGAAGAGCACAGCCTCCGTCAAATCGGTAAGGCTGGCGCAAACCGCTGGCGCGGCATCCGCCCGACGGTGCGTGGCGTTGCAATGAACCCGGTCGATCACCCGCACGGTGGTGGTGAAGGCAAGACGGCTGCAGGTCGCGACCCGGTGAGCCCGTGGGGCACGCCGACGAAGGGTTATCGTACCCGCAGCAACAAGCGCACGACGAGCATGATCGTCCAGCGCCGTCACAAGCGTTAAGGAGTAGGCAATGGCACGTTCTGTAAAAAAAGGTCCGTTCTGCGACGCCCATTTGCTGAAGAAAGTTGAGGCGGCTGCAGCTTCGCGGGATAAGAAGCCGATCAAAACCTGGTCGCGTCGTTCGACGATTCTGCCGGATTTCATCGGTTTGACGATTGCCGTGCACAACGGCCGTCAACACGTTCCGGTGTATATCTCGGAAAACATGGTCGGCCACAAGCTTGGCGAGTTCGCATTGACCCGGACGTTCAAGGGTCACGCGGCCGACAAGAAGGCTAAGAAATAAGGGGCTCATGATGGAAGTGAAAGCAATTCATCGCGGTGCCCGCATCTCGGCGCAGAAGACGCGCCTTGTGGCTGACCAGATCCGCGGTTTGCCGGTCGACAAGGCGCTGAACGTTCTGACGTTCTCGCCGAAGAAGGCTGCGGGAATCGTGAAAAAGGTCGTGCTGTCGGCGATCGCGAATGCGGAGCACAACGAAGGCGCCGATATCGATGAGCTCAAGATCACGAGCATCTATATCGACAAGGCTGCCTCGCTCAAGCGTTTTACCGCGCGCGCTAAAGGCCGCGGTAACCGCATCGAGAAGCAATCCTGTCACATCACTGTGACGGTCGGTAACTAAGGGGTCATACGATGGGACAGAAAATTCATCCGACTGGCTTCCGTTTGGCCGTCAGCCGCAATTGGGCGTCGCGTTGGTACGCGAACAACAACAATTTCGCGGCGATGTTGCAGGAAGACATCGGTGTACGTGAGTACCTGAAGAAGAAGTTGAAAAACGCTTCGGTTGGTCGCGTCGTTATCGAGCGTCCGGCGAAGAACGCGCGCATCACGATTTATAGCTCGCGTCCGGGTGTGGTCATCGGCAAGAAGGGCGAGGATATCGAACTGTTGAAGTCGGAACTCCAGAAGCGTATGGGCGTTCCGGTTCACGTCAACATTGAAGAAATCCGCAAGCCGGAAACCGATGCGCAACTGATCGCCGATTCGATCACGCAACAGCTCGAGCGCCGGATTATGTTCCGTCGCGCGATGAAGCGTGCAATGCAAAACGCCATGCGTCTGGGTGCTCAAGGCATCAAGATCATGAGCGCTGGCCGCCTGAACGGTATCGAAATCGCCCGTACGGAATGGTATCGCGAAGGTCGCGTACCCCTTCATACGCTGCGCGCTGACATCGACTACGCAACTTCGGAAGCGAAGACGACGTACGGCATCATCGGCGTGAAGGTGTGGGTCTACAAGGGCGATACGCTCGGCCGCAACGACGCACCGGTGGTGGAAGAAGTCGCCGAAGAAAAGCGTCCGCGCCGCAATGCACGTCCGGGTGGCGATCGCCGTCCGCGTCGCGATGGTGAAGGTGGTGGTCCGGCAGGTGCACGCCGTGGCGCCCCCCGTCGTGCTGGCGGTGCCGGCGGTGACGGGAAGACTGGAGAATAACGATGCTGCAACCGAAACGCAGAAAGTATCGCAAAGAGCAGAAGGGTCGTAACACCGGTATCGCCACCCGCGGCAACGCGGTGTCGTTCGGTGAATACGGTCTGAAGGCTATCGGTCGTGGTCGTTTGACCGCGCGCCAGATTGAAGCGGCGCGTCGTGCAATGACCCGTCACATCAAGCGTGGTGGCCGTATCTGGATCCGCATTTTCCCGGACAAGCCGATCTCGCATAAGCCGGCTGAAGTACGTATGGGTAACGGTAAAGGTAACCCTGAGTACTACGTCGCAGAGATTCAACCGGGCAAGATGCTGTACGAAATGGACGGCGTAACCGAAGAGTTGGCACGCGAAGCGTTCCGTCTGGCTGCAGCGAAGCTGCCGCTCAAGACGACCGTTATCGTTCGTCAGCTCGGCGCCTAAGGAGCAAATGATGAAGGCTTCCGAACTTCACCAGAAAGATCAGGCCGCGCTCAACAAGGAGCTGTCGGACCTGCTGAAGGCGCAATTCGGCCTGCGCATGCAACTCGCGACCCAGCAGCTCACGAACACGAGCCAGCTGAAGAAGGTCCGTCGCGACATCGCACGTGTGCGGACCGTCCTGACTGAGAAGGCGAACCAGAAATGAACGATAGCGTAAAAACCTCGCTCAAGCGGACGCTGGTCGGCAAGGTCGTCAGCAACAAGATGGACAAGACGGTCACCGTGCTGGTCGAGCACCGCGTGAAGCACCCGATCTACGGCAAGTACGTTGTGCGTTCGAAGAAGTACCACGCGCACGACGATGCGAACACGTACAACGAGGGCGACCTCGTTGAAATCCAGGAAACGCGTCCGATTTCTAAGACGAAAGCTTGGGTTGTGGCTCGCCTGGTCGAGGCTGCTCGCGTCATCTGACGCCGCAAGTTGTAGAAGTAGTTGAAATCGCAGTAAGTTTCGCTTGCAAGACCGAGATTATTTGTTATAATCTCGGTCTTCCCTCTTTGTGGGAGCCCCGTCGCGGGCGAAGTTGGTGGGGGAAGCGGTTCAGGCGCCAGTCTGTTCCGAAGGATTCACCGGATTGCGATGGCGGGTTTCGTTTGCCGTCGCTGCTGTTCTAACCCAAGCAGCCGATTGGCTGACGGGACCAAGACTGACCGGGTGCGCCATGGTGGTGCGACCGGATTAAGTTGGGAATGATAAACCATGATCCAGACCGAAACTCGGCTTGAAGTGGCCGACAACACGGGTGCACGTGAAGTCATGTGCATCAAGGTGCTCGGCGGCTCGAAGCGTCGTTATGCCAGCATTGGCGACATCATCAAGGTGACCGTCAAAGAAGCAACGCCGCGCGGGCGCGTGAAGAAAGGCGAAATTTATAACGCCGTGGTGGTTCGCACCGCCAAGGGCGTTCGTCGTCAGGACGGCTCGCTGATCAAGTTCGATGGCAACGCCGCTGTGTTGTTGAATGCCAAGCTCGAACCTATTGGCACCCGTATTTTCGGGCCTGTCACGCGCGAGTTGCGTAGCGAACGATTCATGAAGATCGTTTCGCTGGCACCGGAAGTGCTGTAAGGAGTCGCGATGAACAAGATTCGCAAAGGTGACGAAGTTATCGTCATCACCGGCAAGGACAAGGGCAAGCGCGGCATCGTGCTGTCCGTTGGCGAGAATCATGTGACGGTCGAGGGTATCAACCTCGTCAAGAAGCATGTCAAGCCGAACCCGATGAAGGGTACGACGGGCGGCGTGGAAGCCAAGACGATGCCGCTGCAAATTTCGAACGTCGCATTGGTCGACGCGAATGGCAAGGCATCGCGTGTAGGCATCAAGGTCGAAGGAGACAAGAAAGTCCGTTTCCTTAAGACGACCGGTGCCGAGCTGAGCGCCTGACGCTGCGGAGTAAAAAAATGGCTCGTTTGCAAGAGTTTTACAAAGAGAAGGTTGTACCCGGCCTCATCGAGAAGTTCGGTTACAAGTCCGTGATGGAAGTGCCGCGCATCACCAAGATCACCCTGAACATGGGCCTTGGCGAAGCGGTTGCTGACAAGAAGATCATCGAAAACGCCGTTGGCGACCTGACGAAGATTGCTGGCCAGAAGCCGGTGATCACGAAGGCACGTAAGGCAATCGCTGGCTTCAAGATCCGTCAGGGCTATCCGATCGGTGCAATGGTCACGTTACGTGGTCAGGCAATGTACGAATTTCTGGACCGTTTCGTGACGGTTGCGCTCCCCCGTGTGCGCGACTTCCGTGGCGTGTCGGGTCGTGCGTTCGATGGTCGCGGCAACTACAACATCGGTGTGAAAGAGCAGATCATTTTCCCCGAAATCGACTACGACAAGATCGACGCACTGCGTGGGCTGAACATCAGCATCACGACGACTGCGAAGACCGACGACGAAGCAAAGGCCCTGCTCGCCAGCTTCAAGTTCCCGTTCAGAAACTGAGGTTACCGTGGCTAAACTGGCACTGATCGAACGTGAAAAGAAGCGTGCTCGCCTCGCTGCTAAGTACGCTCCCAAGCGTAACGAGTTGAAGGCGATCATTGGCGATATGAGCAAGTCGGACGAAGAGCACTACGCAGCCCGTCTCGAACTGCAACAACTGCCGCGCAACTCTAATCCGACCCGTAAGCGCAACCGTTGCGCAATTACCGGTCGCCCGCGCGGCACGTTCCGTAAATTCGGGCTGGCGCGTAACAAGATTCGCGAAATCGCGTTCCGCGGCGAGATCCCTGGCCTGACCAAGGCGAGCTGGTAATAGGAGAAACGTAAATGAGCATGAGTGATCCTATCGCCGATATGCTGACTCGCATCCGCAATGCGCAGATGGTTGAGAAGGTTTCGGTGCAAATGCCCTCGTCGAAAGTGAAGGTTGCGATCGCGCAGGTCCTGAAGGACGAAGGCTATATCGACGATTTCGCAGTGAAGTCCGAAGGTGCGAAGTCGGAATTGAACATCGTGTTGAAGTACTACGCTGGCCGTCCGGTCATCGAACGCATTGAACGCGTTTCGAAGCCTGGTCTGCGTGTGTACCGCGGCCGTAACGACATCCCCGTGGTCATGAATGGCCTCGGCGTGGCAATCGTGTCGACGCCGAAGGGCGTGATGACGGACCGCAAGGCGCGCGCTACGGGCGTTGGCGGCGAAGTCATCTGCTACGTCGCTTAAGGCCGAAAGGAGAGAAACATGTCTCGAGTAGGTAAAAGCCCGATCGTGCTGCAAGGCGCGGAAGTGGCCCTGAGCGACGATCGCATCACCGTCAAGGGTCCGTTGGGCACGATTACGCAAGCTGCAAACCGCCTCGTGAAAGTGGTGAACGACAACGGCACGCTGAAGTTCGAGCCGGTTGACGAAAGCCGCGAAGCGAACGCGATGTCGGGCACGATGCGCGCACTCGTTGCGAACATGGTGAACGGCGTGACGAAGGGTTTCGAGCGCAAGCTGACGCTGGTTGGCGTCGGTTACCGCGCACAGGCGCAAGGCGACAAGCTGAACCTGTCGCTGGGTTTCTCGCACCCCGTGGTGCACCAGATGCCGGAAGGCGTCAAGGCTGAAACCCCGACGCAAACCGAAATCGTGATCAAGGGGATCAATAAGCAACAAGTTGGCCAGGTCGCTGCAGAAGTGCGCGGCTATCGCCCGCCGGAGCCCTATAAGGGCAAGGGTGTGCGTTACGCCAACGAGGTTGTGATCCTCAAAGAAACGAAGAAGAAGTAAGGGTGCGCAATCATGGATAAGACTCAATCTCGCCTGCGCCGCGCTCGTCAGACGCGTATCAAGATCGCTGAGCTGCAGGTCGCGCGTCTCGCCGTGCATCGCACGAACACGCACATCTATGCGCAGGTGTTCTCGCCGTGCGGCACCAAGGTGCTCGCCAGCGCGTCGACGCTCGAAGCCGAAGTGCGTGCGCAACTGGCTGATCAGACCGGCAAGGGTGGCAACGTTGCTGCTGCTACGCTGATCGGCAAGCGCATTGCAGAAAAGGCTAAGGCTGCCGGCATCGAATCCGTCGCCTTCGACCGTTCGGGTTTCCGTTACCACGGCCGCGTGAAAGCGCTGGCTGATGCGGCGCGCGAAGCCGGACTCAAGTTCTAAGGGAAGAATTCGTCATGGCAAAGATGCAAGCGAAAGTTCAGGCTGACGAACGCGACGATGGCCTGCGCGAAAAGATGATTTCGGTCAACCGCGTGACCAAGGTTGTGAAGGGCGGCCGGATTCTCGGTTTTGCCGCACTGACCGTGGTTGGCGACGGCGATGGCCGCATCGGCATGGGCAAGGGCAAAGCGAAGGAAGTTCCGGTTGCTGTTCAGAAGGCAATGGAACAAGCTCGCCGCAACATGTTCAAGGTGCCGCTCAAGAACGGCACGTTGCAACACGAAGTGCACGGTAAGCACGGCGCATCCGCAGTCCTCCTCGCTCCGGCGAAGGATGGTACCGGCGTGATCGCTGGCGGCCCGATGCGCGCAGTGTTCGACGTGATGGGTGTGCAGAATGTGGTGGCCAAGAGCCACGGTTCGACGAACCCGTACAACCTCGTTCGTGCAACGCTCGACGGCCTGCGCAAGCAGTCCACGCCGGGCGACATCGCGGCGAAGCGTGGCAAGTCCGTCGAAGAAATTCTGGGCTAAAGGTGGACACCATGTCTGATAAAACTGTCAAGGTTCAGCTCGTCAAGAGCCTGATCGGGACCCGCGAAACGCACCGCGCTACGGTGCGTGGCCTGGGCCTGCGTCGACTCAACTCGGTTAGCGAGTTGCAAGACACGCCGGCTGTGCGCGGCATGATCAACAAGGTTTCGTACCTCGTTAAGGTCATCAGCTAAGCGGCTGACCCGGACTCAAGGAGTTGATAATGGAATTGAATAACCTGAAGCCGGCCGAAGGCTCGAAGCACGCAAAGCGTCGCGTGGGTCGTGGTATCGGTTCGGGCCTCGGCAAGACGGCTGGCCGTGGTCACAAGGGTCAGAAGTCGCGTTCGGGCGGCTTCCACAAGGTTGGCTTCGAAGGCGGTCAAATGCCGCTGCAACGTCGCCTGCCGAAGCGGGGCTTCACCTCGCTGACGAAGGAATTCGTCGGTGAAGTGCGTCTGTCGGATCTTGAAAAGCTGCCGGTCGACGAAATCGATCTGCTGGCTCTGAAGCAAGCCGGTCTGGTCGGCGAGCTGATCACGAGCGCCAAGATCATCAAGACGGGCGAGCTGAAGCGCAAGATCGTTGTGAAGGGTCTGGGTGCGACGAAGGGTGCGCGCGCTGCGATTGAAGCAGCTGGCGGCTCCTTTGCCGAGTAACGTGCAAGTCGTTTGCCGTCACTAGCATTTGCATCGGAGAAGCTACTTGGCTAACAGCCCGAGTCTCGCAAAACCCGGTCGAAGCGCGGCGAAGTTCGGCGATCTGCGTCGGCGTGCAGTGTTCCTGCTGCTGGCGCTTGTCGTCTACCGTATCGGCGCGCATATTCCGGTTCCGGGTATTGATCCGGACCAACTGGCAAAGCTGTTCCAGAGCCAGTCGGGTGGCATCCTTGGCATGTTCAACATGTTCTCGGGTGGCGCACTTTCGCGGTTCACGATTTTCGCGCTTGGGATCATGCCGTACATTTCGGCGTCGATCATCATGCAGTTGCTGGCGATTGTCTCGCCGCAAATGGAAGCGCTGAAGAAAGAAGGGCAGGCGGGTCAACGGAAGATCACGCAGTACACGCGTATCTTTACGGTCCTGCTGGCAACGTTCCAAGCCTTCGGCATCGCCGTGGCGCTTGAGAACCAGCCGGGCCTGGTGATTGATCCGGGTATGGTGTTCCGGCTGACAACGGTCGTAACGCTGGTGACCGGCACGATGTTCCTGATGTGGCTGGGCGAGCAGATCACGGAACGCGGGCTTGGCAACGGTATCTCGATCATTATTTTCGGCGGGATTGCGGCGGGTTTCCCGAATGCAATCGGCGGTCTGTTTGAACTGGTGCGAACCGGCTCGATGGGTCCGTTCTCGGCGATTATCGTGGTTGCACTGATCGCTGCTGTGACCTACCTGGTGGTGTTCATCGAACGCGGCCAGCGCAAGATCCTCGTGAACTATGCGAAGCGGCAGGTCGGTAACAAGATTTACGGTGGGCAGTCGTCACATCTGCCGCTGAAGCTGAACATGTCGGGCGTGATTCCGCCGATCTTTGCATCGTCGATCATTCTCTTCCCGGCAACTATCCTGAACTGGTTTAGTTCGGGGTCGCGTAACAGCTGGTTCGCAGACACGCTGCACAACGTGGCCGAAGCGCTTAAGCCCGGTCAACCCGTGTATGTGTTGTTGTACGCGTTGGCGATCGTCTTCTTCTGCTTTTTCTACACCGCATTGGTGTTCAACAGCAGGGAAACGGCCGACAACCTGAAGAAGAGCGGCGCTTTCGTCCCGGGTATTCGCCCGGGCGATCAGACGGCTCGATATATCGACCGCATCCTCACGCGTTTGACGCTGGCTGGTGCGATCTACATCGTGTTCGTGTGTCTGCTGCCCGAATTTCTGGTGCTGCGCTGGAACGTGCCGTTTTATTTTGGTGGAACGTCGCTGCTGATCATTGTCGTCGTCACAATGGATTTCATGGCGCAGGTGCAGTCGTACGTTATGTCGCAACAGTATGAATCGCTGCTGAAGAAAGCCAATTTCAAAGGCGGCGGCGTCCCGATGCGTTGAAAGGACTTATGGCCAAAGACGATGTGATCCAGATGCAGGGTGAAGTCATCGAAAACCTGCCTAATGCTACCTTCAGGGTGAAGCTGGAAAACGGCCATGTCGTATTGGGACACATATCCGGCAAGATGCGGATGCACTACATCCGAATCCTACCGGGCGACAAGGTGACGGTTGAATTGACGCCTTACGATCTGTCGCGTGCGCGGATCGTGTTCCGGGCGAAGTGATTTGAAAAAAGGGTAATATCATGAAAGTGATGGCATCGGTTAAGCGCATTTGCCGCAATTGCAAGATCATCAAGCGCAAAGGCGTTGTGCGCGTGATTTGCAGCTCTGATCCGCGCCACAAACAGCGTCAAGGCTGAACGCCGCGCTTTTGCTTGCGCTTTTTGTTTGAGGAAAAACAATGGCTCGTATCGCAGGGGTTAACATCCCGAATCACCAGCATACCGAAATTGGCCTGACGGCGATTTACGGTATTGGCCGCACGCGCTCGCGCGACATTTGCGTCGCTGCTGGTGTGGCATTTTCGAAGAAGGTCAAGGACCTGAACGACGCAGACCTCGAAAAGCTGCGTGAAGAAGTCGGCAAGTTCATCGTCGAAGGCGATCTTCGCCGTGAAACGACGATGAACATCAAGCGGCTGATGGATCTGGGCTGCTATCGTGGCGTGCGTCACCGCAAGGGCTTGCCCCTGCGTGGCCAACGCACGCGTACGAATGCCCGTACGCGCAAGGGTCCGCGTCGTGCAGCGCAATCGCTGAAGAAGTAAGCGGAACTGACAGTTACAGGAAAACGTAATGGCTAAGGCTTCGAACAACTCCGCGGCGCAACGCGTTCGCAAGAAGGTCAAGAAGAACGTCGCCGAGGGCGTGGTTCACGTTCACGCGTCGTTCAACAACACCATCATCACGATCACCGATCGTCAGGGCAACGCACTCGCCTGGGCAACGTCGGGTGGTCAGGGCTTCAAGGGTTCGCGTAAATCGACCCCGTTTGCAGCCCAGGTGGCAGCTGAATCGGCTGGCCGCGTGGCGATGGAATACGGCGTGAAGAACCTCGAAGTGCGGATCAAGGGCCCTGGCCCTGGCCGTGAGTCCGCGGTGCGCGCGTTGCATGGTCTTGGCATCAAGATCACCGCGATCTCCGACGTGACGCCGGTACCGCACAACGGCTGCCGTCCGCCGAAGCGTCGTCGTATCTAAGACGCTTGTTTCGCTAGCGCCTGTTGCCGCCGGGTAGTGTGCCGGCGACGACGGGCTGCTTGCGTTATTGAATTGACTAAGCCCACCGTTCGACCCAAAGGGCTCGGACTAGCGTGAACGCGAGTTCACGTGATCAATCATTGAAGGAATCAACGTGGCACGTTATATCGGCCCTAAGGCCAAGCTGTCCCGCCGTGAAGGCACTGACCTCTTCCTGAAGAGCGCCCGTCGTTCGCTGGCTGACAAGTGCAAGCTTGACAGCAAGCCTGGCCAACATGGCCGCACTTCGGGTGCCCGTACGTCCGACTACGGCACGCAGCTGCGCGAAAAGCAAAAAGTGAAGCGCATCTACGGCGTTCTCGAGCGCCAGTTCCGCCGTTACTTCGCTGAAGCCGACCGCCTCAAGGGCAACACGGGTGAAAACCTGCTGCAATTGCTCGAGTCGCGTCTCGACAACGTCGTGTATCGCATGGGCTTCGGCTCGACGCGCGCTGAAGCGCGTCAGCTCGTCGGCCACAAGGCGATCACGGTGAACGGCGTCGTCACCAACATCCCGTCGCTGCAAGTTAAGGCAGGTGACGTGGTTGCGGTGCGTGAACAGGCCAAGAAGCAAGCGCGTATTCTCGAAGCGCTGTCGCTGGCTGAGCAAGGTGGTCTGCCGAGCTGGGTCGCTGTCGATTCGAAGAAGTTCGAAGGCACGTTCAAGAGCAAGCCGGAACGCAGCGATATCGCTGGCGATATCAACGAAAGCCTGATCGTCGAATTGTATTCGCGGTAATCGGATTGGCGGCCGGGGCACCCTGATTGCGATGCGCAAGGGGGCGCCTCGGCTGTTTATTTTCAGGTTGTTACCGGTCAGCCTTATCGGTGTAACGAGCCGAGGGTATTGAAAAGGAAAACCTATGCAAACCAGTTTGTTGAAGCCCAAGATCATCGCAGTTGAATCGCTTGGTGAGAGCCATGCGAAAGTGGTCATGGAACCGTTTGAACGCGGTTACGGCCACACCTTGGGTAACGCGCTCCGGCGCGTACTGCTGTCGTCGATGATCGGCTACGCGCCGACCGAAGTGACGATTGCAGGCGTGGTTCACGAGTATTCGACGCTCGACGGTGTGCAAGAGGACGTAGTCAACCTGCTGCTGAACCTGAAGGGTGTCGTGTTCAAGTTGCATAATCGTGACGAAGTGACGGTTACGCTGCGCAAGGAAGGCGAAGGCGTTGTCACCGCCGGTGACATCGAACTCGCGCACGATTGTGAAGTGATCAATCCGGATCACGTGATTGCGCATCTGTCGAAGGGCGGCAAGCTCGACGTTCAGATCAAGGTCGAAAAGGGCCGCGGTTATGTGCCGGGCAACGTGCGTCGCTACGGCGAAGAGTCGGCCAAGATCATCGGCCGTATCGTGCTGGACGCTTCGTTCTCGCCGGTTCGCCGTGTGAGCTATGCCGTGGAAAGCGCGCGTGTCGAACAGCGTACCGACCTCGACAAGCTCGTCATGAACATCGAAACCAACGGTGTGATTTCGCCGGAAGAAGCGATTCGTCAATCGGCGCGTATTCTGGTCGATCAGCTGTCGGTGTTCGCTGCGCTGGAAGGCACGGAAGCTGCCGCTGAAGCGCCTTCGCGTGCGCCGCAGATCGATCCGATCCTGCTGCGTCCGGTGGATGATCTCGAACTCACGGTTCGTTCCGCGAACTGCCTGAAGGCCGAGAACATTTACTACATCGGCGACCTGATCCAGCGCACGGAAAACGAACTGCTGAAGACGCCGAATCTGGGCCGCAAGTCGTTGAACGAAATCAAGGAAGTACTGGCGTCGCGTGGTCTGACGCTCGGCATGAAGCTCGAAAACTGGCCGCCGGCTGGGCTGGACAAGTAAGCGCGAGCTTATTGAGTATTCGTCCGGGACGAAAGTCACCGCGGCACGACTGGCACGGACGCGGATTTTCCTTTAAAATCCGCGTCTTGCCTTTTTTAACTACCGGCCCGTGCACTCGCAAACCTCCGGGTTCGCCGAGCGCGATAGAAGAGCTGGACCAAAACTTTGAATCGAAGGAATTGAAATGCGTCACCGTCATGGTCTGCGGAAACTGAACCGCACGAGCAGCCACCGTCTGGCAATGCTCCGTAACATGTCCAACTCGCTGATCGAGCACGAAGTCATCAAGACGACGCTGCCGAAGGCGAAGGAACTCCGTAAAGTCGTCGAGCCGCTGATCACGCTCGGCAAGAAGCCGTCGCTGGCAAATCGTCGTCTGGCGTTCAACCGCCTGCGCGATCGTGACTCCGTCTCGAAGCTGTTCGACGTGCTCGGCCCGCGCTTCGCAAACCGTCCGGGTGGCTACCTGCGCATCCTGAAGTTCGGTTTCCGCGTTGGCGACAATGCACCGATGGCACTGGTCGAATTGATGGACCGTCCGGAAGTCGAAGAAGTTGAAGTGCAAGAAGCTGAATAAGCTTCCCGCATCGCTGAAAAGGCCAGACGAAAGTCTGGCCTTTTTGTTTGTGGACGCATACAGAATCAGACCGTAGCTAATCAAGCGGCAGCATGCCGGGCGCCTGCCTGCGGCCGACCGAGTCCGGTGATACGATAGCAACACGCGTTTTCCACCCTGCCGGAGTTATCCGTGACCTCGAATGTGACGCTGATCCTGACGACCGTGCCCGATGCGGACACGGCGCAGAAGCTCGCCACACAGGCGCTGGATGCACGCCTTGCCGCTTGCGTCAGCCAGCAGGGAGTGATCCATTCGACCTACCACTGGCAGGGCAAGCTCGAGTCCGCCGATGAGATCCAGTTACTCTTCAAAACGAGCGCGGCACGGGCTCTGGAGCTCGAGTTATTCATCGAGAAACATCATCCGTACGACACCCCCGAAATCCTCTGCTGGCAAGCCACGGCCTCTGTAGCTTACGGCCAGTGGGTCATTGCTGAGACTCAACGCCCTGTTCATGTTTAATGCTCTTCACCGACGGGGGCGCGATTCCCTGCGCGCGGCCGTGCTGTTCGTCTCCTGCCTGCTGGTAGTCCTGATGTCCGCTGCTGGCGCGGCGTACGCCGACGACGATTTCCTGGATCCGGCTGTTGCCTTCAAATTCAGTGCAAGCGAACAGCCTGGCGAAGTGCTTGTTCACTACAAGATCGCGGACGGGTACTACATGTATCGGGAGCGGTTCTCCTTTGCGACCCGCAACGGAACCGTGACGATCGGCGATCCACAATTGCCCGCGGGCCACGTCAAGTTCGATCAAACGTTCGGGAAGAATGTCGAAACCTACCGGAACGAGTTGACCATTCGCGTCCCGGTAAAGCAGGCCGCGGGGCCCTTCGATCTCGCGGTGACTTCGCAAGGTTGCGCCGACGCGGGTATTTGCTATCCGCCGATGGAGCGCGTGTATCACGTCGAAGGCGCCGCGCTACACGCCGCTAGCGTCTCGCCCACCCCCGCAGTCACCACTCAAACGGCAAACAACGCCGACATAGCAAACACCTCCTCGTGGTACGAACGCACAACCAGCGCTGACTACGCGCAGTCGCTTCTGCAGGGCGGCAGCTTCTTCACGATCGTCGGCCTGTTCTTCGTCGCCGGCGCCGTGCTTAGCCTGTTGCCGTGCTCGTATCCGATGATCCCGATCCTGTCTGCCATTATCATCGGCGAAGGGGCACGTGTGACGCGTGGTCGTGGCTTCGCGCTGTCGCTTGCTTATGTGATCGGTATGGCGCTCGTCTATACCGTGCTCGGTATCGCCGCGGCGCTTGTGGGTCAGAGCCTCGGCGCATGGTTGCAGAATCCGTGGGTATTGGGTGCATTCGGTGTGCTGCTGACGGCGTTCGCAGTGACGCTGATCGCCGGCTACGACATTGCCTTGCCGCAACGCTGGCAGGACGGTGCGTCGCGCGCGTCGCAAGGGCGCTCCGGTGGCAAGTTCGCGGCGGTGGCGGCGATGGGCGCGCTGTCCGCGCTGGTCGTCGGCGCTTGCATGACGGCGCCGCTGTTCGCGATCCTGGCGTTTATCGCCCACACAGGCAACGCCGTGCTCGGTGCGGCCGCGCTGTTCTCGATGGGTATCGGCCTGGGCGTTCCGTTGTTGATCATCGGCTTGGGCGCAGGTACCTTGCTGCCGCGTGCGGGTGTGTGGATGGACGGCGTGAAGATCTTCTTCGGGATAGTGCTGCTCGCCGCCGCGTTGTGGATCGTTTGGCCAGTGCTGGGTGCGACTGCGCAAATGTTGCTGAGCGCGTTATGGCTCCTGGTCGCCGCGGTCTCTCTCGGACTGTTCTCGCCACCAGCTGGCGCCAGTTCCGTGTGGCGTCGACTTGGTCGGGGTCTGGGCGTCGCGCTGACCGTCTGGGCCGTGGTGCTGCTAGTTGGTCTCGCGGCCGGATCGTCGGATCCGCTCAAGCCGCTCGCAGTAATGGCCGCGCGCGGCGGCCCTGGTGATGTGGCCGGCGTCCCTTCGGGGGCAGCGAATGCCGCTACTGCTGCAGACAGCCTCACGTTTGCCCCGGTACGCTCGTCGACCCAGCTCGACCAGGCCGTAAAGGCCGCTGCCCAGCCGGCGATGCTCGACTTCTACGCGGACTGGTGCGTGAGCTGCAAGGAAATGGAGAAATTCACCTTCAGCGACCCGCGCGTACATGCCCGGCTGCAGCAACTCAACCTGCTGCGCGCGGACGTGACTGCCAACAACCCCGATGACCAGACTTTGCTGAAGCGCTTCAAGCTGTTTGGGCCTCCGGGCATCATCTTCTTCGACCCGAGCGGAGCGGAGGTGCTGCGCGTCGTCGGCTACGAGTCGGCCGACACGTTCCTGCACAGCCTCGACCGCCTGGCCACGCCGCCGCAATCGTAGTCGCCGCGGCCCTGACAAAGCACGCCGTCGCAAACAGCACGCGAGACTTTCAGCCATTAAAAAAGCGGAGACCCGCTCCCGGTGCCTCCGCTTTCATCAAACTTCAAACCTGCTGCACAGCGTCTGCGTCTGACATCATCGCTCGTCACGAGGCGCCCAACCCAGCGCCTCAGCCCGCCTCACTTTTGCGCGCGCAAAATCCGCGCAGCGTCCAGCGCAAAATACGTCAGCACGCCATCTGCGCCCGCCCGCTTGAACGCCAGCAGCGATTCCATCATCGCCTTGTCGTGATCGAGCCAGCCGTTTTGCGCGGCCGCCTTGAGCATCGCGTACTCGCCGCTCACCTGATACACATAAGTCGGAAAGCGGAACTCGTCCTTCACGCGACGGACGATATCGAGGTACGGCATGCCGGGCTTCACCATCACCATGTCCGCGCCTTCTTCGATGTCCGCACGCACTTCGCGCAGCGCTTCATCCGAATTCGACGGGTCCATCTGATAGGTCATCTTGTTGCTCTTGCCGAGGTTCGTCGCGGAACCAACGGCGTCGCGGAACGGCCCGTAGAACGCCGACGCGAACTTGGCCGAGTAGGCCATGATCCGCGTATGAATGTGATCCTCGCTCTCGAGCATTTCGCGGATCGCGCCGATGCGCCCGTCCATCATGTCCGACGGAGCCACGATATCCACGCCCGCTTCCGCTTGTGCGCGGGCCTGCTCGACGAGAATCTCGACGGTCACGTCGTTGATCACATAGCCCGCTTCATCGATCACACCGTCCTGGCCGTGGCTCGTGTAGGGATCGAGTGCAACGTCGGTAAGAACGCCTAGCTCCGGGAAATGCTTTTTCAGTTCGCGGACGGCGCGCGGAATCAGACCGGCTTCGTTGGTCGCCTCGCGGCCGTCCGGTGTTTTCAGCGACGGTTCGATCGCCGGAAACAGCGACAGTACCGGCACGCCAAGCGCGACGCACTGTTCGGCCACGCCCATCAGCAGATCGACCGACACGCGTTCCACGCCGGGCATCGACGCCACGGCTTGCCGCACGTTGGTGCCTTCTACGACGAACACGGGGTAGATCAGGTCGTTGGTGGTGAGGATGTTTTCGCGCATGAGACGGCGCGAGAAGTCGTCACGGCGCATGCGGCGCGGACGGTGATGCGGATAGAAGCTCATATCGAATGTCTTGGATTGCGTGGAGATGGTGAGGCAACAGCGCGTGCCTGAGCCTGCTGAAAACTCTTTTCGAGACAATGGTATATCATACCGATCGAGCAAGGCGCCATGCGCTGACCTCCCCGCTTCTCCTCCCTGAGCGGGTGCCTGTCGTTTTTCGATTAGGCTGTTTGGCCCGCCGTCAGTTGCGGCGGGTTTTTTTATGGGCGAACGAAAAAGGGCCCAGACCAGGTTAATCCCCAGCCTGGCAGCGGAAGTTATTCGGACGCGACCACGCCGTCCGCGCTACCCGCATCCTCAGGAACGAGCCAGCTTTCAATCAGCTCGTGAGCCTCGTCCAGACCGACCCGCTTGAGGGCCGAGAACAACTGGGCGGTCAACTCTCCCCGATAACCGCCAGCCGTATATTCCGCCAGCCCTTTGTGGGTGGCCCGCAGCGCGTTGATGCTCTCCTGCCGCGTCAATTTGTCGCACTTTGTCAGCAGGGTGTGGATCGGCTTGCCGGTCGGCGCAAACCACTCGATCATCACCCGGTCCAGATCGGTGAGCGGGCGGCGCGAGTCCATCATCAGGATCATGCCGCGCAGTTGCGATCGCTGTTGCAGATAGCTCGACAGCAACGCCTCCCAGTGTGCCTTGGCGGCGCCGGGCACTTCCGCGTACCCATAACCGGGCAAATCCACCAGGTGGGCCACTGGCTCGGCTGCAGGCCCTACCGAGAAGTAATTGATATGCTGGGTACGGCCCGGTGTCTTACTAGCGAAGGCGAGACGCTTCTGATTGCACAGCAGATTAATCGCCGTCGATTTGCCCGCATTCGAGCGTCCCGCAAACGCGATTTCGGGTTGCGGGGTGGCCGGCAGATCACGCAAGTGATTGACGGTCGTAAAGAAGCGGGACTGGTGGAGCAGGAAGGACATGGGGGAACCAGAATATGAGACGCCGGGGAACCCGGGGTGGGGACGGGTCAAGCCCGACTGGCGTCTAAGCGATTAGCGAGTTATTGTACAATATGATGGTTTACTGAATTTACTGAAGACCTGAGGAGGGGCCAGCGCGCGTGCCTCTGCGGTAAATCGGTCGCCGTCGTTTTGCAGAACCTCTAATTCCCACAAGACGAAACAGGGTGTGCGAATGAATCGACTGTGCAAAGCACTGATGGTATTTCAAGTAGCGGCAGGTCTTTCAGGTTTAGCAGTTCAGGCGCGAGCAGCAGATCCGGCAAAACCGGACGTCAATCGGGGACAGGCAATTGCGACGCAGGTTTGCGCGTCGTGTCACGGCGCCGACGGTAATAGCGCCGGCGGGGCGTATCCCAAGCTGGCCGGCCAGCACCCCGAATATCTCGTCAAGCAGTTGATGGATTTCAAAACCCAGCCCGGTGCCAAGCAGCCTGCGCGTAATAATGCGATTATGGCCGGCATGGCCGCAGCGCTGTCCAGCCAGGATATGGTTAACGTTGCCGCGTATTTTGCGGCGCAGACGCCGAAGCCCGGTTACGCACACGACAAGAACACCGTCCCGCTAGGCGAGAAGATTTATCGCGCGGGCATCGCCGAGCGAGCTGTCCCGGCGTGTGCAAGTTGCCATGGTCCTACAGGCCAGGGCATTCCGGTGCAGTATCCGCGTCTGTCGGGGCAGTGGGCGGAATATACGGTGACGCAGTTGAACGCGTTCACGCAGGGCCCGGGCGCGCGCAACAACAGCGACCCGATGCATACCATTGCGTCACGGCTGTCGGATAGCGACATCAAGGCTGTGGCCGATTACATCGCGGGCTTGCATTAGTAAGTCCGCACGCAAGTGCAACCGGCCCAGCGAGGCCGGTGAAAAAACAAGAAAAGGGTGATGGCGTCGCTCGCTTCGTGCGTCAGCGGCGGCCGTTCACCCTTTTTTGCTGTTCTGTCGGAGTGTGAATGAGCGTCACCACGTCGGGTATTGAAATAACGTCGGGCCAGCGGCCCATGCGTCGCGTTATCGAGTTGATGAGTTCGATGCGATTCGCCATCGCGCTGCTGGTGATTCTGGCGATCGCGAGCATCATCGGCACCGTCCTCACTCAGGACGATCCGTATCCCAACTACGTTAACCAGTTCGGCCCCTTCTGGGCGGATATCTTCCGCTCGCTGAGCCTGTACACCGTGTACAGCTCCTGGTGGTTCATGCTGATCCTATGCTTCCTGATGGTCTCGGTGTCGCTCTGCGTGATCCGCAATGCGCCGAAGATGGTCGCGGATATGAAGAGCTGGAAGGACAAGGTCCGCGAATCG
The DNA here is from genome assembly GCF_050435645.1 of Paraburkholderia sp. GAS206C. Taxonomy (NCBI): domain Bacteria; kingdom Pseudomonadati; phylum Pseudomonadota; class Betaproteobacteria; order Burkholderiales; family Burkholderiaceae; genus Paraburkholderia; species Paraburkholderia sp. GAS206C. The sequence continues at coordinate 137,276 of NZ_JBNDKR010000017.1, read as the reverse complement.
AGCCTGCGCGCGTTCCACCACAAGGGCGAATTCGCCGTCGGCAGCTCGCGTGAGCAGGCCACGGCCACGCTGGCGAAACTGTCGGGCCGGCTCGGCTACAAGTTCGTGACGCGGGAGTCGGACGGCGCGACGCTGATCGCGGCCAAGCGCGGTGCGCTCACCAAGCTCGGCTATATCTCGGCTCACATTGCGATTGTCGTCATCTGTCTGGGCGGCCTGCTCGACAGCAATCTGCCGATCAAGCTGCAGATGTGGATGTTCAACAAGACGCCCATCAACAGTAACACGGTGATCAGCGACATTCCGCCCGAACACCGTCTGTCCCAATCCAATCCGACGTTCCGCGGCTACGCATGGGTGCCGGAGGGCGAGCATGTCTCGACGGCGATCCTGAACCAGCCGAATGGCTCGTTGATCCAGGACTTGCCGTTTTCGATCCAGTTGAACAAGTTCATCGTCGATTACTACTCGACCGGCATGCCGAAGCTGTTTGCGAGCGATATCGTCGTGATCGATCACAAGACCGGCCAGAAGATTCCGGCACGGGTCGAAGTGAACAAGCCGTTCGACTACGACGGTGTATCGATCTACCAGTCGAGCTTCCAGGATGGCGGCTCGCAGATGCAGATGACCGCCTTCCCGATGTCGGGCACCAGCGCCAAAACGGCTCCGTTCAGCGGCACGATCGGCAATTCGGTGCCGTTGGGTAATGCGGTGCCTGGGGCGGACGGCCAGACGATCGAATTCGCCGATTTCCGCGCCATCAACGTGGAGAACATCTCGAACGGCAGCGGCGCCAATGACGCGCGCGGCGTCGCACACCAGACGCTGAAGGAAGCCTTCGACGAGCGGCTCGGTTCAGGCGCCAAGACCTCGAAGCCGCTGGATCTGCATAACGTCGGCCCATCGGTGCAGTACAAGGTGCGCGGCAAGGACGGCCAGGCGCGCGAGTACAACAACTACATGCTGCCGGTCGACGTGGGTGGCGAGAAGATGTTTCTCGCCGGCATGCGCATCAACCCGGACGATCCGTTCCGCTATCTGCGGATCCCCGCCGACCAGGGCGGCACGGTCAACGAGTGGATGAACCTGCGCGCCGCGCTCGAGAATCCGGCCACGCGCGCCGCGGCGGCGCGCCGTTTCGCGCTGCGCTCGGTGCCGGCATCGAACGCGGACCTGCAGCAGCACCTCGAAGAAAGCGCGTTGCGCGTCCTGACCCTCTTTGCGGGTGGCGACAGCAGCGTCGGCATGATGCAGGGCGGCCAGAACATCGGTGGTTTCCAGGCGATTGCTGCCTTTATCGACCATTCAGTGCCGAAGGGCGAGCAGGAAAAAGCGGCCTCGCTGCTGCTGCGCATGCTCGAAGGCTCGACCTGGGACGTATGGCAACTGGCCCGCGAACAGGCCGGCGAGCCCGACGCGACGCCCTCGGCGGACACGAGCCTCTTTATCCAGAGCTCGATCAATGCGATATCTGACAGCTTTTTGTATGGATCGCCGGTCTATTTACAGCTCGACTCATTCAAGCAGGTGCAAGCTTCGGTATTTCAGTTGACGCGCGCGCCGGGCAAAAAAGTCGTGTATCTTGGCAGCCTGCTCCTCGTATTGGGCATCTTCTCGATGTTCTACGTCCGCGAACGGCGCCTCTGGTTCTGGATCAAAGATACCGATCACGGTACGAACGTCGTGATGGCGATGTCGAGCGCGCGCAAAACGCTTGATTTCGACAAGGAGTTCGCCCAGACGCGCGACGCTGTCGGCGCTGTGCTGGGTGCCAAACCCAGTGACGCTGCCGAGAATGGCGGCACCTCCGGCGCACCGTCCGCAGGTTCACAAGATACGACCCGGTAAGATCATGGACTTGACTCAGGTTTCCTCATCTCCTTCGCGTGGTAACGCGTCGGCCAAGAACGCGGCAGCCAGTCCGGCGCAGCACCCGGCGCTGCTCGACGAACGCTCGTTTCTGAAGCGCCTTGGCGCTTTCGACTGGCTGTTCGCCCTGGCGATGGTCGCGGGTGCGGGTTTCGCGCTGTGGCGCTATCACCCGTACATGAATTACTACGACAAGCTGATCCTGGTTTGCGCGGTGCCGGTGTTCGTGACGCTCGGCTGGCGCTGGAAGCCGGCGCGTCTCCTGATCGCCGGTATCGCGGTGCTGTCGCTGTTCGCGATCCAGACGTATCAGGGCGACCTGGCGCGCGCCGATAGCGCGTTCTTCCTCAAATATTTCCTGTCGAGCCAATCCGCGATCCTGTGGATGAGTGCGTTGTTCGTGCTGGCCACGCTGTTTTACTGGATCGGCCTGGTGTCGCGTTCGCCCACGGGCGCCGCGATTGGCTCGAAAATGACGTGGGCTGCGGTGCTGATGGGCTTCGTCGGCCTGATGGTGCGCTGGTACGAGTCATACCTGATCGGCTCCGACGTCGGGCATATCCCCATCTCGAACCTATATGAAGTGTTCGTGCTGTTCAGCCTGATTACCGCGCTTTTCTACCTGTATTACGAGCAGCACTACAACACCCGCGCGCTCGGCGCGTTCGTGTTGCTGGTGATCAGCGCCGCGGTTGGCTTCCTGATGTGGTACTCGATTTCCCGCGATGCGCAGCAGATCCAGCCGCTCGTGCCGGCGTTGCAAAGCTGGTGGATGAAAATCCACGTGCCGGCGAACTTCATCGGCTACGGCAGTTTCGCCTTGTCGGCGATGGTCGGCGTCGCGTATCTGGTCAAGGAAAACGGTATGCTGGCGGACCGCCTGCCGCCGCTCGACGTGCTCGACGACCTGATGTACAAGTCGATCGCGGTCGGTTTTGCGTTCTTCACCATTGCCACGATCCTCGGTGCGCTTTGGGCTGCGCAGGCTTGGGGCGGTTACTGGAGCTGGGACCCGAAGGAGACCTGGGCGCTGATCGTCTGGCTGAACTACGCAGCGTGGCTGCACATGCGGCTCATGAAGGGCCTGCGTGGCGCCGTCGCGGCGTGGTGGGCGCTCACGGGCCTGCTGGTCACGACGTTCGCGTTCCTCGGCGTCAACATGTTCCTCTCCGGGCTGCATAGCTACGGCAAGCTGTAAGATCTGCGTTTCTGAACCGACAAAGAACCGCCGAGTGCTTCGCACCGGCGGTTTTTTCTTTGTGCATGGAATTTTGGTGCATCCAGAGTGTTCGCCAGAACAGTACCTATGGATGAGTAGTCGAACCATCATCAACACAGCCCGCCGGGCCAGCAGGAGCAGCACCATGTGGATAAAGCGAAGCGACAGGATTGCACTGCAGGGCGACGATATTGCTCCGAGTGAAATCACGCCGAAACGCGTGTACGAGAGCCAGCGCGAGAACCGTCGACGCGTCCTGCGGGCGGCCGGTGCGGCGGCGATGGGCAGTTTGCTCGGCGTGAGCGGCGAGGCGCTCGCCGTGTACTCGTCGCCGGATGCGAAAGGACCTAAGCTGGCGGCGAAGACCAATCCGAAATTTGTCGCGACGGATAAGGTCACGCCTTACAAGGACATTACCACCTACAACAACTTCTACGAGTTCGGAACCGACAAGAGCGACCCCGCGCAGAATGCCGGCACATTGCGCCCGCATCCGTGGCGGGTGAGCGTTGAAGGCGAAGTGAAGAATGCCAAGGTGTTTGACATTGACGATCTCCTGAAGATGGCGCCGCTCGAGGAGCGGGTATACCGGCATCGTTGCGTGGAGGGCTGGTCGATGGTGATGCCGTGGATCGGATTTCCGCTTGCGGAACTCATCAAGCGAGCCCAGCCGAACGGCAATGCCAAATACGTGCAGTTCATCACGCTTGCTGATCCGTCGCAAATGCCCGGCCTGTCCACGCCAATTCTGGACTGGCCGTACTCGGAAGGCTTGCGGATGGACGAAGCGATGAACCCGCTGACCTTGCTGACGGTGGGTCTGTACGGCGAAGTGCTGCCCAATCAGAACGGTGCGCCGCTGCGGATCATCGTGCCGTGGAAATACGGCTTCAAGAGCGGCAAGTCGCTCGTGAAGATCCGCTTCGTCGACAAGCAGCCGGCCACGAGCTGGAATACCTACGCGCCGAACGAATACGGCTTCTACTCGAACGTGAATCCGAATGTCGATCATCCGCGCTGGAGCCAGGCCACCGAGCGGCGGATTGGCGAAGATGGGTTCTTCACGCCGAAGAGAAAGACGCTGATGTTCAACGGCTACGGCGATCAGGTCGCATCGCTGTATCAGGGCATGGACCTGAAGAAGAACTTCTAGGCGGGAATTGCGATGGCCTCCTCTGAAACACCAACCGTGTCTGAACCCGCTTCGCGTCGGCAGCCACCCGCTGCAAAGCGCTCCGCCGCAGCGGGCGGCCGCTGGGTGGTGCCGGCGAAGATCGCTGTATTCGTCGCGGCGTGGTATCCGCTCGCGCGAATCGTGTTCTTCGGCTTGACCGACCGGCTCGGGGCCAACCCGATCGAGTTCATCACCCGGTCAACCGGTCTGTGGACGCTGGTGTTCCTGTGCATCACGCTCGCCGTGACGCCGCTGCGCCGCTTGACGGGAGTGGCTGCAGTGCTGCGTTTCCGGCGCATGCTGGGTCTGTACACGTTCTTCTACGCCACGCTGCATTTCACGACCTATGTGTGGTTCGACAAATGGTTCGACGTGGCGGCGATCCTGAAGGATATCGGCAAGCGGCCCTTCATCATGGTCGGCTTCGCGGCGTTTCTTCTGCTCCTCGCGCTGGCTGTGACCTCGCCGCGCGCGATGGTGAGAAAGCTTGGCCGCCGCTGGCAGACGCTGCACCGCGCGATCTATGCGATCGGAGTACTCGCGATCCTGCATTTCTGGTGGATGAAATCCGGCAAGCACGATTTGCTGTTGCCGAAGATTTACGGCGCGGTAATGGTTGCGTTACTGGGCTGGCGGCTGCTTGTGTGGTTGCGCGCGCGTGGGGCGACGTCGGCTGGGAAGGGGTGACGATGTTTCGCTGAAGGTGCTCGTAGTCTCAGGCAGCGTTCAATAAAAAAAGGCGATGCCGCAGTGGCATCGCCTTCTTGCTTTCAGCTTGTGGAGCGTCTGCCTTCGCGTTTAATCCGGCAGGACGGTTTCGCCGGAAAACAGCTGCTTGACCTCTTCGCGCACGCGGACCACATACGCTTTCTCGCCGTCGACCATGACTTCGGCCGCCCGCGGACGCGTGTTGTAGTTCGAGCTCATCACGAAGCCGTACGCACCGGCCGAACGCAAGGCGAGCAGATCGCCCGGCTCGATTGCGAGCAGGCGCTCGCGGCCCAGCCAGTCGCCGCTTTCGCAAACTGGGCCGACCACGTCATACACATGCGCCGGGGAGTCGCGCTTCACCACCGGTTCGATGCCGTGGTACGCCTCGTACATTGCCGGGCGCGCGAGATCGTTCATCGCGGCGTCGACGATGGCAAAGTTCTTTTCCGCACCGGGCTTCAGAAACTCGACGCGCGTGAGCAACACACCGGCATTGCCGACCAGCGAGCGCCCCGGCTCGAAATACACTTCACGATGCCCATGACCGCGTGCTTCGATGTGATCGAGTACCGTACGCACGAACTCGCCGATATCCGGCGGCGTTTCGTCGTCGTAGGTGATGCCAAGACCGCCGCCCACGTCGATGTGACGGATCGATAAACCGTCCGCTTCGATCTGTCCGACCAGCTCCAGCAATTTGTCCACTGCGTCCAGATACGGCGCGATTTCGGTAATCTGCGAGCCGATATGGCAGTCGATCCCCACCACCTCGAGGTGCGTCATCGCTGCAGCCGCGCGATAGGTGGCGCGCGCCTCGTCGAACGCCACACCGAACTTGTTCGACTTCAGTCCGGTGGAAATATACGGATGCGTTTTTGCATCGACGTCGGGATTCACGCGCAGCGAGACGGGGGCTGTCTTTCCCACCGAAGCGGCAACTGCATTCAGGCGGTCGAGCTCCGGAATCGACTCGACGTTGAAGCATTTGACACCCGCCTCGAGCGCTTCGCGCATTTCGTCAGCGCTCTTGCCGACGCCCGAAAACACCACGTTTTCCGCTTTGCCACCGGCGGCAAGCACGCGTGCGAGTTCGCCGCCCGAGACGATATCGAAGCTCGCGCCAAGTCTTGCAAACACGTTCAACACGGCGAGATTGCTATTTGCCTTGACGGCGACGTGCACGGTGGCGCGGCGGCCCGCACATGCGCCGGCGTAGGCCCGCCATGCGTCGGTCAACGCCGCGCGCGAATAGACGTACAGCGGCGTGCCGAACTGCTCGGCAAGGGAAACGGCGGAAACGCCTTCGGTGTGCAATACACCGTCGACGTAGGCAAATGCGGATCGAGTCATGCGAAAGTCTTATTGAACGGGAGTGCTATCGGAGGCCGGCAGTTGCGGTGCCGACGCAGCCGAATCGGGTACGGTGCGCAGTTCGGTTTCCGGCGACAGCGTGAGCGGTGTGCCCGTTGTGTCGGGTACGGTACCGGAGGCTGCCTGCGAATCGGGTTTCACTGCGTCAGTGGACGGCACCTGGGTTTCGTCAACGGGTTTGGCGGGTAGCGGTGGCACGGTCGGCAAGTAAAGCGGTCCGCGTTGTCCGCAGCCGCCAAGAGCGCAACCTGCGACAATGACCAAAACGGCTACAATCGCGCCGGGCGTCGTCGCGCCGCGCGCCGTTGTGCCTGGCTGACTTACGCCGGGCGCCGCAGCGCGGGGCTGCCTTACACCGGGCACCATTGAGCGCATCCGGGAAACGACTCGCATGACTGTCCCTGAAAAAATGATCGTTGGAGTTTAGCATGTCCGATAGCGAATACCTGACCCGTGCCGAGGCCGCGCTTGCAGCCATTGAACGCACACTCGACGATACCGAAGCCGATATCGAATTCGAGCGCAGCGGCAACGTTTTGACGCTCGAATTCGAGAATGGCACGAAGATCATCGTGAACCTGCAGCCGCCGATGCAAGAAATCTGGATCGCCGCGAAGTCGGGCGGTTTTCATTTCCGTTATGCCGACGGCGCATGGCGCGACACCCGCAACGGCACTGAGTTTTTCGCCGCGCTGTCTGACTACGCGACACAACAGGCCGGCGAGCCGGTTCGGTTCGAAGCGTAAGCGAGGTGCTTTGGCGGGCGTCTTGCTTTAAGCGTCGACGCCGCGCGGAGTACTGAGCATCAAGCGTACGCCGGCGAACCCGGCTGCAACTCCGGGTTAGTGTCCGCGGAACAGGTTCATGATGTTCTGCTTTTCCTCATCACCCACCTGTTGCGGGGTCGCTGCCTCCGCCGCGCCGGACACCGCATCGCTCGAATTCGCGTCCAGATCGGCCTGGCTCACGCCGACGGTCGCCACGAAACCATTGCCTGGCGTGAAGTTGTCGAAATACGGCTCGTCGCCTAGCATGACGATGCCGCCAGGCATCGGCATCCTGTATTCCGGCACGCCCTTCAGTGCCTTGGCCATGTACTCGATCCAGACCGGTAACGCGAGGCCGCCGCCCGTCTCCTTGTCGCCGAGGCTGCGCGGATTGTCGTAGCCGATCCATGCGATCGCGGTAAGCGTGTGCTGATACCCGGCGAACCACGCATCGCGCGAGTCGTTGGTCGTCCCGGTTTTGCCGGCGAGATCGGTGCGTTTGAGGACATTGCTCTTTGCCCCGGTGCCGCGTTGAGCGACGCTTTGCAGCAGGCCGTTCATCACATAAGCATTGCGCACGTCGATTGCGTGCGGCGCGCTCTGCCCTGCGACGAGCGGCCTGGCTTGCGCAACGATGGAGCCACGCTGGTCAGTCACTTCCGCGATCAGATACGGGTTGATCCGATAGCCGCCATTGGCGAACACCGAAAAACCTCCGGCCATCTGCAGCGGCGTGACGAGCCCGGCACCGAGCGCCATAGGCAGATAGGCAGGATGACGGTCCGCATCGAAGCCGAAACGCGTGATGTACTGCTGCGCGTATTTGGGGCCGATCTGGTTGAGGATGCGGATCGACACGAGGTTCTTCGATTTCTGCAGCGCCGTGCGCATCGTCATTGGACCGTCGAAGCCACCGCCATAGTTCTTGGGTTCCCACGCTTGGCCGCCGGTTTCCGCGGCAGTGAAGAACAGCGGCGCGTCGTTGATGACCGTGGCCGGCCCCAAGCCTTTTTCGAGCGAAGCCGAATAGATAAACGGCTTGAAACTCGAGCCCGGTTGCCGCCACGCCTGTGTGACGTGGTTGAACTTGTTCTTGTTGAAGTCGAAGCCGCCCACCAGCGCGCGGATCGCGCCGTCCTGCGGCACCACGGACACGAAAGCCCCTTCCACCTGCGGCAACTGCGTGATCGACCAGCTACCGTCATCACCCTTGACTATCCGGATGATGGCGCCGGGACGGATACGCTGATTCGCTTGCGCGCGCGGCCCGAGTGCGAGCGACGCGAAGCGCAGGCCATCGCCCTGCAGCGTCGCGACATTGCCGTCGGCGAGCGTCGCCTCGACCTGCTTCGGACTTGCGGAGGTGACCACCGCCGCGACGAACTCGCCGTCGTCCAGATGTTCGAGCAGCGCGTCGTCGATGGCCTGTTGGCGCTCGTCCTCGTCAGTCGGCAGATCGATGAACGCTTCGGGACCGCGATAGCCATGACGTCGTTCGTAGTCCATCAGACCTTTGCGCAACGCGTGGTAGGCCACATCCTGGTCGGCGGAGTCGATCGTGGTCACGACATTCAGCCCGCGGGTGTAGGCCTCTTCATGGTATTGGGCGTACATCATCTGACGCACCATCTCCGCCACATATTCCGCGTGCACGCTGAATTCCTTGACCGCGCTCTTGACGGCGAGCGGTTGCCTGCTCGCCTCGTCGTACTGCTCCTGCGTGATGTAGCGCAACTCCAGCATGCGCTGCAGGATGTACTCCTGACGAATTCTGGCGCGCTTCGGATTGACGACCGGGTTATAGGCCGAAGGGGCCTTGGGCAGACCCGCGAGCATCGCCGCTTCGGCGAGCGTGAGGTCCTTCATGTCCTTGCCGAAATACACCCTTGCTGCGCTGGCGAAGCCATACGCGTGCTGACCGAGATAGATCTGATTCATATACACCTCGAGAATCTGATCTTTCGTCAGCTTCGACTCGATCTTGTACGCGAGCAACATCTCGTAGATCTTGCGCGTGTAGGTCTTTTCGCTTGAGAGAAAGAAGTTGCGGGCCACCTGCATGGTGATCGTGCTGGCGCCTTGCGTAGCGTGGCCGTTGGTGAGCGCGACGTAGCCGGCCCGCGCAATCCCCGTCAGGTCGACGCCGCCGTGATCGTAGAAGCGTGCGTCTTCAATGGCGAGCACCGCCTTCTTGAGATTCTCGGGGACATCCTGAATGTGCACGATATCGCGCCGCTCTTCGCCGAATTCGCCGATCAGCACATGGTCTGCCGTGTAGATGCGCAGCGGAACCTTCGGATGATAGTCGGTAAGCGCGTCGATTGAAGGCAGGTTCGGCGTAGCAACCACCAGCGCATAACCGGTCACGAGTCCGGCGCATGCGATGCCGGCGAATATCAGACCTACCAGCCCCAGGACGAGCTTCAGCCACAGCGGACGTTTGCGCTTCTGTCGAGCGGGTGGCGAGGGCGGCGGGGATGTAGGTGAAGACGATTGCATATGAATACCAAAAAACAGTCCCGCGATTATAGCCGCCTGGCTCGTCAGCTTTCGACATGCTTACATCGGACATGCCGCGCAGGGGATGACCTTACTGTAGACGCTTTGAGGTCGCCCAGGGAGCCATGAACCTCACGTTAGCCATTCGGCTGAATATCGCGCATCGCCGCCGCTGCGCACAATTGCCTCCGGTACTCGCGTTCGAATGTTTCGACGCGTGTGCCACGTATCTGGCATGTGTCTAAAGGGAGGCGGGATGACATTTAAAAGTTCGTTTCAGGTGAAGGTGCGGCGTTTTGCTGCTGGGATCGATGTGAGTCCGCAGGCGGTGAGGCTGGTGGTGTTGAGTCAGCGTTTGCCTGCGGACGGTCCGCTGCGTGTCGAATATCTCGCGGCCGTGCCGCTTCCTACGGGTGCGATGGCCGGTGTCGAGATCGTGGACCGGGGCGCCGTGACGCGTGCGCTGCGCGATGTATTCGCGGAGTTGCCGCGTGCCTGTGCGTCGCGCACGCTGCGCTGTGCGATGGCATTGCCTGCCTCGGCAACGCTGATGTCGAGTTTGCCGCTCGCGCGACTGAGCGTTGCTGGCGACGTCGAGGCAGCGGACGGACCTTCGCTCGCGGCGCTGGAGTTAGCCGTGTGGAGCGAAGCGGAGCGTATTGCGGGAATCGAGCGTCATGCGCTCGCGGTCGACTGGTTCATTGAACGCTCGCCGCATGGCGCCAGTGCGGTGACGATTGCGACCGCCGCCCGCCAGCATCTGGAGACGCGCATCGAGTGTGCCGCAGCGGCGGGTGTCACGCTGACGGCGATCGACGGCGAACCGCACGCGGCTTTGCGCGCACTGGTGCACGCGGCCGCTATGGAACTGGAGCAACACGAACCTTACGCGGCGATCTGGATCGGCGCAGAGGGTGTGTACGGGTGGCGCATTGTCGACGACGCGGTCGTCGGCGAGATGCACTATCCGTCGCCCGAGCACTCCGATCTGGCCGACGCGTTGCGCGATCTTGCGGGCGGCGTTGCCCTCGGCTACGTGTTCCTGGGCGGCGACGTGGAACTACTCGATGGCGTGGGTTTTTCCGAAGCAGATCTCGCCGACGTACTGGGCTGCACGGTGGTGCCGTTCGAATGCATTGCGTTGGGCGACTGCACGGGCCCGTTGCCTGCGAAGTTATTGCACGAGTCGAACTATGCGGTGGCATTCGGCCTCGCATTGCGCGGAGTGATGGAATGATGTGGATGAACTCGCGCATAGGGCCAGCCGGACATCCGGTGTGGATCGGCGGCTTCAATCTGCTGCCTTACCGGCAACGCGAGGCGCGCTGCGCGCGGCGACGCTGTCTGCTCGAATGGTTGGGCGCGGCGCTCGTCGGCTGTGCGGCCGTGCTGGCGGCGGGTGGCTGGCAGACGTTCGAACGCGCACGGCTGGAGGCACAACGTGCTTCCAGCGAGAACGAGCTGATCGGCCTTGCCGTGCCGCTTGCGGAGCACGCACGGCTCCAGCGCGACGCCGATGAGCGGAGCAAACGGGCTGCGCGTGCGGTAGCGCTATCCGGGCCATTAGTACGTCTACTTGATCTGCTCGATACGTTAAGCCATGTGTCTACAGATGACGTCGTACTGCAGCAGCTTCGACAACGTATGCACGAGACGGAGTTGCTTGCGATATCGAAGGCCCCTTTGGCGTCCACTGTCTGGCTCGAAGAGTTGGGCAGCGTGCGTGGCGTGAAGAGTTCCGAGGTCACCGACCTGCATCCTTTGCCCCGCACCGGACACGATACTGCGGCAGGTAACAGCAGCGCGGTCGAGTTTGCCGCGCGGTTGCGATGGGATGAGCCCGCCAAAAGCGCGGGGCATCCGGCAGCACCCGCGAACGGGGGATCGCATGAGGTCGATCAGAAGCGAGGTGCGCGATGAGTACGTTGTTTGCAGATCGCACCGGTGTTTTGAAGCAGACTACGCAAGCCACGAACTGGATCAATCAGATCCGTTTGCCGCTTGAAGCGTGGAGCGCGCGTCGACGCCATGTGGCGGGGGCTCTCATCGCGGCGACGGTGTTTGGTGCCGGCGCAAATGCGTGGATGGCGGCCGATCTGGCTGGTGTTCAGGCAAGCCGTACGGCCCTGTCCGAAGCACAACAGCGTGTCGCCCAGGCAAAACGGTCGGTTGCCCAGTTGCCTGAGCAACACCGAAGCGCCGCGCTTGCTTCGCTCGGAAAATCGCCGGAGCCGTCCACGCCTGCTGACGACGTGCGCCTGATCTCGCTGCTCGCAGCCCGCTGTGGCGTCACGTTGCTTACGTTGGCGCCGGTCGCAGGCAACGGCGCGGGCCTCGACGCGGTGCGACCCATGCAACTCACCGCCCAGACGGATTTCCTGCATTTGATGATGTTCCTGCGCGGCCTGTCGGACCTGCCGGTGCTAGTGGTACCCGAGGATCTCACCGTGAAACGCAGTGCTGGGGCATTGCTCGTCAGCGCCACGCTGCATGTGTTCAATGCGTTGAGCCCCGCGTCCGCTAGTCCCGCGATTCTGGTCGATGACGACCTGGAGGCGGACGACGAGGACGTGGTCTTCGACGATCCGTTCTCGTCCCCGCCGCAACTGGATGGGGACCTGGCGCAAGCGGGCCTGCTGCGCCTTGCCGGTCTGCTGCGCGACCGGACGCGCGGTCTCGCGCTGCTCGAAACAACGGACGGCGCTGCGACCGTCGGGCAGGGTCAGTTCGTCGGTGGCGACCGGGTCACAGGCATGGACGCGCTCAGCATCACGCTGACGAATCGCCTCGGCACGCGCACGCTGGCACTGGCGGAGGCTTCATGAGGACGGGGATGAAGAGAGTCAGGCTGGCGCTCGGCAGCGCCTTCCTGTGTGTCGGTGCGGCGCACGCATCGTTGCCACCGTTGCCGCCAATGATGCCGTCGGACGACACGGTTGAACCGTACGACACACCGCCGTTGCCGCGCAATCTGGCGGTTGACGTGCCGAATCCGTTCCTGCGCCAGGATGCGGCGGACGAGGAGCCAATGGCTGACCGACCGGTTGGTGTACTTGATCGGGAAAGCGCTGCCGGGGACGAGGTCGACGGTCCACCGCGCGACGGTGCACCGCTCGACGACGCGCAACTCGAGGGCAAACCACTCCCAGCCTCACGCAGTGCGGCGCCGCGCGCGGAAACATCGGCTCACGCGCTCGAAGGTCCACCCGTGCCGCTTGCCCCGACGCAGCGCCTCGGCGACTCGTCGACCGCGGCGGCGTACGACGGTTTGTCGCCCGATAAGCCGATCTCGCTGAACTTCCAGCGTGCCGAACTGGGCGCGGTACTGAATGCATTCGCGCAGTTCACCGGCCTGAACATCGTCGCCAGCGACCGGGTTCGAGGCACGGTGTCGTTGCGGCTCGACAAGGTGCCGTGGCGCACTGCGTTCGACACCTTGCTCGATGTCAATGGTCTGGCAATGGAGCGTCACGGCAACGTGATCTGGGTCGCGCCACTTGCCGATCTCGCGGCGCGCGAGCGGCAACGCTTCGAGGCGCACGCGCGGCTGGCCGATCTGGAGCCGCTCGCCAGCCGTACGTTCGAACTGCATTACGCCCATGCCGAAGACGTGCGGCGCCTGTTGACCGGCTCGGGCACCCAGAGGGTGTTGTCAAAGCGTGGCGCGGCGATGGCGGATGCGCGCACCAACCTGCTGTTCGTGACCGATCTGGAGGCACGTCTCGCGCAGATTGCCGAACTGCTGGCGTCGATCGACCGGCCGTCACGTCAGGTGCTGATCGAAGCGCGGATTGTCGAAGGGGATCAGGGCTTTTCGCGCAACCTGGGCGTCAAACTTTCACTTGCGGCGGCAGCGGCTGCTGACGGTGGCGCGGCGCGTGGGCTCAGCGGGGGCACGGACGGCGGCGGTACGGTCTACGATCTGTCGGCAGGTCCGCTGTCCGGTTTTGACGCCGCCACCGTGGGCCTCACGTTATTTGCTGCACAGGCCACGCGGCTCCTCAACGTCCAGTTGAGCGCGCTGGAAGCCGAAGGACAGGGGGAAACGGTGTCCAGCCCGCGGGTCGTGACCGCCGACCGCATGAAGGCGATCGTCGAGCAGGGCACCGAACTGCCTTATCAGGCCAAGGTTGGTCAAGGTGTCTCCGGCGTGCAGTTTCGCCGCGCGAGCCTGAAACTGGAGGTCGAGCCGCAGATCACGCCGGACGGACGAGTCGTGCTGGACCTCGATATCGCCAAGGACGGCGTCGGCGAGCAGACCGCCGCGGGGCCTGCCATCAACACCAAACACGTGCGCACGCGGGTCGAGGTGGAAGACGGCGGCACGGTGTCGATTGGCGGCATCTATGCCACGGATGACCGGGATGATGTGACGCGCGTGCCACTCCTGGGCAAAATACCCCTTTTGGGCGCTTTATTTCGTCATCGGGCACACCGTGACCAGCGCAGCGAGCTGGTCGTTTTCATCACGCCGCGCGTTGTGCAGACGAATTGAGTGCCTGCCGCAACCGCGGCCCGCAGGCTCGACAAGGCAGTCGCTTTGCCAGTAAGCTGCGGCACGAACCATACCGGATTAGCCAGAGGACACCGTTGCAAGCGCGGGACGCACACGCCAATGTATTTTTTGTAGGGCTCATGGGGGCAGGCAAGACCACCGTGGGCCGCGCTGTGGCGCGCCGGCTGGATCGTCCGTTCTTCGATTCCGACCACGAGATCGTGGCGCGCACCGGCGCGCGCATTCCCGTCATCTTCGAACTCGAAGGCGAAGCGGGTTTTCGCGACCGCGAAGCGCAGGTCATCAGCGACTTCACCAGTCAGCGGGATATCGTGCTGGCCACCGGCGGCGGAGCCATCTTGCGGCCGGAAAACCGTCAGGCGCTGCAAAATAACGGCCTTGTCGTCTATTTGCGCGCCAATCCGCACGATCTTTGGCTGCGCACGCGGCGCGACAAGAATCGGCCGCTGCTGCAGACCGAAGACCCCAAAGCGCGTCTGGAAGAACTGTTCGCGGTGCGCGACCCGCTTTATCGCGAGTGCGCACATTTCGTCATCGAAACCGGCCGGCCGTCGGTCAACGGCCTCGTTAACATGGTCCTGATGCAGCTCGAGATGGCCGGCATCGCCAAACCTCCTGCGTCATAATGCAAGCATGATTACCGTCAATGTCGAACTGGGCGACCGCGCCTATCCCATTCATATCGGCGCCGACCTGATCGGCCAGACCGCGCTGTTTGCGCCGCATATCGCCGGTTCGTCCGTCACCATCGTCACCAACACCACCGTCGATCCGCTTTACGGCGACGCGCTGCGGCAGGCACTGGCGCCGCTCGGCAAGCAGGTGTCCACGGTCGTGCTGCCGGACGGCGAGGTCTACAAGAACTGGGAAACGCTCAATCTGATCTTCGACGCGCTGCTCGGCGCGCGGGCCGACCGCAAGACCACGCTGATTGCGCTGGGCGGCGGGGTGATCGGTGACATGACGGGTTTTGCAGCCGCCTGCTATATGCGCGGCGTGCCCTTCATCCAGGTGCCGACCACCTTGCTGTCGCAGGTCGATTCCTCGGTGGGTGGCAAGACCGGGATCAACCATCCGCTCGGCAAGAACATGATCGGCGCGTTCTATCAGCCGCAAGCGGTGATCGCCGATATCGGTGCGTTGCGTACGCTGCCGGCGCGCGAACTGGCTGCAGGCATCGCCGAAGTCATCAAGACGGGCGCCATCGCGGACGCGGCGTTCTTCGAATGGATCGAAGCGAATATCGACGCCTTGAACCGCTGTGAGCCGCAGGCGCTGGCTGAAGCGGTCAAGCGTTCGTGCGAGATCAAGGCATCGGTGGTGGCGAAAGATGAGCGCGAAGGCGGTTTGCGCGCAATCCTCAACTTCGGCCACACGTTCGGCCATGCAATCGAAGCCGGACTCGGCTACGGCGAATGGCTACATGGCGAGGCCGTAGGCTGTGGAATGGTCATGGCAGCGGATCTGTCGGTGCGCCTTGGACATCTCGACGAAGCCGCGCGCAAGCGCCTGGTCGACGTGATCACCGCCGCGCATCTGCCCATCCGCGCGCCGGCACTCGGTGAATCGCGCTATGTCGACCTGATGCGGGTCGACAAGAAAGCCGAGGCAGGCGAGATCAAGTTCATCCTGCTGAAGCGTTTCGGTGAGACGCTGATCGGCCCCGCGCCCGATTCCGCCGTGCATGCCACGCTAGCGGCCGCCGTCTGAACGTGGCGATGCGGCCCGGGTATCGTCCACGATTCGGAGAAGCCGGTGAGTGACACGCATCGCGAAACCTTGACGGAATCAACCGGGGCTGCGCCTGCAGGCGCAGCCCCGGCACACGCCGCTGTTATGCCGCCCCTCGCTGCGCTGGAAGCGCATCTGGCGCCGTACGCGGCGCATGCGTCGCAATCGCGCGGCCGCCGCTACACCGAAGCGCCGCCTAGCGCGCGAACCGAATTCCAGCGCGACCGCGATCGTATCGTGCACTCAACCGCGTTCCGCCGCCTCGAATACAAGACGCAGGTGTTTGTGAACCACGAGGGCGATCTGTTTCGCACCCGTCTCACGCATAGTCTGGAAGTGGCGCAGATCGCGCGTTCGGTGGCTCGCAACCTGCGCGTAAATGAAGATCTGGTGGAAGCCATTTCCCTCGCTCACGATCTCGGCCACACGCCGTTCGGCCACGCCGGCCAGGACGCGCTCAACGAGTGCATGCGCGAGCATGGCGGCTTCGAGCACAATCTGCAGAGCCTCGCCGTGGTCGACGATCTCGAAGAGCACTACGGAGCCTTTAACGGCCTCAATCTATGCTTTGAAACGCGCGAGGGCATCCTCAAGCACTGCTCACGAGAAAATGCGCGGCGTCTTGGCGCTTTAGGCGAGCGCTTCCTCGAAGGCCGGCAGCCTTCCATCGAGGCGCAGATTGCGAACGTCGCAGATGAGATCGCGTACAACAACCACGATGTCGACGATGGCTTGCGTTCAGGGCTGATCACCGTCGGGCAACTGGCCGAGGTCGAGTTGTGGCAGACGCACTATGAGGCGGCGCTGCGGGACTATCCGCAGATCGAGGGACGCAGGCTGATCCACGAAACCGTGCGGCGGATCATCAATACGCTGATCGTCGACCTCATCGAAACCACTACCGGCAACCTGAACCGGCATGCTCCGGCTTCGCTTGACGCCGTGCGTGCCGCTCCGCCGCTCGTCGCGCATAGTGAAACGGTGGCCGCGCAGGCGACTGTACTCAAGCGCTTTCTGTTCAAGAACCTGTATCGGCACTATCGCGTCATGCGCATGGCAAATAAGGCGCGCCGCGTAGTGATCGGTCTGTTCGACGCGTTCACCGACGATCCGCGGCTGCTGCCGCCGTCCTATCAATCGCCGGATCCGGCGATCCAGCCTCGCCTGGTTGCCCACTACATCGCGGGCATGACCGACCGGTACGCGCTCAAGGAATATCAGCGGCTGTTCGTCATCGCGGATAATTAGGGCGCTCGAGCGTCGCACTCGCCGGCGCCTCTATCAGGAGAGGCGCGGCGGGCGATCAACCGTGCGTTGAGCGAGTCCCTTAGCGCGACCGCGCAACCAGCGCGCCGGCAATCAGGGCAATGCCGCCCACGATCGCAATGGTTTGCCACGGGTTCTCGTGGACGTAGTCGTCGGCATCCGAAATTGCAGTTTCGGCGCGTTGGCGCACGGCATCGCGGGTTTCGTTCAGGCGCTCGCGCGCAACGTCCAGACGCTTGCGCAACTGGGCGCGCAGCGCCACCGCATCGGCTTGAGTGCCGTCAGCCAGCGTATCTTCGAGTTCCGACATCAGTGAGCGCAGTTCAGTAGCGATGTCTTCAGCCGCATGGCGGCTGTGGCGCGCGATCCGGCGCGCGCGGCGGCTCGTCGTCGTCCAGGATTCGCCAAGGGCGTCTCGCGTATTCGGTAGTGCAGTCATGGTCGCTCCGTCGTTGGTTGGTCAAAGAGGTCCCGCATAAACCGCGCGGGAAACTCCATGCCACGCAACTTCGGTGCCATACGCCTGACGCTGTCCAACCCACCTGATCCGCGCTTTGCGACTGCACAATTTGCAGCGCAGACGTACCCACGCTGGTCAAACTTACAAAATAACGTGTACCGACGTCATGCGAAGGGGCCGTTGTGCGCCATACAAATGAAAATGCCGCCATGAATGCATGGCGGCATTGTTCAAGCCCCGAAAACTCGTCTAACCTTAGGCTTGGTGTCAGAAGCGATAACCTATGCTGATGTAACTGACGATCGGGTTCAGCTTGATTTTTGTCTGCGACTGGACATTGAGCGTGCCGACCGGCGTGGCGGCCGCAGTGTTCAGCTTCGCAGTGGTGCTGAGCGGCAGATATGAGAGCGAGAAACCGGCAAACCAATGCTGGTCGATTGCGAAGGTGAAGCCCCCATTAAACACCGGCTCCCACGAACTATCCGTGGATACGGTGGTCGGACCATGCAACACCTGCTGTTCGAAGACGCTGTTGGTGATTTCCGCGTCGGTGAACGAAACGTGGGTGACGCCCACGCCAAGATACGGACGGAAGCGCGCTTGTGCGTCTCTGAAGTAGTACTTGAACAGCAGAGTCGGGCTCCACTGTTTGGCATCACCGAGCTTGCCGTATGACGAGAAGGCACCCGAGCCATCCAGATTGAATTTCGGCGGGACGCCAATCACGAATTCGGTCGCGATGTGGTCGGTGACGAAGTAGCCAGCGGTAAAGCCAAGGGTGTCGGCGCTATCGAGGCTGGCTCCTGTATTAGGTAGTGTGACATTGACGGGTGAGCCGCCAACGCTTGTCTCCTTCAACGGTTGGCTAGAGGACTGAGGTGCAAGATGCAACCAGCCTGTCGTGACGTAAAAGGTTCCGGCCGATTGAGCGTGGGCTGCCGTCATGCAGGCAAGCGCCGCGATCCCCGTCATGGCCTGTTTTAATTTCATATGTGTGCTCCTCCAGAAAAGGCCCGCTCATTATGACCAGAACGTTTGAAACAAACCATACGCGGCGGTTAGAGCTTTCTCCCTAAGCCCCGCGTGGTTTTCGGCTTAGCCGCGCCGCACCGAATCGTACGGGCGTTCGGCTACTTTGGACCTTCGGGTATATACCAACGCGACTATTGGATACTCCAGCATGGCACGGCTCGCACGTCTCTATGTCCCCGACCAGCCGCAACACGTCATCCTGCGCGGGCTTGATCAGCAGCCCGCATTTGTCGACGAACAGGATTACGAGCTCTTCATCGATTGTCTGAAGGCGGCTTCCCGCGACCATCATCTGTCTATCCACGCGTACGCGTTGATGCCAGGTGCGGTGCAACTGCTTGTCACTCCTACAGAGGAGTCGAGCTTGCCCAAGGCAATGCAAGCGGTTGGTCGCCGCTACGTCGCTCACTTCAACCGGCGCTATTCGCGGCGCGGCACCTTGTGGGAGGGACGCTACCGGGCAACCGTCATCGAAGGCGAGCGTTACTTCCTGCTGGCAAGCCGGGTGGTGGAAATGTGTCCGGTGCGAGGGCAACTCGTTAGTGCACCAGAAGATTACCGGTGGTCGAGCTACCGGCACCATATTGGGCTGACACTCGACAGCCTGATTACGGATCACCCGTTGTACTGGTCGCTCGGCAATACGCCGTTCGAGCGCCAGCGCGCCTACCGCGAACTTTGCGAGCAGCCGCTGGATGAGCGCGAAGCCAGCCAGTTGCAACAGGCCACGCTAAAAGGCTGGGTCCTGGGAAGCGACACGTATCGCGAATGGGCGGCGCGAGCAGCCAACCGCCGGGTGTCGCCGCTGCCGCGCGGGCGACCGCGCAAGGTTCGGGAAACGCCGCAGACCCAATAAGCGTTTCGTTTCAAGGGGCAACACCCGAGACGGCATCTTCGGATGCCGTTTCATTTGCACCGAATTGATGTGGAACCAATAAAAATGCTGTGCGATGCACCAATCTGATAATAGGTGCCACATCATCACATTTTATTTGCTATTCCCTTGATTCGTCGCGTATATTCCGAATTCCGGCTGTTTCGATGCGCGCCGCGTCGAAGCTGCCTGCGCAGTTGCAGCGCGACTGTGGGCAATAAAAAAACGGTTCAACGGCCTTCCTCGGCCCTCTTTCAGACGGTGTCCCCATGAACGATCACCAGCAACCGGTCTCTTCGGTTCCCGCCGCGCAAGGTCTCTATGACCCGCAAAACGAGCACGACGCCTGTGGTGTCGGCTTCGTCGCGCACATCAAAGGCAAGAAAAGCCACGAGATCATCGAGCAGGGTCTGAAGATTCTCGAGAACCTCGATCACCGGGGCGCCGTCGGCGCAGATCCGCTGATGGGCGACGGCGCCGGTATCCTCATCCAGATCCCGGACGGCTTCTATCGCGAGGAAATGGCCAAGCAGGGCGTGACGTTGCCGCCGAACGGCGAATACGGCGTCGGCATGATCTTCCTGCCGAAGGAACACGCCTCGCGTCTCGCCTGCGAACAGGAGCTCGAGCGCACGGTAAAGGCCGAGGGCCAGGTGGTGCTGGGCTGGCGTGATGTGCCGGTCGACCATTCCATGCCGATTTCGCCCACCGTCAAGGCGAGCGAGCCGCTGATCCGTCAGATCTTTATCGGCCGCGGCAAGGACATCATGGTGACCGACGCGCTCGAACGGAAGCTGTACGTCATCCGCAAGACCGCGAGCCACCGCATCCAGGCGCTCAAGCTCAAGCACGGCAAGGAGTACTTCGTGCCGTCCATGTCGGCGCGCACGGTGGTCTACAAGGGCCTGCTGCTGGCCGGCCAGGTGGGCGTGTACTACCGCGACCTGCAGGACGACCGCACCGTGTCGGCGCTGGCGCTGGTGCACCAACGCTTCTCCACGAACACATTCCCGGCATGGGAACTGGCTCACCCGTACCGGATGATTGCCCACAACGGCGAAATCAACACGGTGAAGGGCAACGTCAACTGGCTGAATGCGCGTACGGGCGCAATCGCCTCGCACGTGCTTGGTGACGACCTGCCGAAGCTGTGGCCGCTGATCTACCCGGGCCAATCGGACACCGCCTCGTTCGACAACTGCCTCGAACTGCTGGTGATGGCCGGCTATCCGCTCGTCCACGCGATGATGATGATGATCCCGGAAGCCTGGGAACAGCACACGCTGATGGACGACAATCGCCGCGCGTTCTACGAATACCACGCCGCCATGATGGAGCCGTGGGACGGCCCCGCCGCGATCGCGTTCACCGACGGCCGTCAGATTGGCGCCACGCTCGACCGTAACGGCCTGCGTCCGGCGCGCTACATCGTGACGGACGACGACCTCGTCATCATGGCGTCGGAAGCGGGCACGCTGCCGATTCCCGAATCGAAGATCGTCAAGAAGTGGCGTCTGCAGCCGGGCAAGATGTTCCTGATCGACATGGAACACGGCCGCATCATCGACGACAAGGAACTCAAGGACAACCTCGCCAACGCGAAGCCGTACAAGAGCTGGATCGACGCGGTGCGCATCAAGCTCGACGAAATCGAGCCGAGCGCGGAAGACGTCGTGACGGAGCGTCGCGAGCCCGCAGCCTTGCTGGATCGTCAGCAGGCCTTCGGCTACACCCAGGAAGACCTCAAGTTCCTGATGGCGCCGATGGCGCAAGCCGGCGAAGAGGCCGTCGGTTCGATGGGCAACGACTCGCCGCTGGCGGTCATGTCCAACAAGAACAAGACGCTCTATCACTACTTCAAGCAGCTGTTCGCGCAAGTCACGAACCCGCCGATCGACCCGATCCGTGAAAACATGGTGATGTCGCTGGTGTCGTTCGTCGGTCCGAAGCCGAACCTGTTGGATACGAACAACATCAACCCGCCGATGCGTCTCGAAGTGTCGCAGCCGGTGCTCGACTTCCGTGACATCGCCAAGATCCGCGCGATCGATCAATACACGGGCGGCAAGTTCAGTTCGTATGAGCTGAACATCTGTTATCCGGTGTCCTGGGGCAAGGAAGGCATCGAAGCGCGCCTGGCGTCGCTGTGTGCGGAAGCCGTCGATGCGGTGAAGTCCGGCTACAACATGCTGATCGTGTCGGACCGCAAGACCGATCGCGACAACGTCGCGATCCCGGCGTTGCTCGCCACCGCCGCGATCCACACGCATCTCGTGCAGCACGGTCTGCGCACGAGCGCGGGGCTGGTTGTCGAAACCGGCTCGGCGCGTGAGACGCATCACTTCGCGTTGCTCGCGGGCTACGGCGCGGAAGCCGTACACCCGTACCTCGCGATGGAAACGCTCGCGCAGATGGCGGCCGGCCTGAAGGGCGACCTGTCGGCTGACAAGGCGGTCTACAACTTCACCAAGGCAGTCGGCAAGGGCCTGCAGAAGGTCATGTCGAAGATGGGCATTTCGACGTACATGTCGTACACCGGTGCGCAGATCTTCGAAGCGGTCGGCCTTGCCGAAGACCTGGTGTCGAAGTACTTCAAGGGCACCTCGTCAAAGGTGGGCGGCATTGGCCTGTTTGACGTAGCGGAAGAAGCCATTCGTCTGCATCGCGAAGCATTCGGCGACAACCCCGTGCTGGCCACGATGCTCGACGCAGGCGGCGAGTACGCCTACCGCGTGCGCGGCGAAGAACATATGTGGACGCCGGATGCGATCGCCAAGCTGCAGCACTCGGCGCGCAGCAACTCGTATCAGACGTACAAGGAATACGCGCACCTGATCAACGACCAGACCCGCCGTCACATGACGTTCCGCGGCCTGTTCGAGTTCAAGTTTGATCCGAGCAAGGCGATTCCGCTCGACGAAGTTGAACCGGCGAAGGAAATCGTCAAGCGCTTTGCTACGGGCGCGATGTCGCTCGGCTCGATCTCGACCGAAGCCCACGCTACGTTGGCGGTGGCGATGAACCGCATCGGCGGCAAGTCGAACACCGGTGAGGGCGGCGAGGATGCGAACCGCTATCGCAACGAACTGCGCGGCATTCCGATCAAGAACGGCGACACGATGAAGTCGGTGATCGGCGAAGAAGTCATCGTCGACATTCCGTTGAAGGACGGCGATTCGCTGCGCTCGAAGATCAAACAGGTGGCGTCGGGCCGTTTCGGCGTGACGGCGGAGTATCTGTCGTCGGCCGACCAGATCCAGATCAAGATGGCGCAGGGCGCGAAGCCGGGCGAAGGCGGCCAGTTGCCGGGTCACAAGGTGTCCGATTACATCGGCAAGCTGCGTTACTCGGTGCCGGGCGTTGGCCTGATCTCGCCGCCGCCGCACCATGACATTTACTCGATCGAAGATCTGGCGCAGCTGATCCACGATCTGAAGAACGCGAACTCGGCAGCCAGCATTTCGGTGAAGCTCGTGTCCGAATCGGGCGTCGGTACGGTTGCTGCAGGTGTGGCAAAGGCGAAGGCTGATCACGTCGTGATCGCGGGTCATGATGGCGGCACGGGCGCCTCGCCCCTGTCGTCGCTCAAGCATGCCGGCACGCCGTGGGAGCTCGGTCTCGCTGAAACGCAGCAGACCCTGGTGCTGAATCAGTTGCGTGGCCGTATCCGTGTGCAGGCCGACGGTCAGATGAAGACCGGCCGCGACGTCGTGATCGGCGCGCTGCTCGGCGCGGATGAATTCGGTTTTGCGACGGCGCCGCTCGTGGTCCAGGGCTGCATCATGATGCGCAAGTGCCACCTGAACACCTGCCCGGTTGGTGTTGCGACGCAGGATCCGGTGCTGCGCGCGAAGTTCAAGGGCCAGCCGGAACACGTCGTCAACTTCTTCTTCTTCGTTGCGGAAGAAGCGCGCGAAATCATGGCGCAACTGGGCATCCGCAAGTTCGACGACCTGATCGGCCATGCCGAACTGCTCGATACGAAGAAGGGCATCGAGCACTGGAAGGCGAAGGGTCTGGACTTCTCGCGCGTGTTTTACCAGCCGTCAGTCCCGACGGAAGTGGCACGCAAGCACGTCGATGTGCAGGACCACGGTCTCGACAAGGCGCTCGATCACACGCTGATCGAGAAGGCGAAGGCAGCGATCGAGAAGGGCGAGCATGTCTCGTTCATCCAGCCGGTGCGCAACGTGAATCGCACCGTCGGTGCGATGTTGTCAGGCATGGTCGCCAGGAAGTATGGCCATGACGGTTTGCCCGACGACTCGATTCACATTCAGCTCAAGGGCACGGCTGGCCAGAGCTTCGGCGCGTTCCTCGCCAGGGGCATCACGCTCGATCTGGTCGGCGACGGTAACGACTACGTCGGCAAGGGCCTGTCGGGCGGACGCATCATCATTCGTCCGACTAACGATTTCCGCGGCAAGTCGGAAGAAAACATCATCTGCGGTAACACGGTGATGTACGGCGCGATCGAAGGCGAAGCGTTCTTCCGCGGTGTGGCAGGCGAGCGTTTCTGCGTGCGTAACTCGGGTGCGACGGCGGTTGTCGAAGGCACGGGCGACCATGGTTGCGAATACATGACCGGTGGCACGGTGGTCGTGCTCGGCGAAACCGGCCGTAACTTCGCGGCCGGCATGTCGGGCGGCCTCGCTTATGTGTATGACCCGGACAGCACGTTTGCCGGCAAGTGCAACAAGTCGATGGTCGCGCTCGATCCGGTGCTGCAACAGGCCGAACAGGAACGCACGGTCGACAAGGGCCTGTGGCACGCGAACGAAACCGACGAAGTGCTGCTCAAGGGGCTTATCGAGCGTCACTTCCAGTTCACCGGCTCGCCGCGTGCGAAGGCATTGCTCGAAAACTGGGACGCGTCGCGCCGTCAGTTCGTGAAGGTGTTTCCGACGGAATACAAGCGCGCACTGGGCGAGATGGCTGCGAAGAAGGCAAACAAGGAAGTCCTCGCCGCGTAATTTGCAGCCCAAGACGGTAGATACCCAATAGTTGTGCCCGCCGCCCTCGTGTGCGGCGGGTGCCGATTCCCCCACCTGTACAGATAGATAAGAGAACCACATGGGCAAGGCAACCGGTTTTCTCGAGTTCGAACGTCGCCATGAGACGTACGAAGCTCCGCTCACGCGTGTGAAGCACTACAAGGAATTCGTCGCGGCGCTGTCCGACGACGAAGCGAAAATTCAAGGCGCACGTTGCATGGACTGCGGCATTCCGTTCTGCAACAACGGCTGCCCAGTGAACAACATCATCCCGGACTTCAACGACCTGGTGTTTCATCAGGACTGGAAGAACGCGATCGACGTGCTGCACTCTACCAACAACTTCCCGGAGTTCACGGGCCGCATCTGCCCGGCGCCGTGCGAAGCGGCGTGCACGCTCGGCATCAATGACGATCCGGTCGGCATCAAGTCGATCGAACACGCGATCATCGACAAGGCGTGGGCCGAAGGCTGGGTCGCGCCGTTGCCGTCAAAGCACAAGACAGGCAAGAAGGTCGCCGTGGTCGGATCAGGCCCCGCCGGTCTCGCCGTCGCGCAGCAACTCGCGCGCGCGGGGCACGATGTGACGGTGTTCGAAAAGAACGACCGCATCGGTGGCCTCCTGCGTTACGGCATTCCTGATTTCAAGCTGGAAAAATGGCTGATCGACCGCCGCATGCGTCAGATGGAGGCCGAAGGGGTGACGTTCCGCGCCAACGTGTTCATCGGCAAGGATCCTCTGGCTTCGCATATCAACAATACGGCGAAGGAAACGATCACGCCGGCCGAGCTGAAAGAGCAGTTCGACGCGGTAGTGCTGTCGGGTGGTTCGGAAACGCCGCGCGATCTGCCGGTGCCGGGCCGCGAACTGGAAGGCATCCATTACGCCATGGAGTTCCTGCCGCAGCAGAACAAGGTCAATGCGGGCGACAAGCTCACGAGCCAACTGGTCGCCAAGGGCAAGCACGTGGTGGTGATCGGTGGCGGCGATACAGGGTCCGACTGCGTCGGCACCTCGAACCGTCACGGCGCGAAGGATGTCACGCAGTTCGAACTGCTGCCGCAGCCGCCGGAAGAAGAGAACAAGCCGCTCGTGTGGCCGTACTGGCCGATCAAGCTGCGCACCTCGTCCTCGCACGAGGAAGGTTGCGAGCGCGATTGGGCAGTGGCGACCAAGCGTTTCGAAGGCAAGAACGGCAAGGTTGAAAAGCTGATTGCCGTGCGAGTCGAATGGAAGGACGGCAAGATGCAGGAAGTGCCGGGTTCCGAATTCGAAATGAAGGCCGACCTGGTGCTGCTGGCGATGGGCTTTACGCAGCCAGTCTCGCCGGTGCTGGAAGCATTCGGCGTCGACAAGGATGCGCGCGGCAACGTGCGTTCGTCGACGGAAGGTGACAAGGCGTATTACACGTCGGTGGACAAGGTGTTCACGGCCGGCGATATGCGGCGTGGTCAATCGCTGGTGGTGTGGGCGATCCGCGAAGGCCGTCAATGCGCGCGTTCGGTGGACGCATTCCTGATGGGGCATTCGGAGCTGCCGCGCTAAATCTTCGCCGGTTCCGCGCGACCAGACGTGGAGCCGGCAACGATTTGCAGGAAGAGGTGGAGACGACAAGCTGTGCCCAAAGCCGGGCGCCCGCAAGGACGACCCGGCTTTTCAATTGGGGGATGGAAGCTACCTCCGATACCTGCCCAAAGTGAGCCCTTCAACGTCAATCTCCGGCACACGCAGCGTAACCAGATCCGCAACAACCTTCCCGGATCCCATCGCCATAGCCCAGCCGGTGGACCCGTGGCCGAGATTGATCCAGAGCCCATCAATCCCGGAGGGGCCAAGAAGAGGCGCCCCATCCGGCATCATGGGTCTCCTCCCAACCCAGAAATGCGCGGAGCTGGGTTTGCTTGCGTGAGGAAACCAGTCGTCGAGAACCTTGAGCAAGGTCTGCAACGCCTGCTCCCTAAGAGTCGACCGCCGATCCCCAAGCTCTGCCGTCCCCGCTACCCGCAAATTCCTGCCAAACCGCGTGATAGCAGTTTTAAAAGCTTCGTCCATCAAAGCGCCCCGCGGCGCCTTCTCATCGTCGATAACGGGCAACGTAGCCGAATACCCTTTCACAGGATAAAGCGGCACCTTGACGCCCAGTGGCGCAAGCAACTGCACACTATCCGCGCCTAACGCCACCACAACGGCGTCCGCCCGAAGCACTTCTTCACCAATTTCACTATTGACCCGCACCCCCCGCACCGCACCACCCTGAACATCAAGTCCAGTCACCCGAGTATCGAGCCGGAACCGTACGCCATGGTTCTCGCAGATCGACCGCAACTCCCGCGTAAACCGGGCACAATCGCCAGCCTCGTCATCCGGCAGATAAAGCCCGGACAACGGCGTCTCGCGCGCCCACCGCAATCCTGGCTCGATCTCGACGCATTGCGCCGCACTAATCTCCCGATACGCGATCCCAGCATCACGTAGCACCGCCAGCGCGGGCTGCGCCAACTCGACGTCGTACTCGCTGCGAAATAGCTGCAGATACCCCTGACTGCGCCCGTAATCAAACGGATAGCGTCCACGAAACTCCTGCAGACAGGAGCGGCTGTAATAAGCAATCCTCTGCATGCGCTGCTTGTTCACGCGAAACCGCTCGAGGTCGCACTCACGCAACCAGCGCGCAATCCAACGCCATTGCGCAGGATCGAACGTCGGCCTGAAGATCAGCGGCGAGGTCGGCTTGAACAGGTATTTGAGCATCTTCGCCGGCATCCCCGGCGCCGCCCACGGCGTCACATAACCCGGCGCAATCACGCCGGCATTGCCGAAACTTGTCTCGAGCGCCACATCGGGTTCGCGCTCGATCACCGTGACCTTGCACCCACGGCCTGCGAGATAAAAAGCAGTGGCGACGCCGATCACGCCTCCGCCAAGAACAATCGTTTTCATGTTTGTGGAATGCGCATCAGGATGCCGCGCCCGGATCTGCGGCGGCAGCGGCGAGCGCCTTACCCTTCGTCTCAGGCAGACACAGGGCCGCTGCAATCACGAGCAGATAGCCTGAGCCGGCAACAAGGCCCATCGCATTGACGAGCGTCATCGATTGCGAAAGCATGCCGACGAGAATCGGAAAGAACGAGCCGACGCCGCGTCCAAGGTTGTAGCAAAAGCCCTGACCCGAGCCACGAATCTCATTCGGATACAGCTCGGACAGATACGCGCCCACGCCAGCGAAAATCCCTTGCACCACCACACCGAGTGGAAAGCCGAGCAGCAGCATCGTGCTATTGGTGATGGGCAACATGGTGTAGACCATGCCGAGCACGAACGAGCCGATCGCAAACAGGATGAACGACGCGCGCCGGCCGATCCTGTCGCACAGGATCGCCCCGACGATATACCCGGTGAACGAGCCGACGATCAGCACGATCAGATAGCCGCTGGTATTGAACACGGACAGATGCCGCACGGTCTTCAGATAGGTCGGCAGCCAGGTGGTGATCGCGTAGTAGCCGCCCAGCATGCCGCTGCATAGCGCGCTGCCGAGCAGCGTGGTCTTCAGATGCGGAAAGTAAAAGATCTGCAGGAAGTGAGACGTGTCGACACCGGTGTCGCGGGCACGACGGGTAGCGAGAAAGATCTCCGGGTCGCTCACGTTACGGCGTACATAGACGATCCACAGCGCCGGCAGGATGCCAACCCAGAAGCAGGCGCGCCAGGCCGTTTGCTCGGGTAACACGGCGAACGATACCCAGTAGACGATTGCCGCTGCGGCCCAGCCGAACGACCAGCTGCTCTGCACGGTGCCGACCGCCTTCGCACGATGCTGCGGCGAGCGGATCGTCTCGGCCATCATGACGGTCACCACCGACCATTCCCCGCCGAAGCCGATGCCCTGCAGCGTGCGCGTGGTCAGCAGTTGCCAGAACGAATGGGTGAAACCCGACAGGCAGGTGAAGAGCGCGAATGTGGCGATGGTCCATTGCAGCACACGTACGCGTCCGTAGCGATCGGAGAGAATGCCGGCGAGCCAGCCGCCGATCGCCGAGGAGATGAGCGAGCTGGTCGCGATCATCCCCGCTTCGCTCTTGGTCATACCCCAGGTAACGATCAGCGTCGGGATCAGGAACGAGTAGATCATGAAGTCAAACGCATCGACGGCATAACCGCCGAAGCCCGCGTAGAGCGTGCGGCGCTCGCGCGTCGTCAACTCCGTGAACCACTGAAATGACGCCATCCCGTCTCCTGAGCCCCTGATTCTGTTGCCTGCGGTTCGCGGTTGCACGCTGGTGCGCCCGTATTTTACGGTGCACAAAGGCGTGCGGACCAGTCCGGACAAAAAACCCGCAGGGCGGGCGCAGGCATCTGGGCTGACTTTGTTTCGACTGGTCAGGAGTGAATTTCAGATCCTTACTGGTTCCTACTTTGTAACCCACCGGGTATTTCCCCCCGGTACACTGCGCCCCGGCGCTGTTGGTTTTACGCCGCCCATCCGTCCAACGGCGAAAGCGCCCCTTACCAATACACTCAATGGATTTCACTGCGAAAGTTCGCTTACGTGCGACCGGCCCGAGCAAGCCTCGTCCGCCCCAATGTGTACCGAATGGTGAGTTCTCGACGCGCCGTGGCTTCCTGAAAGGCTCGGCGAGCGTGCTGCTGATGTCAGGATTCGGGAGCGCATTGCTGTCGGCGTGCGGTGGCGGCGGTCTGTCGTCGGATGCGGCGGATGCGCCGCGTCTGGCGTCGGCGGACAACTTTCGCGATGTCGGCGGTGCAGCCGGCGGCTATCAAACGGTGGACGGTCGCCAGGTGCGCCTTGGTGTGTTTTACCGCTCGAACACGTTGACCCTGAGCACGGCGGACAAGGCCGTGATCGACACGCTCAGGATTGCGAACGTCTACGATCTGCGCACGCCCGGCGAGGTTGCCCGGGCTCAGGACGTGATGCCTGCCGGCGCGGCTTATCAGAACATCAATGTGACGGGCGAGGCCGATGCGGTCGTCCCACCGGCAGACCTGTCGGGCGGCGCCATCGCCGTGATGCAGAGCGCAGAGCGTGCGTATGTCACCGGCACGGCTCAGCGGGCCGCGTATGGCGCACTGCTCACGCAACTGGCGAATAATCCGGGCGCACAACTGTTCCATTCCACAGCGGGTAAGGACCGCGCCGGTTGGGTTGCAGCGCTTCTGCTGAGCATTGCGAATGTGCCGCTCGACGTGATCGTGCAGGATTATCTTCTGACGAATACTTACTCGGCCGTCTCGATCAACGCGCAAATCGCTGCGGTTCAGGCGCAAAGCGGCGCGGCGACGGCCGCGCTCGACGCGCCACTGTTCAGCGTGCAGGAGAGCTTTTTACAGGCGGGCTTCGATCAGGTGCAGGCGAGCTACGGCACGATGTCGAACTATCTGACCGTCGGACTCGGACTGTCTCAGGCGACCATCGAGACGTTGCACGACCGGCTGGTCATCTAAACCGAAGGCACAAAAAAAGCGGCCCGCCCGGGCAACAGCTGGGCGGACCGAACAGGGGGCTATCGAGGAAGCCCGCGCTGACTATACGTGCGCGGCTTACCGTCGGGACCACCTGGTAAGTTCGTGTAAGTACGGCCGCCGCAGATGCAGCCGTTATCGCCCCGACCGTGCTAATGACAGCGGTGACATTGGCTTCAGACTTCGCCCTGGCTAATCGGCAACGCGATCCGCACGCACAAGCCGCCCTGCGGATGGTTATAGACATCGCAGCGTCCACCGCGATCGTGTGCGAGCCGCGCGACGATCGCCAGCCCCAGGCCACAGTGTCCTTCGCCTCCGCGCGCGGCATCGAGCCGCACAAATGGCTTCATTGCAGCGGCGATCCGGTCGTCGGGAATCCCCTCCCCGTGATCGCGCACACTCACCACCCAGTGCCCGTTATCGCGTGCCGTCGAAATATCGACAGGGGGCGCGCCGTGTTCGAGTGCGTTGTCGACGAGGTTCGTCACGAGCCGGTCGAGCAGGGTGCGCGGCAGCGTGAACTGCGGGCCGGCGCGCAAGTCGAGATTGAACAGCGGGGCTTCGGCGGGATAGGCGTCGGCGTCTTCCGTTGGATCTCCGTGGCTCGCATGGTCCCCGTGGCCCGTGACGCCGCTCATCTCGGCGGCGCTGGCGGTCTCCGCGATATCCACGCTCGAAAACTGCTCGCGCAGGAAGGCTTCGACTTCGACGGGCTGACCGGCATCCGCAGACTGGCCGGCGAATTCGAGAAACTGCTGGACGATATTGGTCAGCGAGTCGACATCGCGGATCAACCCAGCCCGTTCGCTTTCCGCGACGAGCACGCTCGCCCGCAGCTTGAGCCGCGTTAGCGGCGCCTTCAGGTCGTGCGCGACACCGGCCAGCATCACCGCCTGATCGTCGCCGGCCTCGTTGAGGCGCCGCATCATGTCGTTGAATGAACCGATCAGGTCGCGCAGTTCGCGTGGCCCCTGCACATTCACCGGCTCGGGGCGCCCGCCTGCACCGAACGCACGCGCGGCGAGCGCGACCCGCGATAGCGGCCGCTGCATCTGCCACACGGCGAGCAGCGACAGAATCAGCGCGGCAACCAGCATCGACACCGTTTCGACGATAAAGCGCGGACGCGCCGGAATGTCGACAGGCACGACCACCCACATCGACTTGCCAGGATAGCGAATCCACAGACGCTGTGGCGTCGCATCGTCGACCTCGATCTGCGTGCCGACCGGCAAGCGGGCTCGCAAATGCTGGCTGAGTTCGACGAACTGCCGCGCGGTCGGCGGCTGCAAATGGATCGTGGAAGGCATGTTCCACGTCGGCACCAGATGCACGCGCATCGCCGGTGCGAGATCGGCGCCCTGCACGGGCTCGCCGTTGGCCGCCTGCAGCATCAAGAGAATGCCGCGTGCGAATCCGTCCACCTCGTGGTGAGGCGGCTGCATTACGATCAGTACGAACCAGCTGGCCTGAATTGCCAACAATACCGCCGTCGAGAGCAACGCCATTCTGCCGAATAGCGTGTTCAACGGGTTTTTCATGAAGCCGCCGCACCCTCGATCGAGAAGGGGGTTCCGTCCGCATCCGGCACGAACACATAACCTTTGCCGCGCACCGTCTGGACATAGCACGGGCTCGACGGGTCGTCTTCGATCACGCGGCGCAAGCGCCAGATCGGCACGTCGAGGCTGCGATCGCGAAACGCGAGGTTGTCGCGGTGGACCAGATCGTGGATCAGCACCCGCGAGAGCACCTTGTACGGATTGTTGACGAAGATCTTCAGCAGCGCGAATTCACTGTCGCGCAGCGCGAGCCGTGTGCCCTCGCGCGACAGGGTACGGGTGGCGAAGTCGAGTTCGAACGGCCCGAAGTGATACGGCTTGCGGGCTTCGGGCGCGCTGGTGGTCGAAGGTCCGCGCCGGCGCAACACCGTCTGGATGCGGGCCAGCAGTTCACGCGGATCGAACGGCTTCGTCAGATAGTCGTCCGCACCGAGCGACAGACCCACGATGCGGTCCGCCACGGTGCCGCGCGCTGTGACGAAGATCACCGGAATGTCGTCGCCGGCCGCGCGCAACGCAGTGAGCGCGCGCAGACCGTCGGTGTTCGGCATCATGATGTCGAGCACAACGACCGATGGCCGCTCTCTTTCGAGGCGGCGTTGCAAATGCGTGCCGTCGTGGAGCACGGAAGCGTCGAACCCGTTCGATTGCAGAAAGCGGCAAAGCAGATCGCGTACGACCGGGTCGTCGTCGACGATAAGGACCTGTGGATTCATTTCGAAATTTTAGACCGACGCGTGTGGCAAACGGATCACTGTTTTCTTACCAACACTTACCTGCCGGCGCGCGGCGCTAGAGAAGTCCTTCCGGCCCTCTTGGAAAGCCTTGTCCAGCAAGGCAAGACGGTCGAAATACAGCGCTGGCACCGGCAATATTAATTGCGGATCGAGGGACGCATCAAGCCGGTTTTGCTTACCGTATTTCCTGAGTGGAAAGAATTGGCGCGCATTCGGAACCCCTCGTAAGAACCGTGGAAAAGCGCGCGTTCCTTCGTGCATCGTGAGTTCCTTCGCAGCGTGATGATTCGCTCTGTAGTCCATCGCCGCCGTGCTTCGTTGGCCTGAAGGTCAGTTCTCCCCTCAGTGTCCCCGATGTGCGGTAACCGAATCCGCACCCAAGTGATACGCGAGGTACATCATGACCGTCCAGAACAATCTCCGCCCCACCACCTTTCCGCCCGTGCAGCGCGAGCGGCCGACGCCGACCTCGGAGGGCGCGGCCAAACCCGAAGGGCTGCCGGCCGAACCCACGTCGCCGGCTCTGCCGGGCGGCCTGATCGGCAACAACGTCAACACGACAGCCTGACCCGACGAGGCTCACCGTGCCGACTCTCACTGTTTTCAAGCGGTGTGTGCGTGCCGCAAGCTGGCTGGCGCTGGGTGCGATGCTGCTGCCGCTCGACGGTTGTGGTGTCGCTGCGCTGCCGTGCCGCCTGACGGCCGCAACGCTGGATATCCTGCCGGCGGTGGGGCATGCCGCGGCCGAGCCGTTCAACGCATGCGCAGCGGCGATTGACTGAGCCATGAGCGCCCGACTGTCTACCCGTCAATGGCTCGGTACGCTGGCGCCGTTGGCGGTTTCGATGCTGCTGGGCCAGGCGGCGCCTGCTGCGCATGCGGATCCCGCGGCGCGCGGTGTGGCTGCGTCGACGGCAGCGGTAGCGACAGCGTCAACTTCAGCCTCCGCGTCGAGGCACAGCGGCGGGGACGAGCGCAAGCGTTCCATGGATGCGCCGTTCGCGTTTCGCGGCATTCCGCTTGGCATCACGCTCGACGAATTCCGCGCGGGTTCGACCGTGCGCGCGACACCCGTCGGCAGCGTGCCCGTTTGCGAGACAGACATGCTGGCCGAAGCGCTCGGCATGAGTCTGAAGACGAGCGAGAGCCTCACGGTGGCGTGTCGCTGGGCGCACCGGACGGCCGACCACTGGCAGGTCTCGCAGGCCGTGGTGGATGGCGCGCTGGCTCAGGATCATGTGCTGCGGTTCGCGCGTGTCAACGGCCAGACAGCGCTGCGTCTGTACGAGATTTCGTTCGTCGTCGACGAGGTCACGGCCAGCGATCTGCGTGAGGCGCTGGCGAGCCGCTACGGAGCGCCGCAGCTCGTCACGAAGAACACGTCGGCAGCCGGCGGTGCGGTTCCTGTGTACCTATGGGAAAACGCCGTGAGCTCGATCACCTTGTGCTTTTTGCCGTCCACGCACAACGGCACGCTCACCTATCTGCTGAAAGATCCCGATGCGTGGGTGAAGTCGCTCGTACGCCAATGGCAGGCGAGCAGTCCCGAAGCGGGTTGAGGCGCGGCATGCGTGTCGAGACCGAGTTGATTCATTTTTCTCCGGTGGAGGAACCTCTATGACCACCCTACGCCTCATCGCCGCGCTGACCGCAGCGCTGGGTATGGCCGCCTGTGCGAGCCACCAGGATTCGATCGTCGACACGCCGATGTTGCCGCCGCTCGTCAGCGCGCCGCTCAACATCAACACGCAAGGCGCGATTTATCAGGCTGGCTCGTCGCTCTTGCTCTACGAAACGCCGCGTGCGCAGCATGTGGGCGATGTGCTGACGATTCGTCTGTCCGAGTCTTATAACGGCAACAGCAGCGCCAATACAACGGCCAGCCGAACCAGCGACATTACTGCGACTGCCGCCGATCAATCGACCAGCGCGGCTGCACGGCTCGCGCGCCTGTTCAATATCGGCTCGGCGTCGACGGACTTCAAGGGAGCCGGCGCCATGACCGACACTAATGGGATGACCGGTACGCTGGCTGTGACGGTGATCGCAACGATGCCGACCGGCAATCTGATGGTGTCCGGCGAGAAGCTGATTGCGATGAACGGCAATCACGACCGCCTGAGGCTGTCCGGTATCGTCAATCCGAAGGACATCGAAGCCGGCAATTATGTGTCGTCAGGCAAGGTGGCGAATGCGAAGATCGAACAGGCAGGCCAGGGCATTGTGAGCGATTCGACGACCGTGGGCTGGCTGCAGCGGATGTTCCTGAGCGTGCTGACGTTCTGAGTCATTTCGTGAGACCGTTTGGCGATTTGCGCCAAACGGTCCAGGCGCGCCGCAGGCGTGAGCCCATGTAGCGCTTCTTTGGGACTTGCCTGACGCAGTGTTACGCGTCGACGAACGGCTGCGCGGCCCGCTCGGCCGCGCCGATTTCTCCATCCGGCACGAACACGTAGCCGCGACCCCACACCGTCTGCACATAGCGCGGCTCGGACGGATCGACTTCGATCAGACGTCGCAGCCGCCAGATCGAGACATCGAGGCTGCGGTTACGGTGCGCCTCGGTGTTGCCATGCAGCTTTTCCAGCAATTGCGCACGGGTGAGCACCGTCATCGCATGGGTGACGAACACCTTGAGCATCGCAAATTCGCTCGAGCGCAGCGGAATGCGTTCGCCGTCGCGGCGTAACTCGCGCGCTGGAAAATTCACCTCGAAACGGCCAAAGCGATACGGCGCGCGGTTTTCCGGTGCGCCGGGCGCGATCGTGCCGCGGCGGCGTAACACAGTACGGATACGCGCGACCAGCTCGCTCGGCTCGAACGGCTTGCCGAGATAATCGTCCGCGCCGAGCTCGAGTCCGATCACCCGGTCGATCACGTCGGCGCGCGCGGTCAGCAGGATCACAGGAATATCGTCGCCGGCCAGGCGCAAGGCGCGTAGCGCGCTAATACCGTCCATCTCCGGCATCATGATGTCGAGCACGACCAGCGCGGGCCGCTCGTTCTCGAGCGCGCGTTGCAAGGCGATGCCATGCTCGAGCACGGTTACCGAGAAGCCGCGCCCTTGCAGATATTCGCGCACGATGTCGCGCACGACGGGGTCGTCGTCAACGACCAGAATGGATTGGTTCATTCGGCAATCTTAAGAGATACGCCGGAGGGCTGATAGCGCGCAATGCTTTCAAAACCTTTCCCGGGTAATTGGAAGCAATCGTCTGCGTGATTTTGCGGGTGCGGCGTGCGTCTTGCGGGTTTTGCAGATGCAGCGCGTTCTGCAGGGCGCGAGGGAACTCAGTTGACTTGCGACGTCTGAATGGTCCGCGGACGCAACTCGGTGCGATCGACCACCATCTTTTCGATCATGCCGTTGAGCTTGACGGATGCGTTCGAGAAGCGGTCCATGCCGAGTTCGCCGGTCTGGTAGCGCGCGGTGACCAGAATCTGGCCTTGCTGCAGCAGCGTCAGATCGATCACGGAAAGATACTGCACCGGATTGTCGTTAAACGAGCGCTTGCCGTAATCGACCGAGGCGTTATAGACGAGCCGCGCCTCGCAGCTCGCCGGGGCGGTGCCCGGGTTGTAGACGGCCGAGCGGATGCCGCGCCGGTTCAGCGCGAGTTGCAAGGCCGGGACGAAATCGCCAACGGACACCAGCTGGTTCACTTCGATGCACACCGTGCTGATGGACGCGGGGTGACCGTTGACGAAGGTAGGCGACGAGTAGTTCGAAGCGATGGCATAGCCTGCCTGAATCACGGAACCGGTGGCGTCGGCCGCTGTGATCAGCGTCCAGGCGCAGCCGTTCAGCCCGACGCATAACACGGCGGCGGTCGCCGCCCATACGCATGACCGCCGCCCAGTGGACCATGGCAGTCTGGCGGTCCGGCGAGGAAGCGGAAATAGCGGTGGGCGCGAGCCGTTCACGATGCGATACCTTGACGTGTCGGGTTGAAACGCGGGGGCGGCACGCTTAGCGTGCGACGCGCAGGCGCAACTCGTTGGACCCCTGCACGCTAGCCGTCACGTCGATGCGGCGCAGGCCGGCTGTCACGACGAAATGCTGGCGAGTCGGCGTGTTGAGGTCGTGCACGACGTTGGGAAAGCACGCGGCGATATCCGCGCCGAGTTCTTCGAGCGGGTCCGTGACCACGCCGTCGGCTTGCCAGTGCGCGCGCCAGTGGCAATCGTAGCTGTGACCGCTGGCGTGGCAGTCGCCGGCGCTGTCCACACCCGGCAGCTGTGCGGCGGGTTGGTCGTGGAGTTGCCGGAAGTCGGTGGCGGCGACGATGTGCGTCAGTGCCGGACAGACGTTGGCCGGCTCGGCGACCTGGGTCAACTGCGCGGCCTGAGCGCCGAGCGACAGCAACAGGGCTGCCGCACCGGCCGGGATGGCGGGACGGGCGAGCGGCGAACGGCTCATCCGCGTGAATCGTTGGGTCAGGTGACGAAGACGGCGATCGAATGACATGAGCGGGAAGTCCGATAACGGTGAGTGGCGTGCGGCACCGGAGGGGGACCGGCCCGCACGACTATCCTCGCCGCAGCACGGCACTTTCAAAGCACGGAACAACCTGAGCGCTTCGCAAATGCTTTCGAACTGTTCTCGCGTATTTCAGAATGTTGCAGGGCGCGCCGATGCCGCAGTCGGCATCGGTGATGGGCGTTAAGTGTTCAATCGCGACCCGGTCTAACGCGACGCGGTCAATCGCGACCCGGTCAATCGCGACCCGGTCAATCGCGACCCGGTCAAGTGACGCGTTGCCTAAGCGGCGACGGGTTCGCCCGCTCGCTCGACATCGAGCGTTTCTTCGTGGAACGCCGCGAGCGATTCGCGGTGCGCGACGCTGACGATGGCGGCCTTCGGCAGACGCTCCGTGAAGAGATGGTAGAGCCGCGCTTCGTTGGCCGCGTCGAGCGCGCTGGTTGCCTCGTCGAGGAACAGGTAGTCGGGCTTGTGCAGCAGCACGCGCGCTGCTGCGAGACGCTGCTGTTCGCCCGGCGACATGATGCGGGCCCAGTGTCCCGATTCGTCGAGGCGGCCCACATAGTCGTCGAGGTGGCAGGTACGCAGCGCTTCGCGGCATTCGTCGTCGGCGTAGGTCTCGGCGGAGGACGGATAGGTGAGCGCCGCTTTCAACGTGCCGATCGGCATGTAGCTCTGCTGGGGGATGAACATCATGCGCGCATTGACCGGTGCGTCGATCGAGCCGTCGCCGAACGGCCACAGTCCGGCAAGCGCACGCATCAAGGTGCTCTTGCCGGAACCCGACGGACCTCGCACGAGCCAGCGCGAACCGGGGTTAATCGTGATATTGCGGATCTGTGAGAGCGGGGTGCCGTTCGGCAAGGCCAGCGAGAGACCATCCGTGCTGAGCTTTTCTTCGTCGACGTAGTGCAGGTTGATGCCGCCATGTGCGGTAGCCGGCGAGATGGACTCTTTCAGATGCGACGCACGCATGACGCGCTTGAATTCCCGCAGACGATTCACCGTAGCGCGCCAATCGACGAGGCTGCCGTAACTGTTGATGAACCAGGAAAATGAATCGCTGACGGTGCCGAACGAGTTCTGGATCTGCATCAGCACGCCCATTGTGAACGCGCCGGTGAAGTACTTGGGCGAGGCGACAATGAGTGGAAAAATGTACGCGATGTTGCTGTAGAAACTGAGCACGAAACTCAGGCGCTTCGTGTACTTCATCACGCGCCACCAGTTGTCGCGAATGCGTTGAAAGAAGTTTTGCGCGGTGGCCTCTTCGGTTTGCTCGCCATCGTAAAACGCGATCTGCTCAGAATTCTCGCGCACCCGGATCAGTCCAAAGCGGAAATCTGCCTCAACCTTTTGCTGCTGGTAGGTGATCGAAACGAGCGGGTGGCCGAGCTTGTAGATCATGTACGAGCCGCCCAGCGCGTAGAGCGCGGCGACCCACACCATGTAGCCTGGAATGACGATCGGCATGCCACCCAGTGACACGGTCAATGCTCCAGCGAGGGACCAGAGGATGGTAACGAACGTAATGAGTGTGACGACCGTGGACAGCAGGTCGAGCGTCAGCGTGAGCGTGCTGGTCGCAAATGACTGCAAGTCGTCGCTGATCCGCTGGTCGGGGTTGTCAGCGAGGCGGTCGCGCTCAATCCGGTAGAAAGCGCCGTCGCCGAGCCACTCCTGGAGGTAGCGGGTCGTGAGCCATTGGCGCCACCGGAAGCCGAGCATCTGCCGCAAATAACGGCCGTAGACAAAGAGGACGATCAGCGCTGCCACAAGGCCGGCCCACACCAACATCAGGTGGGGAAAGTCCTTCACGCTCTTGTTTTGCAGCATATTGAAGAACTCGCCGCTCCAGGTATTGAACCTGACGCTGATCCACACGTTGACGAGGTTGATCACAATGATCGCAATCAGCAGCCCCCACGCGATCTTCCATTCCTCAGAGACCCAGTAGGGCTTGATCAGACTCCACGCGGAGACCTTGTCGTCCGGCTCGAGCGGGCTGGCAGGGGAAGTATTGGGTGTCATGACCATCCTGAAGAAATACTGGCTCATCTTGGACCGACCCGCTGCAAGCAAGCCAGGACCGGCTTGCCTATAGTGGATCGGAGCCACAGCGGAATTGCAAATAGCGGCCCGGGCCTCGAACCCGTCGTACGACCGCCCGATTCTGCCGCCGGCGGCTTAAGCGAAAATTAATCACCTGGGGCACTGGACCGCGGTCTCGCGCGACCGGCGTATGGTTGTCGCGTTTGACGCGAGAGCCCACGACAACGGCGCAGACTCCATCGCCGCATTGTGCCAGAGGCTCCGAGCGAGGCTACATGAATCGCCCAGGCCCGACGGTCTGCCCGCCCGTGATCGCAGCAGCTCCGCCGCCCCCGGTTTGCGGCCGCCGCGCCTTTTATGGTCTAATGACTCTCGACGAAACAGGGGTGCTTTGCGCGCGGGCCACACGCCGCAGCAAGGCTGAGAGAGACCCTTTGCACCCGATCCGGGTAATACCGGCGCGGGAAGTTTCCGGAAGTTGGCTTTTCTTCCATTCCCCGCCGGGCAGCGTCCGTCACTGGATGCGCTTTTTGCCCGGCCGGCCTCGCCCGCCGGTTTCGTCCTTGGGTACGTGCGCCTGTTGCCGTACGGAAAGGATACGATGACCGCTTATTCTTCAGTCTATTGCTTCGTTTGCCCCGTGACGCTCAAGGCCGCTCTGCGCGCGCCGGCAGGACGGCAATGAACGCGCTCGATCGCTCGCAACCGGATTTCGCCGTCATCGGCGGGGGACTGTGCGGCCGGCTGGTCGCGTGGCGCCTCGCCGGTGCGGGGCATCGCGTGGCGCTTTACGAGCGCGGCGATGCCGCCGGTTCGCAAGCCGCCGCGTGGGTGGCGGCCGCGATGCTCGCGCCGCTCGCCGAAGCGGCCAGCGCCGAATTGCTGATCACGCGCCTCGGCGCCGCGTCGCTCGATACCTGGCCGCAAGTACTGGCCGAACTGCCCGTACCGGTGTTCTTTCAACGCAATGGGACGCTCGTAGTCTGGCATCACGCCGATCGCACCGAAGCGCCGCTGTTCGAACGCCGGGTGCGCTCGAATGCGCCCGCCGATCTGCTGGATGGTGGCTTCGTCACGCTCTCGGGTGCGCAACTCGGCGCGACCGAGCCCGCGCTGGCTGGCCGTTTCGCGCAAGGCTGGCTGTTGCCGCATGAGGGACAACTCGATAATCGCCAGGTGTTGAGTGCGCTCGCCGCAGGGCTCGCCGAGCGGCGCGTCGAAACGCACTGGAACACACCCGTGGATGATCGCGCGTTACCGTCCGCACGCGTGACGATCGATTGCCGCGGCCTCGGTGCCAAGAATGTTTTGCCGACTTTGCGCGGCATTCGTGGCGAAGTCGCTCGTGTCCACGCGCCTGGAATCAAGCTCACGCGCCCGGTGCGTCTGCTGCATCCGCGCTATCCGCTGTATATCGCGCCGAAGCAGGACGATCTTTACGTGATCGGCGCAACCGAAGTGGAAGGCGAGGACATGTCGCCCGTCAGCGTGCGTTCCGCGCTGGAATTGCTGAGTGCAGCGTTCTCGGTCCACCCCGGCTTCGGCGAGGCGCGCATCCTCGAATTGAACTCGCAGTGCCGCCCGACCTTGCCGGACCACCGTCCGGCGCTGGTCTGGGATGGCGCGCAGACCTTGCGCGTGAACGGCCTGTACCGGCACGGCTATATGATCGTGCCCGAAGTCGCGGACGAAGCCGTCCGTTTCGCCGCCGCGCTGCTCGACGGACGCATCGGCGATGCCGACGCTTTCGACGACTGGCGGCGCGACGCGCGCTGGAGCGAACTGTTCCAGCTTGCCCGGCTCGATCCGCAGAACCGCTCGCAGGTGCCGGCATGAGCGTTGCGACCATTGCCACATGGGCTGCCCCGCCGGCCGCTTACGCTATCGATTGAACCGTATCTGAACACCATGGACATTCATATCAATCAGAAGCCGTTGTCGCTGCCCGAGGGGGCGACCGTCGCCGACGCGCTCGCCGCTTTCGGCGCGCGTCCGCCGTTCGCGGTTGCGCTGAACGGCGACTTTGTGGCCCGTACCCAGCACGCCGCGCGCGCGCTGCAAGCGGGTGACAAGCTCGACGTCGTGCAACCGGTCGCCGGCGGCTAAAAACGGTGATTACCCGCGACCACGTAGCCGAACAGCCAGGTCGCCGGGTATTGCCAGAGACAAGGATTTCCAGATGACTTCTCCCATTCCCGCCGACGCGCTCACGCTGTACGGCGAAACCTTCGCCAGCCGGGTGTTGCTCGGCACGTCACGCTATCCGTCGCTGCAGTCGCTGTCCGACTCGATCGATGCGGCGAAGCCTGGCATGATTACCGTCGCGCTGCGCCGGCAGATGAACGAAGGCGGTGCCGAAGCCGGCTTCTTCGATCTGCTCAAGCGCCACGGCGTGCCGCTATTGCCAAACACGGCCGGCTGCCAGAGCGTCGGCGAGGCGGTCACGACCGCCCACATGGCGCGTGAAGTCTTCGAAACCGACTGGATCAAGCTCGAACTGATCGGCGACGACTACACGTTGCAGCCCGATCCGGTCGGTCTGATCGAAGCGGCTGCGCGACTCGTCAAGGACGGTTTCAAGGTGCTGCCGTACTGCACGGAAGATCTGGTGATCGGACGGCGTCTGCTCGACGCCGGCTGCGAGGCGTTGATGCCGTGGGGCGCACCGATCGGCACCGGCAAGGGCGTGATCAATCCATACGGTCTGCGGGTGCTGCGTGACCGGTTGCCGGACGTGCCGCTGATCGTCGATGCGGGGCTTGGCGTACCGTCGCACGCCGCGCAGGTGATGGAGTGGGGCTTCGACGGCGTACTGCTGAATACGGCGGTGTCGCAGGCGACCCATCCCGAAGCGATGGCCCGCGCGTTCGCGCTCGGCGTCGAGGCGGGTCGCCAGGCCTACCTCGCCGGGCCGATGGCTGAACGCGAAACGGCCCATGCGAGCACGCCGGTGGTCGGTATGCCGTTCTGGCATCAGGATGGGAGTTCGACATGAGTCAGACCACGCCGCAAACGAACTCGCAGACGAACATGCAAACGAATCCGCTCGCCGGCCGCGACGTCTTCTGGCCGCCCGCCGACGAACTGAGCGAAGCCGCCGAACGCATCCGCGCGACGCTCGGCGATTGGCCGCCGACTCACGCGCCATGGCGGATTTGCCTTACCGCGCCTGACGACGCGAACGGCGGCGATCTGATCGTCATCGCCGACGCCCAGCAGCATGGCGAACAGGTGGCGCGCTGGCAGGTGCAGGGCGCGGGTGTGATCGAAGCCGCCGCGGGCCGGGCGACGCTGCATCTGGGTGGCGAGCGTTATCCGCTGGAAGGCCATCTCGCCGAAGACTGGATTCCCGCGCTGGCTGCGTTTCTGGATTGCGGTTTTGATCCGCACGACGCACTGGTGTTGGCGCTCGCCTGGCGCGACGGCGACGAAACCACCGCCGCCGACGCATGGCCGTGCGACCTGTCGCGCTTCCCGCGCGTCCTCGGATTGCCCGCAGCACCCGAGCAGCCGTTCGCACGCTGCCCGGATCGCCTCGGCCTCTATCCCGTGCTGCCAACCGCCGAGTGGGTCGAGCGGGTGGTCGGCTACGGTGTGAAGACGGTCCAGCTGCGCCGCAAAACTGCTGAGCCGGCCGAACTGGCGCAGGAAATCGCGCGCTGCGTCGCGGCGGGCCGCAAGCATGACGCTCAGGTGTTCATCAACGATCACTGGCAGGCCGCGCTCGAAGCCGGCGCGTACGGCGTCCATCTCGGTCAGGAAGACCTGCATCTTGCCGACCTCGGCAATCTCGCCGCCGCGGGCGTGCGCCTTGGCCTGTCGACGCACGGCTACTACGAGATGCTGATCGCGCTGCACTTCCGGCCGAGTTACATCGCACTCGGCGCGGTGTTCCCGACCACCACCAAAGTGATGCCGACCGCGCCGCAAGGCCTGAGGCGTCTCGCCCGCTACGTGCGCCTGCTCGATGGGGTGGTGCCGCTCGTCGCGATTGGCGGAATCGACCAGCAGGTGCTGCCGCAAGTACTGGCGACCGGCGTCGGCTGCGCCGCCGTGGTGCGGGCTGTCACGGAGGCTGCGGACCCTGCTGTTGCGGTTTCTGCAATGCTCCAAGGGTTTACGCCATAATCGCGTGGTCCCCTGTTTATCGGGGACCGGGCGCGTCACGGCAACTTTTGCACGATGGCCCTATAATTCGCCGTTCCGTGCAAAAGGATTGTCAGCCTCGTGCCTTCCACCTCCGAGACCCTTCTCGAGCTTCGTGACGTCGACTTCGGTTACGGCGACCGGCTCGTCCTGTCGAACCTGAACCTGCGCTTCCAGCGCGGTCAGGTCGTGGCGGTCATGGGCGGCTCGGGATGCGGCAAGACCACCGTGCTGCGGCTGATCGGCGGCCTCGTGCGCGCATTGCGCGGACAGATCCTGTTCCACGGCCAGGACGTCGGCGCGCAAACGCGCGACGGCCTGTACGCATTGCGCCGCAAGATGGGCATGCTGTTTCAGTTCGGCGCGCTGTTCACCGACATGTCCGTGTTCGAAAACGTCGCCTTCACGCTGCGTGAGCACACAGACCTGCCGGAAGAACTGATCCGTGACCTGGTGCTGATGAAGCTCAACGCCGTCGGCTTGCGCGGCGCGCGCGATCTGTCGCCGTCCGAGATCTCCGGCGGCATGGCGCGGCGCGTGGCGCTGGCCCGGGCTATCGCGCTCGACCCCGAACTGATGATGTACGACGAGCCGTTCGCCGGTCTGGACCCCATTTCGCTTGGCATCACGGCAAACCTGATTCGCACGCTGAATCAGGCGCTCGGCGCGACCTCGATTCTGGTGACGCACGATGTGCCGGAATCGTTCGCGATTGCCGACTACGTGTATTTCCTCGCCAACGGCGGCGTTCACGCCGAGGGCACGCCTGACCAGTTGCGGGCCTCGACCGATCCCACCGTGCGCCAGTTCATCGACGGCGCGCCGGACGGCCCGTTCAAATTCCACTATCCCAGCAACACGCCGCTTGCGGCAGATTTCGGCATCGGCGGGGGACAGGCATGATCAGTGCGATTGGACGTTCGGTGCTCGGCGGCCTCGAGACCGCCGGCTACGCCACGCGGCTCTTCTTCCGTCTGGTGCTCGAATTTTTCCCGTTGTTGCGCCGTCCGCGTCTTGTCACGAAGCAGATTCACTTCGTGGGCAATTATTCGCTCGTGATCATCGCGGTGTCGGGCCTGTTCGTCGGCTTCGTCCTCGGCTTGCAGGGCTATAACACGCTGAACCGCTATGGTTCCGAGCAGGCGCTCGGGCTGCTGGTCGCGCTGTCGCTCGTGCGCGAGCTGGGGCCGGTGGTCACGGCGCTGCTGTTCGCGGGGCGCGCCGGTACGTCGCTCACGGCC
Source organism: Paraburkholderia sp. GAS206C (assembly GCF_050435645.1). Classification (NCBI taxonomy): domain Bacteria; kingdom Pseudomonadati; phylum Pseudomonadota; class Betaproteobacteria; order Burkholderiales; family Burkholderiaceae; genus Paraburkholderia; species Paraburkholderia sp. GAS206C. The sequence continues at coordinate 93,081 of NZ_JBNDKR010000017.1, read as the reverse complement.
GAAATCGGTCTGATGAAAGCCGGCGAGCAATTGACGGCCATGGAAATGATGGCGGTCGATCCGATCAAGGTCGTGGTCGCACCGCGCCTGTGGGCGGGCATTATCTCGATGCCGATTCTAGCGGCCATCTTCAGCGCGGTCGGGATCGGCGGCGGCTATGTGGTGGGCGTGCTGATGATCGGGGTCGATGCCGGCTCGTTCTGGTCGCAGATGCAGGGCGGCGTCGACGTGTGGGCTGACGTCGGTAACGGGGTGATCAAGAGTATTGTGTTCGGCTTTGCGGTGACGTTCATCGCGCTTTTCCAGGGTTACGAAGCCAAACCGACCCCGGAAGGCGTGTCACGTGCGACGACCAAGACGGTCGTGTACGGTTCGCTTGCTGTGCTGGGCCTCGATTTCCTGCTGACTGCATTGATGTTCAGCTAAAACCGCGCGACGCGCTTTCTGCCGCGGGCATCAGCTTGCCCGCGCCGCGGGGTCGGCGTGGCCGGCGCGATGGATTCTCTTTGGGATGACGATGAAAAAGACTGCTCTCGACTTCTGGGTCGGCCTGTTTGTGGTGCTGGGTTTCGTAGCGCTGCTGTTCCTGGCGTTGAAGGCCGGCAACATGAGCTCGTTGTCGTTTCAGGCAACCTACCCGGTCAAACTCAAGTTCGACAATATCGGCGGCCTGAAGGCGCGCGCGCCGGTGAAGAGTGCGGGCGTGACGGTCGGCCGCGTCGACTCGATCAACTTCGACACGAATTCGTATCAAGCTTTGGTCACAATCGATCTCGACAAGCAATACCAGTTTCCGAAGGACACCTCCGCCAAGATCCTGACTTCTGGCCTGCTCGGTGAGCAGTACATCGGTCTCGAACCGGGTGGCGATAGCGAGATGTTGAAGGCAGGCGACACGATCTCGATGACGCAGTCGGCCATCGTGCTCGAAAACCTGATTGGACAATTCCTCTATAGCAAGGCGGCAGACTCAGGCGCTGCCAAGCCGGGCGCACCCGCTGCAGCCCCCGCACCGGCGGCACCGGCGCCGGCTGTGCCCGCTTCGGGCGCGTCGGGTCAATAAGGAGAACAAGAATGCAGACCATGCGCGTCCGTATCACCACGCTGGCGTTCGGCGCGGCGCTGCTCGCCGGCTGTGCGACGGTCCAGACTCCGACCAAGGGCGATCCGCTCGAGGGCGTGAACCGTACGATCTTCAAGTTCAACGACAAGATCGACCAGTACGCGCTGAAGCCTGTTGCGAAGGGCTATGTGTACATCACACCGCAGCCGGTGCGCGACAGCGTGACGAACTTCTTCTCGAACATCGGCGACGTCTACATTGCGGCCAACAATCTGCTGCAGTTGAAGATTACCGACGGTGTCGAGGACATCATGCGGATCGTCATCAACACCACCTTCGGCGTCGGCGGCCTGTTCGACGTGGCGACGCTTGCGAAGCTGCCCAAGCACGAGAACGACTTCGGCCTCACGCTCGGTCACTATGGCGTGCCGTCGGGACCGTACCTGGTGCTGCCGCTGTTCGGGCCGAGCACGGTGCGCGATGGGTTCGGCTCAATAGCCGAATACTTCGTCAACCCGTTGACTTATATTCACCCGGACGGCCTGAGCTGGGCGCTGTACGGGATCAACATCGTCAACACGCGGGCGAACCTGCTGAACGCGAGCGATGTGCTGGAAGGCGCGGCGCTCGACAAGTATTCGTTCGTGCGTAATGCATACCTGCAGCGTCGTAACTATCTGTTGACCCAGGGTAAGGGTGGCGGCAACGCGGCGCTGCCGGATTACGGCGACAATGCACCGCTGCCGAAATACGACGACGTCGATGGCGGCGCGGCCGCCGCTGCCGGGGCCGCTTCGGCGCCAGGCGCGGCTTCCGCGACAGTGGCCACGCCTGCGCAGGCAGGTGCCGGAGCGCCGCAGGGCGCCTCGGGCGCCACCGCCGCGACTGCGACGCCGGCTTCTGACACGGCCGCGTCACCACCGATCGATATGAATGGTGGCCCGGAGAACGATCAGGTCCCTGCCGACCAGGTCGTGCCGCCGCGGCTTACCTTCCCGTCGTTCAGATTGCGTTGAGGATGCGGCAGTAACACCTGGAAACGACTCTGTCAGGTTGCGCGTGGATCGTGGATGAACTCGCGTGCTATTGTCGGCTCCAAGGTTTGCCGCACTATTCTTCTTGCTAGGCTTAATATGAAAAAATTCTTCCTCGTTCCGTTTTTTGCTGCGTTGTTTTCGTTTGGTAGCGCAGCTTATGCGCAAGCGGTCGATAGCAGCGCACCCGATGCGCTGATCAAGACCGTCACCCAGCAGGTGGTCGACGCTGTCCGCAGCGACAAGTCGATCCAGCAGGGCGACATTTCGCACATCACCCAGCTCGTCAACGAGAAGATCCTGCCGTACACGGACTTCCGCCGCACGACGCAACTGGCCATGGGTCGCAACTGGCGTACCGCCACGCCGGAGCAGCAAAACGCCGTGGTCGAGCAGTTCAAGATGCTGCTGATCCGTACGTATTCGGGCGCGCTCGCGCAGGTCAAAGACCAGCAGATCCAGTACAAGCCGTTTCGCATGAATCCGGACGACACCGATACGGTGGTGCGCTCGGTGGTGATGAACAACGGCTCGCCGGTGGAACTCGACTATCGTCTGTACAAAACGCAGGACGGCTGGCGCGTGTATGACATCAACGTGCTTGGCGCATGGCTGATCCAGGCGTATCAGCAGCAGTTCAATGAGCAGATCCAGCAACACGGCGTCGACGGGCTGATCCAGTTCCTCACACAGCGCAACCAGCAACTCGCCGCAGGCAAGCAGTCGTGAGCACAGCGGTGAACGCCGAGGTCCGCTCAGTGGCGGGCCGTTTCGAAACCGGCACCACGTTGACCCACGCGAGCGCGAAGGCCGCGCTCGCGGCGGGGCTGCAACGTATCGCAGCGGGTGCGAACGGTGTCGATTGCGCGCCGCTTGCGCAGTTCGACTCGTCGGCGCTCGCCGTGCTGATCGCGTGGCAGCGGGCCGCCCAGGCACGCGGCACCGCGCTCGAAATCGTCAACCTGCCCGCTGGTCTCGCCAGCCTGGCCCACGTCTACGGCGTCGACAGCATTATCTCGGCGCGACATTGACGCTCAACTGACGCTTCCCGCGTCACCTCCCAATTCCCCAGGCGAGGTCGGGGCTCCCGACTTTGCCCTATAATCAACCGTTTTTTGCGGCTCGGCCCTGGTTTCAAGCCGGCCCCAATTCCGGTCATTCCAGCATTTGCGCACCTTTCAGGCGCCGCCATATAAAGCGGCCCACAGTCATGCCAGCCATAGAAATTCGTAACGTCAAGAAGCGCTACAAAGATCTTCAGGCGCTCAAGGGCGTCAGCCTCACGGTGGAAGAAGGCGAGTTTTTCGGACTGCTCGGTCCGAACGGCGCGGGTAAGACGACGCTCATCAGCATCCTCGCGGGCCTCGCGCGCGCCGACGAAGGCAGCATCGCCGTGCGCGGCCACGACGTGGTCGACGATTTTCGCGAAGCTCGCCGGGCACTCGGCGTCGTGCCGCAGGAACTTGTGTTCGACCCGTTCTTCACGGTGCGCGAGACCTTGCGTATCCAGTCCGGCTACTACGGCCTGCGCAAAAACGACGCGTGGATCGACGAAGTGATGGCCAACCTCGATCTCACCGAAAAGGCCGACGCCAACATGCGCGCGCTGTCGGGGGGGATGAAGCGACGCGTGCTGGTCGCGCAGGCGCTGGTGCATCGACCGCCGGTTATCGTGCTCGACGAGCCGACCGCGGGCGTCGACGTTGAACTGCGTCAAACCCTGTGGAAATTCATCTCGCGACTGAATCGCGAGGGTCACACGATCGTCCTGACCACGCACTATCTGGAAGAGGCGGAGTCGCTGTGCGACCGCATCGCCATGCTGCGGCGCGGCGAAGTGGTGGCGCTCGAACGCACCAGCGCGCTGCTGCAGCGCTTTGCCGGCATGCAACTGTTCCTGCGTTTCGCCCAAGGCGTGCTGCCGGTGGAGTTGCGGCCACTCGAAGTCGACTCCGACCCGGGCAACGGCAATGGCCGCCAGCATCTGCTGCGTCTGTCGAGCTACGACGAGGTCGAGCCGATTCTCGCGCAATGCCGCAACGCGGGTTGTACATTCGAAGAAATCGAGGTCCGCAAAGCCGACCTCGAAGATGTGTTCGTTCAGGTGATGAACGGTCCGGAAGTGATCGAGGGGCTTGCATGAGCAGCTACAGCAGTGGATTCGGTACGCTGTTTTATAAGGAAATCCTGCGTTTCTGGAAGGTCGCGTTTCAGACGGTTCTCGCTCCGGTCATCACCGCGCTCCTGTATCTGACGATTTTCGGCCACGCGTTGCGCGGCCACGTGCAGGTTTATCCGGGCGTCGAGTACACCAGTTTCCTGATTCCGGGCCTCGTGATGATGAGCGTGTTGCAGAACGCGTTCGCCAACAGTTCGTCGTCGCTAATCCAGTCGAAAATCACCGGCAACCTGGTGTTCGTGCTACTGCCGCCGCTGTCCCACTATGAGATGTACTTCGCTTATGTGCTGGCTTCGGTGGTGCGCGGACTCGCGGTCGGGTTCGGGGTGTTTATCGTGACGATCTGGTTTGTGCCGGTGAGCTTTAGCGCGCCGCTCATGATCGTGGCGTTCGCGGTGCTCGGTGCGGGGATCCTCGGCACGCTGGGTCTGATTGCCGGCATCTGGGCCGAGAAGTTCGATCAGCTCGCCGCCTTCCAGAATTTCCTGATCATGCCGCTCACGTTCCTGTCGGGCGTGTTCTACTCGACGCACACGTTGCCGCCAGTGTGGCGCGAGGTGTCGCGGCTTAATCCCTTTTTCTACATGATCGACGGCTTTCGCTACGGTTTCTTCGGGGTTTCGGATATCGATCCGCTCGTGAGCCTGGGCATTGTCGCCGGTTTCTTTGTGGTGCTGGCCGTGGTGGCAATGCGCATGCTCGCCTCCGGCTTCAAGCTGCGCCACTGACGAGGAGCATTCCCCATGTTGCCGACTCCCGAACAGGTCAAGCAATACATCGCGGTTGGACTCGCCTGCGAGCATCTCGAAGTGGAAGGCGACGGTCAGCATTTCTTTGCGACCATCGTATCTCCGAGCTTCGAAGGCAAGCGGCTGATCCAACGCCATCAACTCGTGTATGCGGCGCTCGGCGACCGCATGCGCGAAGAAATCCACGCGCTCAGCATGAAGACGCTGACGCCCGCCGAATGGCAAAACGCGTAATCTGGAACGTTAGTGCGAATTACACAAGACAGGCGTGAGGCCGGCAGCGGCGCCGCCGCAGCAAGCAAAGCAGCCCCGGTAGCAAGCCGGGAAGATCAGGAAACGACAGGTATGGACAAACTCGTCATTGAAGGCGGCCAGCGGCTGGCCGGTGAGATCGTCGTGTCGGGGGCGAAGAACGCCGCCTTGCCGATCCTGTGCGCCGGCCTGCTGAGCGCGGAGCCGGTTCATCTCGAGAACGTGCCTGACCTGCAGGACGTGCGCACCACGCTCAAGCTGCTCAACCAGATGGGCGTGCGTAGCGAAGCGAACGCGGGGCGCGTGTCGCTCGACGCCTCGAAGGTGGATAACCTCGTCGCGCCGTATGAGCTGGTGAAGACCATGCGCGCTTCGATCCTCGTGCTCGGACCGTTGCTTGCGCGCTTCGGCGAGGCGAAGGTGTCGCTGCCGGGCGGCTGCGCCATCGGCGCGCGGCCGGTCGATCAGCATATCAAGGGTCTGCAGGCGATGGGTGCGGAGATCACGATCGAGCATGGCTTTATCGAAGCTCGCGCGAAGCGTCTGAAGGGCACGCGTATCGTGACCGACATGATCACCGTCACCGGCACCGAGAATCTGCTGATGGCAGCGGTGCTGGCTGAAGGTGAGACCGTGATTGAGAACGCCGCGCGTGAGCCGGAAGTGGGCGACCTCGCGCACCTGCTGGTTGAGATGGGCGCGAAGATCGACGGCATCGGCACGGACCGTCTGGTGATCCAGGGCGTCAACAAGCTGCACGGCGCGAAGCACACGGTGATTCCGGACCGTATCGAAGCCGGTACGTTCCTGTGTGCGGTGGCCGCGGCCGGTGGCGACGTGATCCTGCGCCATGTGCGTCCGCTGATCCTCGAAGCCGTGACGGAAAAGCTGCGCGAAGCCGGCGTGACGATTGAAGAAGGCGACGACTGGATGCGCGTGCGCATGGACCAGCGCCCGCTCGCAGTGGGCGTGCGTACCTCCGAGTACCCGGCGTTCCCGACCGACATGCAGGCGCAGTTCATGGCGCTCAATACGGTCGCGAGCGGCACCGCTCAAGTGGTCGAAACGATCTTCGAAAACCGCTTCATGCACGTGCAGGAGTTGAACCGCCTCGGCGCTAGCATCACGATCGATGGCAACACTGCGCTCGTGAACGGCGTCGACAAACTGTCGGGCGCCAAGGTCATGGCCACAGACCTGCGCGCTTCGGCAAGCCTCGTGATCGCCGGCCTGTGCGCCGACGGTGAGACGCTGATCGACCGCATCTATCACCTCGACCGTGGCTACGACCGCATGGAGTCGAAGCTGACGGCAGTCGGCGCGAAAGTGCGCCGTATTGCAGGGAGCGAGGCATGAGCTCGGCGCCGCAAACCTCGTCGTCTCGGGCCGTGAGCGCGCCGCTGACGCTTGCGCTGTCGAAAGGGCGTATCTTCGAAGAGACGTTGCCGCTGCTGGCAGCGGCCGGCGTGCAGGTGGCCGAAGATCCGGAAACCTCGCGCAAGCTGATTCTGCCGACCACGGACGCCAACCTGCGCGTGATCATTGTGCGCGCCACGGACGTCCCCACTTACGTGGAATACGGCGCGGCCGACTTCGGTGTGGCGGGTAAAGACGTGCTGCTCGAGCATGGCGGCAGCGGCCTGTATCAGCCCATTGACCTCGACATCGCGCGTTGCCGGATGTCAGTGGCCGTGGCGGCGGGCTTCGATTACGAGAACGCGGTGCGCCAGGGTGCGCGTCTGCGGGTGGCGACCAAGTATGTGGAAACTGCGCGCCAGCATTTCGCGGCGAAGGGTGTGCACGTCGACCTGATCAAGCTGTACGGCTCGATGGAACTCGCGCCGCTGGTGGGCCTCGCCGATGCGATCGTCGACCTGGTCAGCTCGGGCGGCACCTTGCGCGCAAACAATCTTGTCGAGGTGGAAGAGATCATGCAGATCTCGTCGCGCCTCGTCGTGAACCAGGCGGCGCTCAAGCTCAAGCGCGCCGCGCTGCGGCCGTTCCTCGACGCGTTCGAACGCGCGTCGCGGCGCGCCGATGCGCCGGCCTGACGACGCCTGCCGATGCCTGATTCTGCCTGACGCGCCTCGAAGGGCCTAAGGCGCGCCTTACCGAAACGGATACCAGCATGTCTATCAAGATTCGCAAACTCGACTCCAGCGCTCCTGAATTCCAGAAGGCGCTGCACGCGGTGCTCGCGTTCGAGGCGAGCGAGGATGAAGCGATCGAACAATCGGTCGTGCAGATTCTGGCCGACGTGAAGGCGCGCGGCGACGCCGCAGTGCTCGAGTACACCAACCGCTTCGACCGTCTTAAGGCGTCGAGCGTGGCGGAGTTCGAATTGCCGATGTCGGAACTCGAAGCCGCGCTGGAAGGGCTCGACCCGCGCCGCCGTGCTGCGCTCGAGGCCGCTGCCGGACGCGTGCGCGGGTATCACGAGAAGCAGAAGATAGAATGCGGCAGCCATAGCTGGCAATACACGGAGTCGGACGGCACCGTGCTGGGTCAGAAGGTCACGCCGCTAGATCGCGCCGGCATCTACGTGCCGGGCGGCAAGGCGGCGTATCCGTCGTCGGTGTTGATGAACTCGATTCCGGCGCGGGTGGCCGGTGTGCGCGAAATCGTCATGGTGGTGCCGACTCCGGACGGCGTGAAGAATCCGCTGGTACTGGCAGCGGCGCTGCTGGGCGGGGTTGACCGCGTGTTCACCATCGGTGGTGCGCAGGCTGTCGGCGCGCTCGCTTATGGCACGGCCACCGTGCCCGCGGTCGACAAGATCTGCGGCCCGGGCAACGCGTATGTGGCCTCGGCCAAGCGTCGCGTATTCGGCACGGTCGGCATCGACATGATTGCTGGCCCGTCCGAAATCCTGGTGCTGTGCGACGGCACCACCGATCCGCGCTGGGTCGCCATGGACCTGTTCTCGCAGGCCGAGCACGACGAGCTCGCGCAATCGATTCTGCTGTGTCCGGACGACGCCTTTATCGCCCGCGTGCACGACGCGATCAATGAATTGCTGCCCACCATGCCGCGCCGCGACGTGATCCAGGCTTCGCTGGAAGGACGCGGCGCGCTAATCAAGGTGCGCGACATGGCCGAAGCCTGCGCGATCGCCAACGACATCGCACCGGAACACCTCGAAATCTCCGCGCTCGACCCGCATCAATGGGGCAAGCTGATCCGCCATGCCGGCGCGATCTTCCTTGGCCGCTACACGAGCGAAAGCCTCGGCGATTACTGCGCGGGCCCGAATCACGTGCTGCCTACGTCGCGCACCGCACGGTTCTCGTCGCCGCTCGGCGTCTATGATTTCTTCAAGCGCTCTAGCGTGATCGAAGTCAGTGCGGAAGGTGCGCAGACCCTGGGTGAGATCGCGGCTGAACTGGCGTATGGTGAAGGACTGCCCGCGCATGCCCGCAGCGCCGAGTACCGGATGAAGCAGAACGGCTGAGCGCGTCGGGTATCACAGTCAGGCTTTATCCAGCCGGCTGCTTAACAGAACATTGACCAACCGGGGCGGCGCTTGCGCCGCCCTTGTATGACCTGCCCCGAGTCGGCCGGTCCGCCCATCCATGACGACACCTCAAGACATCATTCGCCGCGACGTGCTCGCAATGACGAGCTATCCGGTTCCGGACGCCACGGGCTTCGTGAAGCTCGACGCCATGGAGAACCCGTTCTCCTTGCCCGCGCCGCTCGCGGCCCAGCTCGGCGAGCGTCTGTCCGGCGTCGCGCTGAACCGCTATCCGGCGCCGCGCCCGGAGGCGCTGCTCGCCAAGATCAAGCGGGTGATGGACGTGCCGGCAAACTGCGAAGTTCTGCTTGGCAACGGCTCGGATGAACTGATCAGCATGATCTCGATGGCCTGCGCGCAGCCGGGCGCGAAAGTGCTCGCACCGGTGCCGGGCTTCGTGATGTATCAGCTGTCGGCCAGGCTGGCGAATCTGGACTTCGTCGGTGTGCCGCTAAAGGCGGATTTCACGCTCGACACTGAGGCAATGCTTGCGGCCATCGCGGAGCATCAACCGGCCATCGTCTATCTGGCCTATCCGAACAACCCGACCGGCACGCTGTACGACGACGCGGACATGGAGCGCATCATCGCCGCCGCGGACAAGAGCCTCGTGGTGATCGACGAGGCCTATCAGCCGTTCGCGCAGCAAAGCTGGCTGCCGCGCGCCGATACGTTCGACAACGTAGTCGTGATGCGCACGGTTTCGAAGCTCGGCCTCGCTGGCATTCGCCTCGGCTATCTGGTCGGACGCGCGGCCTGGCTCACCGAGTTCGATAAAGTGCGGCCTCCTTACAACGTTAATGTGCTGACCCAGGCGACCGCCGATTTCCTGCTCGACCATCTCGACGTGCTCGATGCGCAGGCCGCGCAACTGCGCGAGGAGCGCACGAAACTGGCGCACGCCGTGGCCGAACTGCCGGGCGCGGAGGTCTTCCCGAGCGCGGGCAACTTCCTGCTGGTGAGGGTCCCTGATGCATCCGTTATGTTCGACACGCTGCTCACTGCACGGGTTTTGATCAAAAACGTGAGTAAAATGCATCCATTGCTGGCGAATTGCGTACGCCTGACGGTCGGTTCCCCTGAGGAAAATGCGCAACTGCTGGCCGCACTGAAACTCGTGCTGCATTAAACGGCGTGCCGTTACGCCGCGCACCGCATGGCGGGCGCGGCATTCGGCGTTCCCCCCAACTCCCTTTCTTTCATAGTCAGATTCGAGGAATTACCATGCGCCAGGCGGAAGTCGTTCGCGACACTAGCGAAACGCAGATCCGTATCAAGATCAATCTGGATGGCACCGGCAAGCAGAAGCTCGCCACCGGTGTGCCGTTCCTTGACCACATGCTCGACCAGATCGCGCGGCATGGATTGATCGATCTCGACATCGAGGCGCATGGCGATACGCATATCGACGACCACCATACGGTCGAAGACGTCGGCATCACGCTGGGGCAGGCAGTCGCGAAGGCGGTCGGCGACAAGAAGGGCATTCGTCGCTACGGTCATTCTTACGTGCCGCTCGACGAAGCGCTGTCGCGTGTCGTGATCGATTTTTCCGGCCGGCCGGGTCTCGAATTCCATGTGCCGTTTACGCGTGCGCGCATCGGTACGTTCGACGTCGATCTGTCCATCGAATTCTTCCGTGGCTTTGTGAACCATGCTGGCGTGACGCTCCATATCGACAACCTGCGCGGCCTGAACGCCCATCACCAGATGGAGACGGTGTTCAAGGCGTTCGGACGAGCCCTGCGCATGGCGGTGGAACTGGATGACCGCGCGGCGGGGCAGATTCCGTCGACCAAGGGCAGCCTGTAAGCATCCCAGATCTGTTGCCGCTGCGCGTGCGACTCCTTTCAGAGCGTAAAACCTGAGGCGGCCAGGCGTTTCCTGGCGCAGACTAAGCGGACCGGGCTTGCGCTTTGCGACGGGTATCCTCAAGTCGTTCACCTCGTCCGTTAAGCGAGGCGTTACTGTCTAACTTGAAATGAAAACTTCGATTGCGATTGTGGATTACGGAATGGGCAACCTGCGTTCGGTCGCCCAGGCGTTGAGGAAGGCTGCGCCGGACGCGGACGTGGCGATCGTCGACCGGCCGGAAGCGATCCGCGCGGCTGACCGTGTCGTGCTTCCCGGTCAGGGCGCAATGCCGGATTGCATGCGCTGTCTCGGCGAATCGGGTCTGCAGGAAGCGGTGATTGAAGCGTCGCGCAGCAAGCCGTTGATGGGCGTGTGCGTGGGCGAGCAGATGCTGTTTGACTGGAGCGCCGAGGGCGATACCCGTGGCCTCGGCCTGCTACCCGGCAAGGTGCTGCGCTTCGATCTGGAAGGCCAGTTGCAGGACGACGGTTCACGCTTCAAGGTGCCGCAGATGGGCTGGAACCGGGTCAGGCAGGCCGTGCCGCATCCGCTGTGGGACGGGGTTGCGGATAACAGCTTCTTCTACTTCGTGCACAGCTACTACGTAGCGCCGGACAACGCGGCCCATACCTCGGGCGAAACCGTGTACGGCGTGCCCTTCACCTCGGCAGTGGCGCGGGACAATATCTTCGCGACGCAATTTCACCCGGAGAAGAGTGCCGAAGCGGGACTGCGTGTGTATCGAAACTTCGTGCACTGGAACCCGTGAGCGCCTACCGTCTAATAGCCGGTTTTGCCGGGTGCGGTTTGTCCCATGCCGGCCCGGCGTTCGAAACCGCGTTCCCGAGCCCGATACACATGCGCCGGGGTACTGAAAGAGTTGTACTAAACTAGCGAAACGGTACCGGAGCGGGCTTATCCCGCCTGCCCGGCGCCGGCCGACTTTAAACCTTCTTCCCTGACAACACCCGATTGCTATGCTGCTGATTCCCGCCATCGACCTGAAAGATGGTCAGTGTGTACGCCTTAAACAGGGCGACATGGACCAGGCGACGATTTTTTCCGAGGAACCGGCGGCTATGGCCCGACATTGGGTCGACCGCGGCGCCCGGCGCCTGCATCTCGTCGACCTCAACGGAGCGTTCGCCGGTAAGCCGAAGAACGAAGACGCGATCCGCGCGATCATCGAGGAAGTCGGTGGTGAGATTCCCGTCCAGCTGGGCGGCGGGATCCGCGACCTGAACACGATCGAGCGCTATCTGGACGACGGTCTCTCTTATGTGATCATCGGCACGGCGGCGGTGAAGAATCCCGGCTTCCTGCAGGATGCCTGCACGGCGTTCGGCGGCCATATCATCGTGGGTCTTGACGCGAAAGACGGCAAGGTCGCTACCGACGGCTGGAGCAAGCTGACCGGTCACGAAGTCGCCGATCTCGCGCGCAAGTTCGAGGACTACGGCTGCGAGTCGATCATCTATACCGATATCGGCCGGGACGGCATGCTCCAGGGCATCAACATCGACGCGACGGTGCGTCTGGCGCGCGCGGTGAAGATTCCGGTGATCGCGAGCGGCGGCCTGTCGAATCTCGCCGACATCGAAGCGCTGTGCGAAGTCGAAGTCGAAGGCATCGAAGGCGTGATCTGCGGACGCGCCATCTATTCGGGCGACCTCGATTTCACGGCGGCACAGACCCTCGCCGACAAGCTGCGCGAGTCGGACGACGCCTAAGCGGCGGCCCGCGAGTCTGCTAGCGCTGGGTTAGTGGGCCCTGCGCGGCAACGCGCGCCGGCATTGCGCCGCTCGCCTCGGAGCGGCCTCATCAGCGGTATTGGCAAGAATTTGCACGATCATGGCTCTAGCTAAACGCATCATCCCCTGTCTGGACGTCACGGCTGGCCGCGTGGTCAAGGGCGTCAACTTCGTCGAACTGCGCGATGCGGGTGACCCGGTCGAAATTGCCCGTCGCTACGACGAGCAGGGCGCCGACGAACTCACCTTCCTCGACATCACCGCCACTTCGGACCAGCGCGACCTGATCCTGCCGATCATCGAAGCGGTCGCCTCGCAGGTGTTCATTCCGCTGACGGTCGGCGGCGGCGTGCGCGCCGTCGAAGACGTGCGGCGCCTGCTCAACGCGGGCGCGGACAAGATCAGCATGAACTCGTCGGCGGTGGCGAATCCGCAGCTGGTGCGCGATGCGACCGACAAATACGGCTCGCAATGCATCGTGGTGGCGATCGACGCCAAGCGCGTCTCCGCCGAAGGCGAAGCGCCGCGCTGGGAAGTCTTCACGCACGGTGGACGCAAGGCGACCGGGCTGGAAGCGGTTGAATGGGCGCGCAAGATGGCCGAACTTGGCGCCGGCGAAATCCTGCTCACCAGCATGGACCGTGACGGCACCAAGAGCGGCTTCGATCTGGCGCTCACGCGTGCCGTGTCGGACGCCGTGCCGATTCCGGTGATTGCCTCGGGCGGCGTCGGCTCGCTGCAGCATCTGGCCGACGGCATCAAGGACGGTCACGCGGACGCCGTGCTGGCCGCCAGCATCTTCCACTACGGCGAACACACGGTCGGCGAAGCCAAGCGCTTCATGGCCGGTCAGGGCATTTCGGTGAGGTTGTGACGTGGTGAATCCTACGGCTGTGGATTGGCTCGACAAGGTGAAGTGGGACGCGAACGGCCTCGTGCCGGTGATCGCCCAGGAAGCCTCGAGCAACGACGTGCTGATGTTTGCATGGATGAACCGCGAGGCGCTCGCCAAGACGGTCGAGACCGGTCGCGCGGTGTACTTCTCGCGCTCGCGCCAGCGCCTGTGGTTCAAGGGCGAAGAGTCCGGTCACGTGCAGCATGTGCACGAAGTGCGGCTCGATTGCGATGAAGACGTCGTGCTGCTGAAGGTAGAACAGGTGTCCGGCATTGCCTGCCACACCGGCCGCCACTCGTGCTTTTTCCAGAAATTCGAAGGGACGGTCGACGACGGCGATTGGGTCGCGGTTGAACCCGTCCTGAAAGACCCCGAACACATCTACAAATGACGCAAAACTCGCAATCGACGAACGATACACTGCTGCGCCTCGCGGCGGTCATCGACAGCCGCAAGGGCGGCGATCCGGACGTCTCGTATGTGTCGCGCCTGTTTCACAAGGGCGACGACGCGGTTTTGAAGAAGATCGGCGAAGAAGCGACCGAGGTCGTGCTTGCCGCCAAGGACGTGCGCCAGGGGGGCGCGCCGACCGCGCTGGTCGGCGAAGTGGCCGACCTGTGGTTCCATTGTCTGGTGATGCTGTCGCATTTCGATCTGAGCCCGGCGGATGTGCTCGCCGAACTCGAGCGCCGCGAAGGCATGTCGGGCATCGAAGAGAAAGCGTTGCGCAAGAGCCGCGACCGCGAGCAGAACGGCGACTGAAAGGCCGCCGGACGCCAACCTCACGTCAACTGAACGTCAACCCGGTAACAGGAAGGAGGACGCAAGCATGGAACAGTCGCAAGGCGGATATCCGCCGCCCACGTACCGCAATGCCCTCGAATCCGAACGCGAGCGCAGCGCCCGCACGCTGACGCACGTGCTCTATGCGCTGTATGCGGTCTACTGGCTGACCGGCGGCATCTCGGTGCTGATCGCCATCATCATCAATTACGTCAAGCGGCCCGACGCGATCGGCACGCCCTACGAAGCGCACTTTCAGTGGCAAATGCGCACCTTCTGGTGGTGCATGCTCGGCTATCTGATCGGTGGCCTGCTGTTTTTCGTCGTGATCGGAATTCCTATCCTGTGGGCTGTCGGGATCTGGATGTTGTACCGTATCATCAAGGGCTGGCTGTATCTGTACGATAACAAGCCGCTAGTGAATCCGCGGGCGTGGTTCTGACCTTCGGTCCGGCCGCCCCGTCTGTTTGCGCCTCAGGACATCCATGAGCCACGATTCAAACTGCCTTTTCTGCAAGATCGCCGCGGGCGAGATTCCGTCCACCAAAGTCCACGAGGACGAAGAATTCGTCGCTTTTCGCGACATTCGCCCCGCCGCCGAGACCCACGTGCTGGTGATTCCGCGCAAGCACATCGAAACGCTCTCGAACTGCACCGAAAGCGATGCACCGCTGCTTGGTAGAATGCTTATATTGGTGGCGCGTCTGGCGCAGCAGCTCGGCGTGGCCTATACGGGCGGCGAAACCGGCTTTCGCACGGTAATCAATACCGGGCCGGGCGGCGGGCAGGAGGTGTACCACCTGCACGCGCATATCCTCGCGGGGCCGCGTCCCTGGCAACGCATGGGGTGAGGTAAGCGCCGCAGCCATTGCTCCATGAACGTGGCCATCCGGCCGGGTTCCGCTGGCGCCCTGGCTGGTGCATCATGTCGCACGATTGGGCGAACGTTTTCTGCTGCAATGTAATGAGGGCGTCGTGATTCGCCGTAGACAATCATGCCCAGTGCCGCTGGGGGAATCTGAAGCAGCGGCGGCAACGTATAGATGAGGCGTACGCGTCTCGATTCGGGCCGTAAGGCGCACAGGGCCGCCGCGCGCAAACGCGATGCCGGCGAAGTCGGGGTTAAGGAGAGAAGTCATGGGTTCGTTTAGTATTTGGCACTGGCTGATTGTTCTGCTGATCGTTGCACTGGTGTTCGGCACGAAGAAGCTGCGCAATATCGGCACCGATCTGGGTGGCGCTGTGAAGGGCTTCAAGGAAGGCATGAAAGAAGCGGAGACACCGGGCGACCCGGCGCAGCGCGAATTGCCGCGCGAAACGGTCGACGTCGACGCAAAAGAAAAGACGCCGCGTTCGAGCGATTACCGCTAAGCCGCGGCCCAATCGCGCACTGACGGGAACCACCCTCCATGCTGGACCTCGGTCTAACCAAGATGGCGCTGATCGGCGTCGTCGCACTGGTCGTACTCGGGCCGGAGCGGCTGCCGCGCGTCGCCCGCACCGCGGGGGCGCTGTTCGGCCGCGCACAACGTTATATCAATGACGTGAAGGCCGAAGTCAAGCGTGAAATCGAACTCGACGAATTACGGCGCATGAAGACCGAGTTCGAGACCGCGGCGAGCAATGTGGAAACCAAGGTTCACGACACGATGCGCAAGCACGAATCCGAACTGAACGACGCGTGGGGTTCAGGCTCATCGGTGAGCCCAAGCATTGCCGGCGGCTCGCTCGAAAGCGCGGCGGGTAATTCGTCCGTCTCCACCTCCTGGCATAGCACGCCGGCCGCAGCGCCAAAGCGCAAGAACTGGCGCGTCAAGCAGACGGCAATGCCCACCTGGTACAAGCGCGCCACCACCCGCCGCACGCGCGTGCAGTCGGGCGCGGCGCGCGTGGCGCGTCACACACCGGTGAGCCTGCGCCGCCCGACGCGTTTCTTCTGATGACTCTGGCGATAATCTCCTACCGAGGGCCGGCGTGAGCGACCCCCAGCTAAATCAAACCGAAGGCACTGAAGAGACCTTCATTTCTCACCTCGTTGAACTGCGCGATCGCATCATCCGCGCCGGCATTGCCGTCATCGTGGTATTTATTGGGCTTGTCTACTGGGCGCCGGACATCTTCAGGCTGCTCGCACGGCCTTTGATGGTGAATTTGCCGAAGGACGGCAAACTGATCGTCACCGACGTCACGGGCTCCTTCTTCGTGCCGATGAAGGTGACCATGATGGTTGCACTCGTCATTGCGCTGCCGGTCGTGCTATATCAGATCTGGGCGTTCGTGGCGCCGGGGCTCTATCAGCATGAAAAGAAACTGGTCGTGCCGCTGGTGGGCAGCAGCTACATCCTGTTTCTGTGCGGCATGGCGTTCGCGTACTTCGTGGTGTTTCCGACCATCTTCCGCGTGATGGCGCACTATAACGCGCCGCTCGGTGCGGCAATGAACACGGACATCGACAACTATCTGAGTTTCGTGTTGACCATGTTCATTGCATTCGGGGTGACCTTCGAGGTTCCGATCGTCGTGGTGCTGCTGGTCCGAATGGGCCTTCTGACGGTCAAGAAGCTGCGTCAGATCCGTCCGTATGTGATCGTCGGGGCGTTCATCGTCTCCGCCGTCGTCACGCCGCCTGACGTGTTCTCGCAGCTTATTCTCGCGTTGCCTTTGATCATCCTGTACGAGGTGGGCATCATCGCGGCGCGGCTGATTGTCGGCAAGCAGGTCGAGGTGCCCGACGAAGAGGGGCAGGCGTCGGGCTGAACGTGTCAGAGTGAGCGTTCTGGACGGCTTCCAATGCGGCGCCAGCATGTCGCGCAGCCGCAGCCGCAGCCGCAGCCGCAGCCGCAGCCGCAGCAGATGACGACAGTTTGCAGATGCAAAGAGGGCAGCCGCTAATCGGACTGCCTTCTTTGTTTTGCGCAGGGCCAATGATGGCCCTGCGCTTTCCTTTCGCTCAACCGCCGTCGTCGTTCTGATCGTCGCCGTCGTCGACGGGCTGCTTGGGCGGCGGAGGCCGCTTGCCGATCATCACATCGACATCCATTTCGTGGTTCTTGCGCACCAGATGGATCTTCGCGTTCGACCCCGGCTTGATCTGCGCGATCAGGTTCAGCAGACGGGTCGTGTCGGTGATGTCCTGGCCGTCCACGCTCACCAGAATGTCGCCCGGCTTGATGCCGGCGCGGTCCGCCGGCCCGTTCTTCAGCACGCCGGCCACAATCGCCCCGGACTTCTGCTCGAGCCCGAACGATTCAGCAATCTCGGGCGTCACGTCCTGCGGCTCCACGCCGATCCAGCCCCGCGTGACCGAGCCAGTCGTGATGATGCTCTCCAGCACGCTGCGCGCGGTCGACACGGGAATCGCAAAGCCGATCCCCAGCGAGCCGCCCGAGCGCGAGTAAATCGCCGTATTGATGCCCAGCAGATTGCCGTTGACGTCCACCAGTGCGCCGCCAGAGTTGCCGGGGTTGATCGCCGCATCGGTCTGGATGAAGTTTTCGAAGGTATTGATGCCGAGGTGATTGCGGCCAAGGGCGCTGACAATCCCCATGGTCACCGTCTGACCCACGCCAAACGGATTGCCGATGGCCAGCACCACATCGCCCACGCGTGTTTGGTCCATGCGGCCGAGCGTGATGGTGGGCAGGTTGGTCAGGCTCACCTTGAGCACCGCCAGGTCCGTCTCCGGATCGACGCCGATCACCTTGGCGGTGGTCGTGCGGCCGTCGGCGAGCGCGATTTCGATCTGATCCGCACCGTCGACGACGTGCTGGTTCGTTAGAATGTAACCTTCCGAACTCACTATGACACCCGAGCCGAGATTGGCTGCGGGCTGTTCCTGCTGCTTGCCGTTGTTCTTGTTGCCGAAGAAATAGCGAAACAGCGGATCTTTCGCCCGGGGATCGGGCGGCAAAGACCCGTCCTTGCTGGAGAACACGTTGACGACCGCGGGGGATGCCTTCTGCGCGGCGTCGGCATAAGAAGCTTGCGCGGGACCGCTGCTACCGATGCCAGGCGCCACTTCCCGCAGTGCGACGATCGGCTCGGAAAGTTGCTTGCCGAATTGCCCTTGTCGCTGCAGCCATTGCGGTTTGAGGGTGGCGATGATGAACATCAACGCCAACAGCACGGTCACCGCTTGGGCAAAGAACAGCCAAAAGCGTCTAAGCATCTGAAGATTAGAGGATTATATGGATCGGATCGAACTTGAATTGTATCTGAACAAAGTCCTTGAAACCGCGCGCTTCAAGGACTACTGCCCGAATGGTCTGCAGGTGGAAGGGCGTCGCCGGGTCAACAGGATCGCGACCGGCGTGACCGCTTCGCTGGCCTTTCTGGAAGCGGCGCTCGACTGGGGCGCGGACGCTGTGCTCGTCCATCACGGCTACTTCTGGCGCAATGAGCCGCCGCAGATCACCGGCCGCAAATATGGACGCCTGAAGCTGCTGCTGGCCAATGACCTGAACCTGTTCGCTTACCATCTGCCGCTCGACGATCATCCCGAGTTCGGCAACAACGCGCAGCTCGGTGCGAAGATGGGCTGGATCGGCGAGTCGCGCTTCGGCGAGAACGACCTCGGCTGGATGACCACGCTGCCTATGCCGGTCACGCTCGCGCACTTTACCGCGGAGGTCGAGGAGACGCTCGGCCGCACACCGCTCGTGTTCGGCGACCCGGACGTCGAACTGCGGCGCGTCGCCTGGTGTACCGGAGCGGCGCAAGGCTACTTCGACGCCGCGATCGAGGCCGGCGCCGACGTCTATCTGACCGGTGAAGTCTCCGAACCCTGTATGCATACCGCGGCGGAAAGCGGTGTGGCTTTTCTGGCGGCGGGCCATCATGCCACCGAACGTTTCGGCGTTCAGGCACTTGGTTCGCATCTGGCGGAATCCTTCGATATCGAACACCTGTTTATCGATATCCCTAATCCAGTCTGATTACTGAACTAAAAAGCACGAAATACACAGGGTCCACTTAAAACGGGCAACAAAAAAGTTTGTTATTAGTCCGGGGAAACCCTTGGATATCAAAGACTTCGCACGGTTTTTGGCATTCGGGCCTTGTAAATGGCGACTCCATTCGAGCAAACTAGCGTCGGTAGAAGAGACGTGAAGGAAAAATCCAACTCAGAAGTGGGGCGTGTGATGCGAGACAAAGAAGATGAGCTCGTCGATGGCGGCCGGCGTACCTGGCTGATAGCGACGACCGTAGCAGGTGGCATAGGAGGTGTTGCCACTGTTGTACCCTTTGTTGGTTCGTTTGCACCATCTGAAAAAGCCAAGGCCGCCGGCGCGCCGGTCGAGGCCGACATTAGCAATCTGAAGCCCGGCGAGATGATGACCGTCGCCTGGCGCGGCAAGCCCGTCTGGATCCTGAACCGCACCGACCGGATGCTCGCCGACGTCCAGAAAGCCGATAACGAAGTCGCCGATCCCCATACCGAACATCCCTTCTCGATGCCGTTGCCGGAGTACTGCAACAACGAATTCCGTTCGCGGCCCGATCACAAGAACCTGTTAGTGACGGTCGCCGTGTGCACCCACCTGGGCTGCACGCCGACGCCACGTTTCCAGGAAGGCGCACAGCCGAATCTTCCTGACGACTGGCCGGGCGGCTTCCTGTGCCCTTGCCACGGCTCGACCTATGACCTGGCCGGCCGCGTCTTCAAGAACAAACCTGCACCGCAGAACCTGGACATCCCGCCCTACATGTTCACGTCGGCTACCCAGCTCGTGATCGGCAAGGACGAGAAAGGAGAAGCGTAAATGGCGATCGATCACGAAGTGGAGACGACCGGGCTGGTCGGCTGGATCGACCGCCGCTTTCCGATGACGGCGACGTGGAAGAAACACGTCTCCGAGTACTACGCGCCGAAGAATTTCAACTTCTGGTATTTCTTCGGCTCACTGGCGCTGCTGGTGCTGGTCAATCAGATCGTCACCGGCATTTTCCTCACCATGAACTACAAGCCCGACTCGACGCTCGCGTTCGCGTCGGTCGAGTACATCATGCGCGAGGTGCCGTGGGGCTGGCTGATCCGCTACATGCATTCGACGGGCGCCTCGATGTTCTTCGTCGTGGTTTATCTGCACATGTTCCGCGGGCTGATGTACGGCTCGTACCGCAAGCCGCGCGAACTCGTGTGGATCTTCGGCTGCGCGATCTTCCTGTGCCTGATGGCCGAGGCATTTTTCGGCTACCTGCTGCCGTGGGGCCAGATGTCGTTCTGGGGCGCGCAGGTGATCGTGAACCTGTTCTCGGCGATTCCGTTTATCGGGCCGGATCTGTCGTTGTGGATTCGCGGCGACTACGTCGTCTCGGACGTTACGCTGAACCGCTTCTTCGCGTTTCACGTGATCGCGATTCCGCTGGTGCTGATCGGCCTGGTGGTCGCCCACCTGGTGGCGCTGCACGAAGTGGGCTCGAACAACCCGGACGGCGTGGAGATCAAGGCGAAGAAGGACGCGAATGGCATTCCGCTCGACGGCATCCCGTTCCATCCGTACTACTCCGTG
Source organism: Paraburkholderia sp. GAS206C (assembly GCF_050435645.1). NCBI lineage: Bacteria > Pseudomonadati > Pseudomonadota > Betaproteobacteria > Burkholderiales > Burkholderiaceae > Paraburkholderia > Paraburkholderia sp. GAS206C. The sequence continues at coordinate 72,495 of NZ_JBNDKR010000017.1, read as the reverse complement.
CACGACTTCATGGGCGTTACCGTGTTCCTGCTGATCTTCGCGGCGATCATTTTCTTCGCGCCGGAGATGGGCGGCTACTTCCTCGAGTCGAACAACTTCGTCCCGGCCAACCCGCTGCAGACGCCGCCTGAGATCGCGCCGGTGTGGTACTTCACGGCGTTCTATGCGATGCTGCGCGCCACCACGGATCCGTTCAAGATCGTTCTGATGATCGTGATCGCGCTGCTCGGGCTGTTCGCGCTCGTGCGGGCCCGCGGCAAATGGAAGGTGGGGCTGCCGGTGCTGGCTGTGCTGGTGATTCTGGCCATGTACTTCACCCAGTCGAAGTTCTGGGGCGTGGTGGTAATGGGCGGCGCGGTGATTTCGCTGTTCTTCCTGCCGTGGCTCGACCGCTCGCCGGTGAAGTCGATCCGCTACCGGCCGTTCTTCCATAAGGTGTTTTACGGGATCTTCGTGCTGGTGTTTCTGACGTTGGCGTTCCTCGGAACCAAACCGCCGTCGCCCGCCGCGACCCTGATCGCGCAGATCTGCGCGCTGGTCTATTTCGCGTTTTTCCTTGGCATGCCGTTCTGGACGCGGCTTGGAACCTTCAAGCAGCCACCTGAACGGGTGCGGTTCAAGCCTCACTAATCGCAGGCCAAGGAGACACGAAGATGAGAAAAATGCTTTCGAGGTTTGCGGCGATCGGGGCCGCATCGCTGACACTTGCGCTCGCGCTGCTGACGGCGCCGGCTTACGCGGACGAATTCCCGCTCGACCGCGCGCCCGATAACGCGGAGAATTTTGCTTCTTTGCAGCATGGCGCCAAATTGTTTGTAAACTACTGCCTGAATTGCCACAGCGCGAATCTGGTGCGCTACAGCGCATTGACCAGTTTGGGCATTTCACCGCAGGAAATTCAGACAAACCTGCTTTTCACCACCGATAAGATCGGTAACACGATGTCCGTGGCAATGAAGCCTGACGACGCGAAATCGTGGTTCGGCACGGCACCGCCCGATTTGTCGGTGGAGGCGCGGGCGCGGGGCCGGGACTGGCTATATACGTATCTGCGCAGTTTTTATCGCGACGATACGCGGCCAACCGGCTGGAACAATCTGGTGTATGAAAACGTGAGCATGCCCAACGTGTTGTGGCAGCTTCAAGGGCAACGCACGGCGAAGTTCGACGATGTCGTCGACGAAAGGAGCGGGGAAACAGTCCATAAATTCGTCGGCTACCAGCAGGTCACGCCGGGTACGTTATCGGCGGTAGATTATGATTCGGATGTGGCCGACCTCGTGTCGTACCTGTCCTGGATGTCCGAACCGACGCAGCAAACCCGCCACCGGCTCGGTGTGTGGGTGCTGCTGTTCCTCGGCGTCCTGAGCTTTTTCGCATGGCGATTGAACGCTGCGTACTGGAAAGATATCAAATAATCACGCCATAACTGGCGTGGGGCCAGTGCAAGGAAAAACCCGTTGGACGGTTTTTCCGCGTGCTGGCCCTTCAGCTTTTTGAGGAAACGTAAACATGATGGTTCTGTATTCCGGCACAACTTGCCCATTCTCCCAGCGCTGCCGGCTGGTGTTGTTTGAGAAAGGCATGGACTTCGAGATCCGCGACGTCGACCTGTTTAACAAACCGGAAGACATCGCTGTGATGAATCCGTATGGTCAAGTGCCGATCCTCGTCGAACGGGACCTGATTCTGTACGAATCGAACATCATCAACGAGTACATCGACGAACGCTTCCCGCATCCGCAACTGATGCCGGCCGACCCGGTGCAACGCGCCCGCGCGCGCCTGTTCCTGCTCAACTTCGAGAAGGAACTGTTCGTGCACGTCGGCACGCTCGAAAACGAGAAGGGCAAGGCTGCCGAGAAGAATCACGAGAAAGCACGTCTTGCGATCCGCGATCGACTGACGCAGCTCGCGCCGATCTTCCTGAAGAACAAGTACATGCTGGGCGAAGAATTCTCGATGCTCGACGTGGCGATCGCGCCGCTCCTGTGGCGTCTGGATCACTACGGCATCGAACTGTCGAAGAACGCCGCGCCGCTGATGAAGTACGCGGAACGGATCTTCAGCCGTCCGGCCTATATCGAAGCGCTGACGCCGTCGGAAAAGGTGATGCGTCGTTGAGTTTGGCTTGAGGGTGAGGGCGCCGCGTGCGGATCGTCATGGTGATTTAGCGCCAATGCGATCCGGGCGCGGCGCCTTGCCCAGTAAGAGGACTGTTGATGCAAGAGATTTCCACGAAGCCTTACCTGCTGCGTGCGCTATACGAGTGGTGCACGGATAACGGCTATACGCCCCACATCGCGGTACGGGTCGACAATCAGACGCGGGTGCCTCGCCAGTTCGTGCGGGACAACGAAATCGTGTTGAACATCAGTTTCGAGGCCACCAGCCAGTTACAGATGGGCAACGAGTGGGTCGAGTTCAGCGCGCGCTTTTCAGGCAAGTCGCACAAGATCGAAGTGCCGGTTGCCAATGTGCTGGCGATCTACGCGCGTGAGAATGGCCAGGGAATGGCGTTCCCGGTCGATTCGGCGGGTGGCGAGGCGACGGATTCCGGCGCTGATGCTGATGAAACGGAAGAGCTGGAGTCGCCGGGGAAAGCGGCAGATAGCAGCGCACGAGGCCCTCGGGCGGTCGAGTCCGAACCGGCACCGCAGGCGAAGGCCGAAGAGACCGACGATGACGACACGCCGCGTCCCGATGACGATGGATCGAAGGGCGGCGGTCGCGGTCACCTGAAGGTCGTCAAGTGAAGTGAAATGAATTACCGCCGTGGGCGTATCCAGCAAGCCGGTCATGCTGGATACGCCCACAGCTTCCTCAGGCCAGTTCTCGGCCACCCGTTTCTTCGAGCATCGAAACGGCGACAAGCGAAACGATCACGCAAGCAATCATGTACCAGGCTGGGGCAAGCGTATTGCCCGTTGCCTTGATCAGCCACGCCACCACCAGCTGGGCCGTCCCGCCGAACACCGACACGGCGACCGCATAGGCGCTGGCCAGATATCCGGCGCGCACATGCTTCGGGAAGTTCTCGGGCATCAGCGCATATGCCGGCGCCGATCCCATCGTGTAGAAAATCATCAGGAGCACGATCAGGCCGAACACAACGGGCAGCGACGGAAAGTGGTTCATCAGCCAGAAGGCCGGGTACAGCAAGGCGATCAACATGACCCGGCCAATGATGGTGAGCGGCTTGCGGCGCTGCATCTTGTCGGAGAGCAAGCCCCACAGCGGGCACAAGGTCAGCGAAGAACAAGCCGCGCCGATCGACACCAGCATGGAAAGCTTCGGCGGCAGTCCGAGATACTGGATCGAGTAGGTGGGGACGTAGTACATCAGGACGTAGGTCGCGACGGTCATGCCCATGATCGCGAACACGGTCAGAAACCATTTGCGCACGAGTCCCGGTTCGATGCTCGCGCCTTTTGCCTTGGCGGCCGAAGGCGGCTCTTCGACGATATGCCGGCGCAGATAAACGCCCACCGGCATGATCAGGACGCCGAGCAAAAACGGCACGCGCCATCCCCAGTCGAGCAGTTGGGTGCTGCTGAGTTGGTAGTTGAGCAACGCGGCCATGCCGGAGCCGAGCAGCGCGGCCGCGCCCTGGCTAGCCAGTTGCCAGCTTGCCCGGAAGCCGCGGCCCTTGGCTGAACCGGTCTCCAGCAAGGTCGCCGTCGCGGCGCCGAACTCACCGCCCTGCGCGAAGCCCTGCAACAGCCGGGCGAACACGATCAACGCGGGGGCGGCGAGACCGATCGTCGCGTAGCCGGGTGCGAGGCCGATCATCGCGGACCCCACCGCCATCAGGAAGATGGTCAACGTGAGCGCGGCGCGGCGTCCGTGTTTGTCTGCGTAGTGCCCGAGCACGAAGCCGCCCACCGGCCGCGCGACAAAGCCGATCGCGAAGGCCGACAGCGCAAGCAACGTCGAGACGACCGGATCGTGTGCGGGGAAAAAGAGCTTGGCGATCGTTAGCGCAAAGAAGCTGTAGACGGTGAAGTCGAAAAATTCGAGCAGATTGCCGATGACCGCAGCCACGACGATCTTGCCTTGCGACACAGGTGTGGAAATGGGTGGCACGGCGGACGTCCCGACGGGTTTGGCTGACATGGTGATTTACCTGCGCTCAGGGTTTGTGCACGGCCGCGGTTCCGGCCAGGAATCGCTCGACGAGCCGCGTCCAGTAAGCCGCGCCCACCGTGAGGTTGTCGTCGTTGAAGTCGTATGAGGCGTTGTGCAGCATCGGCGCGCCTTCCCCGTTGCCCAGGCGCAGGAAACAGCCCGGCTTTTCCTGCAGGTAGTAGGCGAAGTCCTCACTGCCCGCTATAGGGCCGAAACCGTCGACCACGCGTGCCTCGCCCACCAGTTCGCGCGCGACCTGCAGGGCAAGCTCGGTCTCCGGTGCGCTATTGACGACGACCGGGTAGCCCGGCACGTAGTCGACTTCGATACGGGCGCCGTAAGCGTCTGCATGCGCTTGCGCGAGCGCGCGGATGCGCGTCTCGAGCAGCTTGCGGACCTCGGCGTCGAACGAGCGCACGCTGATCTGCAGACGCGCTGTTTCGGGGATCACGTTCGCCGCGTGCCCTGCATTGAAGGCACCGACCGTGACCACGGCGGCCTGCATCGGATCGACGCTGCGTGACACGACAGTCTGCAGCGCGAACACGAGTGCAGCGCCAATCACGACCGGGTCGACCGCCAACTGAGGCCGCGCTGCATGGCCGCCGCGCCCGTGAATCACCATCTCGACCGTGTCGCACGCCGCCATGAACGGACCGCTGCGGAACATGAAGGTCCCGGTCGGATAACCAGGATGATTGTGCAAGCCGAAGATCGCGTCGCACGGAAAGCGCTCGAACAGGCCGTCTTCGATCATGCGTTTGGCGCCGCTGTCCGCGCCGATTTCTTCGGCGGGTTGAAACACCAGATGCACCGTGCCGTCGAAGCGGCGCGTGCGGGCCAGATGACGGGCTGCGCCGAGCAGCATCGTCGTATGGCCATCGTGGCCGCATGCGTGCATCCGGCCTGGCTCGCTGCTGGCGTAGGGCAGGCCGGTCTCCTCGTTGATCGGCAGAGCGTCCATGTCGGCGCGTACGGCGACCGCGCGCGAACCCGTACCGGCCTTGAGCGTCGCCACCATGCCCGTGCCGCCGAGACCGCGCGTGACGGCATAGCCCCAGCTTTCCAGGCTCTGTGCAACGAAGTCCGAAGTCTTGAACTCCTGATAGGCCAGTTCCGGGTGGCGATGAAGATGGTGGCGGATACCGCTCAGTTCTTCGCGCAGATCGTGGGTGTCGTCGAGGGAACAGAAAGTCGCAATGTCTGCCATGGCTTTTAGCTTGCCCGTTAGTGAGGGATGAAAGCAGTATTTCGCCGCAAAAAGGCCCGATCAATGACGTTTTACGGTCGATAATGTTGACTTCAATGTCAACGGATGAAGCCATGTCGAGCGACACCGAAACGCTGCCGGATACCGTGCTCAGCACTCGCAGTCTGCGCTATCTCCACGAAATCGAGGTGCACGGCGGCGTGCGGGCGGCCGCGGACGCTTTGTCCATCAACGGTTCGGTTATCAGCCGCCAGGTGGCGCAGCTTGAGCGTGTGCATGGGGTGGCGTTGCTCGAACGGCGCGGCCGGCGCGTGACGCTCACGGAGATTGGCCACAGCCTGGTCGAGCATTTCCGCGAAAGCGCGCGGCGCGATGCCGAGATGCTGGCGCAACTGGAGGACTACCGGGGTTTGCGGCGGGGACGGCTCGAGATCGGCATTGGCGAGGGTTTCGTGGAGAAGCTGCTTGCCACAGTGCTCGAGGCATTCAGCCTGCAGTTCCCGGACATCGTGGTGGACCTGCGTGCCGGGTCCACCTCGGAAATCATCGCGATGGTTCGTAATGACGAGGTCGATCTTGGTCTATGCGCGGGCGGCGGCAGCGATCCGGCCATTCGGGCGCGAACTTTCCGCGCTGCGCCGTTGTGCGCGCTCGTCAGTCCGCAGCACGCGCTGGCGGGCGAGCGGCGAATCCGCATCGAACAACTGGCCGGTCAGCGGCTGATCTTCATGCAGGCGCGCTTTGGCGTTCAGCAGTATCTCGACTCCCTGATCCGCGCGGAGCGGCTGAATCTGACGCCGGCTTATCGCTGCGACCTGTTTTCGGCGGCGCAGGCAATCGCTGCGGCGGGGCTGGGCGTGGCGTTTATGTCGACGGATGCGGCGCGGCAGTACCTGGACGCCGGGAAACTCGTCGCGCTTGAGATCGATCATCCGATCGCGCGCGAGTTTGGCAGTCAGGCGATACGGCGGGTGGGGCGGCGGCTGTCTCCCGCTGCCGAATTTCTCTGGGCGCAGCTTGTCAAGGCGATGCAGCGGCACGGGGCGGCCGCGGGAGCGAAGGCTGGCTGACGCAGCCGGTTTTGAGACGAACTGCCCACGCGCCATTTCGGCCGCAAAAGCCAAAACAAAACGGGCTACGCAAACATCGCGTAGCCCGTCGTCTTATCTGGTGCCCCCTGTCTGATTCGAACAGACCACCTCATGATTACAAGTCAAGTGCTCTACCAAATGAGCTAAGGGGGCGAAAGCAGCGCGCTATTATAAGCCAAGAAGAAGCATACTGCTACCAGGCGCGCCGCATCCCGCCGGTCCATCAGTTACCATGTACGTCTATCCGATGTCCCTGTCATATCGGATTCCCACCTTTCTCAATGACCCAACACCCTACGCCGCACCCCACCGAACCCCCGACCATCACCTGGCCCGAGGCCGACGGCCCGCGCTCCGCGCGCTGGCGCTCCGAAGCAGCGGTGCCGCCGCCCAGACGCGTCGTCGTCGCGGATGACCGCACCACCGCTGACACCGCCTATCGCCTCGCATGCGAAGGTACAGCGCTTCTGTGGCAAGGCGATTTCCAGAACGCCCGCCAGCTTTTGCAGGCGGTGACGCGCCGCGTCGAACGCAAGCCGCGCAAGCAGGCTGAGACGCTGATCGACGCCTTTAATTTTCACCGCCAGGCGCAGTCGCAACGTGCGCGTACGCTCGGCATGCTACTGATTCCGCTCGACGCCAGCTACGCCATTCCCCTGCGCCGTGCGCCGGAAGTGGCGCTGGCCTGTGCGGAGACGTATGGTCCGTCGACTGATGAGCCGTCGGTGGTTTCGCTGCGCGAACTGCTGGGTCTGATCGGCGCTCACGAATGGCGCAAGAAGGGCGTGGAGATTGCGCTGCTTGGCGAGCGCATTCATCCGCACTACGGCGTGTTTTCGCCGGTGCGTGGTGAGTACATCGATCTGGTTGCGCGTACGCCGTTGCCTTCACTGAACAAGGCATTCGATATCGGCACGGGCACGGGTGTGCTCGCTGCGCTGCTGGCCAAACGCGGTGTGAAGAAGATCGTCGCCACGGATCAGGACCCGCGGGCGCTGGCGTGTGCGCGCGAGAATCTCACACGTCTCGGTTATACCCAGCAGGTTGAAGTGGTTGAGGCCGATCTGTTCCCCGAAGGCCGTGCGCCGCTCGTGGTCTGTAACCCGCCGTGGGTGCCGGCGCGGCCGGCGTCGCCGATCGAATACGCAATCTACGACAACGACAGCCGTATGCTGCTCGGCTTCCTGAACGGGCTGGCGGACCATCTGTCGCCCGGTGGGGAGGGCTGGTTGATCCTGTCGGATTTCGCTGAGCATCTTGGCCTGCGCACGCGCGAGTTTTTGCTCGAAGCGATCGACAAGGCTGGGCTTACGGTGATCGGTCGGGAAGATATTCGGCCCCGGCATCCGAAGTCGTCGGATGAGACCGATCCGCTGCACGCCGCACGCGTGGCAGAAGTGACGTCGCTGTGGCGGTTGAAGGCGCGCTAGGGGCCGACAGTCCGCGAGCAAGCGGGGACGGCGAAGGGTGCCTTGCTTCAGCGTCTGGTGCCAGCCAGATAAGCCAGCGCCCCGCGTCCCGCGGCCAAACCGCTTGCGAAGCACGCGGTCAGCAGGTACCCGCCGGTCGGCGCTTCCCAGTCGAGCATTTCACCGGCGCAGAACGCCCCCGGCAAATGTCCAATCATCAGACGCGCATCGAGTGCCTCAAACGGCACACCTCCCGCGCTGCTGATGGCTTCCTCAATCGGCCGTGGGCGTACGAGTCTCAGCGGCAGTGCCTTGATCGTCTGAGCGAGCAGCGCCGTGTCGGTAAACGCCTCCTTCGACAGCGCTTCATGCAGCAGGCCGAGTTTGACTCCGCCCAGGCCGATGCGGCTCTGGAGATGGGTCGACATCGAGCGTGAGCCGCGCGGGCGGGTGACTTCGTCGAGCACGCGTTGCGCGGTGAGTGCGGGAGCGAGATCGAGCATGATCGTCACCTCGCCATCCGTCAGGATCCGCTCGCGGACCGCTGCCGACAGCGCGTACACCAGACTCCCCTCAATACCCGTTTCGGTGACGACGAACTCGCCTTGCCGATGCTGGGCGTTGCCGTCTGTGTCGATCAATGTGATTGACACGGGTTTCACTGGCTGTCCCGCGAAACGCTCGCGGAAGTAGTCGCTCCAGTTTGCATCGAAGCCGCAGTTGGCGGGGAGGAGTGGTGCAACGGGCACATCGCGCGCCGTCATCAACGGCACCCATGCGGCATCTGAGCCGAGGCGCGGCCAGCTTCCGCCACCCAGCGCGAATATCACGGCGTCCGCGCGCACCTGCTGCTCGCCCGTGGGCGTCATGAAGAGAAGCGTTTGCTGCGGGGAGTTCCCGCGTTCTTCAGTGTTCCGTGTGCCCTCGTCACCTGCGCCGTTCGAGGCATCCCATCCCACCCATTTATGCCGCATGTGAAACCGCACGCCCGATTCCCTCAGGCGATGCAGCCAGGCGCGAAGCATCGGCGCCGCTTTCATATCGGTAGGAAACACGCGGCCTGAACTGCCGACGAACGTTTCGACGCCCAACTTATGAAGCCACGCGCGCAACGCGTCCGGCCCGAACATGTCCAGTAGCGCTGCGATCTGTTCACGCCGTGCGCCGTAGCGTCCGAGGAACGCCTCAAGCGGCTCGGAATGCGTGATGTTCATCCCGCCTTTGCCTGCCATCAGGAACTTGCGTCCCACCGACGGCATCGCATCGTACACGTCGATCTGCACGCCTCCCGAAGCTAACGCCTCGGCGGCCATCAGCCCGGCGGGGCCGCCGCCAATCACGGCAACACGAGCGGAATCGGGCAGGTTGGACATGGGGTGCATTCGGGTGAGAGCGTGAGGGAGAAAGCGGCGCGCGCGGCCAGCTTGCCACGTCTGGCCGCGCAAAGCCCTCTATTTTCACACCGCGAGCCGCTTGCGGGCAAACCCGCGGCGACTTCGTGTCCAGAGCCCTCTCGTGCTCGACCTAGACCGGCGAGCGCGCGGTCTCGGCATCGTGATGCCCATCGTGCCTGGTGGGCAGCGGCTCGACCCGGTCCACAATCACCAGATAGCTAAACGCGCCCAAAAAACAGAATCCGCCTGCGACGATCAGCGGAATCGTGAATGAGCCTTTGGTCAACGCGACCATCACACCGGTAAACGTGGTGATGACGATCCCGGCCAGGTTCGAGGCGAAATTCTGAATGCCGCTGAGCGACGCAACATGGTTCGGCGTGGGGGCGACATCCGCGGGCAGCGACCAGATACTCGCGGCGGCAAACGCGAGACTACCGTACGCGACGCCGAAGCACGCCAGCATCAGATAGATATTCGAGGTGAAGGCCGACAGCGTGATCACCGACGACATCAGCATGCCGCCCACCATGCACGTCTTGCGCGATGCGGTGAGGCTCCAGCCGCGCCGGTAGAGCGCGTCGGAAACATAACCGCCCAGCCAGCCGCTGGGAATCGACATCAATGCCGGAATCGTTCCAAGCGTGCCCAGCGATTTGAGCGAAAAGCCGCGCGTCTGCACGAGATAGCTCGGAAACCACGTGATGAAGAAATAGATCACGAAGTTCAGGCAGAAGAAGCCGAGCATCATGCCCCACACCGTGCGATGGCGGAACAGCGACGCCCAGCTCGCGTGCGGTTCGCCGGCGCGTGGCTGACGCTGTAGCTGGACGTCAGTGGGGCCGGTCATGTCGCCGTGGGCGGGGCTGCGGTAGATCACCAGCCAGCCGACGATCCACACCGCGCCAAGCAGGCCCGTGATGACGAACGAGGCCTTCCAGCCCGCGGTGCTGATGATCAATGCAACGAGCGGAATCGACAGTGCGGAACCGACTCGCGAGCCGCTATCGAAGATGCTGGTGGCGATTGCCCGCTGCGCTGGCTTGAACCACTGCGCGACCAGCTTGGCGCAGGACGGATACGCACCCGCCTCGCCGATGCCGAGCATCAGCCGGCAGCCGAACATCGCACTGACGCTGCCCGCTACCGACGTGGCGGCCGTGAACACCGACCACCAGCCCACTGCCAGCGGCAGCGCGATACGGGCGCCGACCCGGTCGACAAACCAGCCGAACGGCATCTGCATGAACGCATACGTCCAGAAGAAACCACTGAGGATGAGACCCATCTGGGCCGGCCCGATGCCGAGCGCCTTTTCGATCTGCGGCGCGGCGACCGCGAGATTCGCCCGATCGACGTAGTTCACTGCAATGGCCAGAAAGCACAGAAAAATCACAACCCAACGCATTTTTCTCATAACAACGTCTCCTCCGTGAGGGGCGGCATCCGTCGTGTAGATCCTGCAGCTCCGCTGCGATGCCGTGCTGGCGGCGCTTCTGTCGTGTGCGTCCCGCTCTGCAGGCGGAACTGCGTGTGCAGTTGCCGATAATGGAGGCGCTTGCAAAACTGGTCAAGCAACCTCTCGGGCGCGCGTCAGGCTGGGACGCATGCGCGGGCACTGCGAAAGCAATGCCGGCGGAGGGCTACGCTTGATGTTTGAGCGAATGATGAGGAAGAGAACCGGCGACCCATAGAAGGTGGCGTTCAAGGAGCATGACGCGATTCTCGAAGCGCGCGAAGCTCGCATTTCGTTGCGGACATTGCTGCTGCGTCGCAGCATTTCTGAAGCAGGTGTGGGTGCGCTTTCGGACCGGCTAAAGCGTCAAGCAAAGGGCCGCCGCGCCTTATCGCTGCGCAATGCGGCCCTTGAAAGCGTGTCGACGCCTTTGCTCTTCGGTTTATCTGTACCGCGCCGGGCGTCTCACCCCGGATACTCCTCGTCGACCTTCAGCCCGGCGAGCTTGAAAATCACCCGCAGCGTCTGCGGCTTGATATCGCGCCGGGACGCGAGCGTGGTCATCACGAAGTCGAGTACCTTCGCGTACTTGAGCATCGTCAGACAGGTTTCCATGTCGACGGTGCCATCACGCATCAACTCGGCGAGGCGCAGCATCTCAACCGAAATGTCACGCGCCATTTCGAGTTCGATCTGCTGTTTCTCGGACCAGGTTGGCGTTGCCAATAGTTTGGTCAACATTTCCTGGAATTTCTGTTCGGCGTTGCCGTTGGGTATCGTATCCATTGCCGCCTCAATATCGTCTGAGCGCGCTTCCGGTTAACATCGCGGCGCACTGCAGGTTACGTAACGTCCGGACCAGTGTTCCGGTCCGACCTCCCCACACGTGTACGGTTCGCCTGATCGATCTGGCAGCCGGTAGTGTGTCGTTGTTCTAAATGCGGCCTGCCACGGGGCTTGGGCTGCATGCTTCGCTTTCTACGCGTTTCGCGTCCTGTCTAGTGCGCTTCCTGCCCCCCTTTTCAGAGCAGGAAGTGTTCCAGGAATACGCGTTTCGCGCACGCTTGGCGGCCTTGAATCGGTAGATCTGCCGCGGTTTGGGTAAACTGGCAGCAACTTCTCTCTTTTTCCGTCGCCTGTCGCACGTTCGCCGTGTAATCGATGATGGTCCGTACGATGTCCAGCAAAACTCACGAAATTCGTCCCAACCAATCTGTCGAACTGCTAAAGGAACTGCACATCCTCACGCGCGACGGCAAAATGAATCAGGACAGCCGTCGCAAGCTGAAACAGGTCTATCACCTGTTCCAGTTCATCGAGCCGTTGCTGAAAGATCTGAAAGAAACCCAGGGTGACCTGACCCTCGTCGATCACGGTGCGGGCAAGTCCTACCTTGGTTTTATCCTGTATGACCTGTTTTTCAAGGAGCATCGGGATAATTCGCACATCTACGGCATTGAAACGCGTGAAGAACTCGTGACGAGTTCCGAGGCGCTGGCTGCGCGGCTCGGCTTCAAGGGCATGTCGTTCCTGAATCTGTCGGTGGCCGAATCAATTTCGTCGGACCGGTTGCCGCCGCAGATCGATATCGTTACGGCGCTGCACGCGTGCAACACGGCGACCGACGATGCGATTCGCTTCGCGCTGGAAAAGCATGCGAAGTACATCGTGGTGGTGCCCTGCTGTCAGGCCGAAGTGGCGGGAGTGCTGCGTCAGAACAAGAGCAAGTCGCTCGGCAACGCCTTGACGGAAATCTGGCGCCATCCGCTGCATACGCGGGAGTTCGGCAGCCAGATCACCAACGTGCTGCGCTGTCTGCAGCTCGAGGCGCACGGCTATCAGGTGAGCGTGACCGAACTCGTGGGCTGGGAGCATTCGATGAAGAACGAACTGATCATCGCCCAGTACAAGGACTTGCCGCGCCGCCGTCCAACGGAGCGGCTCAATGAGGTGATGGAAACGCTCGGGCTGGCGGAGTTGCGCGAGCGGTTTTTTGTGGAGGCGTGAGCGGGACTTGAGGGGCGGAAGGGGTGCGAAACCGCGTTGTGTGTTCGCTGCCTGTTTGCCGCTCACTCGCCATTCACTGCTAACTCGCGGCTTGTCTGCGGCAGGTTGGCCATTCACTCATCTGCCGGCTCGCTCATCCATTTTTCCCAGCCGGCCAGCCCAAGCCGGCGCAAGGTTTCCTGATTGCGCTCGTAGATCGCTTCGGCGTCGGGAAACGCCTCCACCGCACGTTCGATGCTCGCTTCGCGCAGCAGGTGCAGGATCGGATAGGGTGCGCGGTTCGTATAGTTCTCGATGTCGTTCGCTTCGCTTCCTTCGAACTGATACTGCGGGTGAAAACTCGCAATCTGTAGTTCGCCTGCGAGGCGCAACTGCTTGAGCATCCGGTCCGCGAAAAACAGACAGTCGTTGTATTCGAGGAAATCGGCAAGTGCTTGCGGAAGGATCAGCAGCGTCGTGTCGATTTCGGCGGGATCGGCCTCAAAGAGCGTCTTCAATTCCACTTCAAGATCGATCAGGACCCCTTCGAGATCCGTCGCTTCGCTGATCGCGTAGCGAATCTGGTTCTTGACGTGCACGGCCTTGGCGAACGGACAGAGATTCAGGCCAATAACGGCTCGGGTCAGCCAGTGACGGGTGGCGGCGAGGATGGCGTCGTGGGAATCGAGGGAGGAAGACGGCGACATGGCAGAGCGGCGGGCTGAAAGCCTCATTTTACCGGCCGCGGTGATTGTGGCCCGCGCCTTCTGACGCGTTCTTATAGCTTCGCGGCGGGTGTCGCACAAGCTGCGGCAATCAACTGCGCCGCCACTCGCGGCGCGGCCTGAATCGGCCCGCAGCCCGGGCCGTAGGTCTGGCTTGCCGCATATACCCCTTCGATCAGCAGTCCTAGCCCATTGGCAAGTGCTTCAGGGTCGTCGGCGCCGGCCTCGACGGCAAGCTCAGTAATGCGCGCCATCAGACGCGCCTTGTTGCCGGCGACAAATTGCCGGGCAGCATGCGATGCATCCGGAAACTCCACCGCGACATTCACAAACGGACACCCGCGATAATCTTCGACCGATGCGCGCACGACCAGATCTTCGAAGTACTGCAAAAGCTGCCTGGCCGGTTCGCCGGGATGCTGCGCGAAGCTCTTCTCGACGTAGCTGAAAAACCGCGTATCCTGGCGCTCCAGGTAGCCCAGCACCAGGTCGTCCTTCGACGAAAACTGGCGGTATAGACTCATCTTGTTGACGCCGGCCCGCTCGACGATGGCGTCGACCCCCACCGCCCGCACACCCTCCCGATAGAACAGTTCGCCGGCGGCTTTCAGCAGATGCTCCTGCGCCTGCGGCCCTGCAGTCTGCGTGCGGGCGCGACGGGCGGGCTTGGCCGGTGCTGATGCAGTGCTCTGGGACATGGTGACCCTACGTTCGATAATGGATAGCTTGACATGTTACCGACCGGTCACTAGTATCGCAACACCATTGTGACTGATCTGTCACAAGTCCTTTACAAAACGCGTAACAAAACACGAGCCGGCTGCGTTCGACGAACGGCGAGCCGACTGGAGATCCGATGAACTGGGCAGCGAGAATGATTGGCGGGCGCTTCCATTACGGTTGGTTGACCGTGGCGGTGGTGTTTCTGGTGTTGCTGGCTGCGGCGGGGACGCGCGCCACGCCAAGCGTGATGATGGTGCCGCTCGAGCATCAGTTCGGCTGGAGCCGGGCGACCATTTCGCTGGCAATTTCGGTGAATATCGCGCTGTACGGCCTGATGGGGCCATTTGCGGCGGCGGCGATGCAACGTTTCGGTGTGCGCCCAACCGTGCTGATCGCGCTCGCCACGTTGGCGAGCGGCGTGGCGCTGTCGTCGCTGATGACGCATCCGTGGCAGATGATCCTGATCTGGGGTGTGATGGTGGGCGGGTCGACTGGGGTGGCGGCGCTGTCCTTGTCCGCCACGGTGGTGAACCGCTGGTTCACGACGCATCGCGGGCTCGTGATGGGCATCCTCACCGCCAGTTCGGCCACCGGCCAACTGGTGTTCCTGCCGCTGCTCGCGGCGATTGCCGAGCATCATGGCTGGCGCCCGGTGGTCTGGGTAGTGGCGGGCGCGGCGGCGATCGTGCTGCCGCTGGTGGCCTTCCTGTTGCCCGAGCGTCCGGCCGATCTGACGCTGCGCCCGTTCGGCGAACCGGCCGACTCGCCCATCAACACCCAACTCTCGAAGCAGAATCCGCTGGCAATCGCTTTCGGCACGCTCGCGATGGCAAGCAAGACGCGCGATTTCTGGCTGCTGTTTTTCAGCTTCTTTATTTGCGGGGCGAGTACCAACGGCTACGTCGGCACCCACCTGATCGCCATGTGCGGTGACTATGGCCTCTCCGAAGTGCAGGGCGCGTCGCTGCTCGCCGCCATGGGCATCTTCGATCTGTTCGGCACGACGCTGTCGGGCTGGCTGTCGGATCGCTTCAATAGCCGGGTGCTGCTGTTCTGGTATTACGGGCTGCGCGGATTGTCGTTGATGTATTTGCCGCATGCTTTCGGCATCGACTTTTTTGGTTTGCCGCTGTTCGCGGTTTTCTATGGACTCGACTGGATCGCGACCGTGCCGCCCACCGTGCGTCTTGCCACCGATGTCTACGGCAAGGAAGCAGCGCCGGTCGTGTTCGGCTGGGTAGTGGCCGGTCACCAGCTCGGCGCGGCGTTCGCGGCGCTGGGCGCGGGCATGCTGCGCTCGAGCCTCGGCACTTACACGGTGGCGTCGATGATATCGGGCGGCTTGTGCCTCGTCGCCTCGGTGATCGTGCTGCGCATCAACCGCGGTGAGCGGACAGTGTCGCCACAGCCGGTGTAGGCGTCGGGGCCACCGCGTTCTCGAATACGTTTTATCAGTCCGTTTTGAAGCGCTCACGGCGAAGCCCGGTTATTCTATGTGCCCCGGGCAGCCGCCCGTCGATCATGAATTTCGACTGAGAGAAGCGCATGACCAACAAACCCGCCCCAACCGCAGTTCCCATTCACGAACTGATTGCAGGTCGCTGGAGTCCGCGCGCCTATTCGAGCGAGCCGATCAGCCGTGAGCACCTGCATGCGGTTCTTGAAGCGGCCCGCTGGGCGCCTTCGTCGTACAACGGCCAACCGTGGCGTTTCATTGTGTTCGATCGCAGCAGCGACGAAGTCTCGTTCAAGCGCGCCTTCGCCACGCTGGTGCCGTTCAATCAGGGCTGGAATGCGCCGGCGCCGGTGCTGATCGCCGTGACCACGCATACGCTCACCAACAAGGGTGAAGTGAACCGTTGCGCTCCGTACGATGCGGGCGCGGCCGCGATGGCGCTGGTATTGCAGGCTCACGCGCTAGGTCTCGCTGCGCACCAGATGAGCGGTTTCGACGTCAACGCATTCCGCAAGGCGTTTGCGATCCCCGACGACGTCGAGGTGATCGCGATGATTTCGCTTGGCCACTTCGGCGAAGTCGAGAAGCTCGACCCGGTGCTGCGCGAGCGCGAGAAGTCGGTACGCACGCGTTTTCCGCTGGGCGAGATCGCATATAGCGGTGCATGGAAGAAGGCGTTCTAAGACGCTGGAGAATTGCTCTGAAAGACAGGAAACGCGCGGTCCGCAAGACCGCGCGTTTTTTCATTCGGACACAGTTTCGCTCGACTCGCCGCTCACGCGGTATAGATCGCGCTCCTTGCCTTGCAGCCAACGCGGCGGCCGGCCGCGTCCCGACCAGAGTGCGCCGCTTACCGGGTCCTGATAGAGCGCCGGGCCTTGCTGCGGGCGCACGCGCCGGCTTGCGCGCGCAGGCAATACATCGCGTGTGGTGAGCCGGTACTCGCACATCAACCGGCGAATTTGTGCGATGACGGCTCGCCGCTCCGCTGCACGCGCAGCGGCAATATCGGCTTCGAGCTGGAGGCGCTGCCTGAGCAGCTCCTGGTAAGACACCATCGGACGGTCCTTTAAGTGCGAAAGAATGATTGCGATCGACCCGCGGCATTCAATGCTGCCGTTTAGGCCACCACGTGCCGTTGAAAGAAAAAGCACCAGCGCGCGTGGCGCGCTGGTGAAGCAGGACCGGCCTCTGCTGGTCGGGGAACCGCGAGGGAGACAAGCCGGTCCTGGAGCGATCGTTGAGCCAGCGCGGACTCAGCGAGCGCATGGTTGAACAGTATCTGTCATGGTGGATCGCGAATACTGGCGAGACCGGCAATGCACTGTCCTTATGTGCGGGACAGTGGGTGATCGTGTTGTGAGGCACCGCGCTCACTCGTTGTCTGTCACCGCCGACAACGGAGTGGCAACGTTTTCGAGCGACTTGCGCTCCGCATCGACGCCCCAGATCGCGGCCACTACCGCTGCGCCGATCATCAGTGCCGAGCCGACCAGATAGCCGGTAAACACCGCGCTGCGCTGATGCGTATCGATCAGTCGTCCGAAGAATGCCGGCCCAGCAATGCCGCCGAGCGCCGTGCCGAATGCGTAGAACACGGCAATGGCCAATGCGCGAATTTCCAGCGGAAACGATTCGCTCACCGTCAGATAAGCCGAGCTCGCTGCCGCGGAAGCGAAGAAGAAAATCACCATCCACGCAATCGTCTGCGTGGTGACAGTGAGAAGGTTGTGTTCGAACAGATAGCCGCTGAGCGTCAGCAAAATGCCCGAGAGCGCATACGTCGTGAAAATCATCTTGCGGCGGCCGATCACATCGAACAGGCGCCCCAGCAGCAGCGGTCCGAGAAAATTTCCGAGCGCAAACGGCAGCAGATACCAGCCGATATGATCGCCCGGTACGTGATAGAAATCCGTGAGCACGAGCGCATAGGTGAAGAAGATCGCGTTGTAGAAAAACGCCTGCGCGGTCATCAACGAAAGGCCCACCAGCGCGCGGCGCCGATGCACCGTAAAGAGCGCGTGGAAGACTTCGCCGAGCGGCGTGTGGTCACGCGTGCGCAGACGCAAGCGGGTGAGCGGCTCGTCCATCGGCGGATGTCCGGCGCGGCGGAAGCGCGCTTCGATGTTCTCAACGATCGTGGTGGCTTCCGGCGCTTCACCGTGTGTGAGCAGCCAGCGCGGGCTTTCCGGCACCCAGACGCGCATCGGCAGAATCGCGAGCGCGAGCACCGCGCCGATTAAAAAGCACGCGCGCCAGCCCCAGTCGGCGGGTAGCAGATGCGGATCGAGCAGCACGAGCGAGCCGGCCGCGCCGATTCCCGCGCCCACCCAGAATGTCCCGTTGATGCCGAGGTCAGTCCAGCCGCGTACACGCGCTGGCGTGAATTCCTGGATCGTCGAATTGATCGCCGTGTATTCGCCGCCGATTCCGGCACCAGTCAGAAAGCGAAACAACAGGAAGCTCGCCAGATTCCACGACAGCGCAGTGGCCGCGGTAGCTGTCAGATACAGCGCGAGCGTGATGAAGAACAGCTTGCGCCGGCCGAGCCGGTCGGTGAGCCAGCCGAAGCCGAGCGCACCGAGCACGGCGCCCGCAATATAGGCACTTCCGGCCAGGCCCACGTCGCTATTGGTAAAGTGCAGCGTTGGACTTGTCTTCAGCGCGCTGGCGACGGCGCCGGCCAGCGTCACTTCGAGCCCGTCGAGCAGCCAGGTGATGCCCAACGCGACCACGATCAGGGAATGAAACTGACCCCAAGGCAGACGATCGAGGCGCGACGGCAGATCGGTTTCGATCACGTTGCGCGGTTTTTCCTGCACTGCGGCGCTGACAGGCTCGGTCATTGCGGCAAGTCTCCACGTATGGGGTAATTTGAATGGCGTATCCTTCGCCAATGAGCAATTTCCGTTCCGTTGAACCCGTCCGTAGGGACCCGGTTGATACCCGCCGCGCTTTCGTGATACAAAGCCGGTCCACTTTCTGTCCGCGCCAGCCGTGAGCGGCGATTTACTGCCATGACCTATTGCGCGATTGACTTTGGCACATCGAATTCGGCCGTCGCCGTGCCCGACGGCGCGGCGCTGCGGCTTGCGCCGGTCGAAGGTGCCTACACGACGCTGCCCACTGCAGTGTTCTTCAATACGGACGAAAACACCCGCGACTTCGGCCGCGCGGCGCTCGAAGCCTATATAGACGGCTTCGACGGTCGCCTGATGCGCTCGATGAAAAGCATTCTCGGCTCGGCACTGGCGGAAAACTCGACCGACCTCGGCGACGGCTCGGCGATCAAATACACCGAGGTCATCGCGATCTTCGTCGATCACCTGAAGCGCTCCGCGGAAGCCAGCGCCGGTAGCTCAATCAGCCGCGCGGTGCTGGGCCGCCCTGTGTTCTTCGTCGACGATGATCCGCGCGCCGACCAGCTTGCGCAACAGCAACTGGAGGCGGCGGCGCGTTCGGTGGGCCTGCGGGAGATTCATTTCCAGTACGAACCGATCGCCGCGGCGTTCGATTATGAGTCGCATCTGACCGAAGAGGGGCTCGTGCTGGTGGCCGACATCGGCGGGGGCACGTCGGACTTCTCGCTGGTGCGGGTCGGGCCGGATCGCATGAAGCGGGTCGAACGCAAGGACGACGTGCTGGCGCATCACGGCGTGCACGTGGCGGGCACGGACTTCGACCGCCGTGTCGAACTTGCCACCATTCTGCGCGAACTGGGTTATCAGACGCTCGATCCGGAAGGACGCGAGATTCCGAACCGCATCTACTTCGACCTTGCCACGTGGCACCTGATCAACACCGTCTACGGGCCCAAGCGGGTCAGCGAACTGACGCTGATGCGGCACCTGTTCACCGATGTGAAGCACCATGACCGCCTCACGCGGGTGGTCGACCGGCGTCTGGGGCATGCCCTGGCGGCGCACGCGGAAGAGGCGAAGATCGGCGTTGCGGCCGGCGGCGAGACGATGATCGATCTGGAGCTGGTGGAAGACGACCTGCGCCTCGCCTTCGACGAAACGCAGCTCATCAAGGCGGGGCACGACGAGACGCTGCGTATCGTGCAGGCCGCGCGCGATACCGTGCAGGCGGCCGGCGTGGCGCCGCGCAACGTGGGCGCGATTTATTTCACCGGCGGTTCAACGGGTTTGGCATTTCTGTCCAGCGCGCTGTCCGCGGCCTTTCCAGACGCCCGGCCGGTATTCGGCGATCGCCTCGCCAGCGTGGCGACGGGCCTTGGCATTCACGCGCGGCGGCTATTCGGATAAACGCCGGCCGTCACGCGTATTTCCGACAGACGTAAAAAAACCCCGCCTTGGCGGGGTTTTTTCTTTGCGTCCAGAAGGAAGCGTGCGCTTACACCGGCTTGATGTTAGCTGCTTGCTTGCCCTTCGGGCCCGTCTTCACTTCAAACGTAACCTTTTGGTTTTCTTGCAGCGTCTTGAAGCCTTCCGTGCGGATTTCCGAGAAATGCGCGAACAGATCTTCACCGCCGCCGTCGGGAGTGATGAAGCCGAAGCCCTTTGCGTCATTGAACCACTTGACGGTACCGGTTTCCATATTACTTGTTCCTAAAGATGGTAAATAAGGCCGAAGCCCGTTGGGTGCATGAAAATCAAGGAAGGGGGTAATGGGACCAACCGGAGTACCGTTGATGGGCGAACTACGAAAGACCAATTCACTCGCCGCTTGAAATCCTGCCCGAACGTTATACGGCGATTTCGAGAGAAGGTCAACACTCTCAGCACATCTTTACAAGGTTTTAGGGCCAGGCGCGACGGGCGCTCACGAAACTTGCGTTCCCCTTAATTTCTCGCTAGGGATAACCCTAGCTTCGCCTGCATTCTTTCGGTGCAACCGTTAAACTACGCGCCGCGCCAGGGTTGCACCTGATCCCAGGTATAAGCCTGCGCCCATCATGCCCGTCACCCCGTCTCCAGCGTCAAAGCATTGCCGCGGTGCCGACATGTTTTTGACCTGACCGCATTCGCATGGGACCGGAGTAAGCGCTAAAGCGCTTACTCCGGTCGACCGCAACAAGTTGCATGGGGCCAGAGTAGGCGCTTCAGCGCCCACTCTGGTCGACAATAGGAGAAGACGTGAAAAGTTCTATTCAACGGAACATTGGCCCGTTCGCGCTGATGCTGACCGGCCTCGGCTCGATCATCGGATCGGGCTGGCTGTTCGGTGCGTGGAAGGCGGCAAAAATTGCAGGCCCCGCAGCGATCTGCGCCTGGATAATCGGCGCGGTGGTGATTCTGGCGATCGCACTCACCTATGCTGAACTCGGCGCGATGTTCCCGGAGTCGGGCGGCATGGTGCGTTACGCGCGCTATTCGCACGGCGCGCTGGTCGGTTTTGTTAGCGCATGGGCTAACTGGATCGCGATCGTGTCGGTGATTCCAATCGAAGCCGAAGCGTCGATTCAATACATGAGCACATGGCCATATCCATGGGCTCATGCATTGTTCGTGAATGGGTCATTAACCACGAATGGGTTATTGCTCTCTGCGATCCTCGTGATTATCTATTTCATGCTCAATTATTGGGGCGTGAAGCTGTTTGCACGTGCTAATACGACTATCACGATCTTCAAGTTCGTGATTCCCGCGGCAACGATCGCTGGTCTGATGGCGGCAGGTTTCCATCACGAGAACTTCGGCGAGGCGAGCACGTTTGCGCCGTATGGCTGGTCGGCAGTGTTCACGGCGGTGGCGACGAGCGGTATCGTGTTCGCTTTCAACGGCTTCCAGAGCCCGATCAACCTCGCGGGTGAAGCGCGCAACCCGGCGAAGAGCGTGCCGTTCGCGGTGATCGGCTCGATCCTGCTGGCACTGGTGATCTATGTGCTGCTGCAGATTGCCTATATCGGTGCAGTGAACCCGGCTGACGTGATGAAGGGCTGGAGCCACTTCAGCTTCGCGTCGCCGTTCGCTGAACTGGCGCTTGCACTGAACCTCAACTGGCTGGCGTTCCTGCTGTACGTGGATGCGTTCGTCAGCCCGAGCGGCACAGGTACGACCTATATGGCGACCACGAGCCGCATGATCTACGCCATGGAGCGCAACAACACGATGCCGAAGATGTTCGGCAACGTGCACCCTATCTACGGCGTGCCGCGTCAGGCGATGTGGTTCAACCTGCTGGTTTCGTTCATCTTCCTGTTCTTCTTCCGCGGCTGGAGTTCGCTCGCGGCAGTGATTTCGGTTGCGACCGTGATTTCGTACCTGACGGGCCCGATCAGCCTGATGGCACTGCGCCGCGCGGCGACGGATCTGGATCGTCCGCTGCATATCCCGGGCATGAAGATCATTGCGCCCTTTGCGTTCGTTTGCGCATCGCTGGTGCTGTACTGGGCGAAGTGGCCGTTGACCGGCGAAATCATCCTGTTGATGATCGTCGCTCTGCCGGTGTACTTCTACTTCCAGGCGAAGTCAGGCTTCAGCGGCTACGAGCGCGATCTGAAGGCGGCATGGTGGCTGGTGGCGTACCTGCCGGTCATGGCGGTGCTTTCGCTGATCGGCAGCAAGCAGTTTGGCGGTCACGACGTTCTGCCGTATGGCTGGGACATGCTGACCGTGATCGTCTTCGCGCTGATTTTCTATTACTGGGGCGTGCACACCGGTTATCGCACCGACTACCTTGATGAGCGCGATGTCCACGACGAAGTGCTCGAAGGGATGGGCGCGCATTGATCGTCCGCGCTGCTTGATGCCGGTCTGAATGCTGCGGTTGTGTTGCCCGCCGCGGGATTCCGGGCCAAAAAAGCCCGCCTGAGTTTGCTGCCCGCACCGCAAAGGCGTTGGCGAACGGGCAGGCCTGGTTGGCGATTACTGCGAGCCTCTTCGGAGGCTCGCTTTTTTACGGGCATTGAAAGCCTATACGGGCCTTGGCCATGCGAAAGCACGGGGTGCCGATACGCTTCACTATATGGCATCAAATTTCTCATAATTGCTTCATTTGAAGGAAGCAATTGTCTTGGATCTGATGCACAGCAAGCCATTGATTGCGAGGCAATTTGCTTCGAACGGCGGTCGCCCAGTCGGATATTGCCGGCAAGAAAAAGACCCGCAATCCCTCCAGGACGCGGGTCTCAGCGCCAATTAGCTCAAAAGCCCGACACCGTTGTAGTCCGGATAGCTGAGTCTCCTCTGACGGGCTTTTACTATTCGGCGTGGCCGGCGCGGCGCATCGACGCTTACGCCGTGCCGAACACGTAGTTCGTCATCGCCAGCGACTTCTGGAACGTCCCGAGCGACTGGATCGCGAGCGTGTAGTCGTCGTCTGCCGCGCCGAGCGCAGCGAATACCGGCAACAGGTGCTCGTCGGTTGGATGCATGTACGCGGCGTGCGGTGCCTGGCGGCGATAGTCGAGCAGCGCGTCGATATCGTGCCCGGCCAGCTTCGTTTCGAACCAGTCGGTGAATTCGGTCACGCGCGGATCAGCGTCTTCCGGGCGAGCGGAGAAATCGGCGGCGCGCAGATTGTGCGTGATCTGGCCAGAACCGGTCACCATCACGCCCTCGTCCCTCAGCGCCCGCAGCGCGCGGCCAAGTCGGAAGTGGTGGGTGGCGTCCATGTGCGGCTGGATCGACAACTGCGCCACCGGGACGTCGGCGTTCGGAAACATCAGCAGCATCGGCACCCAGGCGCCGTGATCGAGGCCGTGCGACTGCGTATCGGCGAGCAGGCCGTGTTCATTGAGCAGCGCGGCGGCGCGTCGTGCGATATCCGGCGCGCCCGGCGCGGGGTACTGGATCTCGTATAACTGACGCGGAAAGCCGTAGAAATCGTGGATTGTCTCTGGATGCTCAGCGGTGCTCGCCAGCGGTTGAGCGGTGCCCCAGTGGGCCGACAGCATCAGGATGGCTTCCGGACGAGGCAACTGGGCCGACAGTGTGCCGAACTCGGCAGACGGCATCGAAGGGTCGATCGGCAACGTTGGCGCGCCGTGGGACAGGAAAAGCGACGGCATACGGTTCATGGCAGCGAAGTCCGCAGCAAGTGCGGCTCGTAAGTTGGGTTGCTACCAATATAAGGCCGCACTCCCGTTTGATAAACGGGTCAATCCGGATTTGATTGCTTCGTGCGGGTTGTCAATCGGCGCGCTTCCCGCATGCCGCGCCGAGGTGTGCTATTCCGCCCGCGAGTTGCGCAGCCCCGCCCAGGCGGGTGAGAGCGATGGCCCCAGCGCAAAAAGATCCAGCACGCGCGCTACCGTGTGATCGACCATCTCGTCGATCGAGGCAGGCTGGTTATAGAAGGCCGGCAGCGGCGGAAAGATCACGCCGCCCATTTCGGTGACGGCGGTCATATTGCGCAGATGCGCGAGGTTTAGCGGCGTTTCGCGCACCATCAGCACGAGGCGGCGTCGTTCCTTGAGCGTAACGTCGGCGGCGCGGGTGATCAGGTTGTCCGAGAGACCGTGGGCGATGCTTGCCAGCGTCTTCATGGAGCAGGGCGCGACGATCATGCCGTCGGTCGAGAACGAGCCGGATGCAATGCTCGCACCCACATCGCGCACCGAATGGACGACATCCGCCAGCGGATGCACGTCTTCTTTGCTTAACTGGAGTTCGTGCTGGATATTGAGCCAGCCGGCGCTGGAAATCAGCAGATGGGATTCCACGCCGCCCAATCTGCGCAGCGTTTCAAGCAACCGGATGCCATAGACGGCGCCGGTCGCGCCGGTGATCGCGACGATCAGCCGGCGAGGCGCCGCAGCGCGTGTTTCCATGGCTGGCGGCACCTGGGGTTCAGCTTCTGAAACGGCAGGCGGCGATCAGGCTGCAGCAAACAGCTGCTGCAGTTCGCCGTTCTGATACATCTCCATCATGATGTCCGAGCCGCCGATGAACTCGCCCTTCACGTAGAGCTGGGGAATGGTCGGCCAGTTGGAGAATTCCTTGATGCCCTGGCGCACTTCGTCGTCCTCGAGGACGTTGACGGTCTTGGGCGTATCGACGCCGCAGGCCTTCAGGATCTGGATGGCGCGGCCCGAAAAGCCGCACATCGGAAACTGCGCGGTGCCCTTCATGAAGAGCACGACGGCGTTGTCGTCGACGATTTGCTTGATGCGTTGTTGCGTATCCATGGCTGACCTTGCGGTTCCGGAATGTGGTGGAGATAGAGTGAAATGATAGCGGATTTCGTTGCGACGGGCTGACGGCGGTGTCGGCGCGGATCTCGCGCGATCTTCGTTTATACGCCCGCTTGCCACTCGCCGCCGCTGATGCGTTCGATCCCGGCAAGATCGCATTCCGAGCGCACGGCTGCGAAACCGGCTTGAGCTAGCAGCATGCGCACGGCTGCGGCCTGATCGTAGCCGTGTTCGAGCCAAAGCACGCCGCCGCGTTGTTCGTCGAAGCGAGTGTGCGCGCCGGCGATGATGGCGCGGATTGCGCTGAGGCCGTCCGCCTCATCGGTCAAGGCACCGCGCGGTTCGAAGCGCAAGTCGCCTTCCGTCAGATGCGGGTCGCCGCTGGCAATATACGGTGGATTACTAACGATCACGTCAAAGCGCAGCGCGCGCTCGAGCGCATCGTACCAGTCGCTGCGCACTAGCTGCACAGGGCCGCCGGGGCGCGCGGCGTCCAGCAGCCGGGCGGCATTGCGAGCGGCGACTGCCAACGCTTCACCTGAACGGTCGACGGCCCAGACCTGCGCATCGGGCCTGACCGAGGCAATGGCGACTGCGATCGCGCCGGTGCCCGTGCCGAGATCGAGCACACGCGGCCGCGCGATCCCGTCCAGCGCCGCCAGCGTGGTTTCGACCAGCAGTTCGGTTTCCGGCCGCGGGATCAGCACATCCGGCGTCACTTCGAAATCGAGCCCGAAGAATTCGCGCGCGCCGATCAGTTGCGCCACCGGTTCACCGGCAACACGCCGTGCCTCTAGTGCCTGAAAACGCGCCACGGGTTCGGCGTCGAGCGGCTCGTCGCTGCGCGTGATCAACTCGGTGCGGCGCCAGCCGAGCGCGTGCCCGAGCAGGATCCGCGCTTCGAACGGCGGCAGGGCCGAGGTGCGCAGCAGGGCGGCGACGTTATTCATGGGCATGGCGGTGGTTTCGCATCCAGCCAATGCGCTTAGTCCGCATCGCCGAGCGACGCCAGCAACTCAGCCTGATGCTCGCTGACCAGCGCGGCGATCAGTTCGTCGAGATCGCCGTCCATGATCGACTCGAGGCGGTACAGTGTCAGGTTGATACGGTGATCGGTGAGACGCCCCTGGGGGAAGTTGTAGGTACGGATGCGCTCCGAGCGGTCGCCCGAGCCGATCAGACTCTTGCGGGTCGCGGCTTCCTTGGCGTGCTGCTCGTGATACTGCTTGTCCTTGATACGAGCGGCAAGCACCTTCAGCGCGCGATCCTTGTTCTTGTGCTGCGAGCGATCGTCCTGGCACTCCACGACGATGCCGGTCGGCAGGTGGGTCACCCGCACGGCCGAGTCGGTCTTGTTGATGTGCTGACCGCCGGCACCCGACGCGCGGAACGTATCGATACGCAGATCGGCTGGATTGATCTCCACTTCGCCGATCTCATCCGCTTCCGGCATCACCGCGACCGTACATGCCGAAGTGTGGATTCGCCCTTGGGTTTCAGTCGCTGGAACGCGTTGCACGCGGTGGCCGCCAGACTCGAACTTGAGCTTCGAATACGCCGCTTCCCCGGCGATCCGCACGATCACTTCCTTATAGCCGCCCAGATCCGATTCGCTGGCCGACATCATTTCGACCTGCCAACGGTTGCGTTCGGCGAAGCGCAGATACATCCGCAGCAGATCACCCGCGAACAGCGCAGACTCGTCGCCGCCCGTGCCGGCGCGGATTTCGAGGAAGATGTTGCGATCGTCGTTGGGGTCTTTCGGCAGCAGCATTTTCTGCAGCTCGGCGCCGAGTTGCTCCATCCGCTCGCGGGCCGCGCGGATCTCTTCTTCGGCGAAATCGCGCATTCCGGCGTCCGCCAGCAGTTCCTGCGCGGTAACTGCGTCGTTGCTGGCCTGGCGCCACAGCGCGTAGTGCTCGACCACCGGCCCGAGCTCGGCGTGTTCACGCGTCAGCTTGCGGTATTGGTCGAGATTCGAGGTGACGTCCTCGCGGCTCAACAGATCGTTCAGTTCGGCCAGCCGGGTGGTGAGCTGGTCGAGCTTGCTTTGCATGCTCGTTTTCATCGGACGGTACGGAGCGGGCTCCGGAAAGGATGGCGTAACTGGGGAGGCGGGCGCAAGCCCTGGAGGTTGGCGCCGGCCTGCCTAAGCGAACTCACATGGCGAGGCGGCGCGCGGCGGCAGCGCCGCTAACGTTCCGAAGACCCGGAATGTTTGTAGAAACCGCCCATCAGTTCGATGAGCTTATCGCGATTCTCGCTGCTGGCGCGATTGAGTGCATGCGTCGGACCATGGATCAGCTTGTTGGTCAGCGCCTGCGACAGCGCCTCGATCACGGCAGCCGGATCCTCGCCGCGCGCGAGCGCCTTTTGCGCGCGTTCGACTTCGGCCCGGCGCAGCAGATCCGCCTGCGTATGCATATGACGGATCACCGGCACGATGCTGCGCGCGTCGAGCCACTGCATGAAATTCTGCACCCGGGTTTCGATGATCGCTTCGGCCTGCGCGACCGCCGCCTGACGCGAGGCGTTGCCTTCACGCACGATGGCGCCGAGATCGTCGACGGTGTAGAGGAACACGTCCTGAAGCTTGCCGACTTCCGGCTCGATGTCACGCGGCACCGCCAGGTCGACCATGAAGATAGGCCGGTGGCGGCGCGCTTTCACCGCGCGCTCGACCGCGCCCAGACCGATGATCGGCAACGTGGAAGCAGTACACGAGACGATGATGTCGAACTCGTGCATCCGCGTGGGCAGTTCAGATAGCGGGATCGCCCGGCCATTGAAGCGCTCGGCGAGTCGCGTGCCGCGCTCCGCGGTGCGGTTCGCCACCACCAGTTCGCGCGGCTGCTGGGCCGCGAAGTGCGTCGCGCACAGCTCGATCATTTCTCCCGCGCCGATAAACAGCACGCGCTGGTTCGACACCTTGTCGAAGATGCGCTGCGCGAGCCGCACGGCTGCTGCTGCCATCGAAACCGATTGCGCCCCGATTTCGGTGGTGCTGCGGACTTCCTTCGCCACCGCGAAGGTGCGCTGGAACAACTGGTTCAGATAGGTGCCCAGGGCGCCGGCTTCCGAAGCCGTGCGCACGGCGTCCTTCATTTGCCCGACGATCTGCGTCTCGCCCAGCACCATCGAATCGAGCCCCGACGCGACCCGGAACGCGTGACGCACGGCTTCCGACTGCGGCAGTGCGTACACGTGCGGCGCCAGTTCATTGACCGGCAGCTGGTGATACTGCGAAAACCACTGGATAGCCGCCTCGCGGACCGCATGATCGTCGGTCGCGCAATAGAGCTCGGTGCGGTTGCAGGTGGAGAGAATGGCTGCTTCAGGCGCGCTCCGGGCGGCGGGGCCGAGCCAGATGTCCTTGAAGGTTGCCAATGCAGGTTTGATCTGTTCGAGCGGAAACGCCACGCGTTCGCGCAAGGCGACGGGCGCGGTGTGGTGATTGATTCCGATCGTTAGAAGCTGCATGTGCGGGACTATGGTTTAGCCCAATATTATAGCGTTTTCGCGTTTCTTTCAGTTCTACGGCCGCTTCAGGCTCCCACGGCGCGTTCCGGCGGGACTGCGTCGAGCTGGTAACCGTAGCCGTAGAGCGGGGTCAGCAAATAGCCATGCTCAGGCCGCAACTGCAGTTTGGTGCGCACCCGCGACGCGTGCGTGTCGAGCGTACGCGATCTTACGTCACGCCGGCGGCCCCAGACCGTTTCGAGAATGTGCACGCGCGATACCGGCCGCGACACATTAATAAACAGTAGAAGCGCGAAACGGAATTCCTTGGGGGTTAGTGCCACTGTCTGTTCAAGGAATGTAACGGTAAAGTGCGCGGCGTCGAACGCATAACCGCCGAACACATCGAGCCGGCGGTTGGGCGGACGGCGCAGTCCGGCGCGTCGCAGCAGCGCCTCGACACGGGCTAGCATTTCCGGCCCACGTACTGGTTTAACCAGACAATCGTCGGCGCCGGCATGAAGTGCTGCGACAATCTCACTTTCGCGCGGCGCCGACATCAGCATGATGACCGGCAGGCCTGGCAGAACGCTGCGCGCCCGAGGGATGACATCTTCGGCAGAGCGGTCGCCTGCCCAACTATCGGTCAACAGGAGATCGAAGAACTGGCTGGCCGCGTGCACCAGGAATGGCTCGCTGGCGATGAAGTGTTGGCAGCCGTGGCCGCCGGCGAAGATCAGCCGGTCGACCAGTTCCGCGTGGCGCGGGTCAGGCTCGATGAGAGCGATTCGCATAGAACGCGATTTCAGCGTGGCGGGCGTGGGCGGCATTCCTTTCGGCTTGCCTAAATGTGACCCCGGCCCCTAAACTCGACCGCTATGCGGGAAGCGCCGTGCTGACCTTTATAATTAACGAGAGAAAAATGCTAGCTGTCCGAACGCTTTGCGCATATGGGAAGAGTCCGAAAGTGAGTGAGGTCCCCTACTGATGGGTTGGCCTGGTATCGTGTTGCTGGGCGTGGCCGTCGGCCTTGCGGGCTGGTGGTTCCATCCGCTGCGGCGCGCGAGCCGGGCACGTATCTGGGTGGCGTTGCTGATGGGTGTGCTGGGCGCAGTGTTCGCCAGCCTGGCCGGCAACGTGACTGGTCTCTTCCATGATGGTGATACGCTCGAATGGCCGGTGTGTACGGCTGTTGCGTTGATTGCCGTTGCCGTGACGGTCGGCTTGTTCTCCCGTCGCTGAACTTTGCAGGTGAATCTGATGAATGCCCGACTTCCCGAAACCTCTTCCGTTCCCGAGCGGATCGCCCACCTGCGTGGCGCGATGACGCGCGAGGGCCTCGCGGCCTATCTGGTTCCGTCTGCCGATCCTCACCTGTCCGAGTATCTGCCGGGACGCTGGCAGGGTCGCCAATGGCTATCGGGTTTCACCGGCTCGGCCGGCACGCTGGTCGTGACAGACAGCTTTGCCGGCTTGTGGACCGATAGCCGTTATTGGGAGCAGGCCGAAGCGCAACTGGCCGGCACTGGCGTCGAGTTGATGAAGATGTTCGGCGGCCAGCAGTCGCAGCCGCACTTCGAATGGATGGCGCAAAACCTGCCGGCTGGCGCGACCGTCGGTGTCGACGGTGCGGTGCTGGGGCTGGCCGCCGCACGCTCGCTGACGCACGCGCTGAGCGCGTACGGCGTAAAGCTGCGCACCGACGTCGATCTGTTCGATGCCATCTGGCTCCAGCGGCCGGCGCTGCCCACCGAAAAGGTGTTCGAGCACACCGCGCCGCACGCCACCGTGGCCCGTTCCGAGAAACTCGACCAGATTCGCCGTGCGATGCAGGACAAGGGCGCGCAATGGCACTTCATTTCGACTCTCGACGATCTCGCGTGGCTGTTCAACCTGCGCGGCGCCGACGTCAGCTACAACCCGGTATTCGTTGCGCATGCGCTGATCGGACTGGACCGCGTCTCGCTGTTCGTGGCGGACGGCAAGGTGCCGCGGGCGCTGGCTGAAGCGCTGGCGCGCGACGGCATCCATGTCGAATCGTATGGCAAGGCCGCCGCGGCCCTCGCGGGGTTGCCTGGCGGCGCGAGCCTGCTGATCGATCCGCGCCGGATCACGTATGGCCTGCTGCAGTCGGTGCCGACGACGGTGAACATCGTCGAGGCAGTGAATCCGTCCACCTTCCTTAAATCGCGCAAGACCGAGGCGGATGCCGAGCACGTACGCGCGACGATGGAGCAGGATGGCGCGGCGCTTACCGAATTCTTCGCCTGGTTCGAAGGCGCGCAGGGTCGCGAAACGATCACCGAGCTGACCGTGGACGAACGTCTGACGGCCGCTCGTGCCCGTCGTCCGGATTTCATTTCGCTGAGCTTTGCGACCATCGCCGGCTTCAACGCCAACGGCGCGATGCCGCACTATCGCGCGAGCGCGGCGTCGCATTCGACCATCGAAGGCAACGGCCTGCTGCTGATCGACTCGGGCGCCCAGTATCTGACGGGCACGACGGATATCACGCGGGTCGTGCCGGTCGGCACGCTGAGCGACGCGCAGCGACGCGATTGCACGGTGGTGCTGAAGGGGATGATGGCGCTGTCGCGGGCGCGGTTTCCGCGCGGCATCCGCTCGCCGATGCTCGACTCGATCGCGCGCGCGCCGATCTGGGAAGCCGGGGCCGATTACGGTCACGGTACCGGGCATGGTGTCGGCTACTTCCTGAACGTGCACGAAGGCCCGCAGATCATTTCGCACTACGCGCCGGCCGAACCGTTCACGGCAATGGAAGAGGGCATGATCACCTCGGTCGAACCGGGTATTTACCGGCCGGGCAAGTGGGGCGTGCGGATCGAGAACCTCGTGCTGAACCGCGCGGCCGAGAAAACCGAGTTCGGCGATTTCCTCAAGTTCGAGACGCTGACGCTGTGTCCGATCGATACGCGCTGCTTCGACCTGTCGATGCTGCGCGAGGACGAGCGTGCATGGCTGAACGCGTATCACGAGATGGTGCGCACGCGGATTTCGCCGCATGTGTCGGGTGAAGCGAAGGCGTGGCTGGAGACGCGAACGCAGGCCGTCTAAGCGACGTGCGGGAGATAGCGCGTCGCGCGCCGTTGCGGTTCGGTTCGATTACGAGGAGTGCTACAGATGACGGGCGTGGCAGTAGTGGTGATCGATGTGCAATATGCGTTCTTCTCCGGCCCGAACACCGCGTATCGCGGCGCTGAGGTGATCGACGGCATCAACCGTCTGACGGCGGCGGCGCGCGCAGCGGGCGCGCCGGTCTTCATCGTCCAGCACGATGAAGAGGGCGACGAGGAAGTCGAGTACGGAAGCGAGGGCTGGCAACTGCCAGCCGACCTCGTGCGCACCGGCGGCGACACGCTCATCAGGAAATCGGTTGGCGATTCGTTTCACGAGACTCCGCTTAAAGCGCACCTGGACCGGCTCGGCATCGACCGTCTCGTGATCTGCGGTTACGCCACCGAGTTTTGCATCGACACCGGCGCGCGCCGCGCTGCCTTGCTTGGCTACCGGACGACAGTCGTCTCCGATCTTCACACCACCCAGCAGACTTCACAGCTCACGCCCGAACAGATCGTCGCGCACTACAACCGCGTGTGGGAGCATTCCTCACTGCAGGGCAACCGCGTCTCGGTTCGCCCGCTCGCCGACGTTCTTGCCACGGAGTTCGCATGAGCATCAAGGCGGTGGTGTTCGACTTCGGCGGCGTGCTGATCGACTGGAGCCCTGAATATCTGTTTGGCGAACTGATCCCGGACGAGACCGAGCGCCGCTGGTTTCTGACGCATGTGTGTTCGATGGAGTGGATCCTTCGTCAGGATGGCGGTCAGACGATCGCGGACGGCACGGCCGAACTGATCGCGCAGTTTCCCGATCATGAGCCGCTGATCCGCGCGTTCTACGAGCGCTGGCACGAGATGATCCGCGGCGTGCTCGAGGACACCGTGACGGTCCTCGACAAGCTCGATGCAGCGGGCGTGCCGCTGTTCGGTCTCACCAACTGGTCCGACGAGACGTTTCCGTATGCGTGGGAGAAATTCCCGGTGCTACGGCGCTTCCGCGACGTCGTGGTGTCAGGCCGCGTCAAAATGGTCAAGCCTGATCCGGCGATCTTTGCTGAAATGCAGCGGCGCATCGAGGTTCAACTGCCCGGCATCGAAGCGCAGGAACTGGTGTTTATCGACGATGTCACGAGGAACGTGGCGGCCGCGACTGCGCTCGGCTGGAACGCCATCCATCACACGTCTGCAGCGCAGACAGAAGCGAAGCTGCGCGAGCTCGGTTTGCCGGTTTAACCCAGCCGGCGCCCGTTAGCGCGCCGGCGCTCGCCTGATATCGGCCGCCGCTTACGCCACCAGATACCCGCCGTCGACCGGCACGATCGTGCCGGTGATAAACGCCGCTGCGGGCGAGCACAAGAACACCACCGCTTGCGCCACGTCCTCCGGCTCGCCCCAGCGCCCGAGCGGCGTACGCTCCAGAATCGCCTGCGAGCGGCCTTCGTCGTCCTGTAGCGCCTGCGTGAGCGGTGTTGCGATCCAGCCGGGCGCGACTGCGTTCACGCGAATCCCGTCCTGCGCGTACGCCAGCGCGAGCGACTTGGTCAATTGCGCGACACCACCTTTGCTCGCGCTATATGCCGGCACCAGACCGCCGCCAAAAAAGCTCAGCATCGACGCCGTGTTGACGATCGCCCCGCGGCTTTTGCCCAGCAGAGCGCGTGCCGCCGAGCAGGCGCGCATCGTCCCCGTCAGGTTCACATTGATGACCTGTTCGAACACGTCGAGCTGATGCTCCTCGACACGGCGGATCATCCCTGCGCAGTTGACCAGGATGTCGAGCGAGGCGAGTGGCGCGAACAGCGCGGCGACCTCGTCGTTCGAGCCGACGTCGAGCGCGGCGACTTCGATGTCGGCTCCGAGCGCGTTACGCTGCGCATCCGTTGGCGCGAGCCCCGCTGCAATCACGCGAGCGCCAAGCGCGGCGAGCTGGCGCGCGATTCCCGCCCCGATGCCTTGCGTGCCACCCGTCACCACCGCGGTTTCGCCTTGAAAAAGATCCTGCTGAAACGTCATGGTCAATGCTTCTCCGAGTGGGTGAAGGTTTCAGGGAACGTGCTCACGCGAGCGTAGCCGCCGCCGCGGTATCGGCGCGCTCGGCAATCGGCGCGCGCACCACGAACATATAGACGAGCGCAGCCGCGAACGACACACCCGCGCTGATCAGAAACGCATCGACGAACGAGTGGGTCTGATCGACCACCACCCCCGTAATGAACGGCGCAAACGACCCGCCGAAATAACCGCCGAAGTTCTGGATGCTGCCGAGCGACGCCACCAGGTGCCGCGGCGCGGCCACGCTGACGAGCGCCCAGGCGCCGCCGCTCGCCATGTTGATGAAGTACATCGCGAGGCACAGATAGACGATGGCAAGCGTGGTATTTGGCGTATAGGCCGCCGGCACCGTGAACACGGCCGCGAAAATCAGCCCGGTGCAGATTGGCCACTTGCGGCTGCGGATCGGCGCGACGCCATGCGCCATCAGTCCATCGGCGACGAACCCGCTCGACAGCATGCCAAGCGTGCCGAACAGATACGGAATCGACACGATCCAGCCAGTCTTCGCAATCGACAGATGCCGTTCGTGTTCGAGATACGCAGGCAGCCAGGTCAGATACAGCCACACCATGTAGATCACGCCCATGAAGCCGAAGATCATGCCCCATGTGGTGCGCGACGCAAACAGCCCGCGCCATTCGGCCCCCGTCATGCGGCGCTCGGCGCGCATCTGCGGCTCCTCCTCGGTCAGGTGCGTGACCTCGTCCGCGTTGAGTGTGACTTCGCCGCGATTGCGATACACGATGTACCAGCTGATCGACACCATAATGCCCATTACGCCCATCACGACGAACATCCAGCGCCAGCCGAACGCGAGCAGCAGGCCGGTGAGAATGGGCGGTGCGAGGCCCGGGCCGATCGTCGATGAGGTGGTGAAAATACCGGTGGGCCGACCGCGCTCGCGTAGCGCATACCATTCGCTGACGACTTTTGCGCCCGCGGGAAACTGCGGCGCTTCGCCAATGCCGAGGCAGATCCGCGCAATCAGGAACTGCTGCAAGGTCTGCACAAGGCCGCCGAAGAACTGCGCCACCGACCAGACGAACATGCCGACGCCCAGCATCAGCCGCGCGCCGAAGCGATCGAGCAGCGCGCCCATCGGCAATTGCGCGAACGCGTACGAGAACGAGAATGCGGACAGCAGCAGACCCATCTGCGAGGCGGAGAGCCCCAGTTCGCCGCTCACCGAGTGATTGGCGATCGACAGCGTGCTGCGGTCGAGATAATTGACGAGGCCCGCGAGCGTCAGGAACGTCACTGCGACCCATTGGATGCGCCGTAAGCGCGGTGTTTTTGCCTGCATGGTTTGTGTCTCCTCCTATGCTCTTTTTTCGAAGTGCTCTTGAGCGTCTATGGACGGAATGCTGCAACTGCCTGAGGCCCTGAAGGCCTACGCTACCTCACGAACTGGTCCACATAACTCGCGCCGAGCCCGACTTTTTCGAAGTGTGCGCGGCACATCTCCAGCTTGGTGAAGACGTCTTCGTACCCGGTGAAATTGCCGTACGGGTCGCAGTAGTACATCACGCCGTTCACCTGGAAGTAGGTGATCATTTCCTCGACGTCTTCGGGGACATACAGCGTATGGGTTTCGCCCGGCGGCTCGAAGACGTAGCTGCCTTCGGTGGCGATCCAGTCGTGTTCGAGATAGCGCCATTTGCCTTTGAGCACAAATCCGTGCACGGCGGCCGGATGACGGTGACGGCTCAACACCCCCGACTTGCGCACGCGCAGCAGATTCATCCAGTAGCCGGTGGAGACGTTCAGGCACAGCGGCCGGAACCACACGTTATCGGCTTGCGGCACCCACAGGCGCTCGTCTTGAGGTATGGCCGATTCGACCACGATCTCCCGCAGCGCCTCGGGCGGGTTGGGGAGCTGATACGGCGTCATCGCGTCGGCGGCAGCGGTGGGTGCTGGCATGGCATCTCCTTGATTGTCGAGTCTATGGACTTTACGGCTTACTGCCCAAGCAGGTTCTTCAATGCGTTGCCCAAACCTTTGACGGTGTCGCCTGCACCTTTCGCCACCCCTTCGACGCTGACGCCCATCGCCTGTGCGAAGCCAGTACCCAGCTTGGTCAGCAGATTTTCGTTCACCGAGAATTTCGGATCGCGCAAGTTGCCGTCCAGCACGAAATGCACGGTGATGTCACCGTTGCGCGTCTTCAACGCCGCGACCGCGGCCTTGGTGGGAATCGACAGGAAGGTGTCGAGCGGGTTGCCGTTGTCGGCCAGTTGCAGGTGGTGCAGGGTGATCGTGCCCGGCGCATGCAAATGATAGCTCGCGACCGTGGACTCCACCGTCAGGTCGACCGTGCCCCCGGCAATCTGGGTCTTGGCGCCGGCCTTCTTGAGCAGATACGGATCGAGCATGGCCACATCGACGCCGCGTAGCGTGCTGGTGGTCTGCGAATCCTTGCTGGCGATCTTGATCCAGCCGCCGAACGAGACCGTGCCGGTGTGCGCCGGACCGACGATCGATCCATTCACCGCGACGTTCGTCGGCTCCGTAAGCGCGGGCAGATGCAGATGATCGACGGTGGCGCTCGCGTTGGTGACGGCCACCTTATAGGCCGGCTTGCTGACGGTCAAATCGTAGAACTCGAATGTGCCTTGTTGAAAGGCGATGTGATCGATGAGTTTCTCCTGCTGCACGGACACGTCGCCGACGCTCGCGCCGGTATCCGGCCGGCTCATCGATTCCTTGAGATTGGGTAACAGTTGCAACGTCCCATCTGCTTTGCGCACAACCGAAAGGTCGAAGCCGGTCACGACCGCCGAGCGGATATGTACCCGCTTCTGGAGCAGTTCGCGGACGTCGGGAACGATCGTGATCTGGTCGGCCCGCAGCGAGTCGGGCGCGGGCCAGCCTGGCGGCCCCTTGAGGCGGACGTTGGTCAGGCGTACAGAGGTCAGACCCACATCGATGCTATCAGCGCTGCCGAGCGGTCCGAGCACGGAGATGATCCGCTGTTTGACTTCGTATTGCGCGAAGTAAAGGCCGCCAAGGCCGATAACGAGCAGCACCAGAACAATGCCGGCGACGGCAATGGCCACACGTCTTGCAGTCGACATCGCCATGCTTGCCTCCTCGTGACCACGCGATGCGCGGCCGGCCGTTTAAAGGTGAGCAAACCTCATGCCGCGCCACCCACCGGTTACCGGGCACAAACCGTGCAATGCACGGCCTGGCCGATAACCGGGACGTATGCGGCGAACGTCTTAACGCGCGATCGGCTTATAGCGCAGACGCTTCGGCCGGGCGGCTTCCTCACCCAGACGGTTGCGCTTGTCCGCTTCGTATTCCTGGTAGTTGCCGTCGAAGAACGTCACTTGCGAATCGCCTTCGAATGCCAGGATATGCGTCGCGATACGGTCGAGGAACCAGCGATCGTGCGAGATCACCATCACGGAGCCGGCGAATTCGAGCAGGGCGTCTTCGAGCGCGCGCAGCGTTTCGACATCGAGGTCGTTCGACGGTTCATCCAGCAGCAGGACGTTGCCGCCCGCGATCAGCGTCTTGGCCAGATGCAGACGGCCGCGCTCACCACCCGAAAGGTTGGAGACGATCTTCTGCTGGTCGCCGCCCTTGAAGTTGAAGCGGCCAATGTAGGCTCGCGACGGCGTTTCATACTTGCCGACCGTCAGCACGTCGGCGCCGCCGGAAATCTCTGCGAACACCGTCTTCGAACCGTCGAGCGCATCGCGGCTTTGATCCACGTAGGCAAGCTTGACCGTCGGCCCTTGCACGATCTCGCCCGAATCCGGCTGTTCCTTGCCCGTGAGCATGCGGAACAGCGTCGACTTGCCGGCGCCGTTCGGCCCGATGATGCCGACGATCGCCCCCGCCGGAATCTTGAAGCTGACGTTGTCGAGCAGCAGACGATCGCCGTAGGCCTTCGACACATTCTTGAACTCGATCACTTCATTGCCGAGACGGTCGCCGACCGGGATGAAGATTTCCGAGGTTTCGTTGCGCTTCTGGTAATCCTGGCTGTTCAGTTCCTCAAAGCGGGCGATACGTGCCTTCGACTTCGCCTGACGGCCCTTCGGGTTCTGGCGCACCCACTCCAGTTCCTTCTTGATTGCCTTCTGGCGTGCCGATTCCGACGCTTCTTCCTGCTTCAGGCGCTCTTCCTTCTGATCGAGCCAGCTGCTGTAATTACCCTTCCATGGAATGCCGTGGCCGCGGTCGAGTTCGAGAATCCACTCGGCGGCGTTGTCGAGGAAATAGCGATCGTGGGTCACGGCGACCACTGTCCCCGGGAAGCGCGTCAGGAACTGCTCGAGCCAGTCGACCGATTCGGCATCCAGGTGGTTGGTCGGTTCGTCGAGCAGCAGCATGTCCGGTTTTTCGAGCAGCAGCTTGCACAGCGCGACGCGGCGCTTTTCACCGCCCGACAGATGCTCGATTTTCGCGTCCCATGCCGGCAGACGCAGTGCATCCGCGGCGATTTCGATCTGCTGTTCGGCGCTGCCATCCGCGGTGGCGAGGATCGCTTCGTACTTGGCCTGCTCGGCGGCGAGCGCGTCGAAATCCGCGTCCGGCTCGGCATACGCGGCGTAGATTTCGTCGAGCTTCTTCTGCGCGCCGAACACTTCGCCCAGACCCTCTTCGACCGCTTCACGCACCGTCTTTTGCGGATCGAGTTGCGGTTCCTGCGGCAGGTAGCCGATGTTCAGGTTGGGCATCGGCGTGGCTTCGCCTTCGATGTCCTTGTCGACGCCCGCCATGATGCGGATCAGCGTCGACTTGCCCGAGCCGTTCAGGCCGAGCAGACCGATCTTCGCGCCGGGGAAGAATGACAGGGAGATGTCTTTCAGGATTTGACGCTTGGGCGGCACGATCTTGCCGACCCGGTTCATGGTGAAGACGTATTGGGCCATTTTGCTTGCAGTAGGCGTTGACGCCGCCGGCCGCACAGAGGGCGGGCGGTCGTGGGTGGATGGGAATTCGGTGCCGCTGGTTTCCGGCCGGTGCGGCGTGAGCGTCGGTCGATCCTTACGATCGAAGCTTTCGGCATGAGAGCGCGCACGGCGGGAGAGGTGTCATTGTACTTCGGGGCGGGCGGCGCGGGCGTGCAGGGCGTGTCCTGGCGGAATCCGCCGGATAAGAGGGAGAGGTTTGCGCGGCGCGGAGCGTGCGGTGACGGTGCACTGCAGGGGAAAGGTGTGCGCGCAGAAGCGCACGTATGACGGATGACTGGCCGCGGGCGCATCCCCGTGGCCAGTCGTGCGTGGACCTGAGTCAGGCTATTTGGCGCCCGGCTGTTCCCTCCAGCGATACTGCTGCTTCCACCCAAGTAGGCGCTTCAGCTTTTCATTGCTCAACAGCGTTTCGAACTCGCCCAGCTGCTTTTTAACCGACACGTCCGGATAGAAGCGTTTGAGCAGTTCCGCAGTCGGCAGATCTGAAGACACATCATCCGCGGCGACGTTCATCACCTCGAAGCCCAGACCATCCTTCTCGATGCCGAGGCGGCACGCCGTAGCCAGATCGCGGCCGTCGATATAGCTCCACGCAATGCGCTTGCGCAGGATCGGATCCTTCAGCCACGTCGGGAATTTCGCGTAGTCGGCCGGATCAAGCACATTGCCGATCCGGAAGCAGTAAATGTCTGCGCCGGTGCGCGCATGAAACGCCTTGCCGGTCACTTCGTTGATGACCTTCGACGTCGCGTAGCTGTCCATCGGATCGACTGGATACTCTTCATCCAGCGGGAAATAGGCCGGGTCGCGGTGACGATGCGCGAACACCACCCCATAGGTCGTTTCGCTCGACGCGAGAATCACCTTCTTGATGCCGTACTTCGAGGCCGCGTCGAGCACGTTGTACGTCGCCATCACGTTGATGCGGAACACCTCGTTGTCGGTCGTGACGAGAATCCGCGGAATGGCCGCAAAGTGCACGATCGCATCGATCGGCTTCGGCTCGATGTCGTCGTCGAACTCCTTCGAGGTCGTGCTCGAGGCAAGCGCGTTGAATACCTGGCCCGCGTCGGTCAGGTCTGTAATGAGGGTGCGGGCGGTTTGCTTTGCCATCGGCACGCGGTCGAGGTTCAGCACTTCATAGCCATGCGCGACCAGATCTTCGACCACCCACTTGCCGGCCAGTCCGCTACCGCCGGTGACAATCACTCGCTTCGTCATCTGCCTTGCTCCTTGTCAGGTTCAGGTGAATCAGGGGGTTAAAACATCATAGACGTTTCCTGCCACGCGTTTCTGTGACGAACGTCATAGTCACGGGGCCGCATCCAGGCACCTCGGGAGAACCCCAATACGTATGTATGACGTACGTCACAGTTTCCTGCGGCGCTCTGATCCTATGATCGGTGCCAGTCCCAAGGTGCGGCGCGCTGGCAGCGAGGCGTCGACGTGCCGGAACGCCGCGGGGTAAAAACCGCCGGGCCGCAATGATCTGCATGGAGACGCCCTTTGAGAGCCATCTCGACCAAGACAGGGGAGCCGGCGCACGCCGGCGTGCTGGATACGATGCGCAACTGGCTGAAAATCCGCGAGCTCAACATCCTGTCGGTGCTGATCCTGGTTGGCATCGTCATCAGTATTTTCTCTCCGTACTTCCTGACGACGAACAATCTGATGGGGGTGTTCCGCTCGTTTTCGCTGGTCGGCATCATGTCGATCGGAATGATGCTTGTGATCATCACCGGTGGCATCGATCTGTCGGTCGGCTCTGTGATGGGACTGTCGTCGCTGATGACCGCGCTCGCCTTCCAGCACGGTTGGGGACCGCTGCCCGCGGTGCTGGCGGGCTTGTGCGCCGGATTGATTGTCGGCGCGTTCAACGGTGTCCTGATCACGTGGATCCAGTTGCCGCCGTTTATCGCGACGCTCGGTACGCTCAGCATCGGCCGCGGCCTGATGTACATCATCACCAAAGGCGTGCCGCTCACGCCCGATGTCCCCGACAGCTTCACGTTCATCGGCCAGGGCTATTTCGGCTTCGTGCCGGTGCCCGTCGTGATCATGCTGTTGCTGACCGTGTGCTTCTCCATCCTGATGCGGCGTACGCGCTTTGGCCGTCACGTCTATGCGACGGGCGGCAACGAAGTCGCGGCGCGGCTGAGCGGCGTGCGCACCCACCGCGTCAAGTTCACGGTCTATGCGTTGTCGGGTTTGATCGCCGCACTTGCGGGCGTCGTCAGCTTTTCGCGTTTCGTGTCGGCGGAACCGGCGTCGGGTTTCGGCGCTGAACTCGACGTCATTGCGGCTGCCGCGATTGGCGGCGCGAGTCTCTCGGGCGGCGTAGGCAGCGTCGAAGGCGCGATCATCGGTGCGGCGCTCGCCGGGATCATCACCAATGGCGTCGTGCTCCTCAACATCGACACCTACGCGCAACAGGCCATTACCGGCTGCGTGATTCTGATCGCGGTCAGCATCGATATCTGGCGTGTGCGGCGCAAAGGCCGCTAGACCGGGGATTTTCGTCACAAGCATCACTTCGCTAACACAAGAAAGCAAGGAGACAACGTCATGAACACGAATGCTATGCCCCGCCTTCTGGCAGGCAGCCTGGCCGCAGTTGTACTGATGATGGGATACGGCGCTGCGCAGGCGAAGGACCCGAAGGACATCACAGTGGCGGTGATCCCGAAGGTGGCCGTGCCGTTCTTCGACGATTGCAACAACGGCGCGAAAGCGGCAGCCGAAAAGGCAGGCGTCGGATATCAATGGGTCGTGCCGCAAAATACCCAGGGCTCGACCCAGGTGCAGATCATCGAGGACCTGATTTCGAAGCATGTCGACGGCATTGCGATTTCGGTCAATGAGCCGAAGTCGGTCGAAGGTGTGATGAAGCGGGCCGAACAGAGCGGCATCAAGGTGCTGACGTACGACTCCGATTCACCGAACAGCGGCCGTTCGATGTATATCGGCACCAACAACGAATCGGCTGGCGCGACGATGGCCGATTCCATGGCGAAGGCGCTCAACGGCCAGGGCGAGGTCGCGATCATTACCGGGCAGCTAGGCGCGGTGAACCTGAACCAGCGCATTGCCGGCATCAAGAAGGAACTCGCAAAATATCCGGGCATCAAGATCGTCGAAACGCAGGGCACGGAGGACGATCTCGCCAAAGGCGTATCGGTGACAGAGACGACGCTGCGGGCGCATCCGCAACTCAAAGGCATCTTCGGCGTGAGCCAGGTAGGCGGCCCAGCGGTGGCGAAGGTGCTCAACACGAAGGAATTCGGCGCGATGAAGGGCAAGCTGCAGGTGTTCGCGTTCGACGATCTGCCGGATACCTTGAAGGGGCTGAAGGAAGGCTACATTCAGGGGATCATGGTGCAGCGTCCGGTGACGATGGGGCGGCTCGCGGTGGAGCATCTGGTGGCTCAGGTGCAAGGGCAGGACAAGGACATCAAGGACATCGATACCGGGGTCACGGTGGTGACGAAGGATAACATGGGCAGCTATACGAAATAACGCCAAGCAGCCCGAAGTAATTTCCGTGTCCGCACGTGCAGGCAGGAGCGATTCGATGACGCCGTTTCTGGAGATGCGCAATATCTCGAAGACGTTTCCGGGCGTGAAAGCGCTCGATCGCGTCAACCTGCACGTGTCGCGCGGCGAAGTGCTTGGACTCGCTGGCGAAAACGGCGCTGGCAAGAGCACGCTGATGAAGATTCTGACCGGCGTTCTCTCGCACGATGCGGGCGGCAGCATTCTCGTCGACGGTCAGGAGATCGTGTTGCGCGACGGCAATCATGCACGCGCACTTGGTATCAACATTATTTACCAGGAACTCTCGGTTGTCGAAAACCTGACGATCGCGGAGAACATCTATCTCGCGAGGGAGCCGCTTAACCGTTTCGGTTTTCTGGACGTTGCTCGCATGAACGAAGACGCGCGCACGGCACTCGAGACGATCGACATGAAGATCGATCCAACCACGCGCGTCAGCGAACTGAGCGTGGGCCAGAAACAGATGGTCGAGATCGCCAAGGCGATTTCGTATCAGTCGGCGGTGATCGTGATGGATGAGCCGACGGCTTCGCTCAGCCATCACGAAACGCGTGTGCTGCTGGAGTTGATCAAGCGTTTGCGGCAGAAGGATATCGGCATCATCTATATCTCGCATCGGCTGGAAGAGGTGCTTGAACTCGCCGATCGCGTCACGGTGTTGCGCGACGGTTCGACTGTCGATACACAGCCGATCGCCGACGTGACGCGTGAATCGCTAGTGCGAAAGATGGTGGACCGCGAGTTGAGCGAACTGTACGCGCCGCCCGTTTCCCATGCGACGAGCGAGGTCGTGCTCGAAGTGCGCGATCTGGCGATGCGGCATCCGCGCGCCGCCGACGTGCACATTCGCGACATCAGCTTCAGGTTGCATCGCGGTGAGATATTGGGGATCGCGGGCCTGGTGGGCTCGGGCCGCACCGAAATCATGGAGATGATTTTCGGCATCCGGCCCTGCG
This sequence comes from Paraburkholderia sp. GAS206C, assembly GCF_050435645.1. Classification (NCBI taxonomy): domain Bacteria; kingdom Pseudomonadati; phylum Pseudomonadota; class Betaproteobacteria; order Burkholderiales; family Burkholderiaceae; genus Paraburkholderia; species Paraburkholderia sp. GAS206C. The sequence goes on along the minus strand of NZ_JBNDKR010000017.1, from coordinate 29,781 downwards.
CAGGCGAGATTTTCGTCGACGGCAAAGCGGTGACGATCCGCAAGCCGCACGAGGCGATTTCGCATGGCATTGGCTTTGTCACCGAAGACCGTAAGGCTCAAGGTCTCGTGCTGGAGATGAGCGTGCGCGAAAACTTCAGTCTTACGCATCTCGAAGCGTATTCGCCGTTTCAGTTCCTGCAGCGCGCGAAGGAAGATGAAATCTGCAAACAGTTCGTCCGCACGTTGAGCGTCAAGACGCCTTCAATCGAGCAGAAGGTGATCAACCTGAGCGGCGGCAATCAGCAGAAGGTCGTGTTGGCGAAATGGGTGGCGCGCAATCCGCGCGTGCTGATCGTGGATGAACCGACGCGTGGCATCGACATTGGCGCGAAGGCCGAAGTGCACGCCTTGCTGGCGCGGCTCGCAGCGCAGGGGATCGGGATCATCGTGATTTCGTCGGATCTGCTGGAAGTGCTGGCCGTGAGTGACCGCGTGCTGGTGGTGCGCGAAGGACGCCTCAATGGCGAACTGACGCGCGCTGAAGCTACCCAGGAACGTGTGATGGCTGCTGCCACCGCATGACGGCTTTGCTTGCAACGGTCCGTTTTTATGTTTTGTTTGTTTTGCGTTTGTCTCGATAGGGAGTGTTAGTGCAATGACCACGATTGTCGTAATTCACACCGGGCCGGTGACGGTGCAGCCGCTCAAGGATCAGTTCAAGGAACAGCTCGCCGATGCACGCGTGATCAATATCGTCGACGACAGCCTGTTAAATGACGTGCGCAGCGCCGGTCATCTGACGCCAGAGGTGACGAGCCGCATCTATAGCTACATGCAGAACGCGCAGTCGATGGGCGCCGACCTGATACTCAACGCCTGCTCGTCGGTAGGCGAGGCCACCGACCTGCTGCGCGGGATGATCCGGACACCCATCATCAAGGTGGATGAGGTCATGGCCGAAGAGGCAAGCTGCATCGGGCAGCGCGTCGGCGTGGTCGCGACGGTGTCGACGACGCTGGAACCGACGGTGCGATTGATCAGGAAGAAAGCCGCTGAAAACAAGCGCGACGTGACGGTCGTGGAGCGCATCGCCGACGGCGCGTTCGACGCATTGCTCGCCGGCGACGCCGCGCGCCACGACGACATCCTGACGCGCACCATCGTTGCCCTGATGGACGAAGTGGATGTGGTCGTGCTCGCGCAGGTATCGATGGCTCGCCTCGTACCCTTGCTCGGGTCGACCAAAGTGCCCGTGCTGGCGAGTCCGCAGAGTGGCGTCGCCGAGGTCAGGCGCGCGCTAGCGGCGCTTTGAGGCTTTCGGCAGCGAGCGAGCGGGCGCGCGCCAGCACCTGATTCGCCGCCGACGGCGCCAGATATTGACCGACGAACGTGGGTGTCAACACGATCTTGCGTTCGTACGTGTCGACGAGACCCGCCGCTTTCAGATCGCTAAAGTGCCGGTTCACCGATTCACGCGACGTGCCGATGAAATCCGCCAGCTTGTCCTGAGCAATCGTCAGGTCGATCAGGATCGCGCCCGGCTCGTCGTGATACGTGAAATCGCAACCGATCTGCGCGGCGAACATGGTGAGAATATTGGTGAGGCGCTTACGGACGTCGTGCAGCGAAAGGTTTTCGATCAACTGCTGGGCTTCCTGCCAGCGCTGATAGTGGCTCTTGAGCACGAACTGGTTGATCACGTCGTAGCGCCGCAGCAGTTCCTTGAAATCCGGCTTGCGGATATAGCAGATCATGCTGGGCGCGAGTGTTTGCGCATAGTGCGAATAACTGGGCTCGTTGAGGACATCGCCGTCGCCGAAAATCATGCCCGCCCTGATGAACGACAGCGTGATTTCCTGGCCATCCTCGGTGAGCCGATACAGCCGGACGCTGCCTTTCTTCAGCAGATAGACGCAGTCGCTGCGGTCCTCCGGACGATAAACGGTGGTGTTCTTGCGTAGATGTCTGTGATCGCTGAACGCAGGCATTACCTCGTCGAGGCAATTCAGCTGGATCAGCGACAGCAACTCGCTTTTGCCGACGAACCACATCGCGTGTCTCCTTGACTCTGTTGGGTCAACGGGCCGCGTCGAGGCACATCGTCCGACGTGGCATCGCTTTATGTCATTCGGCTCATTCTACACATCGTCTTGTGGCGCCGCTTGCGAGGCCGCAGCGGCGCCAGACAGCGAGTCGGACCCCAAATCAGTTTGCCCGCTTGCCGCTCGCCGGATCGAAGAAATGCAGGTGTTTCGCAGGCAGCGCTACGGGCAGTGCTTCGCCGTTGGCCGGCCGATGGGTATGCGGCAGGCGCACGGTCACGTCGTGTTTGCCCCAGCGGCCGTGCACGAGGTTGTCCGCGCCGAGCAGTTCGCATGAATCGACCGCGATGCTCGCGTGCGGTGCGTCCGGGAATCCCGGCGTCATATGCTCCGGCCGGATGCCGAGGACCCAATCGCGCCCGGCCGCTACCTCGCTACCGATGCACGGCACGCCCGCGAGCGGCAGCTTCGGACCATTGCCGGCGACCTCGAACGCAGCGCCGTCGTCCGATACGCGGCCTTCCAGCAGATTCATCCCCGGTGAGCCGATGAAGCTCGCAACGAAGACCGTCGCCGGCCGTTCGTAGACGTCGACCGGCGCGCCGATCTGCTCGGCGTGGCCGCGGTTCATCACGATCACACGCTGGGCGAGCGTCATCGCTTCGATCTGGTCATGCGTGACGTACAGGCTGGTGGTCGCGAGACGCGCGTGCAACCGCTGGATTTCGAGGCGCATCTGCACGCGCAGCCGGGCATCGAGGTTCGACAGCGGCTCGTCGAACAGAAACACGGCGGGCTCCCGTACGATCGCGCGACCCATTGCCACGCGCTGCCGCTGGCCGCCCGACAGCTCGCGCGGTTTGCGTTCAAGCAGCGGCCCGAGTTCGAGAATCTGTGCGGCGGCCTGCACGCGCCGGTCGATCTCCGCACGGTCCACGCCGCCGATCTTGAGCGCGTAGCCCATGTTCTGCGCCACGCTCATGTGTGGATAGAGCGCGTAGTTCTGGAACACCATCGCGATGTTGCGGTCTTTCGGCTCGAGCTGATTGACCACCTTATCGTTGATCGAGATCGTGCCCTCGGAAATGCTTTCGAGGCCCGCCACCATCCGCAGCAAGGTCGACTTGCCGCAACCCGACGGTCCGACCATCACGACGAATTCACCATCGGTCACGTCCACGTCGATGCCGTGCAGGACGAACTGTTTGCTGTCGTAGCTTTTCTTTACGCCCTTTAGCGTCAATGCAGCCATTCCATCCGCCTTTCTTTTTCATCTGCGGTTACGCTTGCCCCAAGGGCTGCGTGGCGCCGCGAAGTTATTCGGTTCCGGAGCCGGCTGTTGAGTCGCTTGTTGCGCCGGCACGGTCGGCTTATTTTTCAGAGTCCACGAGTCCGCGCACGAACCAGCGCTGCATCGTCAGCACCACCGCGAGCGGCGGCAACATTGCGAGCAGCGTCGCGGTCATCACGAGATGCCACTCAGTGGCGGTGTCGCCCGACGCGATCATGCTCTTGATACCCACCACAGCCGTGGTCAACGATTGCTGGCTCGTGATCAGGATCGGCCACAGATACTGGTTCCAGCCGTAGATGAAGGTGATCACGAAGAGCGCGGCGATATTGGTTTTCGACAGCGGCAATACGATGTCCCAGAAGAATCGCAGCGCACCCGCGCCGTCGATACGCGCAGCCTCCATCAGCTCGTCGGGCAGCGTCATGAAGAACTGCCGGAACAGGAACGTGGCGGTAGCCGACGCGATCAGCGGCAGCGTGAGTCCGGCGTACGTGTTGGACATGTGCATCGACGACACGACTTGCACGGTCGGGAAAATGCGCACTTCAACGGGCAGCATCAACGTGACGAAGATCAGCCAGAACGACAGATTTCTGAACGGGAAACGGAAGAATACGATCGCGTAGGCGGAGATCATCGAAATCGCAATTTTGCCGATGCAGATCACCAGCGCCATCACGAGACTGTTCATCAGCATGCGGCCGAACGGGGCGGCCGCGTTGCCGCTGCCGTGCACCCAGACGTTAGCGATGTTCTCGAACAGATGCGTGCTCGGGATCAGCGAAAGAGGCACAGAAAAGATTTCGTGCTCATTCATGGTGGCGGCGCAAAACGCGACGTACACCGGGAACACGATCAGCGCGACGCCGATGATCAGCACCGCATGGCAGAAGAGGTCGAAACCACGGCGATTCTCGATCATGAGTATTGAACCCTCCGCTCGATGAAACGGAATTGCACGACGGTCAGTGCGATCACGATCAGCATCAGCACCACCGACTGCGCGCCCGAGCTACCGATGTCGAGGCCCTGGAAGCCCTCGGCGAAGATCCGGTAGATCAGTGTGCGGGTGGCCTGGGCAGGTCCGCCGCCCGTGGCGGCATCGATAATCGGAAAGGTGTCGAAGAACGCGTAGACCAGATTGATGGTGAGCAGAAAGAAGCTCGTCGGCGACAGCAGCGGCAGCGCGATGCCGAAAAAGCGCCGCACGGGTCCGGCCCCGTCGATGGCGGCCGCCTCGATCAGCGAGCGCGGAATGGCCTGCAGGCCGGCATAGAAAAACAGGAAGTTGTAGCTAACCTGCTTCCACACTGACGCCAGCACGACCAGGAACATGGCCTGGGCCGGATTGAGCGCGTGATTCCAGACGATGCCGTACTTCGCAAGCGCGTATGTTACGAGCCCGATGCTCGGATTAAACAGGAACGACCACAGCACCGCGGCAATCGCGGGCGCGACCGCATACGGCCAGATCAGCAAGGCCTGATACGCCTTCGCACCACGCGTCACACGATCGGCGCAGACCGCGAGCAGTAGCGAGATAACCAGTCCGCTGACGGTGACGAGCACGCAAAAGAACAGCGTAGTGTTAAACGACGCCAGATAAAGCGGATCGGCGAACAGTTGCTTGAAGTTGGCGAGGCCCACGAATTCGCTCGACGTGCCGAACGCATCCTGGCTTTGCGTGGACTGCCACAGCGCGACGCCGGCAGGCCAAAGAAAGAACACTAGCGTGATCGCCAGCTGCGGACCTACCAGCAGATAAGGCAGCACGCCAGTCCCGAAGCGGGATCGCTTTTCCATGAAGCATCTCTCTGAAGATAATGCTGGAGCGGCTCAGTTTTGCTTGTCCGCCCGGTGTACGAAGTGTGAGGCGACGGAACGAAACGCTCCGTCATACTAACGGACGCGCCTCGCTGAAGCGCGTCCGCCAGGTGAGGCTGGTCAACGCTTAGCTGCCGGCCTTCTCGAAGCGACGCAGCAGTTCATTGCCGCGTTCGACCGCAGAGTCGAGCGCTTCCTTAGGCGTCTTCTTCCCGCTCCAGACCTGCTCGAGTTCCTCGTCGACCACCGTACGGATCTGCGGCATGTTGCCCAGACGCAGGCCCTTCGTGAACGGCAGCGGCGGCTTGTTGAGCATCTGCTTGATTGCGGTGTCGCTGCCCGGGTTCTTCGTGTAGAAGCCCTGCTGTTGCGTCAGCTGATAGGCGGCAGTCGTGATAGGCAGATAGCCGGTGTCCTGGTGCCACTTGGCCGCAACTTGCGGCGTGGCCAGGTACGCGAGGAACTTTGCCACGCCCTTGTAGACGCTCGGATCCTTGCCCGACAGTACCCACAAACTTGCGCCGCCGATGATCGCGTTTTGCGGTGCACCCTTCACGTTGGCGTCGTAGGGCATCATGCCGGTGCCGAAGTCGAACTTGGCGTACTTCTTGATGTTGGCAAGCGAGCCCGACGAGTTCGTGATGATGCCGCAGTCGCCGCTATAGAACTTGGACACCGGTTCGTCCTTGCGGCCGACATAGGTGAACGAGCCTTCCTTCGCCATGTCCTGAAGGAACTGGATATGGGCGATCTGCTGCGGCTTGTTGAATTCGAGTTGCGCGTCGGCGCCATCGAAGCCGTTGTTTTCCGTCGCAAACGGCAGACCGTGCCAGGCACTGTAGTTTTCGAGCTGGATCCAGCTCTGCCAGCCCGATGAGTAACCGCAGGACATGCCCGACGCTTTCAGCTTCTGTGCGTCCTTGCGCAGTTCGTCCCACGTCTTCGGCGGCTGGTTAGGATCGAGCCCGGCCTTCTTGAACGCATCCTTGTTGTAATACAACACCGGCGTCGAGCTGTTGAACGGCATTGAAATCAGTTCGTCCGTTTTGGAGTCGCTGTAATAGCTCGCGATGGTGGGCACGAAGGCCTTTTCGTCGAGCGGCACGCCGGCCTGCTTGAATACTTCGGATACCGGAATCACCGCTTTCTTCGCCTGAATCATCGTGGCAGTGCCGACTTCGTAGACCTGAAGGATCGCCGGCGCGTTGCCGCTGCGATAGGCGGCGATGCCGGCCGCGAGCGTCTGGTCGTAGGAACCCTTGAAGACCGGGACGATCTTGTAGTCGGATTGTGATGCGTTGAAGTCGTTGGCGATGTCGTTCAGATGCTCGCCGAGGGCGGCTTCCATGGCATGCCAGAACTGGATTTCCGTCGCGGCCTGAGCGGCCTGATTGACGCCGAGAGCGAGAACAGCCGCCGCGGCAAGCGTACGGAACAGGGGTTTGCAACTCATCAATGGTCTCCTTGGTCGGAAGGTGTGCAACTTGAGGTTGCGCGATTCTAATTGGACTCGATGACAGACAGAAGTTGAGCGTTGTTATGTTGTGCTCGCTATCGGTGCTGGCAGCGGCCGGCTTCTGCGGCGCCGGAAGCCGCAATTTAACACCGGCAGAATTGAAACTGAAGCTAACTTTCGGAGACCGCCGCCTGTGGGGATTTTGATGCCCGCCGATGGCGGCTTACTTGTGCCGGAGCCGCTTGCTGCGGCTTGTTTTGAGACCGTTGACCCGTAACATGGGTAGTTCGGTTTCGTCTGTTCTAGTGAGGAGTCCAGATGCCTCGTCTGATTTGCGCCGGGTTGGCTGTTGTGTTCTGTAGTGCCTTTTTGTCCGGCTGTGCTGCGCCTTGCGCGGCGCCTGTTGATACGTCCGCGTCTGCGACTGCGCTGCCGCAGATCATCGCGCATCGTGGCGGTACGGGCGATGCGCCTGAGAACACGCTGGAGGCGATCCGTCTCGCGCTCGCGCACCACGCCGACGCCATGTGGTTGACGGTGCAACTGAGCAGGGATGGCGTGCCGGTGCTGTACCGGCCGGCGGATCTATCCGCGTTGACGGATGCCAGCGGGCCAGTCTCGGCGCGTACGGCGGCAGAGCTTGCCCATGTCAACGCGGGGTGGAGTTTTCGTCTGGCTGACGCTCAAGGGGCGGAGGCTTACCCGTACCGGAGCCGACCGGTTGGCATTCCTACGTTGCGCGAGGCGCTACGCGCTATCCCGGCTTCGATGCCGGTCGTCCTCGATATGAAAGCGCTGCCGGCGGAGCCGCAGACACGGGCGGTCGCGCAGGTGCTGAGCGAAGAAAACGCCTGGTCGCGGGTGACGCTTTATTCAACGGAGGCTGAATATCAGCGTGGTTTCGCGGCATATCCGCAGGCGAAGGTCTTTGAATCGCGCGATGCGACGCGCACTCGTTTAGTGCGCGTTTTGCTTGATCAAGGGTGTCTGGACGCGCCGGCTGAACATGCTTCGGCCGCGTTCGAGCTGCATCGGGCGGTGACCGTGGTCGAGAGATTTACGCTTGGGGAAGGGCGCTCGGAGGTGAACGCCACGCTGTGGACGCCTGCAACGGTGGCGTGTTTTCGGACGCATCCGGACGTGCATATCGTCGCGATTGCGGTGAACGACGCGGATGATTATCGTGCTTCGGCGTGTCTCGGGATTGACGCGGTGCTGTCGGACTCGCCGGAGAAGATGACGGCGATTCGGGCGGGGATGGTGGGGGCGTTGCGGTGTGGCAGGTAGCGGGTACCAAAGATTAAGCGTGGCCAAATGTGGGCCTTGATAAAAATCGCAAATTGAGATATTTTGGTGTATGCGTGTTATTTCCAACAGGTCGTTGGTCGAGTTTGCCGAACGACACCCTGAGGCGCGAGTGGCACTTCAAATGTGGCGCAAGACAATCGAAGCCGGCTCGTTTTCGAACTTCGCCAAGCTCAGGCAAGCGTTCAATGCAACGGATCGGGTTGGCGACTTTTATGTGTTTGATATCGGCGGCAACAAGTTTAGATTGGTCGCCGCGGTGCACTTTAATGTGCAGAAGCTGTACGTGCGTCATGTACTGACGCACAAGGAATACGACAAATGGAAGCCTTGATTTTCTCGTCGACGGAAGTCGCTGAACTTGCGGGTCATTTTGGTGCGTTGTCCGAAAAGGTGCCTTTGCGTCCCATTGTCGACGTTGCCGAATATGAAGAGGCGGTGCGAGTACTCAATGCTTTGCTGGACGTTGGCGCGGCGGATGAGACGCATCCTCTCGCGGGCCTCGTGACCGCGCTCGGCGAATTCATCGTCGACTTCGATGACGCTCACTATTCATTGCCCGACGCCATGCCTGCCGAGGTTCTTCGCGCGCTCATGGACCAGCACGGCATCAGGCAATCGGAGCTACCGGAGATTGGTAGTCAAGGTGTGGTGTCGGAGATACTCAACGGCAAACGCGAACTAAACGCGCGCCAGATTCGCGACGTTTCGAAGCGCTTTGGCGTCAGCCCCGCGGTGTTCTTTCCGGCCTAAATCTCAACGCGTTCGCTGCTCGCAGCGGCCCCCACAAAGAAAAACCCCGTAAGCGTCCACGACGCTACGGGGTTTTACACATCGTGGCGCCACGCGCCAGTTAACGATCGCCGTTTACACGTTAAACAGGAAATTCATCACATCCCCGTCGTGCACGACATATTCCTTACCTTCCGCCCGCATCTTGCCGGCTTCCTTCGCGCCTTGCTCACCTTTGTAAGCCACGAAGTCATTGAAGCCAATCGTCTGTGCACGGATGAAGCCACGTTCGAAGTCAGTGTGAATCACGCCCGCAGCCTGCGGTGCCGTGTCGCCGATATGGATCGTCCACGCCCGCACTTCCTTCACGCCAGCGGTGAAGTACGTCTGCAGACCGAGTAGTTTGAAACCGGCGCGGATCACGCGATTGAGGCCCGGCTCTTCCATGCCCAGGTCGGCGAGGAAAACCTGCTTGTCTTCGTCTTCCAGATCGGCGATTTCCGCTTCGATGGCCGCGCATACCGCGACGACCGGCGCCTTCTCAGCGTCCGCGAACTTGCGTACGGCGTCCAGATGCGGGTTGTTATCGAAGCCGTCTTCCTTCACGTTGGCGACGTACATCGTCGGCTTGGCGGTGATCAGGCAGAACGGCTTGAGGAGCACCTGCTCTTCATCCGACAGGTCGAGCGCGCGCACCGGCTTGGCCTGGTCGAGTTGCGCACGGACCCTTTCCAGCACCGCGGCGAGCTTGATTGCTTCCTTGTCGTTGCCCGATTTAGCAGCCTTCGAATAACGCGAAAGCGACTTTTCGACCGTCGCCAGATCGGCCAGCGCCAGTTCGGTGTTGATGACTTCAATATCCGACAGCGGATCCACCTTGCCGGCGACGTGAATCACGTTATCGTCTTCGAAGCAGCGCACAACGTGCGTGATGGCGTCGGTTTCGCGGATGTTGGCGAGGAACTGGTTGCCAAGCCCTTCACCCTTGCTCGCGCCGGCGACAAGGCCGGCGATATCGACGAATTCCACGACGGCCGGCATGATGCGCTCGGGTTTGACGATGTCGGCGAGCGCCTTCAGCCGCGCGTCCGGCACTTCGACGATGCCGACATTCGGCTCGATCGTGCAGAACGGATAGTTTTCGGCGGCAATGCCCGCCTTGGTTAGCGCGTTGAACAGGGTGGACTTGCCGACGTTAGGCAGGCCGACGATGCCGCATTTGAGGCTCATGGGGTTTCTCTAGACTGATGCATGACGTGAATCACGGAATCCGCAATTGTAACCCTGTCCGGCGTCGCCTTCGCGCATCCACGATCCGGCCCCGCCACCCCCCGCAGCTATAATGCGGGCATGACTGCTCACCTCCAGACCTTTGACGTCGCCGTGATCGGCGGCGGGCTCGTCGGCAAGACTGCGGCGCTCGCGTTGGCGCAGGGCGGCCTGCGCGTCGGCCTGCTGGCGCAACCGTGTGCGCCGCTGCCGGCCGGTTCGATTTTCGATGCGCGGGTCTATGCGCTGTCCTCCAGTTCGCAGGCCCTGCTTGAGCGGCTGCGGGTCTGGCAGGCGCTCGACACCGCACGCCTCGGCCCGGTCTACGACATGCGGGTCTATGGCGACGCCCACGCCGAGCTGCACTTCTCGGCGTTTCAGGCGTCCGTGCCACAACTGGCGTGGATCGCGGAATCGTCGCTGATCGAGCGCGCGCTCGATGCCGCGCTGCGGTTCCAGCCGAGTCTCGAATGGATCGACTCGCGCGCCCAGGGGCTCGACGTGAAGCCGGGCGGCGCGACCATCGGTCTTGCCAACGGCAAAATGCTTGACGCGGATCTGGTGGTCGGCGCGGACGGCGCCCACTCCTGGGTACGTGCGCAGATCGGGTCGAAGGTCATCCGCCAGGACTATAAACAGACCGGCGTGGTCGCCAATTTCAAGGCCGAAAAACCGCACGGCGAAACGGCCTATCAGTGGTTCAAGGACGGCGAGATCATCGCGCTGCTGCCGCTGCCTGATGGACACGTTTCGCTCGTCTGGTCGGCGCGTACCGAGCATGCGCAGGAACTCCTCGCGCTCGATCCTGCGCAGCTCGCCGCGGAAGTCGAACGCATCACGGGCGGCCAGGTGGGCGCGCTCGACTGCGTGACCCCGGCGCAGGGTTTTCCGCTCGCGCTGCAAACCGTCGACCGGCTCGTTGCACCGCGGGTCGCCCTGGTGGGCGACGCCGCGCACCTGATCCATCCGCTCGCGGGACAAGGCATGAATCTTGGACTGCGTGACGTCGCGGCGCTCGCCGATACGATCGCCGGCAAGGAAGCGTTCCGTGATCTCGGCGACACCGTATTGCTGCGGCGTTACGAACGGGCACGCCGCGAAGACATCCGCGCGCTGATGGTCGCCACCGATGGCCTGCAAAAGCTGTTCTCCGTTCCGGGCCCGGTTGCCCGCGTCCTGCGCAACACGGGCATGGCTTTCGTAGGCGCGCAGCCGCTAATCAAGCGCTGGCTCGTTTCGGCGGCTTTGGGCTAAGAGGGCACGGCGCGCGAGTATGATGAACGGGTGGGCCGCCCGCCTGTCCGAGACGTACCAAGCGAAGACGCGTGATGCGTGTTCGAATGAACCAGGATATCCAGTATGAAAAAGCACCTCCGAATCGCCGCGCTCACCCTTGCCGTGGCCGTCGCGACACTCGGCTGCTCCGCGCAGGCCGACCAGGCCACCGACAAACTTAAGGCCACCTTGCAGGCTCGTCTCGGCGACGACGCGACCATCAAGAGCATCTCGAAATCGCCGATTGCCGGGTTGTACGAGATCAACCTTGGCACGCAGATCGTCTATAGCGACGCGAACGGCGACTACCTGCTGCTCGGCGATATCGTCGACGCGAAGACCCGCAAGAATCTGACTGAAGCACGCTTGTCCGAAACCAACCGCATCGACTTTGCGAGCCTGCCGTTCGCGAACGCGGTGAAGGTGGTGAAGGGCAATGGCAGCCGCAAGATGGCGGTGTTCTCGGATCCGAACTGCCCGTATTGCAAGCAGCTCGAAACCACGCTGAAGTCTATCGACAACGTCACCGTATACACCTTCCTGTATCCGGTGCTGTCGCCGGATTCGACGGTGAAATCGAAGTCGATCTGGTGTTCGTCGGATCGCGCCAAGGCCTGGGAATCGTGGATGCAGGACCGTCAGGCGCCGACCGCCGCAGGCACCTGTGACACAGCCGCCATCGAAAAGAACCTCGATCTTGGCCACGCCATGAACGTGGACGGCACGCCCACCATCTTCCTCGCCGACGGCCGCCGCCTGCCAGGCGCGGTGCCGGCCGACCGGCTGGACAAAGAACTCTCCTCGGTGCACTAAACTGCTTGCACCGTCGAACCGGAGGCGCACTTTGCGCCTCCTGCCATTTCTGGACCCCTGATTTTTCTAACCTACCCCGCCGATGAAGCCGATCCGCTACAGCATCGTTCCGAAGCAACCCGCCGCCCACCTGTTCGAAGTCACCATCACCGTTGCCGATCCTGATCCTTCTGGTCAGCGTTTCATGCTGCCGGTGTGGATTCCCGGCAGTTACATGGTGCGCGAATTCGCCCGCAATATCGTCACGCTGCGCGCGGTCAACGAAGCCGGGCGCAAGGTGCGGGTGGAGAAGACCGACAAGCAGACGTGGCAAGCCGCGCCGGTCAACGGTCCGCTGACGCTGCGCTACGAGGTGTACGCGTGGGATATGTCGGTGCGGGCGGCGCATCTGGACGATACGACGGGGTTCTTCAACGGCACCAGCGTGTTCCTTGCGGCCGTGGGCCATGAGGATGCGCCGTGTCTGGTGGACATCCAGAAGCCGGCCGGCCCGGCTTACCGGAGCTGGCGCGTCGCCACGGCGTTGCCGGAAGCGCGCGGTACCCGACGCTACGGCTTCGGTGAGTACAGCGCGCAGAACTATGACGAACTGGCCGACCATCCGGTGACGCTCGGCGAATTTGCGCTGGCGACCTTCAAGGCGCATGGCGTGCCGCACGACATTGTGATTGCCGGCCGCGTGGTCGCGCTCGATATGGCGCGTCTCGCCGCGGATCTGAAGCGCATCTGCGAAGCGCAGATTGCCTTGTTCGAGCCGAAATCGAAGAAGGCGCCGGTCGAACGCTATGTATTCATGACCCAGGCCGTGAGCGATGGCTACGGCGGACTCGAGCATCGCGCTTCGACTGCGCTGATCTGCAACCGGAGCGATCTGCCGGTTGAAGGCCGCCCGCAGACCACGGAAGGCTACCGGACGTACCTCGGCCTGTGCAGCCACGAATACTTCCACACGTGGAACGTGAAGCGCATCAAGCCGGCCGCCTTCGCGCCGTACGATCTGACGCGTGAGAACTACACCTCGCTGCTGTGGCTGTTCGAAGGGTTCACGTCGTACTACGACGATCTGATTCTGGTGCGCACCGGTCTTATCTCGCCGGAAGAATATTTCGCGCTGCTCGGCAAGGTGGTGGGCGGCGTGATGCGGGGCAGCGGCCGCCTGAAGCAGACCGTCGCGGAAAGCTCGTTCGATGCCTGGGTGAAGTACTACCGGCAGGACGAGAATGCGCCGAACGCGATCGTCAGCTATTACACGAAGGGTTCGCTGGTCGCGCTGGCGTTTGATTTGACGATTCGCGCGCAGACCAACAACCGCAAGTCGCTCGATGACGTGATGCGCCTTCTGTGGCAGCGTTTCGGACGCGACTTCTATCGCGGCAAGCCGGTCGGTGTGTCTGAGGACGAGGTCGAAGAGCTTTTCGTCGAGGCAACCGGCGCTGACCTTGGCGTGCTATTCGAACAGGCGGTGCGCAGCACGCGCGATCTGCCGCTCGAGACAATGCTCGAGCCGTTTGGCGTTTCGCTCGCTCCGGAGCGGGACAAGAACGCCAGGCCAACGCTCGGCGCCCGCGTGCGCGGCGGCGGGGATTGCACGCTCGCCGCCGTCCACGACGGCAGCGCAGCGCAGAAAGCCGGGCTTTCCGCGGGCGACGTGCTGGTGGCGATTGACGGCCTGCGGGTGACTGGCGCGAATCTTGACGCGCTGCTCTCGCGCTATCTGCCGGGTGCAAAAGTGGAAGTGCACGCGTTCCGCCGCGACGAGCTGCGCACCGTGCAAGTCAAGCTGGACGGTCCTGAGGTGTCGCGCTATTCGCTGACCGTCACCGACAGGCGCACGGCGGCGCGCAACTGGCGCGAGCGTTGGCTGGCGGCCTGAAGGCGGCGAAACGTCCTTTCAGTCTGCTTAAATCGCGAGATTCGGCGTCGGATTGTTCTACCCATGCAACAATCCTTCGCTGCCGCACGGCTTTTTCGCGGGCCGGTAAAAAAACACAATGGCTCCACTCGCGCAACACTGCGCGCCCCTACTGGAGTCAACCATGACCACGATCCTGCAAATCAACTCGGCAGCCCGCTCGCAAGGCGCTCAATCGACGCTGCTCGTCAACGAACTGACTGAGAAGCTGCAACAATCGAATCCGGGCGCGCAAGTCGTCGTCCGTAACCTGCAAGCTGAACCGCTGCCCCACCTCGACGATGCGATCCTTGGCGCGTTCTTCACGCCGGCTGATCAACGCACGCCGGAACAGGCTGCCATCTCTGCCCGCAGCGAAGCGCTGATCGCCGAACTGCAAGCGGCCGACATCATCGTGATCGGCGCGCCGATGTACAACTTCGGTGTGTCGTCGCAACTGAAGACGTACTTCGACTTCATCGCTCGCGCTGGCATCACGTTCAAGTACACGGAAACCGGCCCTGAAGGCCTTGTGAAGGGCAAGAAGGTGTTCGTGGTTTCGGCACGCGGCGGCAAGTATCTCGGCACCCCGAACGACAGCCAAACGCCGTATCTGAAGGCCTTCCTGGGCTTCCTCGGCATGACCGACGTGAACTTCATCTACGCTGAAGGCCTGAACATGGGCCCGGATGCAGCGACCGCCGCTCTGGCCGGCGCACGCGAAGCGATCGCCGCGTTCTAAGGTTCGCGCAGAGGTGATCCGCGTCGTCGCGTGTCGCCTTTTGTTACTAAGCGAGCGTCTGCGCTTCGTTGGGCAGACGCCAGTCGATCGGCTGACGCTTGTGTTCGGTGAGGTACTCGTTAGCGAGCGCAAAGTGCCCGCAACCGAGAAAGCCCCGATGCGCCGACAGCGGCGACGGATGCGGCGCCTCCAGCACGTAGTGTGATTTTCCGCCGAGCAAGGCCCGCTTGGCTTGTGCGTGCGCGCCCCACAGCATGAACACGAGGCCGTCGTGACGCTGCGCCAGTTCGTGGATCAGCGTGTCCGTGCACTTCTCCCAGCCGCGTTTCGCGTGGCTTGCCGCCGAGTCGCGCTCGACGGTCAGCACGGTGTTCAGCAGCAGCACGCCCTGTTTTGCCCAGGCATCAAGGCAGCCGTGACGCGGCGGCTCGTGGCCCAGACTCGCGGCAATTTCCTTGAAGATATTGCGCAGCGACGGCGGCGGACGCACAGCCGGCGGTACCGAGAACGCCAGCCCGTGAGCCTGCGGTGTGCCGCGATCTTCACCGTGGTAAGGATCCTGGCCGAGGATCACGACTTTGACCTCGTCCGGACTGGTGAGGCGCAGTGCGCGGAATACGTCGGCGGGATAAACCGTCTTGCCCGCAGCGCGCTCGCCGTCGACGAAACGGCATAACGAGTCGTACGCATCGCTCTCGATGAACGGTCGCAGATGGGTTCGCCATGCAGGCGGCAACGCATCGAATTGGGCTTCGAGCGTGGGCGTAGACGTGGACTTCATGGATGACGTGGCCGGCGTTTGCGCTTCAGCAGGGTGATCGGACGATTCGTCGCCAAACAGCGAGGCTTGCGACGAGGGGGAACGGGTACGGGAGGCGGAGTTCATGACGCGCAAGTGTCGCAGCAAACTGGGCGTAGCTCAAGGCATGCGGTCAGAGGCCGTGCTGCGGCGTCAGGTCTCGCGCATTGCTCGGTGTCAGCGTTGAGGCAGAGCAAGCGCTCTTACTGCTCCCGCAGCCGATACCCGCGTTGCGCCTTGCTGACATCGTCCGGCGCGAGTCCGGGGACCTTGGCGCGGAGTTCGTCCGCCAGCGCATGCAGTGCGGCTTCGTCTCCGCTTTTCAACTCAAGTTCGACTTCGAGAATCGGTGCGCGGCGTGTTTCACCATCGACCTCGGCGATCACGTCGCCCTGATCGATTGCCGCTTCCACCGTGGCGCCGTTGTGCGCCACCTGCCACAGAGTGCGGGTGAAATTCGTACGGAACAGTTCGATCAGGTCCGGGGCGGCGCCGCGCAGCGCGGCGGCCACCGTGGGTTCGTCGCAGGCGTGCAGCAGCGCGTCGATCTCCAGCTTCTCGCCGGCTACCGGCATTTCCCACTCGTGTCGGCTGTGCATGCCGGCGCTTGCATTGCCGGCGGTCTTGAAGGTTTGCAGCCAGCCGTCCGGCGTGTGACGAAGGCGCAGCGCGCTTTTCGAGCGCGCCAACGTCAGAGCGGGCGTGTCGAAGTAGATATTGGCAAGCGCGATTGGACGGCCCGCGGTGCCGGTGCGTGCGACGAACCAGCGCGTCGCCGCGTCTATCTGGTCGGCGGCCAATGCCAGCTTGATTTCACGTTCCATGCCCATGGCGGTGTTTTCCTGGTTAGCTCAAAACGAAGCTCAGAAAAACATCCGCGCAAGTTCTGCGCCCGGTTCCTCGGCCCGCATGAACGCTTCGCCGACGAGGAACGTATGCACATCCATCTCGCGCAGGCGATCCACGTCCGCGCGTGCCAGGATGCCCGATTCGGTCACGACGATGCGATCCTCCGGGATCAGGTCGAGCATGCCGATGGTCGTTTCGATCGATGTTTCGAACGTGCGCAGATTGCGGTTGTTGACGCCGATCAGCGGCGTCTTCAGCGTCAGCGCTTCCATCAACTCGTTCCTGTCATGCACTTCGACGAGTACCGCGAGCCCCAGCGAATGCGCGAGCGCTTCGAGATCCTGCATCTGCGAGGTTTCGAGCGCGGCGGCGATCAGCAGGATCGCGTCGGCGCCCATCGCGCGCGCTTCGACGATCTGATACGGATCGATGATGAAGTCTTTGCGCAGGACCGGCAGGTCGCAGGCGGCGCGCGCTTGTTCCAGGTAGGCGGCGCTGCCCTGGAAAAACTGCACGTCGGTGAGGACGGACAGGCAGGCGGCGCCGTGCTTCGCATACGAACGCGCAATCTCAGCCGGCACGAAATGCTCGCGTAGCACGCCCTTTGAAGGGCTCGCCTTCTTCACTTCGGCGATTACCGCGGCCTGACCCGAGGCATGTTTGGCGCGCAGCGCGCCGACAAAGTCGCGCTTGTCGCGCGCCGAGGCTTCGAGGCGCAGTTCCTCGAGCGGTGCGCTCAGTTGCCCCGCGCGGACCTCCTGGCGCTTGACGTCGATGATGCGTTCCAGAATATCGCTCATAGATTTCTCGATACAGAATTTAGTGCTTGAATTGCTGGGTGAAGCGAACCAGATCGTCGACCTTCGCCCGCGCCTTGCCGTTTGCGATCGCTTCGCGCGCCAGTTCGATGCCGTCCGCGATCGAGGCCGCCACATTCGCAGCATAGAGCGCTGTGCCGGCGTTCAGTGTGACAATCTCGCGCGCCACGCCCGGTTTGTTATCGAGCGCTTCGAGCAGCATCAGCTTGGATTCGGTGGCATCAGCCACTTTCAGCGAGCGGTTCGAGACCATCTGCATGCCGAAGTCTTCCGGGTGAATCTCGTACTCCAGAATCTCCCCGTTGCGCAGTTCGCCGACTTGCGTTGCCGCGCCCAGCGAAACCTCGTCCATGCCGTCCATGCCGTAGACGACCAGCACGTGCTTGGCGCCAAGGCGCTGCATCACACGCACCTGGATGCCAACCAGGTCCCCATGGAACACGCCCATCAACTGGTTCGGCGCGCTGGCCGGGTTGGTCAACGGTCCGAGGATGTTGAAGAGGGTCCGCACGCCGAGTTCGCGACGCACCGGGGCGATATTCTTCATGGCCGGGTGATGGTTCGGCGCGAACATGAAACCCATGCCGGTTTCTGCAATCGAGGCCGCCACTTGTTCCGGCTGCAGATCGATATTGACGCCGAGCGCTTCGAGCACATCCGCGCTACCCGACTTGCTCGATACGCTGCGCCCGCCGTGCTTCGCGACCTTGGCGCCGGCCGCGGCCGTGACGAACATCGTCGCCGTGGAGATGTTGAACGTGTGCGCGCCGTCGCCGCCAGTTCCGACGATATCGACAAAGTTCGAGTTGTCCTGCACCTCAACGTGCCGGGCAAACTCACGCATCACCGTGGCGGCCGCGGTGATTTCGCCGATGGTCTCTTTTTTGACGCGCAGTCCCGTGATGATTGCGGCCGCCATCACCGGCGATAGCTCGCCGCGCATGATGAGGCGCATCAGATGCAGCATCTCGTCGTGGAAAATCTCGCGGTGCTCGATCGTGCGCTGCAACGCTTCCTGGGGGGTAATCGTCATGATTTCGCCTCGGGTGATCAAGCGTTGCGTTTCGCTGAAGCGGCTTTCGACTGCTTCACGAAGTTCTCGAGCAGTGCGTGGCCGTGTTCGGACAGGATCGATTCCGGGTGGAACTGCACGCCTTCGACGGCCAGTTCCTTGTGACGCACGCCCATGATCTCGCCGTCGTCGGTCCATGCGGATACTTCGAGGCAATCGGGCAACGACTCGCGCTCGATGGCGAGCGAGTGATAACGCGTCACGACGAAGTGCTTCGGCAGGTCGGCGAAGACGCCTTTGCAGTCGGTTTCGATCGTGCTCACCTTGCCGTGCATGATGGTCTGCGCGCGCACGACACGACCGCCAAATGCTTCGCCGATGGCCTGATGGCCGAGGCACACGCCGAGGATCGGATACTTGCCCGAGAACTCGCGCAGCACGTCGAGCGTGATGCCCGCGTGTTGCGGGTTGCTCGGTCCGGGCGACAGGCAAATCCGCTCGGGATTGAGCTTCGCGATCTCGTCCAGCGTGATCTCGTCGTTGCGGTAGGTCCGAACGTCTTCGCCGAGTTCGCCGAAGTACTGGACCAGGTTGTAGGTGAATGAGTCGTAGTTGTCGATCATCAGCAGCATGGTCTGTCTCCGGTCAGAAGTCGCTATCGAGGCCGTCTTGCACCTGCTCGGCGGCGCGCAATACCGCGCGCGCCTTGTTTTCGGTCTCTTGCCATTCGGATTCGGGCACCGAATCAGCGACGATACCCGCTGCCGCCTGCACATACAGATTGCCGTTGGCGATCACACCCGTGCGGATCGTGATGGCCAGATCCATTTCGCCGGTGAACGAGAGGTAGCCGACCGCGCCGCCATACAGGCCTCGCTTGACCGGTTCGAGTTCGTCGATCAGCTCCATCGCTCGGACCTTCGGCGCGCCGGACAGCGTGCCGGCCGGGAAGGTGGCGCGCAGCACGTCGAAATTGGTGGTGCCGGGTTTCAGCTTGCCTTCGACCGAACTCACGATGTGTTGCACGTGCGAGTACTTTTCGATCACCATCTTGTCGGTGACGACCACCGAGCCGATCTTCGCGATGCGGCCCACGTCGTTACGCGCGAGGTCGATCAGCATGACGTGCTCGGCGATTTCCTTCGGGTCGTTCAGCAGTTCGGTGGCGAGTTCGGCGTCGCGCTCGGGCGTGTTGCCGCGCGGACGGGTACCGGCGAGCGGGCGGATGGTGACGATACGATCCTCACCGCGCTTTTCCTGACGCACCAGGATTTCCGGCGATGCGCCGACCACGTGGAAGTCGCCGAAGTTGTAGTAATACATGTACGGCGACGGGTTCAGCGAACGCAGCGCTCGGTATAGCGAAAGCGGATTGTCGCGATACGGTTTCGTCAGACGTTGGCCGACCTGTACCTGCATCAGCTCGCCGGCGGCGATGTATTCCTTCGCCTTGCGCACAGCGGTGAGGTAATCGTCTTTGGCGAATTCGCGGTAGGTTTCGGTGCGTACGCTCGCCGAAGTCACTGGCGGCTGCACGGTCGTGCGCAGGCGTTGACGCAGATCGCGCAGACGTTGTTTGGCGCGGGTGTAGGCCTCGGGCGTGGTGGGATCGGCGTAGACCACGAGGTATAGCTTGCCCGCGAGGTTATCGATCACCGCGACTTCTTCGGTCAGCAGCAACTGGATGTCCGGCAGGTTCAGGTCGTCTGGCGGCGCGCTGTGCGCAAGTTTCTTCTCGATGTAGCGGACCGCGTCATAACCAAAATACCCTGCGAGACCGCCTGCAAAACGCGGCAATCCCGGGCGTTGCGCCACTTTGAAGCGCCCCTGGAATTGCTGGATGAAGTCAAGCGGGTCGCCTTCGTGCGTTTCGACCACGCTACCGTCGCGCACCACTTCCGATACCCCGTTGCGGGTGCGCAGCAGCGTGCGGGCCGGCAGGCCGATGAACGAATAGCGTCCGAACCGTTCGCCACCCACCACGGATTCCAGCAGGAACGAGTTGGCGCCATTGCGCTCGGGCTGCGCGAGCTTCAGATACAGCGACAGCGGCGTTTCCAGGTCGGCGAGCGCTTCGGCGATCAGCGGGATGCGGTTATAGCCCTCGTTCGCGAGGGACTGGAATTCGAGTTCGGTCATGTTCCGATCCTGTTCATAGGTCCGTGCGCGGCGTGCGACGGACAAAGCGGGGCGATGCGCTGTCTACGTGGCCGGTTTGGGCGAAGCCTGGTCTGGCGATGCTTAAGACAAGGTTAGGCCAACCGGCGCGAGCTTTCCCACGAAGCGTGTACGGGACGGGCGGCGCCACGGTACCTAAGGTACGCGACGGCCGCATGAACCGATGCAACGAGAACTACTGGGAAAGGCGCGTGAGCGCAGCGAAGCAAAAAACGGTGCCGAAGACGAGCTTCAGCGTACCTCAGGCGAGGTTAGCGCGACCAGCGACGCCAGGGCCAGGCTCCCCGGTCGATGCTGCTCAGACTCCGTTTTTTGTTCAGAAACATGAGGATGATGGACTTGTTAAGTCGATGTATGGTGAGCTGCGTGTTGCGCTGCAATGGCCTTGGCGGCTTCGAGCAGCGAGGCAACTATACCATCCGATTTTATTGTTTGTATAGCCTGGCCATGGTTGTATCCGTAGGGCACGGTTAGCGTCGCCATGCCCGCTGCGCGGCCGGCCAGCGCGTCGTTTTCGGAGTCGCCGATCGCTACCGTCGCCTCGGGCTCGACCTGCAATTGCGCGCAGGCGGTGAGCATCGGCAGCGGATCCGGCTTCTTTTTCGACAAACTGTCGCCGCCGAGCACGACGCTGAAATAGCTGGCGAGCCCGTATTGCTCCAGGAGTTCTACAGCGAATCGGTACGGCTTGTTCGTCACGCACGCGAGCTTGAGGCCGGCGTCGCGCATGGCTTTCAGGCCGGCCTCGACGTCCGGGTACAGTCGCGTATGGTGGCCGTTGATCCGGGCGTACTCTTCCTGGTAAATCGCGAGTGCCTCGTCGAAACGGTCCTGTGCCTGGGCCGCCTCGAAGCGCGGCGCGAGCACGCTTCGGATCAGATGCTCCGAGCCCTTGCCGACATAACCCACCACTTCCTCGCGCGAGGTTTCCGCCGCATCGAGTTGGGCGAGCATGCCGTTCAGACCTGCTGTGAAGTCGTCGGCGGTGTCGACCATCGTGCCGTCCAGGTCGATGATCGCCGCGAGAATACGCGGGCCGCTGAACACGGGCGCGGCAAACTGCGGCGTTGCGCTTGCCGTCATGCGCGCTGCTCGACTTTCGCCAGTTCGGCGCGCATCTCGGCGATGATCGTCTTGTAGTCGTGGTGGCCGAAAATGGCCGAGCCGGCTACGAAGGTGTCCGCGCCCGCTGCCGCGATCGCGGCGATGTTGTCGATCTTCACGCCGCCGTCCACTTCGAGATGAATCTCGCGGCCGGTTTTTTCCTTGTACGCGTCGATGCGCTTGCGGGCCTCTCGCAACTTGACGAGCGCTTCGGGGATGAACGACTGGCCGCCAAAACCCGGATTCACCGACATGATCAGCACCAGATCGACCTTGTCCATGACGTAATCGAGGTGGCTCAGCGTGGTGGCCGGATTGAACACGAGACCGGCCTTGCAGCCGTGATCGCGGATCAGCGACAGTGTGCGGTCGATGTGGTCCGAGCCTTCAGGGTGAAAGCTGATCACGTTGGCGCCCGCCTTGGCGAAGTCGGGCACGATCCGGTCGACGGGGCGCACCATCAGATGCACGTCGATCGGCACGCTGCAGTGCGGACGGAGCGCCTCGCAGACGAGCGGACCGATAGTCAGGTTCGGCACGTAATGGTTGTCCATTACGTCGAAGTGGATCCAGTCGGCGCCGGCGGCGATGACACTGCGGACTTCTTCGCCGAGCCGCGAGAAGTCGGCCGACAGAATGCTGGGGGAGATGCGAAATTGCGTCATGGCGGTGGCGGGCGGTAGGCGGAAAAACCCATTTTACCGTCTTGTGGGTTTCCGGGCCGTGTCCGGACGGGACGGCCGGGTTGCGGGCATGCCGTGCATAAAGCAGAATGCGGGACAATAATGAAGCCTTTGCCGGCGCGCCTGACGGCATGGGCGCCCGAGCCTCTCGCAGCCTTTCACGACACCGCTTCACCAGACCGGAATCAGGATGAGCCAGTACGAATTCAGCGTAGCGGCGCAGGTCCAGTACCTGCCCGACGAGTCGGACCCGGAACGCCGCCAGTATGCGTTCGCCTACACGCTGACTATCCGCAACAGCGGTCAGGTGCCGGCACAACTGATTGCGCGCCATTGGGTGATCACCGACAGCGACAAGCACGAGCAGGAGGTGAAGGGACTGGGCGTGGTCGGTCACCAGCCGCTGCTCAAGCCGGGCGAGCAATTCGAATATACGAGTTGGGCCGTGATTGCGACGCCTGTCGGCACCATGCGCGGAGAGTATTTCTGCGTCGCCGAAGACGGCGAGCGCTTTGAAGCGCCGGTGCCGGAATTTGTCCTGCGCATGCCGCGCACGCTGCATTGAACCGGCGGCGTTGCTTTCGGTCTTTAAACAGCGCTAGCGTTGTTTGTCGCGGTTCGCTTTCTTCTTGCCGGACGACATATAGATAACGATGAAGACGACCAGGAAGAGCGCTATCAGCAATTCCGGTACGAGCATGAGCATCGGGTATTCGTCGAACAGATCAGACATGGCGGTTTCCATCAAGTACGAACATTGTAGGGGTTTTGTCCGCGCGGTCGGCGGCTGGCTGGGGGCGCTTTCGGTTGCGGTGATGCTGGCTTCGTGCGGAGGCGGCGGTGTGGTGCGGCCGTCCGGGCCGCCGACCGGCGCGGCGTTTGTTCCCGGTCAGGTGGCTGCGGCGAGGCTCACGCAGGTAGCGTGGCAACAGGTGCCGGGCTGGCAGGATGACTCGCTGATCGGGGCGACGGCCGCGCTGCGGCAGAACTGCGTGCGGCTCGCGCGTCTGCCGAACTGGCAACGCGCCTGTGCGGCGGCGGCGCAGATCGACGATCTGGATCTGACGAGCGCCCGCGCTTTCTTCGAAGCCTACTTCACCCCGTTCCAGTTCTCGAATACCGACGGCACGCTCGATGGACTGGTGACCGGTTACTACGAGCCGTTGCTGCGTGGCTCGCGGACCCAGCATGGTGTTTATCAGACGGCGTTATATCGGTGGCCAGCGGGTTATCGTCCCGGCGCTGAGATGCCGAGCCGGGCACAGCTTGAGCGCTCGGGTGTGCTCAATGGCAATGAACTTGTCTGGGTCGACGATCCGATCGAAGCGTTTTTCCTGCAGGTGCAAGGGTCGGGACGCATCGTGATGGAAGACGGCAGCGTCATGCGGCTCGGCTTTGGCGGCACCAACAATCAGCCGTATAAGTCGATTGGGCGTTGGTTGCTCGATCGCGGCGAGCTGACGCCGTCTCAGGCCACGATGCAGGGGATCAAGGCGTGGGCGCGCGCGAATCCGACGCGTGTCGACGCGCTGCTGGATACGAATCCGCGCTTTGTTTTCTTCCGTGAGATGCCTTCCGCGGAGGGTACTTCGGGCGGCGGGGCCGATGGTCCAATCGGCGCCTTGGGCGTGCCTTTGACACCGGAGCGGTCGATTGCCGTCGACCCGTCTTCGATTCCGCTAGGGACGCCCGTGTTTTTGCAGACTACTCGTCCGTTGACCAATTCGCCGATGAACCGTCTGGTTTTTGCGCAGGATACGGGGTCGGCCATCAAGGGTGGTGTGCGGGCGGATTATTTCTGGGGCCTTGGTGATGATGCGGGCGACCTGGCTGGGAAGATGAGGCAGGCCGGGCGGATGTGGTTGTTGTTGCCGAATTCGTGATTTTTTGGGGTAGGGCGGCGGCGGAGTGCGTGGATGGTTGTGGGCGATGCCGAGGCTGCTGGGCAGGTTGAGGTTAAGCGGTGTTGGGGCTGGAGCGCCAGGTCGCTAGAGCAGCAGGCTTAGGCGGCTATCCACGACCGCCGGCACGCCCGACTCGCTAGGCTGCCGCTACCTTCACCGCTACCTCCGTCCCCCGCTACCTCTCCCTCCGCGGACAACGCCGCCGACGTTCTCAGACGCTCGCCTTACGCTTGTCCACGACACGCCGTGCTTTTCCCACCGAGCGTTCGATGCCGTTCACCGGTAACACGTTGACCACGGCGCTGATGCCGATCAACGCCTTGATGTCGTAACTCAAAGCCTGTTTTGCCGCGGCGAGCGCTGCAGTGTCGGGTGCTGTCTCGGGGCACGCTTCGACGTTCAGTGTCAGCACATCGAGCGGACCCTCTTTCGTCAGAACGATCTGATAGTGCGGCGCGAGCACGTGCTGTTTCAGCAGCAACTCCTCGATTTGCGTCGGGAAGACGTTCACGCCGCGCACGATCATCATGTCGTCCGAGCGACCGGTGATTTTTTCCATCCGGCGCATCGTTCGGGCAGTGCCGGGCAGCAGTCGTGTGAGATCGCGGGTGCGATAGCGGATGATCGGCAGGGCTTCTTTCGTCAATGAGGTGAACACCAGTTCGCCCAGTTCGCCGTCTGGCAGCACGTTGCCGGTTTCCGGATCGATGATCTCGGGATAAAAGTGATCTTCCCAGATGGTCGGGCCGTCCTTGGTCTCCGCACATTCCGATGCCACGCCCGGTCCCATTACTTCGGAGAGGCCGTAGATGTCGACCGCGTCGATGCCCATGCGTTTTTCGATCGCGCCGCGCATGTCGTTGGTCCACGGCTCGGCCCCGAAGATGCCGATGCGCAGCGAACATTGGGCAGGGTCGATGCCCTGACGCTCGAACTCGTCGGCGATCGACAACATATAGCTTGGCGTCACCATGACGATGTCAGGGCGGAAATCCTGAATGAGCTGAACCTGCTTTTCGGTCTGGCCGCCGCCGAACGGAATCACGGTGAGGCCGGCACGTTCCGCCCCGTAGTGGGCGCCGAGTCCGCCGGTGAACAGGCCGTAGCCGTAGCTTATGTGCACCTTGTCACCGCGCCGCGCGCCAGCCGCGCGGATCGAGCGGGCCACTACGTTGGCCCATGTGTCGATGTCCCGCGCCGTGTAGCCGACCACCGTCGGTTTGCCGGTTGTACCTGAGGACGCATGAATCCGCGATACCTGCTCCTGTGGGACTGCGAACATTCCGAACGGATAGTTATCGCGCAGATCCTTCTTGGTGGTGAACGGAAAGCGCGACAGGTCCGCGAGCGTCTTCACCTCACCTGGATGGACGCCAGCCTCGTCGAATTTGCGCCGATAGACCGGCGAATTCTCATAAGCGTGCGTGAGCGACCATTTCAGTCGTTCAAGCTGAAGTGCGGCGAGTTCGTCGCGGCTCGCCGTTTCGATCGGCTCGAGCGGGAGCGAGGTGTTCATCGAATGTCTCCTTGCTTCTTTCAGAATGGGTTGCGGTGCGCGCGACCGCCTTCGGCTTTGGGTATCGCGCGGGTTGCCGGTTCAGCTTTCTGTTGGAATCACACTGCCTCTGATCTGGGCAGATTTGCCGCGAAACATCGCTACGGTTTCGTCCGCGCGATTGGTGACGCGAATGTCGTAAATGCCTGTTCGGCCGCTTAATGTCTGCTCGACGGCTTCGGCGGTCAGCACATCGCCGCCTTGTACCGGCCGCAGAAACTCGATCGAACAACCCGATGCCACCGTGCTGAGGTTGTAGCTGTTGCAGGCGAATGCGAACGTGGAGTCGGCCAGCGTGAAGATCAGGCCGCCATGGCAGATCTGGTGGCCGTTCAGGAAGTCGGGTCGCACCACCATGCGTAGACGCGCGTAACCGGGCCGGACTTCCAGCAGTTCCAGTCCTAGCGCGCGGCTGCAGACATCGGCGGCGTACATGGCATCCGCGGTGGCACGGGCCAGTTCGTCGGGCGAGAGCGCGTCGCTGCTAACCGTGCTGCTGACCGGTTTGGGCGCGATGTTGACGGCGTGTTCGGGCTGTAAGGACATCTCAACGGCCCTCGAAGCGCGGTGCGCGTTTCTCGATGAACGCTTGCACACCTTCCGCGTAGTCATGGGATGCGCCCAGCTCGCGCTGCAGATCGCGCTCCAGGTCGAGCTGCTGATCGAGCGTTTGCGTGACGCTGGCGCGCATGGCGTGCTTGATCGCGGCGATTGCACGGGTGGGTTGCTGGGCTAGTTGGGATGCCAGTTTGGCGGACGTGGGGGCGAGGTCCGCGTCGTCGACGACTTGCCACACGAGTCCCCAGCTTTCGGCTTTCTCGGCGCTGAGTTTGTCGCCTGTCAGGGAGAGCCCGAGCGCCCGGGCCATACCGACGCGCTGCGGCAGGAACCATGTGCCGCCGGAGTCCGGCACCAGACCGATTTTCACGAACGCCTGGATAAAGCTGGCCGAACGTGCTGCGAGGACGATGTCGCAGGCAAGTGCGAGATTTGCCCCCGCGCCGGCCGCTGTGCCATTCACGGCGGCGATTACCGGTAGGGGCAATGCTTGCAGGCGACGGATCAGTGGATTGAAGTGAGCGTCAATCAACTCGCCCAGGTCGGTCATGGCGCTGGGTGTGAAGTCGAGGTCGGCAAGATCCTGCCCTGCGCAAAAGCCGCGGCCTGCACCGGTCAGCACAAGGGCTCGTGCTCCACCAGCGACGACTTCGTCGAGGGCGGCGCTCAGTTCCTGATGCATGGAGCGCGTGAAGCTGTTGAGCTTCTCGGGGCGGTTCAGCGTCACGGTGGCAACGCGGCTCGAAGCGTCGAAATCGACGCGGATCGCTTCATATGACATCGGCTTCTCCTGTCTCCTGCTAGCGTTTGAATGGCCATTGAGTGCGGTACAGCTGCTTCAGACGCGCTCAATGGCAAGTGCAATACCTTGGCATGTTAGGCATGGTGGGCCGCGTATTCCATTCGGCCAAATGGCCTAGGACGCATCGACTCTTTCCGGCTTATGACTTTCAGCCGACTGCCGCCGGCGCCGCTTTCGGTTCAACATGAACACGACTCTGAACCACGCGGTAACGGTTTGCCACGAATGCTGCATCGGCGAGCGCTGCGTTGGCTGCCGGGTTTGCTCCTGTGCCGTGATAATCGGAGAATGCGGCCGACTGATTGACGAAAACACCGCCAGTCAGATTGATGGACAGCGCCACGCCGCCTTGGATCGAGGCTTCGTGAGCGGCTTCGATGACGGCTTCATCCGTGCTGTACACCGAGAGAGTAAGTGCGCCGTGCTCCGCGGCCAGCTTGCCGGCCAGCTGCAATGACTGCATCGTCGAGTCTGTCGCGACGACGAACGAGATTGGGCCGAACCATTCTTTGGAGAATTTCGCCGCGTCGGTGGCGGCGTCGAGTTGCAGGACAAGCGGCGTAAGCACGCGGGCGCCAGCAAAGGCAGGATGTTCGAGCGATTGGCTTTCCACCAGCACGCGGCCAAGCTTGCGAGCTTCGTCGACGCGCGTGGCGACGCCTTGATTCTGAATTGCGCCCAACAGTTCGACGGCGCGGGCGGGATCGGCAACCAGCTTTTGCACGGCTTCGGCGAGAGCCTGCGCGACCGCGTCAAAGCTGAGTGTGCCTTCGGCGATGCGGATGCCGTCACGTGGCACATAGATGTTTTGGGGCGCCGTGCACATCTGGCCGGAATAGAGCGCCAGCGAGAAAGCGATATTGCGCGCAACGGCTTTGATATCGGCGACCGAGTCGATCACGATCTGGTTGACGCCAGCTTTCTCTGTGTACACCTGTGCCTGGTGTGCATGGCGTTCGAGCCAGGTACCGTTTTGCGTGCTGCCGGTGAAATCGATCAGCTTGATTTCAGGACGCAACGCGAGATCCTGGACCAGCGCGCCGTCATCCGGGTTAGTAGCGAGCAGGGTGACGACGTTCGGATCGAAGCCGGCTTCCCGCAGAACGTCGCGCGCGATGCGCACGGTAATAGCGAGCGGCAGAATGGCACCCGGGTGTGGTTTGACGACGACCGTGTTGCCGGTTGCGAGATCGGCGAACAATCCCGGATAACCGTTCCATGTTGGGAATGTGCAGCAGCCGAGTACGAGGCCGGTACCACGTGGCACGACGGTATAACGCTTATGCATCGCAAGTGGCGGATTTTTGCCTTGCGGTTTTTCCCAGTGGGCGTCAGCCGGGATACGACGCAGTTG
Source organism: Paraburkholderia sp. GAS206C (assembly GCF_050435645.1). Taxonomy (NCBI): domain Bacteria; kingdom Pseudomonadati; phylum Pseudomonadota; class Betaproteobacteria; order Burkholderiales; family Burkholderiaceae; genus Paraburkholderia; species Paraburkholderia sp. GAS206C. Next base: position 1,541 of record NZ_JBNDKR010000017.1, on the reverse strand, counting down.
ATCCCATGCGTAGACGACGGCTTCGAGTGCGCGGTCCTGGGCATGGGGGCCGCCTGCCTGAAACGCCATCATGAACGCTTGCCCCGTTGTGTGCATGACGCTGTAACCAATCTCGAAGCTTGCGCGATTTACGCGCGCCAGAATTTCGAGGCTCACGCCGACCCACGCTTTCGGGCCGGCGGCGCGCCAGCTTGCCTGTGCGGCGGCGGCGGCGGCAAGCAGGGCGTCGGGGTCGGCTTTGGGGTAGCGGATGCCGAGCGGAAAGCCAAACGGCGAGATTTCGGCTCCGACGGTTTCGCCGGTAGTCGGTTGGTCCAGTTTGAAGGCCTGATTCAGGTGCGCCTTGAATGCCACCTCGCCATCGGCGTTCGCTGTTTCCCCGTACACTTTCGGACTGGGCATCTCGACGAATGGGCTCCAGTAGCCGCGCGTTTCGATGGCGGCGAGCGCCTTTTGCAACGTGTCTTCGTGCTTGGAAAATAGCGGGTGTGTCATGGCGAAATGGAAGCTGAAGGTTAGGAGAAATCCTGTCGAATAATTGACCGACCGGTTGGTTGGTCAATATTAGCATTATTAAGATCTCGGTGCGAAGCGTTTTCGCGCTACTCACTCTTCATACAAAGGAGGCTGCATGGCTTACGAGAATATTTTGATCGAGACCCGTGGGCGGGTCGGTCTTGTCACGCTGAATCGCCCGAAGGCGCTGAATGCGTTGAACGATGCGCTAATGGATGAGTTGGGCGCGGCTTTGAAGACCTTCGACGCTGACGATGAGATTGGAGCGATTGTCATCACGGGCAGCGAAAAGGCATTCGCTGCGGGTGCCGATATCGGCATGATGGCGACCTACACCTATATGGATGTGTACAAGGGCGACTACATCACGCGCAACTGGGAAACCGTGCGCTCTATCCGTAAGCCGATTATTGCGGCGGTGGCTGGCTTTGCGCTTGGTGGTGGCTGTGAACTAGCGATGATGTGCGACATTATCCTCGCGGCAGATACGGCCAAGTTTGGTCAGCCCGAAATCAAGCTCGGCATCATGCCGGGTGCGGGCGGTACGCAACGGTTGCCGCGCGCAGTGTCGAAAGCGAAGGCAATGGATCTGTGCCTGACCGCGCGCTTTATGGATGCGGCCGAGGCAGAACGTGCAGGACTGGTGTCACGGGTTGTTTCCGCTGCAACGTTGCTCGACGAAGCGGTTGCTGCTGCGGCGACGATCGCCGAGTTCCCCTTGCCCGCAGTCATGATGGTCAAGGAGTCGGTGAATCGCGCCTACGAAACCACGCTTGCAGAGGGTGTCCATTTCGAGCGCCGGCTGTTTCATTCGCTGTTCGCGACTGAGGATCAGAAGGAAGGGATGGCGGCCTTCGTGGAGAAGCGCAAACCGGTATTCAAGCACCGGTAATAAGGCTATCCAAATAACGCTTGCAAGCCATGTGCTGTGTCGCTAGAATCTCGTTCTTTCGCGCTTCGGACAGCGGAGCGCGGGGAGCGGGAGAGCCAGCAGTGGCAAGGCTTTCGGCGGGTTGGGCAGGTCA
>NZ_JBNDKR010000016.1:0-158843 GCF_050435645.1 Paraburkholderia sp. GAS206C | reverse complement strand
CTGACGAATTGTTCAATCATCTTGCGATGAAAAAACCTTCCTTTCATTACTGTGTGAGACTTGATACTTTCGCTTTCGCAGCAAACCCCGAAAGGTTCACCGCCGCGTCGCCATCAAGCGCCCACACTTATCGGCTGTTAATTTTTAAAGAACTCTCGCTCAGAAGCTCTGCTTTCTTCGCGTCCGTCATCAAACGGGAGGCGAATTATGCGATGCGGTTCCGGGGCCGTCAACCCCATCCACGAAAAAAGTTTGCGAGCACATCGAAGTCAACGTTCATGACCTCCGCTGCGTTGATGAAGACGACGATCGCGCATGTATTACGCCCCACGTCGCAAGCGCGCAGCTCGTTCCTCACGTATCTCGCAACAACATCTTGTTTGCCGCGAGGTCGCCCCTACATATGGAGGGCAACGCAAGGAACGTCGTCACGTGCGGGGATTCGTCATCATGGTGATCTGCCCCCAGGGCACACACCACTTGACCATTTTCAACATATATCTCACGAAAGAGAGGAGTTCGCCCTCTAGTTCGTATATAATCGTTGGCCGCGCGAATTTCGCGCGTCTCTATGGGCCCGCTTCGAGCGGGCCAATCTTTTCGCTCTTTGCGAGCATAGACAAACCAGCCGCATGTATCACTCAGGTGATGTTGCGGCCTAGCCGAAACGCCTGAGCGACGCGTCTTGCGCCTCATAGCGAAGCCTTCGAGGAGAAGACATTGAACCCTTTCGATCGGGATGATTCCGGAGACAACGCCGGATACTCAATCAAGGCCCCTGCCGGGCGAACCGCCAAAGGCAAGGGCGCGGGTAAAGCGATCCCGGTTGCTGCCGAAACGTCGCAGCAAGTCGAAGAACAGCAACGCCAGATGCGCGCCCTGATCCAGCTGGGCAAGGAGCGCGGCTACCTGACGCACGCGCAGATCAACGACCACCTGCCCGACAACTTCGCGCAAACCGCGGCGATGGAAACCATCGTCGCCACCTTCAACGACATGGGTGTGGCCGTCTACGAGACCGCACCCGACGCTGAAGCGCTGCTGCTGAACGCCAACTCGCCGGTGGTCACTGACGACCAGGCCGACGAAGAAGCCGAAGTCGCGCTGTCGACGGTGGACTCCGAGTTTGGCCGCACCACCGACCCCGTGCGTATGTATATGCGCGAAATGGGTGCAACGGAACTGCTGACCCGCGCCGGCGAAATCGCCATTGCCAAGCGTATCGAAGATGGCCTGCATGAGATGGTGCAGGCGATCGCCGCGTGCCCGTCGGCCGTGTCGGCCATTCTGGCCAGCGCGGATCAGGTCGCGGCCGGTGAACTGCGCATCGACGAACTCGTCGACGGTCTGAACGAAAACATCAACGCCGAAGAAGTGGCGGATGACAGCGTCGAAGCCGCAGCGGATCTCGACACCGACTCAGCAGACAGCGACGAAGCCGACGGCGACGACGACATCGCCGCAGACTCGAGCGCGGTAGACGAAGCACGTCTGAAGAAGCTGACGGCCGACTGCCTCGAGATCTTCGACCGCGTGCGTACCCGTTTCGACGAAGTGGGTACGCTCCACGAGAAAGAGGGTAGTTCCTCGGAAGCGCATCTGCGCGCGCGCCAGGACATCCAGCAGGAACTCGCGGCGCTGCGCTTCACGGCGCGCACGATCGACCGTCTCTGCGGCGACGTGCACCATCAGGTCACGCAGGTCCGTGCGATCGAGCGGCGCGTGCAGCAAATCGTGCTCGAAAAGAGCGGGATGCCGCGCGAGCTGTTCATCGACTCGTTCCCCGGTCACGAAACCGATCTGGGCTGGACGATGCGCATGGCCGCCAAGTCGAAGGAATTCGGTGCCGCACTCGAGCGTAATCTGCCGGCCATTCAGGCCGAACAGCAGAAGCTGATCGCCATCGAAGCCGCCGTCGCCCTGCCGCTGAAGCAACTGAAGGACATCAACCGGAAGATGGTTGCTGCCGAATCGAAGATGCGCAAGGCGAAAGGCGAGATGATCGAGGCGAATCTGCGTCTCGTGATTTCGATCGCGAAGAAGTACGTCAACCGCGGCATGCAGTTCCTGGATCTGATTCAGGAAGGCAACATCGGGCTGATGAAGGCCGTGGACAAGTTCGAATATCGCCGTGGCTGGAAATTCTCCACGTACGCCACGTGGTGGGTGCGTCAGGCTGTGACGCGTTCGCTGGCCGATCAGGCTCGCACGATTCGCGTGCCGGTGCACATGATCGAGACGATCAACAAGCTGAACCGCATCTCGCGCGAGATTCTGCAACAGACCGGCCAGGAAGCGCATCCTTCCGTGCTGGCTGCGCGGATGGATCTGTCGGAAGAAAAGGTCCGCAGCATCCTGAAGATTGCCCGTCAGCCGGTTTCGATGGAAACGCCGATGGGCGAAGACGGCGATGCAACGCTGGGCGACATGATCGAAGATTCCTCGGCCACGTCGCCGGCGGAAGCAGCGGTGCAGGCCGACTTGCGGATCGCGATCGACGACGCGCTTGATTCGCTCTCGCCGCGTGAGGCGAAGGTGCTGCGCATGCGCTACGGTATCGACACGAAGTCGGACCATACGCTGGAAGAGGTCGGCAAGCAGTTCGACGTCACGCGCGAACGGATCCGCCAGATCGAAAGCAAGGCGATGCGCAAGCTGATGCATCCTAGCCGCGCGGATCGACTGAAATCGTTCCTCGACCGGTAAATCGGTAAGTTTAAAAGGGGCTCTGGTTGTTGAAACCAGGGCTCTTTTTCTATGCACTCGGCAGATCGATCAAAGAGCCGGGTGCGCAAATCCGCTCCTCGATCCGTCATGGAGAATTCTCCACGGCAGTGCGCTTACGTGAATCGCCCGAGTACGGCTCGGAAGCATCTTGCATATCGAGGACTACGCGATACCCCACCCGCGGCATCGTAACGAGGCGCAAGCCCCATGCGGACTCCACTATCCTGCGCCGTAACGCCGACACGAGGCGCTGCAGTGAAACGCCATCTGCCTCCGCATCGCCGAACACGTAACCGATCAGTTCATCGCGCTGCACGACGCTGCCGGCATTGCGCAGCAGGCATTCCATCAACAGGTACTCGCGCCGCGTCAAAGGCAATTCAGTGCCATCCGCGCCGATCAGGCTGCGCTTGGTGCGAGAAAGCACCGCACCGCCAGCCAAAGACGACGACGATGATGCGACTGGTACAAGCATGTCCGCATCCACTTGTGCACCATCACGCCAAAGCGCATGCAATCGCGCCTGCAGTTCAGCGTACTCATAGTCCCCAGTAAAACACGCGTCTGCGCCCGCATACAACGCCTCAATCCGCGCATCCTGATTGCCTGGCGCATCGATGATCACCAGCACGGTATGGACCGGCCGCGCCACCATCGCGCGTGCTGCGTCCGCAGCTTCTCCCGCGCAGAGCACGATCGCCGCATCAATATGCTCGACTGCCACCAGATAAGCCGCATCAATAACGCGTTCCACGCTCGAAACACTGTGATTCGCTTCAATCAGCGCAGCGGCCAGATACTCGGCACGTGTCCCGCTTCCCACACACAAGATGCGCATGACATCCCCCCGCTCATAAGCCGCGCCGCTCCGGCCAGCAATCGAGCGCGACACACGTGCCCGGATTGGCATCCTCGAGCGCCAGCCTGAAATCATGCAGACGAGCGACCGCCTGCACAACCGAAAGACCCAGCCCGGAGCCCGGCGTGTCGCGCGTGCGCTCGCTGCGATAGAACCGCTGCAGCACCGCGAGCTTTTCTTCGCGCCGAATCCCGGGGCCGTCATCGCGCACCGTGATACGCGGCCCTTCCGCGCATTGCGACACTGCGATCACCACTGTCCCATCTTCTGGCGCAAACTTGATCGCGTTATCGACAATGTTGACCAACGCTTCGTACATCAACGGATAATCGGCACGCACATGAAGCACGGGTTGCAAATCGAGTTTCAATTCGACGCTTCTCGCAGCAGCAACAGGCGCATAAAGCTCGCCTATCTGCTGGCACAAGGCACACATATCCGTATCGCTGAACTCTGCGCGACGATGCAATGCTTCGATCTCCGAAATACGCAGTATCGCGGCGAAGCGCTTGAGCACTTCGTCCGTCTCCTGCGCGGCTAGCTGCACACGCTGCGCATCGGCATCCCTGAGCGCTGTAGGCTCGATACGTGCAAGCAGCGACCGGATATGAATGAGCGGTGTACGCAGATCGTGAGCAATCCCATCGCATGCGCTTTTGACCTCGTTCATCAAACGCGATATTTCGTCGAGCATATGATTGACGATCTGCGACAACCACGCGAGTTCATCGCCGCCGCGCTCCGGCAAGCGCGTATTCAGGTTGCCTTGCGCGATCAGATTCGCGAGACGACGCATCTCCTTGATACGCCGCAGTTGCACAGCCGAACACAGGACGCCGAAACCGAGGCCACCCAGCAACGCAATCGCGCCGCTCCATGCGATGCCGCCCAGCATGTAATCGCGCAAACGTGTCATTTCGTCCACGTCACGGGCAATCACCAGCACATCGCCATCGGCAAGCCTCGTGGCCTTGGTCCGCATATATTGTGGCCGCTCGATTTTTAGCGATGTCAGCTGCGGCCTGAACCAGACGCCATCTCCGTTGGGCTCGACAGCGGCCGGCCGCACGGCGATATCGCCCTTGAGATACTGGCCATCCGGCGCGAACACACCGTAGTAGTTAACCGGCCGGCGGATCGTCGTCCTGATACGCGCATCGATCTGCTCGAGCATGAGATTGCGAGGCAATGCCGCGAAGTACTGGAATTGCCAGTTGATGTTGTAATCGGCCTGGGTCGCCGTGTAGTTCGCAGAGCTACAGTAGTTAACCCATACGAGTCCCAACACGGAGCCGGCAAACACCAGCGCGTAGATCATCAGCAAACGGAATATCGTGCTACGCCACAAGCTCATTGTCATGGCCTAGCCCAGCATGTAACCCGATCCACGCACGGTCTTCAACAACGGACGCATGCCTGCGAGATCGATCTTCCGCCGCAGCAACCCAACGTACACCTCAATCAGATTGGTGCCCGGATCGAAATGCATGTCCCATACAGACTGAAAGATCATCGTGCGGGTCAGGATCTGCCCGGAGTTGCGCGCGAAGTATTCAAGCAGTTTGAATTCCACCGGCGGTAGCGCGACCACATGCTCGCCACGCGTCGCCGTGCGGGCAATCAGATCGATCTCGAGATCGTCGACGCGCAGCACCGTGGACGCAGCTTGCTGCCGACGTCCGCGCCTGCGTAGCAGCACTTCGATACGCGCCTTCATCTCTTCCGCGGAAAACGGCTTGGGAATGTAATCGTCACCGCCTGCGAGCAGTCCGCGCACCCGCTCGTCGACATCGGACAACGCGCTGATCATCAAGACCGGCGTTTCGATGCCCACGCCGCGGATTGTCTTGAGAATCGTCAGCCCATCGATGCCGGGCAGCACGCGGTCGAGCGTAATGACATCGAACTCGTCGTGCACCGCACGCGCGATGCCGTCCTGTCCGCTCAAAACCCACTCCACCTCGAAACCGGCGTCGCACAACGTATCTACGATGTCGCGCCCGACAATGCGATCGTCTTCAATCGTCAAGATTTTTGCCATGGTCTGCGTGGCCGGCGTTATGGAAGCCGGCGCCAGGAAAGCGAACCCGCAGTATCTCAAATGCGCTGCAGTGCAACATGAAAGTTCCTTTAGGTACGCATTCAATGCGACCCCATCACTCGATAAACAAACCTTAATCTTTGCCAAGCGAGCATCCGCAATCACGTTGCGAAGATGTGAATGCACCGCGCGCAGAGGGCAACAAGCGCCTGTCTCGCGGTGCGGAACCATTCACTCCCCTCCCAAGGTTGCCACTCATGAAACGCACACTCGCCACGCTATTGCTTACCGGTACGCTTTCCCTGCTTGCCGCCGCTGCCCATGCCTCTCCCGCTCAAGTCCCTTCACAGGGTTTGACACGGGAACAAGTGAAGGCGCAGTTGTACCAAGCATTCTTGAACGGCACGACCGCCGCCGACGAGAAGACGTCCTATCCGTCACCTCCCGAGGATCGGACAGAAATCGCGGCGCAGCGTGTCAAGGAAGCACGCGTGGACCCCGCCTATGCGAACTTCGTCAGGTAAGCGCTCGCGCGCTATCTGCCTTCGAGGCCGCATAATCACGGTTGCGCGCCGGCATGCTGTGCATGCCGGCTCTACGTCGGGGGTTCACCGTTAGCGGTTGCGACGTCGTGATGCCGTCGTGCACCTGGCACCTTGTCATCCTGCCAATCCGGGGCTTTACCAGAAGCTCTGTCCGGGCAGACTCACAAGAGGGACGCAACATGAATATGCGCACGAAAGACTTCACCACCCCCGCAGCCTGCACCAACCTGGAATGGTGGCGCAGCGCGGTGATATATCAGATTTATCCCCGTTCTTTCGCAGACTCGGACGGCGACGGTATCGGCGATCTGCCCGGTATCACGGCAAAACTGCCCTACCTGGGGCGTCTTGGCGTCGACGCTATCTGGCTGTCGCCGTTTTATCTCTCGCCGCAAGCGGATGCCGGCTACGACGTCGCCGACTATCGCGTCGTCGATCCGTTATTCGGCACACTGGACGACTTTGACCGCATGCTCGAGCAGGCGCACGCGCTGGGCATGAGGGTGATCGTCGATCTGGTGCCCAATCACACGTCCGACGAACACGCATGGTTTCAGGCCGCGCTGCAATCGCCGCCCGGCAGCGCCGAGCGCGCGCGTTACCTGTTTCGCGACGGCAAAGGCGCGCACGGCAATTTGCCGCCGAATAACTGGCAAAGCGTGTTTGGCGGTAACGCGTGGTCGCGTGCGCCGGGCGACTCGCAGTGGTATCTGCACCTGTTCGACCGCAGGCAGCCAGATCTGAACTGGGACCACCCCGACGTTCGTTCGGAGTTCGAAGATGTACTGAAGTTTTGGCTAGACCGGGGCGTGGATGGCTTCCGCGTCGACGTCGCCCACGGCCTCGTCAAGGCGCCTGGGCTGCCCGACTGGGCCGGTCAGGCCGCAATGGTGGAGGGCACCGAGGGCGGAGACGACAATCCAGGCCCCATGTGGGATCAGGAGGACGTGCACGAGATTTACCGGAGCTGGCGCCGCCTGCTGGACAGCTACCCCGGCGAGCGCATGATGGTGGCGGAGGCATGGATCGCGCCGCAGGCCCGGCTTACCCGCTACATTCGTCCCGATGAAATGCAACAGGCCTTCAATTTCGACTATCTGCTGACGCACTGGGATGCGGCTGAAATCAAGGCTGTCGTCGACAGTTCGCTGGCTGCCTCAGCAGCAGTCGGCGCGCCCACGACCTGGGTGATGTCCAATCACGACTCCGTGCGCCATACGTCGCGCTATGGCTTGAGCAAACCGGGGGCTCGACCTAAAGGCATCGCTGCGGACGGCGAGCAGCCAGACGAAGCGTTGGGATTGCGCCGCGCGCGTGCCGCCGCCTTCCTCACGCTTGCGCTGCCGGGATCGGCATACATCTATCAGGGCGAGGAACTGGGTTTGCCCGAGCACACCATGCTCGAAGCGCATTATCGGCAAGACCCAGCGTTTTTCCGCACCAATGGCGAAGAAATCGGACGCGACGGCTGCCGGGTGCCGCTGCCCTGGCTAGCGGACGCACCGTCCTTCGGCTTCGGTCCGAGCGAGAAAAGCTGGTTGCCGCAGCCGGAAAATTTCGCGCGCTATGCGGTGGATCGCCAGGAAGGCGTGTACGGTTCGACGCTGGAACTGTATCGACAGCTTCTTCAATTGCGGCATGACTACAAGCTCGGCAATGGCCAGTTGCGCTGGCAGTCCGGCGATTCGTCAGATGTGCTGAGCTTTGACAACGGCACGCTATGCGCGGTGATCAATCTGGGAATGCGCCCCGTCACACTGCCGCCCGGTAGGCTGCTGCTATCGAGCGAACAGCGAGACGCATCGGGACGCTTGCCTGGTAACGCGGCGGCGTGGCTGGCTTTGCGCTGAGACTAACGTTAAAGACCAAGAGGCCACCTACTCCATCGGAGAGGTGGCCGCCCTAAAATATCTTCCCCGGATTCAAGATCCCATTCGGATCGAGCGCGGCTTTCACGGCACGCATCGCGGCAACATCCGCATCGCTGCGCGTGAACTCAAGATACGCTTTCTTCTTGGTGCCAATGCCGTGCTCGGCGGAAACCGATCCGTGGAATTCGCGCGTGACATCGTAAATCACGTCGTCGATCTCGCCATGCAAAGTCTTGCCTGCTCCCGGCACGTCCACAACGATATGGATGTTGCCGTCGCCAAGGTGACCGTAAATCATCACCAACGCCTGCGGCCAGCGCTCACGCAAACGGACGTCGCATCGCTGGGCGACATCGCCAACGTTGCTGATTGAGAAGCTCACGTCGAACGCGGCATGATCTGGAATGAACTTCGGATACTCGCCCGGCGCATCGCGGATCGCCCAGAACGCAAGCGCATCCGACTCCGAGACAGCTAACGCCGCATCACTCACTATCTCCGCCTCCAACATACGGCCGAGAAATTCCTCAAACGCTTGCGCATGCCGCACCGGATCACCGCCTACGCTTTCGAGCAACACGTAAAACGGATAGCGCTCCGCCACGGGCGCACGAAGTTCAGGCAGATTCGCAAGCACCGCGTCGTAGTAACCGGCCCACATCACCTCAAAGGCGGAAACGCCAGCCGCGAGCCCGGCCTGGGCTTCTTCGAGCAACTTCGTCACCGCACTGTATGACGGCAGCGCGCACCATGCAGTCGCAACCGCTCGAGGCCGCGGCCTCAAACGCAGCACCGCACTCGTGATGACACCGAGGGTACCCTCGCTGCCGATCAGCAGATTCCGCAGGTCGTAGCCGCTATTGTTCTTGATCATCTTGTGCAGCGCGCCTACCACTTCGCCGCTCGCCAGCACCGCTTCGACGCCAAGCACCTGGTCTCGCATCATTCCGTATTTGATGACGCGGTTACCGCCTGCATTCGTTGCGAGATTGCCGCCAATCGTGCAACTGCCGCGCGCGCCCAGATCGAGTGGGAAGTAAAGATCCGCGTCGAGTGCGGCCTCCTGCACGACCTGCAACGGCGTTCCGGCTTCGACCGTCATCGTGCCTGAAACACGATCGATTTCGACGATGTGGTTCATCCGGTCAAGACTCAGCGCCAGTTCGGCATCGAGCACATTCGCACCACCAACGAGCCCAGTCAGTCCGCCTTGCGTAACGACAGGCTGGCGATATTCGTTGCAGATCCTCATCGCCGTTGCGACTTCGTCCGTATTGCGCGGCCGGATGAGAGCGCGCGGCGTCTTGCCCGGCAACCCGCTCCAATCCACCACCTGACGTGAACCGAACTGCTCCGGCAACGTCACCACGTCTGCACCTAGCGCCTCAAGCAACGCCTTCACAACATCGCCTTGCATGACTGTCTCTTTTAAAGGAATGCGCTTCAGGAAGGATCTACAGCAGTCCGCGTTTTGCAAGACTCTGATAGAGCGCTCTGACACCAAAGGTCCACGGAGGAATCTCGGTCGAAAGCTGCACTGTGTTCACCAAAGCACCTAGCGAAGGCGTCGCAATCGTCACCACATCGCCAAGATGGTGAGTGAAACCCGCGCCGGGCGCATCGCGATCCTTGATCGGCGAGAACATCGTGCCGAGGAACAACATAAAACCATCGGGGTACTGATGATGTTTTCCACTGGTCTGCGCGACGAGATCAGCCGGATCGCGACTAATCTCCTTCATATGACTCACACCTTCCAGCACAAAATCATCCGTGCCTTCGATGCGCAGCGACAAGCTCGCTGCGCGTACGGTATCCAGTGTGAAGCGCTCGTCGAACAGACGCACGAACGGCCCGATCGCACACGAGCCGTTATTGTCTTTTGCCTTGCCGAGCAGCAAAGCCGAACGGCCTTCGATATCGCGCAGATTCACATCGTTACCGAGCGTTGCGCCAACAATCTGAGCCGAGCTATTCACGGCCAGCACGATCTCCGGTTCCGGGTTGTTCCACACGGACGTGGGGTACAGACCAACGTCAGCACCGAGCCCTACGGCCGACATCGGCTGGGACTTAGAAAACACCTCGGCATCCGGCCCGATACCGACCTCCATGTATTGGGACCATGCACCGCGTCGCTCGAGTTCAGCTTTCAGTTTCATCGCCGCGTCCGAGCCAGGTTTGATCTTCGCGAGGTCAGTGCCGATCAGTTCCGTGATGGTCCGGCGCACTTCGTCAGCCTTGCCGGCGTCGCCGCCCGCCTGCTCCTCGATCACCCGTTCCAGCAGGCTCACGGCGAAGGTTACGCCGCACGCCTTGATCGCCTGCACATCGCAAGGCGCAAGCAGTCGTATGTCAGCTTGACCCGCCGACGCCAAACTTGCTTCTAGCAACGCATGGACTGATCCCAGCGCCTCTCCAGGCGCAGTGCGGGCGATTTGCACGGCGTCGGCCCGATCGAACAGATCGGCCGTCGTGGGCACCGTGGACGTGATATCGAAGACCTGCCCGCCGCGAACTACCACGACAGACGGTCCATTAACCGGCGCGGGGCGCCATACGCGGCCTACGAGCAGCGCCTGGTCGAGATCATTGGGAAGCAAGGAAGCGGGTTCGATTCGCATATCGTCATGTCCGGAGCATTGACCAAAAACCGATCCTATCCATGACGACGCAGAGTGTCCACCTCTTGATGCACGCGGCACGTTCTGGGAACGCGCCGCACTACGCCTGACGATGCGCCGCGTGCAGGGCGGCTTGCCGCACATACCAGTCCAGACACTGCGGATTGGCCATGGCTTCGCGATTGACCACCTTCTCGAGTGCGTGGCCGAGAAACAGTTTCTTGATCGGTACTTCCTGCTTCTTGCCGGACAGGGTGCGCGGAATTTCCGGTGCCTGCAGAATCTGATCCGGCACGAAACGCGGCGATAGCGATGTCCTGATTGCCGCCGCCAAACGCGATTCGAGCGCGGCGTCCAGCACGATGCCGTCGCGCAGCACCACAAACAGCGCCATATAGCTCTCGCGGCCGAGAAACTCGAGATCGATCACCATTGAATCGAGCACTTCAGGCAAGGCCTCGACCGCAGCGTAGATCTCGCTTGTGCCCATGCGCAAGCCGCTACGGTTGATCGTGGCGTCGCTACGGCCGTAAATGATGCATCCTCCGTCCGCTTCGATCTTGAGCCAGTCCCCGTGACGCCACACGCCGGGATAAACGTCGAAATAGCTCGAAAGATAGCGGGCGTTGCCTTCATCCCCCCAGAAATACAGCGGCATGCCTGGGATGGGCCGGGTGCATACCAGTTCGCCGACCTCGCCAATCACCGGCTGCCCCGCTTCGTTCCAGACCTCGACTGCAGCGCCTAGCTGGCGGCACTGCATTTGCCCCGGCACTTGCGGCAGTTCCCGGTTACCGGTGGCGAAGTTGCAGCACAGATCGGTGCCACCGGAGATATTGATCCACCAGATGTCCGGCGTACCGATTGCAGCAAATTGCTCAGTACCCCAGCGCTGGACATCTTCCGGCAGCGGCGAGCCAGTGCTGCCGATCGCACGCATCCGCGAAAGATCGCCGCAGTCGGCCAGAGAAAGCCCCGCCTTCTTACAGTTGCCGTGAAAAGCCGCGCCTGCTCCCAACACGGTAATGCGATGGCGGGCCGCGAAGCGCCACAGCACGCCCCAGTCCGGATGTTCCTTGCGGCCATTCGGACTACCGTCGTAAAGGCAGATCGTCGTGCCGGCCAACAAACCTGAAAGCTGCACGTTCCACATAATCCAGCCGGTCGACGTGTACCAGTGGAATCGTTCGCCAAGATTGTTGCTGCTATAGCTCGCGCCGAGGTCGTTAAGCAACGCGACGGCCATTGCGGTCACCGCGACGCCGCCCTGGCTTTGCACAATCGCTTTAGGCAGACCCGTGGTGCCGCTCGAATACACCACCCATAGCGGATGATCGAACGGCAGCCACTCGGGAGCAAACGCGGCCGTAGCCGCATCGTCGCGCGCGACCGCGTCGGCAAAGCTGAGCGCATCGTCCACGCGTGATGCCGCATGCGGCGTTTCCAGCACGATCAACGTATGCACATCCGGCAGCGCGGCACGCAACGAGGCCACCACCTGGCTGCGGTCCATTGGACGGCCGGCATAGTGGACACCATCGGCCGCGATCAGAACGCGCGGCTCGATCTGACGAAACCGGTCGATTACAGCGTTAAGCCCCATGTCAGGTGCACACACGCTCCACACCGCCCCGATACTGCTGCAGGCGAGAAACGCCACAATCGTCTCGGGTACATTGGGTAAATAAGCCACAACGCGATCGCCGCGCTGCACTCTGCGTTCACGCAAGGTCAGTGCAAGCGAGGCAGCCTGTCGTTTCAGTTCGGGCCAGCTTAGCTCTCTTGTGCGGCCCTGCTCATCCTCGCTGACGATAGCTGGCATACCTGCGGCATGTGCGGCGTCCGCATGCCTAAACACCTGATGCGCGTAGTTCACCTGTGCACCAGGAAACCACCGTGCCCCCGGCATGCGTTCCTCGGCCAGCACCGCGCTGTAGGGTGTCGACGAGAGCATGCCGCCAAACTCCCAGACGCTTGCCCAGAACGCGTCGAGGTCGGAGACCGACCAGCGCCACAGCGCATCGTACGAATCGAAGGAGAGGCCGCGGGTTTGCTGCAACCACTCCTGGTAGAGGCGAATTTGCGGAGCGCAAGTGGGACCAACAGCCGGGTCTCTAGCGACAGAATCTGCTTGGTTCATATTTTCGATCGGCAATAGAGGAACACTAAACCTCCAGCCACTCCTTGCGTATCTGCGCGTTGGCCTTTAGCTCGGCAGGCGTACCTTCGAACACAATGTTTCCGTGGCCCATGACATAGACGCGCTGCGAGATGTCGAGCGCAATGGCGAGCTTCTGTTCGATCAGCAGCACCGACACGCCGCGCTCCTTGAGCGCCTGCAGATACTCACCCACCAGCGCGACCAGCTTGGGCGCGAGTCCTTCCGTGGGCTCGTCGATGAGAATCAGATCCGGGTCGCCCATCAGCGTTCGGCACAGCGTCAACATCTGCTGCTCGCCGCCCGAAAGCACGCCCGCTGCGGTATTCTCGCGCTCCTTGAGGCGCGGGAACATTCCGTACATCTCCGCTAGCGTCCAGCGTGGTTTGTGTTGTCGACGATTACGCTTTTCCCCTAACAGCAGGTTTTGGCGCACCGTTAGCGTAGGGAAGATATCGCGGTTCTCGGGAACGTATCCAATGCCTAATTGGGCGATCTCAAACGTGCGGCGCCCTAGAATTTCTTCGTCGCGAAATCGCACCGACCCCGCAGCCTTGACCATCCCGAGGATCGTTTTAGCCATGGTGGAACGCCCTACCCCGTTGCGCCCTAGCAAGGTGACGATCTCGCCCTCGTCGACATGCACGTCGACGCCTTGCAGAATATGGCTCTTGCCGTAGTAGGCGTGCAGGCCTTGCACGTCGAGCATGCGCTGGGTCATTAGTGCGCTCCTTCCGTGGAGCTTTCGTCGAGGGAGGCGCCCAGATAGGCCTCCTTGACCTTGCTGTTGTTGCGAATCGCCTCAGGCGTATCCGTTGCGATGACCTCGCCATAAACCAGCACCGAGATACGGTCCGCGAGACCGAACACCACGCCCATATCGTGCTCGACCATCACCAGCGTCTTGCCTACCGTCACATTGCGAATCAACTCCACCGCCTGATCCGATTCCGAGCGGCTCATGCCCGCTGTCGGTTCGTCGAGCAGGATCACCTCGGCACCGCCGGCGATAGTGATGCCGATCTCCAGCGCGCGCTGTTCCGCGTAGGTCAGCAGGCTCGCCTGCGTATCGCGGCGACGTTGCAGGCCAATCAGTTCGAGCACCTCGTCGGCACGCTGACGCGCGTCGTGCAACTGGGACAGCCGATGCCAGAACGAGTATTTGTAGCCGAGCGACCAGAGCACCGCGCAGCGCAAGTTCTCGAACACCGAAAGCCGATGAAAAATGTTGGTGATCTGGAAGCTGCGCGAAAGGCCCATACGGTTGATCACAAACGGCTTGAGTCCGCCGATCTCGGTACCGTTGAGCTTGACCGAGCCTGAACTCGGCACACTGCGCCCCGAAATCAGATTGAAGGTGGTCGACTTGCCCGCGCCATTGGGGCCGATCAGCGCATGGCGTTCGCCCTTCGGAACGCTCAGGTTAACGCCGCGGATGATCTCCGTCTGTCCGAAGTTCTTGCGGACGTCTGTTAGCTCAAGTGCGGCCGTCATCGTGCGCCTCCTGCCATTTCCGCCTGCACTGCGTCCCAGGCCTGATGGACGCGCGCAACCGCTGCGCGCCAACCCAGCGCACCCGCTAGCCATAGCACCACGGCAACCGTCCAAGGCTTGAACGACGACGCATCGAAGCTAAAGCCGGCGAGTGTCATGGCCGTGCCGTTGTCACTATCGATCTGCAGCTTGTAGGTCAACTCCACCGTCAGGATCAACGCGGCCAACAGGATCAAGCCCGCCCCCAACGCGACCGAGTACGTCGGCAACATGCGGCCAAACTTGCGCTTAGCTAGCAACGGCACCTGCTTCATCAGCAGACTGGAGACGCCGCCAGGCACGAACATCACCATGAGCACGAAGAACAGCCCCAAATACAGCAGCCACGCCTGAGTCAGGCTGGACAGGGCGACTGCAAACAGCACAAAGACCACAGCACCGATGACGGGCCCGAAGAAAAAGCCACCACCGCCGATAAACGTGGCCAGCAACACACTGCCCGAGTGCACGGCACCCACGTTCTCCGCCGAGACGATCTCGAAGTTGATAACCGACAACCCGCCGGAAATGCCCGCAAAGAACGCGGAGAGAATTACCACCAGATAGCGCACGCGCTGCGTGTTGTAGCCGACAAACTCGGCCCGTTCCGCGTTGTCACGCACGGCGTTGGCGATGCGACCCAAAGGAGTCTGCGTCCAGGCATACATTGCGATCATCGACAGCAGGCACCACACCGCGATCAGGTAATACACCTGGCGCCCGGGCCCGTACGTAATGCCGAGCACCGCATTGCCGACGACCCGGTTAGTCGAGACGCCACCTTCTCCACCAAAGAAGTCGGGAAACATCAGCGAACTGGCGAACACCATCTCGCCGATACCGAGCGTGATCATGGCGAATGTAGTGCCCGCTTTTCGCGTGGTCACGTAACCGAATAGCACACCGAACAAAGCCCCACCGAGGCCGCCCACCAGCGGCAACAACGAGACCGGAAACCAGTACGCCCCCGCGCCGACCTGATTTAGCACATGCACGGCGATGAACGCGCCCATGCCCGAATAGACCGCATGACCGAAGGACAACATGCCAGACTGCCCGAGCAGCATGTTGTACGACAGCGCGAAGATGATCATGATGCCCATCTGCGACAACAGGGTGATCGCGAAGCCGCTGGAGAAGATTAGCGGCGCGATCGCCATCACAAGAGCCGTTAGCCCCCAGATCAGGTAGCGCGCGAGATGACGCGGTGGAGAAGCCGCACGGCCTTCTTGTGCCATGGCCCGTTCGTAGCTCTGCCTCATGGTTGGTTTCATGATCTAGCCCTCCCGGGTTCCCATGAGACCACGTGGGCGCACAATCATCATCACCACCATCAAAAGATAAGGCAGCACTGGCGCCATCTGCGAGACGGTCAGCTTCCACACCGAGGACAGCGGCGTGGCACTCGTCACATGCAAACCAATGAAGCCGAACAGGTCGGCTAGTGAGGAGTCGATGGTGACGGCGAATGTCTGCAAGAGTCCTATCAATAGCGAAGCGATGAACGCCCCTGCAAGCGAACCCATGCCGCCCACCACCGCCACGACGAACACGATGGTGCCCACTGAAGCAGCCATCGATGGCGAAGTGACAAACGCATTGCCGCCGATCACGCCCGCAATGCCCGCAAGCGCTGCGCCGCCGGCGAACACCAGCATGAACACACGCTGCACATTGTGGCCGAGCGCCTCGACCATCTGCGGATGCGTCAGCGCAGCCTGAATCACGAGCCCGATGCGCGTGCGAGTAAGCACGAGGTACATCGTCACCAGCATCAACACCGACACGAGCATCATGAAGGCACGATACTTCGGAAACACCGACGAGAACACCTGAAACAGCGGACCATCCAGTTCCTGCGGAATCCGGTAGGGCACCGCGGACTGTCCCCAGACGAGCTTGACGGCCTCTTCAATCAGATAGGCAAGACCGAACGTAAACAGCAGTTCGGCCACATGCCCGTACTTGTGCACGGTGCGCAAGCCGAAACGTTCGACGAGCGCCCCGACAACCACGATCAGCAATGGCGCTAACACGAGCGCGGGCCAAAAGCCGATCTTGCTGGCGATGGCATACGCAAAATAAGCGCCCAGCATGTAAAAGCTGGCGTGAGCGAAATTGAGCACGCCCATCATGCTGAAAATCAGCGTAAGCCCCGATGACAACAGGAACAGCAACAGCCCGTAGCTGATGCCGTTCAACAGGGAAATGACGAAGAATTCCACAGACAATATTCCTTGCTTCTTGCGCCAGTATCGGGAAACTCGTGCCGCACGATGGAGAGCGCGCCGCCTAGTTCGGTCGCTTCATCTGGCAGGTTGTCGGCTGCACTGACGACGAAGTATCGAGCACCGCATCGGTTCGCCAGCCATAGCCGGTTTTCTCCTGGTCGTACTTGACGTCTTTGCCATCCGCCTTGACCCACGTGGCGATCACGAGGGGCTGCTCCGCCTGATGGTCCGACGCCCGCATCTCGACGGTGCCGTTCAGGCTTTGTACCTTCATGCCCTCCATCGCCTTGGCCACCTTGACCGGATCGGTGGATCTGGTGTCCTTGATCGCCTTGCTCAGTAATGCCACGCCCGTATAGGCGGCCATTTCGAAGAAATCGTCGTCGTACTTCTTCTTGAAGCCGTCCATGATCTGATTCGCTTGCGGCGGATTGCTCGCGGTATTCGCGCCCATGTAACCCACGTATCTGACGCGCCCGGCGCCAGCCGCTCCCATCGCCGTCGGCACGCCGGTGGTCGAGGCATAGTAAGTATAGTAATTGGCGGTCACACCCGCGTCCTTACCGGCCTTGATGAGCAGCGCCAGATCGCTGCCCCAGTTACCCGTGATAACCGTATCGGCACCGGATGCCTTGATTTTGCTCGCATAGGGCGAGAAATCTTTGACCTGTGCAAGCGGATGAAAATCGTCGCCCACTATCTGGATGTCCGGACGCTTGCGCTTGAGGTATTCCTGCGCAGTACGCGACACATCATGGCCGAAGGAATAATCCTGATCGATCAGATAGACCTTCTTGACGTTCGGATCCTTGGCAAGAAATGTCGTCAACGCTTCCATCTTCATGTCCGAGTTTGCATCGAGACGGAAGTGCCAGTAGTCGCACTTGGCGTTGGTCATGGCCGGATCCACCGCCGCAAAATTCAGGTAGATGATCTCCTTGCCAGGATTGCGCGCATTGTACTTGGACACCGCATCTTCGAGCGCAAGGCCTACGGAAGAGCCGTTACCCTGCGTGATGTAACGGATGCCCTGATCGGCCGCTTCGTTGAGCAGCGTAAGACTCTGTTGCGGAGACAACTTGTTGTCGAACGGGACCATTTCGAATTTTGTTCCACCGGCCCAGTCCTGCTGGTTGGCCACCTCGGTCACGTATTGCCAGCTCTTCAGTTCGTTGTTGCCTAGCGCACCCATCAGGCCCGACAGCGTATCGATATACGCAATCCGGACCGTTTCCGCCGAGGCGATACTGGACGCTAGCGCGAAGACAATCGTTGCGCCAGCCATTAAGGAACGCATCTTGTTCATGCAGTTGTCTCCTACGATTCTGGAATCGATTCTTTCTTAGGTATAACTAACTATATGCGAAGCTGAAGCGGCCCTGCACGTTTGCGCTGGGCGTTATGAGACGTTGGGAACGGTGCTGCCGCGACACGTAAACAGGAACGGCTGGCCGACATGCTTCGTATCTCCGTGTCAGTTGAAATCGCTTCAATTGACGAAGTGATGCGCGTCTATCCGGGATGGCTATCGAGGGGATTCGACACACAATTTCGCACGACCGTTCGTAGCGTGTCAACGGGCAAACCGCGCAAAAGTCCTCCCCGGCAGGGGTTGGCCGGGAAAACACCTAGCGCAGTGATGCGCCCCACGAAGTGAATGAGCGTGCTTTTATTTACACGGCACAAGTGCGCACGTATGATCGTCAAACAATACGCGCGTACGCCTGCGCCACACAACAACATCGAGGAGCGCTGTAATGCCTGTGAAAGACGTGTTTCATCCGCTTCGCAAGATGATGCTGTCTGCTACATCGAATGGTGGCATGAAGACCTGCGAGGGCACGCGCAAATGACATGGCTCGACACATTGGTGGACGAACCGTTCGTCTGCATCACGGATACGTTACGCCGCTTCGCCACCGAACGCGGCGATCATCCCGCCTTGATCTGCGACGGCGAGGTTGTGACGTACGCTGAACTGGACGCAAGAGTCGACCGCTTCGCGGCCGCGTTACAGCGCGATGGACTTAAGCCGTGCGATGCGGTAGCGCTATGCGCGGCGGCTTCGGTTGAATACGTAGTCGTTTTTCTTGGCGGCCTGAGGGCGGGCGCAGCGGTTGCGCCGCTTGCACCGACATCGAGCACGGCGAGCCTTGTCAGCATGATCGGCAATTCAGGCGCGCGATTGCTGTTTCTGGACGCCGAGGTCAAGCGTCTGCTCGAGCCGCTGGCCGGCGACATCAACGCCAAGGCTATCGGACTTGATGGGCACTCAGGCAGCATCGCCCTGCAGACATGGCTCGCGCCCGAGGGTACGGCGCCCCTGCCAGTTGCGATCAATCCTGCATGGGCATTCAACATCATCTATTCCTCGGGCACCACGGGTACGCCGAAAGGCATCGTGCAGTCGCACGGCATGCGTTGGGCTTACGCGCAGCGCAGCGTCGAGCGTGGCTATGGGCCGCACGCCACAACGCTGATCTCGACGCCGCTGTATTCGAACACCACGCTCGTGAGCTTCATGCCGACGCTCACCTTCGGTGGCACCGTCGTGCTGATGCCGAAATTCGACACCACGCGTTACCTGACACTCGCGCAGCAATACCGCGTGACGCATACGATGCTCGTTCCGGTCCAGTATCAGCGGCTGATGGCGCACCCCGACTTCGACCGTTACGACTTGTCCAGCTTCCAGGCCAAGTTTTGCACCAGCGCGCCATTCTCGGCCAGTGTGAAGGCCGACGTGGTACGGCGCTGGCCCGGCAAGCTCACCGAGTACTACGGCATGACCGAAGGCGGAGGTTCATGTCAGCTGGAAGCACACGCGTTCCCCGACAAACTGCATACGGTCGGCAAACCCGTGGAAGGGCACGATATCCGCCTCATCGACGAGCACGGCAAAGAGGTCGCGCAAGGCGAAGTCGGTGAGATCGTCGGCAACTCACCGGCAATGATGACCGGCTATTACCGGCAACCCGAGAAAACCGCTGAAGCGGAATGGTACGACCCGAGCGGCAAGCGCTTCATCCGCACCGGCGATATGGGACGTTTCGACGAAGACGGCTTTCTCACGTTGCTCGATCGCAAGAAGGACATGATCATTTCGGGCGGCTTCAATGTGTACCCAAGCGATCTGGAAGCAGAACTGCATAGGCATCCTGATGTTGCGGATGCCGCCGTGGTCGGCGCGCTGTCCGAGCAATGGGGCGAAACGCCTGTGGCCTTCGTCGTGCGCCGCCTGGGTGCAACGCTAGACGAAAACGCGTTGCTAACGTGGATCAATGCGCGTCTGGGGAAGATGCAGAGGCTCTCCGCGCTGAGATTTGTCGATACGCTGCCGCGCAGTCCCATCGGCAAGGTGCTGAAACGGGAGTTGCGCGAGCAGTTCAGTTCGGGAGCGCGTTGAACGTTCTCGCCCGGTATTCGTCCGTTAGAACCTGTGAGTACCGGGGTGCATACCGAGCAGCACGCGCCCGGCGGTTTCCATATTGCGTTGGGAAAACGCCAGGTGCTGGGCCGCCGCCTGCGCGTCCCGCAGATACGCACTGAACGGCGAACGCTCGTGTAGAGCCGAGCCGCCGGCCACCTCGAACATCTGCATCGCAACCTTCTTTCCCATATCGACGACATTGCAACTCGCCATGCGGACGAGCGCGCGCTGCTTCATATCGTCCGGTTGCCCTGAAACGCGGCGGTCCCATAGATCCTGGACCGATTCAAAAAGAAATCCCCGCGCCGAACGAAGCGCTGTTTCAGCTTGAGCAACGGCAGCCTGGACACTGGCTTGCTCTCGCAACGGGCCTTGTGCGCCCGCGGCGACCTTGTGCTGTGCCAGTTCAACCAGCGCGTCGATAGACCCACGAGCGATACCAAGCGATACGGCCGTGATCCCTAAAGCAAACATGGTAATGAAAGGCAGTCCGTAAAGCGCCCCTTGCTGGCACGGTTCAGGGTTGAAGTCGGTCAAGGCGAATGTGCGTGCGTCTTCGACAAACCCATTCTCGATGGCGAAATCATGACTGCCCGACGAGCGTAATCCACCGCCGTCCCACGTGCGGATGATATTAACTTCGCGCGTGGGCAGCAGCGCTGCTCTGAGCACCGGGCCGCCTTCACGGGTTGAACGTGCGACGCCGTCTTCGTACTCCACGCAGACCGCCAGCGTGACCTTGCTGTGTACGATAAAGCTTCCCCAAGGCCAACGTCCGTTGATTCGCCAGCCATCCTTTTCCTTGACGATCTTACCGGTCGGACTGAGGCTGCCCGAGACAAAGCCCCCGTCTGCGAGCAATTCCGCTGCGGACGACTGCGGTATCAGGCCCGCCGCGCGCGTTCCCGTGGACGCAATGCTCGCGCACCAGCCGACTGAACCGTCGTGTCTGGAAACCGCCTCCATTACGCGGAAGTAATCTACTGGAGATAGCTCCATGCCTCCAATATTTCGGGGAAGCCACAGACGGGTTAATCCCGCGGCTTCGAGTGCCTCGGCGATTTCAAGCGGAAGATCCGGGCCCAGTGCCAGTGCTTTCCTATGCTTTGCGACGATGGGGCCGAGTGCATCGGCCGCATCGATCAAGGCTTGCGTTGCGTCGGGGGCAGCGGTATCGGTCATTTGTGTTCTCGTCTCTTAAGATCGGCAACAACTGCGCGATATCGTTTTATAGAACGCATGAGCGACTACTTTATTCCATGCTGGCGGCGCACACCGTAGCGCAGCACGTCAGGGGCACCGTACTCGGTAAGGACGATCGCTTCCAGTGGTGTCTTCCCCTCGGCACTCCAGGAACCGTTGGCGTTTCCGATGAGAAAACCTGAGCGAAATGCCCTGAGGTCGGGCTCCAGGCGCACCGACTGTTAAGCCTGTTTTGGACGACCTCCGACAGAAAAGGCTTGGGAGGTCACCCAATGTTATGATCGGAAACATTACCCGCCAAAAGGCGAACGTCGGTCCCTACATTCCATGGATACCCATCTCACCAAACCCGCGGAGCCGTCCACCTCGGATCTGGGCCGGCGCGTGCGTGCTGCGCGCCAGACGCAGGACCTGACGCTCGAGACAGCGAGCCGCCTGTGCGGCGTGTCGCGCTCGACGCTTTCGAAAGTCGAAAACGGCCTGATGTCGCCGACCTTCGACGTGCTGCAAAAGATCGTGCTCGGCCTGAAGATCGAGATCGGCGAGCTGTTCGGCTCCACGCCGAAGGTCAGCGCCGGCGGTCGCCGTGCGCTGACTCGCAAGGATGCGGGTCAACGCCACGCGTATCGCGGCTACCAGATGGAACTGCTCGCCACCGACCTCGCCCATAAGGCAATGCTGCCGTTTCGCATCCGTATCTCGGCGCACACGCTGGATGCATTCGACGACTGGGGGCGTCACGAAGGCGAAGAGTTTCTGTACGTGATCAGCGGCAGCGTGTGCCTGTACTCCGAGCTCTACGCCCCTACGCATCTGAATGCGGGGGACAGTATCTATTTCGATAGCCGCACGGGTCACGCTGCGGTTTCCACTAGCGATGAAGACGCCGAAGTACTCTGGATGGCGACCAGCGCGGACATTCCACAAGTAGCGGCTGATTCGGCGAAGAAATAGGCGCCGCGCGAGTCGCAGCGTGCACGGCACCTCGCTTTAACAACGCCCGCTGCGCCAACTGCGCAATATGCAATGCATGACGCCCCGTGCCGTGCTCGATCTGTTCGCGGCAGCTAAATCCGTTGGTCAATACGATGGTTTGCGCCGCCGCGCCGCGAATCGCCGGAAACAGTTTGTCTTCGCCGATCTTCTCCGAGAGCTCATGGTGTTCCGCGTTAAAGCCAAATGAACCGGCCATGCCGCAGCAACCGGTATCGAGCAGCTTCCATTTCACCCCGAGCCGTTCCAGCAGCGCCGTATCGCCTTGCATGCCGAACAGCGCCTTCTGATGGCAGTGGCCGTGTACGACCACCTCGGCGTCGAGCCTGGGCCAGTCGTACGGCTCGCGCACGACGAAGTCCGAGAACAGGAAAGTCTGTGCCGATAGACGCTTCGCCTGGGCATGATCGGGTAGCTGCTTGAGCAGTTCATCCTTGAACACCGACAGGCAGCCGGGCTCAAGACCGACTAGCGGCACACCTGCTGCGATATCGTCGGCGAGGTCGTCAAGCACGTTCACGAGCAATTGCCGCGCACGGTCCAGCTGGCCGAAGTCGTACAGCGGGCGACCGCAGCACAAGCGATTTTCAGGCAGCACGACCTGCCAGCCGAGTTGGGTTAGCACGTCCGCGGCGGCCTCGGCGATCTCCGGCGAGAAGTGATCGCTGAACGTATCCACCCAGAGGATGACTTTGCGAGCGACCGGCTTAGGTGCGGCCGGCTTAGGTGGGGCCACCTCAGACAAACCCAAATCAAACGCCGCCAGCCTCGCACGTTCCCGATACGTCTGCTTCGCAAACTTCGGCAACTCACGCGCCTGCGCCACCCCAGCCATCCACTTACCCAACGACGCCAACCCCGGCGCCGAAGTCATAAAATTGGCCAACCGTGGAAAGCGCGCTGCAATCGGCGCCCACTCGCCAATCCGGCCCATGAACATCGCCTGGCGTGGCCGGCGATTAGTTTCATAGTAATGCGAAAGAAATTCCGCTTTGTACGTGGCCATGTCGGTATGCGTGGGGCAATCGGACTTGCAGCCCTTGCAGGCAAGACACGTATCGAGCGCTTCCTTGATTTCCCGGCTCTGCCAGCCATCTTTAATGACTTCGCCTTGCAGCATTTCCCAAAACAGATGAGCACGGCCGCGAGTCGAATACTTCTCTTCGCGCGTAGCCCGATAACTGGGACACATCGTGCCTCCTTCCAGCGAACGGCACTTGCCCATGCCAATGCAACGTTCCACCGCGCGCTGAAAACCATCGCCCTCCTGACTGGCGAACGTCAGTCTGGTCTGCAGGGTCACCGTCCTGTACGCCGGCCCCATGCGCAAGTTTTCATCGGCACGATACGCATGCACTACCTTGCCGGGATTAAGACGGTTCGCCGGATCCCAGATCGCCTTGAACTGCTCCATCGCCTGCATCAATTCTGGCCCATACATGATGGGCAAAAACTCAGCCTTCGCCTGACCATCGCCATGTTCGCCCGACAACGAGCCGCCAAATTCCACCACCAGTTCGGCCGCTTCACGCAGAAAACCGCGCCATGTCGCAATGCCCTCTGCCGTACGCAGATCGAAGGTGATGCGAGCGTGCACGCAGCCGTCGCCGAAGTGGCCGTACAAGCTGGTTTCATAGCCGTAACGATCGACCATCGCCTGAAAGGCACGCAGATAATCGCCGAGCCGTAGAGGATCGACCGCCGCGTCTTCCCATCCGACGATCGGATCGGGACGCGCAGGGTCAACCGAAAGCGCCACCGCCGATGCACCCGTCTCGCGAATCGACCAGACCTTCGCCTGCAACGCACGATCTTCGACGAGCTCCATCGAAACATCGGGCCCTGCCGCGCCCGATGCAAAATACTCAGCCGCCGCGCGAGCCTGCAACACTGCCTCGTCGTGCGAATCCGCGCCGAATTCGAGCACGACCCACGCATCGCCCGCGGGCAGGAGCGCAATCTCTTCCTTTTTCAGACCACGCGCCTGCAGGCCACGAATGATTGCCCGGTCGAGTCCCTCGATGGCGATCGGTCCGCAATGCATGAAATGCGGCACCGCGTCGGCGGCCGTGAAGATATCCGTGAAGCCAAGCGTGAGCAGCACGCGTTTGGCGGGACTTTTCACCAGCCGTACTTTCGCCTGCAAGGTAATCGCACACGTGCCTTCAGTCCCAACTAACGCACGCGCGACATTGAAGCCGTTTTCCGGCAACAGCTGGTCGAGATTGAAGCCCGACACGCGCCGTTTGATTTGCGGGAATTTCGCGCGAATCAGGTCGGCATACGCATCGCGCAGCTGTTTAAGCGCCGCATAAATCTCGCCCTGCCGACCGCCAGCCGCAATGATGCGTTCGAGTTCATCATCCTGCGTAGGACCGACCCAGAAGCGCGCGCCGTCGTAAGTGACGATCTCGAGCGCTTCGATGTTCTCGACCGTCTTGCCGGCCATCACCGAATGCGCGCCGCAAGAATTGTTGGCAATCATGCCGCCCAGCGTGCAGCGACTGTGCGTGGCCGGATCCGGAGCGAAGGTCAGGCCATGCTGTTCCGCGGCATCGCGCAACGTGTCGCAGACCACGCCGGGTTCGACGATCGCGGTGCGCGCCACCGGGTCCACGGAGACAACGCGATTCACATACTTGCTCGCGTCCGCAACGACTGCCACATTCACGCACTGTCCATTCTGCGACGTGCCCCCGCCGCGCGGCAGGAACGGCACATCGTTGCGCCGGCACACGGTGACGGTGGCAACGAGATCGTCGACATTGGCCGGCACGACCACCGCAAGCGGCACCTGTCGATAGTTCGACGCATCCGACGAGTACAGCGCTTTGGACGCCTGATCGAACCGCACTTCGCCGCGCACATGCTGCCGCAGATCGGCTTCGAGCGATTGCATGACGGCCGCCGTACCGCGAAACGGCGTAGCTACGGATGGGGTGCCAGTTGCTTTAACCCGTGTCTCATCGGTTGACGATTCCACCTCGACTGCCCTCTCGTGCGAATGAGCGCGGCACGCTCATAGACCTGCTAATCAAGCAGCCCGGAAGCGTATTTACGCAGCCTGACTGGCGGTCATCTTGAAGATCCCCTGAGCATTACCCGCATCGAAACGCAGGTCCGTTTCCCAGCGGCGCGTGTCCTGATCGAACGTCCGCTTGCGCGTGATGAACTCGTAGAACGATCCCGGCACCTCACGCGTCACCGTGCTGCCATCCGCCGCGCGGAATTCGCGCTTCACGATATCCGCCCGGTAAGCGGTCTGAAACACCCGGCCCGAACGCGAACGCTCGACTTCGGGTTTCATCGGACGTCCCTTGGCTTTTTCGTCATCCGAAAGCTGGAACACGTCGGCGACGCGATCCGTTGCGTGATTGAACGCATTACCTTCGGTGGCGATCCACGCCATTTCCGCCGACTCCTTCAACAATACTTCGTAATCGGCCTCGCGTGGCGTCTCGTGTTGCCGCGCAAACGCGCCCACGATCACCGGGAGCAATTCGTGCGCCGCCGCGAGCGGCAGCACGCCTTCACGCTCGAGTTCCCAAAGATGCGCCGTGGCGAGCGGCGTCAACGGATCGCGCGATGTCCCGATCACATTCGTGACGGCCTGCTGAAATTCAGGCGAGAAGCGCTCCGGATGCAATTCGCTGACGAAGAACTGGGCGATTTCATCGGGTGCATCCTCATGCGCCCATGCGCGGCCCGTCATGCCAAGACGATCGAGCGGATAGCGTCCGTTGATGCGAAAACCGAGCGGCCGCAAAATGCGAGCGAATGCGGCCTCGCCCGGCGGCAACGCTCCACTCGACGCCCAACGCACCGTGCGCAACGCCCCGTGATCGAAGTACACGCTGCCGCCCGCGGTCAGCGCGTCCTGCGTGTGGGCGCGGCCGTTCGCCGAGCGCGTCAGCAGGTCTTCGAACAGGACCATGTTCATCGCCTGCGCGAGTTCCGCGCGGGTGACCACGCCGGGTTCCCATTCATTGAGTACTTGCGGATGGTTCAGCGTCTTGAAGAGCGCCGCGGTCTTCTCGGCGCCGATCAGTTTCAGCAGCAGTTGTTCGACATTTGCATTTCGCAGGTTCTGCACGTTCTTTCTCCGGAGCGGAGGCTGCATGAGCCGACGCATGTAAGGGGATCCGCCAGTGCCGCGTCGCTTGGACGCAAGCCCGGCGTCGTTCGACGGCAATTATTCAAATCCACGCGGGTGCCGTAAAGCGAGATAAACTTCAGACTTGATGCGTTTTCGGAATCAACGTGCGAAAGTTCAAGATCCCCAACATGGGCGCGCTGCTCGCTTTCGAAGCGTCGGCACGGCATGAAAGCTTCACCCACGCAGCACGCGAACTCTTTCTCACCGAGAGCGCGGTCTCGCGGCAGATCGCGACGCTCGAGGGCAATCTCGGCGTAAGGCTATTCGTGCGGGTCAAGCAACGCGTCGTGCTCACCAAGGCGGGCAAGGTCTACAGCGCTCAGGTGCGCCGGGCGCTGGAAGGACTCGACCGCGACACGCTGTCGATCGTCGCGCACGGCAGCGGCGGCGGTTACCTCGAACTGGCCGCCCTCCCCACCTTCGCATCGCACTGGCTGATTCCGCGCATGGGCGAATTCAATGCGCGCTATCCCGACGTCCGCGTGAATATGGGCGTGCGCACCGGCACGTTTCCGTTTGCGGAGACCCACTTCGAAGCGGCGATTCACTACGGCAAGCCGACCTGGCCCGGCACGTCTGCGGACTTCCTGTTTCGCGAGGAGGTCATTCCGGTCTGCGCGGCGAGTCTATTGAAGCGGCCCGTGACCGCGCCCGCCGAACTGCTCGACTACCCGCTGCTGCACTCGACGACGCGCCCGGATGGCTGGGCGAACTGGTTCGAGAAACTGGGTGTGGACGATAACCGTACGATGCAGGGCGTACGCTACGAGTTGCATACGATGTTGATCAGCGGCGCCGCGGCGGGGCTCGGCATCGCCCTGGTGCCGCGCTTCTTCGTGGATGCGCAATTCGCTCGACTCGGGCTGATCGTGCCGTTCGACGCGCCGGCGATTGCCGAAGCCGCCTACTACCTGGTCTATCCCACCGAGCTCAGCCACGGCCGGCCGCTAGCGAGCTTCCGCGAGTGGTTGCTGGAGCAGGCTGCGGCCTATGGGGCCGCGAATCCCGTGTTGGCCAGCGAGGCAGACGAAGACTGAGCGGCCGCTTCCCGCCTTCTGGCATTCGATTCGCTAACGCTTCTGGTCGATCTGGCAATAGAGACGTCGATCAACGGGCCTTGGCGAGCGCGCTCAGATTGCCCTCGCCGAATCCGTGATGTCCCTTGCGCTGCACGATTTCGAAGAAGATCTCGCCGGCGCGGCGCCGCACAAAAGTCTGAAAGAACAGCAACGGCACGCCATCCACACCGATCTCGCCGTCCACCAGAATCCGCCCGCGCTTGAGGCGCTCGAGATCGAGCCCATGCCCCGGCAAACGCGCATCGATCTGCTCGTAATAGCGCGGCGGCGGTTCGACGAATTCGATGCCATTGGCCATCAGTTGCTCGACGCAGGCAAAGATATCGCCGGTGGCCAAGGCGATATGCTGCACACCCTCGCCCGGATGGTCAGGCAAATATTCATGCATCAGACTCGTGCGCTGCGTGCCTTCCTCGTAGAGCGGAATACGGATCGCCCCGCACGGCGACACCATCACGCGCGATTCCGCGGCGACATGCCAGTTGGCGTGCAACTCGTGAATCTCGCGGAAGTTAAGCAGGTCGCGATAGAAATCGAGCCACTCCTGCATCCTGCCCGCGCCGACGGTTTGCGTCAGATGATCGATGGCGACCAGACCCGTGCCGGCATGACTCAGATCCGCGTGGGCGGTGTCGATTTCGATAGGACGAAAATCGATGTCGAAGATCGAGATGTCGCCTACACCGCCGCGCAGACCACCCCGTCCGCGCCAGCGGTCGACGAAGTAGATATGCGAATCGCCGATGCCCTGGATGGACGGGATCACCAGTTCGCCCTTGCCGACCTTCTCGCCTTCGAAGGCCCAGGCGCCTAGCTCGACGGCCCGGTCGAAGGCCAACTGGGCGTCGGCTACGCGAATGCCCACAGCGCAGATGCCCGCGCCGTATTCCTCTGCGTAGCGCGCAGCGAACGAATCCGGCTCGGCATTGAGCAGAAAATTCATCTCGCCCTGGCGGTATAGCGTGACGTCCTTGCTGACGTGCCGCGCAATCGGTTTGAAGCCGAGTTGCTCGAAGGTCTGCCCGAGTACCTGCGGATCGCGCGCGGCGAACTCCACGAACTCGAGACCGGCGGTGCCGAGCGGATTGTGTTCCGGGTCCGATATGGCCTGCATCGCGTCGCCCGGAGTGGGCAGGTCGCTGGGCATGGCACTCTCCTTGTTCATACGTTCCGACGCTCTTCCTGATGTTGTACGCAGGCCATCGCGATTGCGCAATGCCGCTGCGACCTGGGGATGTTACGCACTACGCAAATTGCGCCATGACTTTCGCACCGTGTTTGTACACCGGAGACGGGGCAGCCCGCAACTGCATTTTGTACTGAATGGTTCACTTTCGCGTGAGCTTGCTGGATTGGCGGGACTGTCTCGCTGAACGAGCCTGGGCGCGGCGGAAGCAGGCTCAGGCGGGCTTGCGGCGGCGCTTTGGCGCCTTTGGCGCGCCGGTGTCTGTGTTTGCGCTGACGCTGGTGCCGGTGCTCCCGCGTGCTCTGGCACCGGCGCTAGCGCTGGCCTTGACCGGCGCCGCCGCCGTATCCGCCATGCGTTGCCGCGCGACCGTTCGCAGCGCATCGATCAAGGCCAGCCCCACCGGCGACGGTTGCGTATCGGAGCGCCGGATCAGGCCGACTGGCTCGCCGGTCCCGGCAAACGGCAACGGGAGGCGTACCAGCATGCCATGTACCAACTCGTATTCGACGGCGCTTTGCGGCACGAACCAGACCGCGTCGTTCTCGAGCGCCAGCGCGCGGCCCGTCGATACCGACAGCACCTCGACGAAGGCCGAAAGCGGCGGCACACCCCACGCCGCCAGCAGACTATCTGCGGACTGCCGGATCAGCGTGCCGAACGGCGGCACGACCACCGTGAAGCCTTCGAGCAACGTGGCCGGCAACCCGGCACTTGCCTCGAGCGGATGCCCGGCGCGCACGACCGCAATCAGCGGCTCGGTGAAAAGTTGCTCGAAGCTAAGTCCGACCATTCGCTCGGGATCGGCCAGACGCCCCACAGCGAACTCAATCGAACCGGCCTTCAAACGCTCCAGCAGTTCCGCGTTCGCGCCGGTCGCAAGGCGCACAATCACGCGTGGCCATTGCGCGCCGAACAGCTTGAGCACCCGCGGCACCAGCGCGCTGGCGACGGTGGGCAGAATACCGACCTCCAGCGTCGCCGACGCCGCGCCTTCGGCCCTCGACAGCAGATCGACACCAAGCCGCAACGCACTGACGCAAGCGCTGGCGTGCGGCATGAACAACTGCCCCTCGCGGGTGATCACGGCCCCATGACGGCCGCGCTCGAACAGCCTGACGCCAAGAATGGCCTCGAGTTCGGCCACCGTCTTGGAGACCGCAGGCTGCGTGATGGACAGGCTCTCAGCCGCCTTCTGGACCCCGCCGAACTGTGCGACGGCCAGAAAACACTGGAGATGACGGAATTTGACGCGGCTATCCGCGAGGCTTCGTTGCATAACGACAGGTTATACGAAAGGCGAGAAAACGTCATTTTTCATAACTTCTCGGATTAGTTAAAGTCCCGCCATAGCCTGCTATCCCATAATTCATCCAAGGAGACACCCCATGGACGAGTCCATCCTCACTCCGCGCGATTTCGAATCGCACCCCGCTCACGTGTATCCCAGCTACGGTTCATCCGTGAAGCGCGGCCCGACACGCCCGCTGATTCCGCTGAAGGAAAAGCTGCGCGATCAGCGCGTGCCGGTGTATGGCGCGGAAGACCTCGGCGAACTCGACAACGACCTGACGCGCAATGCCGCACGCAATGGCGCGCCGCTGGGCGAACGCATCATCGTGACGGGCCGCGTGCTCGACGAGGGCGGCCGCCCGGTGCGCAATACGCTGGTCGAAATCTGGCAAGCCAACGCGGCCGGCCGCTATGTGCATAAGGCCGACCAGCACGATGCGCCGCTCGATCCCAACTTTCTGGGCGCCGGACGTTGCCTGACCGATAACGAGGGCCGGTATCGCTTTCTGACGATCAAACCAGGCGCGTATCCGTGGGGCAATCATACGAACGCGTGGCGTCCGAATCACATCCACTTCTCGCTATTCGGCGATCACTTCGGTTCGCGACTCGTGACGCAGATGTATTTCCCCGGCGACCCGTTGCTGGCGTTCGATCCGATCTTCCAGGGCACACCTGAGCAGGCACGCGAGCGTCTTGTATCGCGCTTCTCGCTGGATACGACCGAAGAAGCCTACGCGCTCGGCTACGATTTCGACATCGTGCTGCGCGGCCCTAACGAAACTCCGATGGAGCGCTAAGCCATGACCACACTCAAGCAAACGCCTTCGCAAACGGTTGGACCGTACTTCGCGTATGGGCTGTGCCCCGAGCAGTACAACTTTGATTTCAAGAGCCTCTTCACTGCCGCGGTTGCCGATTACGAAGCCGCTGGCGAGCATATTTCGGTTGTCGGCCAGGTGTTCGATGGCGATGGCAAGGTAGTAGGCGATGCGATGCTGGAGATATCGCAACTGGACAGCCAAGGGAAGTATCCGGCTTCGCGCGAAGAGATCGCGTCGAGCGGATTCCGCGGGTTTGCTCGGGTTGGCACCGGGACGGATCCGCAGAAGCGGTTTATCGTCGAAACGGTAAAGCCGGGGCGGGCTTCAGCGAATGAAGCGCCGCATCTGAATGTGATCCTGACGATGCGCGGGATGTTGCTGCATACGTTCACGCGGATTTATTTCGACGACGAGGCGGCAGCCAATGAGAGCGATCCGGTGTTGGCTGCTGTGCCAGCGGAGCGGCGCACGACTTTGATCGCGCGACGTGTGCCGGGAACCAGCAAGACCGTTTACCGGTTTGATATCCATATGCAGGGCGAACAGGAAACCGTGTTCTTCGATCTGTGATCGATCTTTCACGGGGCTTTCATATTGGCGCGATAGGATTGCCTCTCGCGATCTTGATCGCGAAACTCCGAGTACTTTGGGCCCGCTTGTGTGCGGGCTTTTTTTCGCTGTGTCGTGGTTGGCGGACTGCTCATCGACGCCCTCACCCCAACGGCTTCACCCCAATCCACCACCCGTGCAACCAGAACACAAACACGACCCACGCCACCACCCCAACCACCACCGCCAACGCATCCATCGCCACCGTCCCGGCCGGATAAACCACCCCTGAAACTAGGTCCCGCCGCCGCGCAGCGCGATAGCCCACCACACCCCAAACCAGAAAAGCTGCAAACAGGACAACCGCGTTCAAAGTCCCATTAGCCAGCAGATGCCCTAAAGCCCACAGCGCGGCGCTAAGCGACATCGGATGCTTGACCCAGGTCTTAAAGTGATTGCGCGGGACGTAAGCCGCAACAAAGAGAACAAATGCAATCAGCGTCAGTAACGCAGTAAGATGCGGCGCCCAAACCGGCGGTGCCCACAGCAAGACAGGATCGCGTCGTGCGATCCCGTACCCCCAGATGATCAGCACCAACCCCACGCCAGAGGTTACCGAATAGAGGCCCTTCCACCCATTCGCCCCCAAGCGCGCAATCTGCCGTGTACGCCACGATTCGGCAAAGATTCGCACCGAATGCGCGCCCAGAAAAATTACCAACCCCAGTACCAGTACCGACATGGCAAGCTCCTCGCGACGGGTGTCGACCGATGGCCGCGATTGTCGCTCAAGACACCCGTCCTGCCAATGCCGGATTGCCGGGCCTCAGCCCGGCCGTGAATTCACTCCGCAGCCGGAATCCACGCCGCGCTGGCCGCGTCACTCGCGCGAAAAGCCGGGAATTTGGCGCCCAGTTCGGCAACCGTCTTGATGTCGTTCTTCACGAGGTCGTCGCGTGTGATCAATGTCGGCTTCACCACGATGTGATGCCCGGGATCGTCTCCTGCCACTTCCAGCGCCGCCGCGCGTACCGACACTGCGCCCACGACCGCCGGATTGGTTGCGGCTGTGGCGACCCACGGGCTATCCGGCGCGCGGATCGCTTCGATGTCCGCGGTCGAAATATCCGCGCTGTAAATGCGGAGCTTCGAGCCGAGGTTCGCCTCGTTCGCCGCGAGCGTCGCACCACGCGCAAATTCGTCATACGGGGCAAACACCACGCGAATCTCCGGATGCGCACGGTAAGCAGCGGCCGCCTGATTCGCGACGGATTGCGCGATCGGGTTGTCCACCGTGCCCCAACGCGCTTTCTCCTGTACCTGCGGATGCGCGCTCTTGAAGTCGCGCCACACCGCATCGCGGCGATCGAGCGGTGCGAAGCCCGCTACGTACACATACCCTGCCGCGAATGAATCGCCATTGTCTTTCACTGCCTGATTCAGCAACAGCGTGGCCAGATCATGATCGCTCTGCTCGATCTGCGGCACTTTGGGATTATTAAGGTCGACGTCGAATGCGACCACCTTGATGCCCTTGTCGAGCGCGCGCTGCACCACATCCTTAAGCGATTCCGGTAAGCCGTGATTCACGATGATCGCCGAGACCCCCAGGCTGATCGCCTGCTGGATCTGCTCACGCTGCTCGGCGGCGTCCTGCCGTCCTTCGTAAATGCGCAGATCGATGCCGAGCGCCTTCGCCTGTTTCTGTGCGCCAGCCTCATAGGCCTGGAAGAAGTCCCCAGTCGACAGGTAGTTGACCAGCGCGATCTTCACGCCACCTTTATTGAACGGTGCTGGTGCGCCCTTGAGCGGCTCGGCCTGGATTGTCTGACCCAGCAACACGGTCGCAGACACGAGTGCCAACGCGCCGACCATGCGACGCCCACCCGATATACGACGAAACAGTGATTTCATGAATGCTCCTCAGCGCGTTGTCTAATAGTTCGTGAAGTTTTAAATTCGAAGGCGAAGCGTTAGCCCGCATGGACCGTGTGATGAGCGCGATAGCGGGCACCCGGGTGTGGCTCAGCCAGACGCGCACTGCCGCCGTACAGCTTTTCGCGCAACGTGCCGCTCTCATACTCGGTCTTGTAGACGCCACGTCGTTGCAGTTCGGGCACAACCAGATCCACGAAATCGCTAAACGTTTCGTGCGTCAACGCGTAGGCGAGGTTGAAACCATCGACATCGGTCTCTTCGACCCATGACTGCAGTTCGTCGGCAATCTCCTGCGGATCGCCAACCGAGAGCGGCCCAAGGCCGCCTATGCCGCCCCACTTCGCGATCTCTCGCACGGTCCACACACGCGTAGGATCGGCGCTCGAGAGCGCTTCTACCGCGGACTGCACCGCGTTGCTCTCCACGTGACGCAGCGGCTCGTCGAGGTCGTACTTCGACAGGTCGATACCTGTCCAACCCGACATCAACGTAAGCGCGCCCTCATCGCTCGTATAGCGCCGGTAGTCCGCATGCTTGGCG
Organism: Paraburkholderia sp. GAS206C; assembly: GCF_050435645.1. Taxonomy (NCBI): domain Bacteria; kingdom Pseudomonadati; phylum Pseudomonadota; class Betaproteobacteria; order Burkholderiales; family Burkholderiaceae; genus Paraburkholderia; species Paraburkholderia sp. GAS206C. The sequence continues at coordinate 125,063 of NZ_JBNDKR010000016.1, read as the reverse complement.
TGCGCTTCGGCCGAGGTCTTGCCGGTAATCACGGTATGCAGATTAAAGATCAGCACGTCGTGCGGATCACGGCCGAACGACTTCACGCGAGCGCGAATATCGGCGACAAACTGCTTCAGAATGGTTCGCGAAGGCGCCGCTATGAAGATGCATTCGGCGTGCTGTGCCGCGAAATCCTTGCCTCTCTTTGACGCGCCCGCCTGATACAACACCGGTGTACGTTGGGGCGACGGTTCACAGAGGTGAATCCCTGGTACGTCGAAATACTGTCCGTGGTGATCGATCGGATGCACCTTGGAGGGTTCGGTAAAGACCTGCCGTGTCGCATCGCGTACAACGGCATCGTCTTCCCATGACGATTCCCACAGCTTGTAGCAGACATCCAGATACTCTTCGGCCAACGCGTAGCGTTCGTCATGATTGGCCTGGCTCGGCAATCCGACATTGCGGGCCGCGCTGTCCAGATACGACGTGACGATGTTCCAGCCGACTCTTCCGTTGGTCAGGTGATCGAGTGTGGACATACGCCGCGCGAACGGATAAGGATGTTCGTACGAAAGCGAACACGTCACGCCAAAGCCGAGATGCTCGGTCACGTGAGCCATTGCGGACACCAGCAACACCGGATCGTTGACCGGCACCTGCGCGGCCTGACGAATCGCCGATTCGCCGTTGCCCTTGAAAACGTCATAGATGCCGAGCACGTCGGCAATGAACAGGCCGTCGAATTTGCCGCGCTCGAGCAGCTTCGCGAGATCGGTCCAGTAATCGAGGTGCTTGTAGCGCCAGGATGTGTCGCGCGGATGCGCCCACAATCCCGGCGATTGATGTCCGACGCAGTTCATGTCGAATGCGTTTAGACGGATCTGTCTGGCCATAATCGGATCCAGTTAGGTGATGCGCACAATGCCCAAGGCAAGCGCGAATTGAACGTCAAATCGCGCCGTGACGCGGGGGCAGTACGTCGTTCAGGTAGTAGTTGCCAACCGCGATGTATTTCCAGCGCACCGGGTCGTGCAAGGTATGGGTGCGTGCATTGCGCCAGTGACGATCGAGGTTGTGCTCGGCAAGCGTGGCCTGGGTACCGGCCAGCTCGATCAGACGCGTGGACGCCTGCAGCGCGATCTCGGTGGTCGCGGCACGCGCTTCGGCCACGGCAATGGAAGCCGAAGCGACCGTCTGCGCTGTCGACTCTTTAACCGCTGCGTCCACTCGCCGTCCGGCACGTTCGAGAAGCGCTTCGGCCGCGTGCAATTGCAGTGCGAGCTTGCCGAACAGTTCGAGCGTTAGCGGATCATCACTGGCTCGCTCAACCCCGCTATCGATCCACGGTCGCGAACGTTCGCGCACGAAACGCCGTGCGTCGTCAACAGCGGCGCGTGCGATGCCGAGATCGACCGCAGCGTGAATCAGTTGACCGATTGGCCCGACCGTCGTGGGCCGCGCGTCGAACGCCGAGCTGTAGGGCACGACGGCGGATGCCTCGACGTACACGTTGTCGAGCGTAGTCGTGCCGCTACCGGTCGTGCGTTGGCCGAATCCGGACCAGTCATCCACCACGGACAGCCCCGGTGTCTGCGCGCTAGCGAAAGCAACATACAAGGTGTCGTCCGCCGCCTTTGCGACAATCGGAATCCACTGCGCAAACAGCGCACCCGTCGAGTAGAACTTCGTGCCGTTGATGCGAAAGCCATCACCGTCTGGCACGAGCGTGGTCCGATAATCAGCGACTGTTTTTGTGCCGCGCTCGGAGAGCGCATTGCCGAATCGCTCTCCCGCCAAGGCACGTTCGAAGTAGAACGCCTGTTGTTCGCGTGTACCGTTTACGCGCAGCACGTCGAGCATGTAAAAGTGGTTCTGCGGAATCTGCCCGAGCGCCGGATCCGCCTCGGAGATGATTGCGGTCACCTCTGCAAGCGTGGCGTACGAGACCTCCGCGCCGCCAAACTCGCGCGGCACAGCAATGCCCCACAGACCGCTCGCCGAATAGATGCCGATCTCGGCATACGGCAAGCGGCGCTCGCGGTCGCGCTGCGAAGCGCCTTCCGCAAGCGTGCCCGCAACCGCATGTGCAACCTCGAGTGCCTGCTGATCGTTCGCGATACGCGCTGCCTGCGGCGCATGAGGCGCGTGAGAAGCCACGGTTTCTGCAAAAGCATTCATAGCGTCAATTCCACGGATGGCGAGCCGGTTTGACGCCGTTCAGATAGTAGTTGCCGACCAGGTGATATTTCCAGCGGACGGGATCATGCAACGTATGTGTGCGTGCATTGCGCCAGTGCCGGTCGAGATTGTGTTCGCCCAGCGTGGATTGCGTACCGGCCAGTTCGAAGAGCTTTTCGCTCGCCAGCAACGCAATCTCAGTGGTCAACACCTTCGCTTCACCTACTGCCACCGACGCCACCGCAACATCGTCCTCGGTCGTGTCGCCTTTCGCGGCGATCACATCGAGTGTCCTTGCGGCGCGTTCGAGCAGCGCCTCGGCCGCGTGCAACTGGATATGCAGGTGCCCGACTTCGCGCACGGTCAAAGGATCGTCGCTGGCGCGCTCGACGTTACTGTCGATCCACGGGCGCGAACGCGTGCGCACGAACTTCAGGGTATCCGCTATCGCCGCTTGCGCGATGCCGGCGTCGATTGCCGCCTGGATGATCTGCGAGATCGGGCCATTCAGCGTGGGAAAATCGGAGACGCGATGCGCAGGAAAAACATGCGACGCCGGCACGCGCACCGCTTCGAGCACCACAGTGCCGCTCGCCGTAGTGCGTTGCCCGAAGCCCGACCAGTCGTCGATCACATTCAGGCCCGGAGTGCCCTTCGGAATATAAGCGAGCCAGCCCTTGCGCTCGTCGTCGAGCCCCAGCACCGGCACGAAATGCGCAAACAGTGCACCGGTCGAATAGAACTTGGTGCCATCGACGACATAGTCGCCGCCATCACGCCGCACGCGCGTTTTCAGATCGAGTACGTGCTTCGTGCCCTTCTCGGAGAAGCCGTTGCCGAAGCGCTTGCCTTCCAGTATCTGGGTAAAGAAATAGCGCTTCTGATCTTCCGTGCCGGTCAGCGAAATCACATCGACAAGGCCGAAGTGGTTTTGCGGCAGCTGTCCTAACGACGGATCTGCCGCCGCGATGATCTTGATCACTTCGGTCAGCGTGGCGAAGGAAACACCCGCGCCACCATAAGCCTTCGGCACGGTGATCGCCCACAGCCCCGATTGCGAGAACCACTCGATCTCTTCATGCGGCAAACGGCGCTCGCGATCCCGCTGCGGCGCGTCTTGCGCGAGGCGAACCGCCAGTTCGTGCGCCACGGCGATGGCCTGGGCGTCGTCCCGAATGAGGCGCACCGCATGCTGACCTGCACCGCTTGTATGCGATGAGGTCGCTTCGTAAAGCTCGGCCATACAAATCTCCGCTTGAGTGACTGTTCGCACAATCTATCAGCGGGTACGACACGCGCAAACTGAACGTTTGAGAAATAGATATTCCTTCGGATGGCAAACCAACCGCCATGGAATCGCCCATAAGCACTTCGGCTAAAGCGTGATAAGCATAGTTGGATTTGATGGTTTCATGCGCAGCGGGTTGTTGATTAAAGTCGTCGCAAGCTGGACACCTTCTGCCTCTTTGATCTGGACAACATGAAACGCTTGCACAACACTCTCTCTTCGCTGCTGGCCGCGACAGTCTTTGGCATGGTCGGCGGTATCGCCATTCACGCTCACGCCCAGGGCGCTGCACCCGCAGCAGATGCAACCGACAACGCGGCTTCCGTGCCTTCGCTCAAAGGCAAGCGCATCGGCATTACCGCTGCGGGCACCGATCACTACTGGGACCTCAAGGCCTACCAGGGCGCCGTCGACGAAGTGAAGCGCCTCGGCGGCACACCGATCGCACTCGACGCGGGCCGTAACGACAATCGCCAGATCGCGCAGATTCAAACCTTGATCGCGCAGAAGCCCGATGCAATCGTGGAGCAATTGGGTACTGCAACGGTGCTCGAGCCGTGGTTGCAGAAAATCCGCCAGGCCAACATCCCGTTGTTTACGATCGATACCGCTTCGCCGTCGAGCATCAACGACACCACTTCGGATAATTTCTTCATCGGCGAGCAGCTCGCGCTAAAGCTCGTCAACGACATCCACGGCGAAGGCAACATCCTCGTCTTCAACGGCTTTTACGGCGTGCCGGTGTGCGCGATCCGCTATGACCAGTTGAAGGCCGTGCTCAAGTACTACCCGAAAGTACACATCATCCAGCCCGAACTGCGTGATGTAATTCCTAACACGGTGCAAAGCGCGTATGCGCAAGTGAGCCAGTTGCTGCAGAAGTATCCGAAGGGACAGGTCGCTGCGATCTGGTCCGCCTGGGACGTGCCGCAGGTTGGCGCCACTCAGGCCGTGGATGCCGCGCATCGCGACGAGATCAAGACCTATGCGGTCGATGGCAGCCCTGACGTCGTCACGCTCGTCAAGGATCCGAAATCCAGCGCCGCGGCTGTCGTAGCGCAGCAACCCGCGTTGATCGGCAAAACCGCGGTCGATAACGTTGCGCGCTATCTCGCCGGCGATCACACATTGGCGCCATACACCTATGTGCCGTCCATCCTCGTCACCAAGGACAACGCCGGTACGATCCAGCAGACCCTCGGTCAGCTCGCTGCAAAATGAGCGCCGAAATCCCTGCTGCGCTCGAGCTACACCACATCGTCAAGCATTTCGACGGTGTGCCCGCGCTGCGCGGCGCCTCGCTGAAGGTAGCGCGCGGTACCGTTCATGGTCTGATCGGACAGAACGGTGCGGGCAAGTCGACGCTCATCAAGATCCTCGCCGGCATTCACGACGCCGACTCGGGCACGACTGCCGTCGACGGAGTCTCGCAAGCGCTCGCCGCATCGGACCGCTCAAGCGCCACGGGAATTGGTTTCATTCACCAGGAGCGCTTGCTGCCGGCCACCTTCACGGTGGCCGAAGCGCTCTGGCTCGGCGACGAACGCGCCATAGGTCCAAAGGTAACGAACGGCTTCCGGCTGCTCGACGTGCGACGCATGAACCGCGACGCGCGCGACGCGTTGCACAACCACTTTGGGGTCGACATTCCACCGAACCGGCTCATCGGGGACCTGAGCGTCGCTGAACAACAGATCGTGCAGATCACGCGCGAACTGGTCCGTGAGCCGCACATTCTCGTCTTCGACGAACCGACGGCCGCACTGGTTAGCCGTGAAGTGGACCGTCTGCTGCAAACCATCGACCGTTTGCGGCAACGCGGCCTGACGATCCTGTACGTGTCGCACTACCTCAACGAGATCGCTGCTATCTGCGATCAGGTCACCGTGTTGCGCGACGGCGTGGATGTCGCCCATGTCGACGCGCGCTCGACGCCTACCGAAGCCCTCGTCACTGCAATGATCGGCACTCAGGCGGAAGCGCGAGCTGAAACGTCAGCGCGCACGCCAGGGGAAGTTGTCCTCAACGTGCGCAATCTGAGCGCGCCGCGACGCTTTGAAGACGTGTCGTTCAATGTGCGACGCGGCGAGATCGTCGGCATCACCGGTTTGCTCGGCTCCGGTGGCAAGCCCGTAGTGCGCAGCCTGTTCGGCCTCGAACGCGGGGTGCAGGGCGAAATAGAAGTGGACGGCAAGGAGGTGCGCCTGCGCCGTCCCCAAGACGCCGTGCGCGAGCACATCGCTTTCGTCCCCGAGGACCGACGCGCGCATGGCGTAGCGCCAGCGCTCTCGGTGCGAGAGAACACGACGCTTGCAAGCCTCGCCCGTTTCAGTCGTTTCGGACTACTAGCGCAACGCCGCGAAACGGATACCGTGCAACGCCTGATCGAAGAACTGGCGGTGCGCACGTCCAGTACGGAAACTCCTGTACGGCATCTCTCCGGCGGCAACCAGCAGAAGGTCGCGCTCGCGAAATGGCTGAGCCGCACCTCTTCGCTCTATCTGCTGGACGAACCCACGGTGGGCGTCGACGTCGGCGCAAAGATCGAAATCTACCGGCTACTCGACCGGCTCGCCCGCGATGGTGCCGCCGTCCTGCTGTTCTCCAGCGACCTGATCGAACTGCTCGGCGTCACCGACCGCGTGCTCGTGATGGCGCGCGGCCGCATCGTGCGCGAACTTGTTTCGAGCGAAGCCGATAGCCAGGACGTGCTCGCATGGGCCACCGGAGCACGCGGTACGCACGGTTCGACAGGACAACAGGAGATCGCAGCATGAGCAAGGTACTCGATGCCGCGCCGCGTACCAGCAAGTTCGAATTGCCCGAGCGGCTCTTCGGCGCTCAATGGTGGCTGAGAAGCGGCGCGGCGCTCGCGTTCGCCGTGGTCTTTATTGGCTTCGCGGTGAGCTCGCCGTTGTTTTTCACGGTTGGGAATCTTGCGAACGTGTTGCAGCAATCCATTGTCGTTGGGATTCTCGGTTTCGGTTTGACGGTTGTGCTGATCGGTGGCGGTGCGGATCCGCTTAGAGGCGGTCTCGATCTTTCGGTGGCGGCCAATCTCGGACTGTGTGCGGCCGTTTATGCCGTAGCACAACGCGAAGGCATCGCACCTGACAATGCCCTGCTGTTGACGCTCGCAGCAGGCGCGGGAGTCGGTGCGCTTAACGCATTCGCCGTTATCGTACTGCGCATCTTTCCGCTGCTCGCCACGCTGACCACGATGAATCTCTGTGCCGGATTCGAACTGGTGCTGACGCAGAACACGTCAGTGCCTGCGAGCGGCACACTGCTGAGCTCTCTGCTCGATAACGGCGCATTCGGCGTGCCGCATCTTGCCTACGCGCTGCTCGTCGTTGCCGCGTTGTTTACGGTAGTGGTTCATTACACGCCATTCGGGCTGCGGCTACGCGCCACCGGTGCGCATCGCGATGCAGCGCAGGCCGCCGGCATACGGACGAACCGCTATATTGCTGCGAGCTACATATTGAGTGGGATTGCCGCAGCGCTCGCTGCGTTGGCGTCTACCGCACTGCTCAGCGGTAGTTCGCCCGGCGCCGGGGAGAATCTGCTCGCCACCGTGGCCGCAGCGCTACTCGGCGTCGTATTTTCGCGGCGGCTCGTGCCGACCATCCCTGGCACACTGCTCGCCGTTCTCTTTATCGGCGTCATCAGCAACGGGTTTCAGCTCGACAACGTATCGAGCTATTGGGTCAACGGTGTCGAAGGTGCATTGATCCTGTTCGTCGTTGCCACTACGGCGCTCGTGCGCCGCCATGCAGGGAATCAAGCTCATGATTGAACAGATTGGCCGCTTGCAGCGCTTCGCGCTGGTGGCGGCACTGATTGCGGTGATCGCTTTCTTCGCGATGTTCGCGCCCGGTTTCGCGCGAGCGGATAATCTTGCTAACGTGCTGTTGAACAATTTCGCACTGCTGGCAATTGCTTCGCTTGGGATGACGCTCGTGTTGTCGCTGGGTGCCATTGATCTATCGCTCGGCACATCAATCGATGTAGCCAGCCTCGCGTTTGTCCTGCTAAGCGCACACCAGGTTGGCGTCGTGCCCGCGGCGCTCGGCGGCCTTGCTGCAGCGCTCGTCGTCGGCGCGTTTAACGGCGTGCTGATCGGCTGGCTTGGCATTGCGCCGTTTCTTGCTACGCTGGGCACGCTCTTTATCGGCCAGACTGTCCAACAGCTCGCCACCGACGGCGGTCAGCCGGTATACCTGCTCAACGTCGCGTTGCCGCCGCTCTTTAGCGCGCTGGCACACGGCACATTTGCAGGCTTGCCTGTGCCGCTCTGGATCGTGGCGGTACTGGCGCTCGGCGTGCATGTCACACTCGCGCATGCCGCGTTAGGCAGGCAGCTAACCGCGCTCGGCGCACAACCCGGCGTGGCACGTTATTCCGGCCTGCCGGTTGCGGCCATCACGCTGGTGACGTTTATTGCCAGCGCATTGATTTATGGCGTCGTCGGTTTGATCTTGTCGTCGACCGTCAAAGCTTACGTGCCGCAGGCCGGCAACGGTTATCTGCTCAATGCGATCGGCGCGACCTTCATTGGCACGACGCTGTCACCGACGCGCCGTCCCGGCGTCGTCGGCACACTGCTTGGTGTCCTGCTGCTAAGCCTGGTCGCAAACGGTTTGCTGCTGATTGGCTGGAATTTCTACTGGCAGCAGGTTGCGACCGGTGCGCTGATCTTCGCCGTGCTGGCCGTCAGCTTCGCGCAAAGACGTGGCCGCTATGCGTGAGATTCCGTGCCACGCCCCACGCTGAACGTGAACGCCAACGCACCCACCAGCAATACGCCCTTGATGAAATCCTGCATGTAGTACGGCGCATTTAACATCGTCAGGCCGTTAAGCAAAACGCCGACGAATACCGCGCCGACTACCGTACCAAACACGTTGGGCCGCTTGGCGCCCCAGACTGCATAGCCGACCAGCGCAGCCGCCACCGCATCGAGCAGCATCGAATGGCCTGCGCTGACGTCGCCACGTCCAACACGTGCGGCAATCAGCACGCCACCCAGCGAGGCAATCACGCCCGACGCGACGTAGGCAGCGACGCGGTATCGCGCGGTCGGCGCACCGGCGAGGCGCGCCGCTGTTTCGTTGCCACCAATTGCGTAGATGACCCGCCCCCAGCGTGTGGTTTCCATCACGACACACGCCACTACGGTGAGCACGAGCAGCACGATCACCGGCAATGGCACGACATCGAACAATCGCAGGCGCCCGAGCGCGAGAAATGCATCGGGAAAGACACCTGTCGTTTCAGTGCCATCGGGCAGAATCGTGCCAGTTGCGAGCGAACGGCCGCCCGTCGGAATCAATTGCAGACCAGCAAGAAGAAACAGCGTGCCAAGTGTTGCCAACTGGTCCGGCACACGCAGACGTGTAATCAGCAGGCCATTAAACAGGCCTGCGGCGACACCAAGGACGAGGCATGCCGCAACCGCTTCCAGCGCGTTGCCGTGCCAGACGATTAGCACATAGCTCGCCGCCATCTGCGCCGAGGCAGCCACACTGCCCACGGAAAGATCGAAGCCGCCCGCGGCAAGCGTCACTGTTACGCCAATCCCCAGCAACGCGACAATCGACACCGCTTGCAAAATGCTGAAGAGATTGTCGATGTTCAAAAACGCCGGCTGGTTGACGGCGAATACGATGACGAGCAACGCAAGCACGAGCAGCATGCCGGTCCGTTCAAGTTGCACGCGCAGCCTTTGCAGCCAGCTGGGGCGAATTCGATCAGCAGACTCGTGGATAGCGGGGACGCCTTCAGAGGCAACATCGGAGGTAACCGAAGGGCTGGTTTTCATGAGTGAACGTAGGAAGTGAGATCGGAATGGAAAACGTGATCGAGCGTCGCGCGGTCGAAGCGGACGACACGATCAGCGATCTCGATCGCCTCTTCGAGATCGCTGACGAAGACGAGAGTGGCGCGTTCGGGCGCATGGCGACGCAGCGTATCGACGATATCGGCACGTGCTCCGGCATCCACGCCTTGAAACGGTTCGTCCAGCAATAGCAGGCGTGCGGGCTGCGCATGCCAACGCGCTAGCACTACCTTCTGCTGGTTGCCACCGGAAAGCCGCGTGAGACGATCGTCAGGGCCTGTGCAGCGAATCCCGAAGCGTTCGATCGCTTCAGTCGCGGCACGCTGTTCGCGCGCGCGTTGGACCCTGCCGTGCTTGAACCAGCGTGACAGGAACGGAAAACTAAGCGTGCCCGCAATCGAAGCGAACGGCACGCTATCCGGAAACAGCGAGCTTCGCCAACGGTCCTCACCGGCGAGGAACACGCCGGCACGGATTGCATCGGCGGGTGAGCGAGGACGCCACGGCTTGCCATCGAGCGTCATCGCCCCCGCCGCAGGGCGCGACGCGCCGAAAATGGCTCGCGCGAAGCGGGATTTGCCACCGCCGACCGGACCGGCAATCGCGACAATTTCACCGCGCTGCACATCGAGATCGAAGGGGATGCTGCCGGGCGTCAACTGAAGATCACGCACGCTGAAATACGGCACCTGTGTCGCAAAAGCGGAAGCGCAAGCAGAGCCGAACGCCGCCGTTGCGCTCGCATCAGCAGCTTTAGTACGCAACGGACGGCCGATCATCGTTTCAACCGCGGCATCGAAATCGATCGGTGCAGACAGATCGGCGACGATGCGCCCATCGCGCACAATCGTCACGCGTCCGGCAATGCGGCGCAGATCGCCCAGCCGGTGCGACACCAGCAGGATCGCGACACCCTCGGCGCGCAACCTGTCAAGCAGACCGAAGAGACGCTCGGCCTCAGGGGCAGACAGACTGGCGGTGGGCTCGTCGAGAATCAGCAGCGCGGGCCGCGTCGCCAACGCACGCGCCAACGTCACCAACTGCTGCGACGCGAGCGACAACGAGGCGAGCGGTGCGGACAGATCAACCTCGAGCCCAACACGCTCGGCCAACGGCGCGGCCGCCTGAAGACGGGCGGCAGGCGTCGCGCGCCACGGCGAGGACGGATCGCACAAGCGGTCGAGCAACAGGTTGTCCGCGATCGAAAGCGTCGGCACCACTGCATCCGCAATCGATTGATGAACGGTCGAAACACCGCTCCGTTTGGCATCGTGCGGTGAAGCCGGACGAAACGGTTGCCCGCGCAACGAGAGCTCACCTTCATCGGGAGAATAGACGCCGCTAAGAATCTTCACGAGGGTCGACTTGCCGGCGCCGTTCGCGCCCATTAGCGCAACGACTTCGCCCGCATGAATCGACAGATCGACACGATCGAGCGCGAGCGTAGGGCCAAAGCGTTTGGAAACCGCGCGAGCGGTCAGAACAGGAACAGTCATCGAAGGGGACGCGCGCTTTACTGCGCTCGTAAAGGATGACCGTTCATCGTAGCCACCCGCTACGGGTGTGCCAACGAAGCGTTGTTCATATCGATAGCTTGTCTGGGGATGACAAAGCCTCTACCCGGACCGATGTGTCCGAAGGCTAGCAGGAAGGAGATGGCATATCGCAGGCCGACGCGTATTCAGCGCCCACTGGAAAAGCCCGATTCAGCAGGGGTTTAACAGCGGAAATGCTCGATATTCTGACCGGCGTAAATCGCACGCGCGAGCCAATCGGGTTTATCGCCCTGGCCGTCCCATGTGTTGCCGTAGGCGTCCCGGTACATTATCGCCTTGGTTGCATGAGCGTCCGCTTCAATCGCCGCGGCCAATGCTTCCATCGTAATGCCGTATTCGTCCATGCGGCGACGTATCCACAGGACCAGCCGCTCACGCGCGTTCCCGTCGAGGTCGAACATCCGTTGTTCTTCTCGCTCTTTCATAACGTACCGATGTCGCGGCTGATATTGCGCGCGGTTTGAAAAAATAAAAGGCTTCGCTGAGAAACGCGAAGCCTATGCGTGATTCGGGTGAGCCGAACGCCGTTCGACCTCACCTTGCCTTTTGCGCAAATGCGCCCCCGGAAATGATGCCCGACAAATCTATTGATCAGGAAATCCGTTCGGCAAGCGGCTCGAATCGTCGCCCGTCTGGCCCTTTACCCTCAAGGGCTGCTTCAGCGTCTATATCTGGATTTTAGCACCCATTTTTTCCGCCGCGCACGGCAATACGCGGTGGAGACCTCGATATCGCAGCAGTAGCGTGCTATTTTGTCGTTCCAGACTTTCTTTCGCCCTACTCTAAAGGAAAGCAGCCATGTCGCCGTCAACTGCAATCGCCGCTATTCTCACTGCGCTTTTGATCGGCGCCATGAGCCCAGGACCGAGTTTTGTCATCGTCGCGCGCAACTCGATCGGCCTGTCGCGGCGCGACGGACTGGCGACCGCGCTTGGCATGGGAATCGGCGGCGTATTCTTTAGCGGCATCGCCTTGCTAGGGCTGTACACGTTGCTGGCCGCGGTCACGTGGTTGTATGTGAGCCTCAAGGTGGCAGGCGGCCTGTATCTGATCTATCTCGCGTCGAAGATCTGGCGCGGCGCAAAGACCCCGCTCGCGTTCAACCAGGGGCAAGCGAATGCCAGCGCCAATCCGAGAAAATCTTTCTGGATTGGTTTGAGCACGCAACTCAGCAATCCGAAAACCGCTATTTATTACGGCAGCATATTCGCGGCCTTGTTACCCCAGCATCCGCCGCTGTGGTGTTATTTCGCGTTGCCTCCAGCGATCTTCTCGATTGAAGCCGGGTGGTATACGGTCGTCGCATTGTGTTTTTCCAGCAAGCGTCCACGCGAGCTGTATCTGCGGGCGAAGACCTGGGTCGACCGGCTTGCGGCCGGCGCGATCACTGCCCTGGGCCTCAGATTGATCATTGCGGCACATCGCGTCGGACTTTAACGCGTCTCGAGGTGCGGAGCCTCGGCCCGCTCCGAGCCGAATCCTTGCAAACCATGCCAGGCATGACATCCAGAGGGTTCGCCGCGCGCCGTTTTCTTAAGGGGGGCTGACCATTTGGCGCTCCGCCGCACGCCGCCCGACGGAAACTTTACAAGATAGTTCTTGACGACAGTAGTCCCGAACCGCTATTGTGGCCCTTGAAGTTCAAGAAGTTCGATTGCTGTTCATCAATTGCTCGCTCCCTCAGCGGTATTCGTTGTCCATTCCCTCCTTGACGCTTCACGTGCTCCATAGCGAGCGATTTCTTACTTTTTCTACCTCAAGGATTCTTCATGGATACCGGTACCGTTAAGTGGTTCAACGACAGCAAAGGCTTTGGCTTCATTACACCGGACAAGGGCGGCGACGACCTGTTCGCTCACTTCTCGGAAATCAGCGGCGACGGCTTCAAGACGCTGGCTGAAAACCAGAAGGTGAGCTTCGAAACGAAGCAAGGCCCCAAAGGTCTGCAAGCGGCTAACATCAAGCCGCTGTAAAGTTTGAAGGGTCCGGTATCCGACATCGGGTACCGGGCTGCAGCGACACCCTCGCGGAGCTTGTTCTCCCACAGTTGGCGTAATCGCTTAGCAGTTTCTTTGCGCCAAACGCATCGCTTGCCCCCTCATCCTCCCTGGCTTGACCGGCTTTAACGCCTTTCCCCGCCTTTTCCATCAGGCATTCGCTTCGGCTCGAACGGGTTCGTCCTGATCGCCGTGAGCGCGTACGAATATTTAAAATTAAAATGCAAAACAAACACATTCATCATTACAACGGCTATGCCGTCCAACCTTCGGCACATCGTTTGCCTGACGGTTCGTTTTCCTCCAACCTGTTGCTCGAGCGTGCCGACACGGCTCGCACCGAAGCGCGTTATCAGTTCTACTCGCTCGACTACTTCAACGACGAAGAACAGGCGTTGCAGCACTCATGCCGCTGGGCCCGTCATTGGGTCGACAGCCGCGGTTAATAGCGTCCGGCCCGCTTCACGGTTTGGCCTGCGGTGAGCTAGCACTCCCGTCGGCCAGATCAATCGCACTGCCGGATTTCACCCGTGCGCGCAGTTCGAATTTCTGGATCTTTCCGGTCGACGTTTTAGGTAGCTCTCCAAAGCGAACTGCCTTGGGCAACTTAAAGCTCGCAAGGAACAGACGGCAATGCGCGATGATCTCTTCGGCAGTAGCCTCTGCGCCCTCTTTCAGCTCGACGAAGGCGCAGGGCACCTCGCCCCACTTCGCGTCGGGCATCGCCACCACGGCGGCCACCGAAACCGCCGGGTGCCGGTATAACGTGTCTTCGATCTCGATGCTCGAGATGTTTTCCCCGCCCGAAATAATGATGTCCTTGCTGCGGTCGCGAATGCGCATGTAGCCATCCGGCATCATCACGCCCAGATCGCCGGTATGGAACCAGCCGCCCCTGAAGGCATCTTCGGTGGCGCGCTCGTTCTTCAGATAGCCCTTCATGCAGATGTTGCCGCGAAACATGATTTCGCCCAGCGTTTCGCCGTCGTTCGGTACCGGCTCGAGCGTGTCCGGATCCAGCACGGTCGCGGCGGCTTGCAGGTGATAGCGCACGCCCTGACGTGCGTTGAGCCGCGCGAGTTCGTCGTCGCCGACGCTGTTCCAGTGTTCTTGCCTGGCACAGACAGACGCCGGTCCGTAGACCTCGGTGAGGCCATAGACGTGAGTCAGATCGAAGCCAATCTCCTTCATCCTGGCTATCACTGCAGGCGCAGGCGCCGCGCCGGCCACCATCGTGGCGACCCGGTGCCCGATACCTTCGCGCCACGCTTCAGGCGCATTGGCCAGCGCGCTCTGGACGATCGGCGCGCCGCAATAATGGGTGACACCCTCTGTGCGAATCAGCTCGAACACGGTCTTCGCGTCGAACTTGCGCAAGCAGACGTTGACGCCCGCACGCGCCGCCACGGTCCATGGAAAGCACCAGCCGTTGCAATGAAACAGCGGCAGCGTCCAGAGATACACCGCGTGCTTCGGCATATCCCATTCGAGGATGTTGCTCACGGCGTTCAGATAGGCGCCGCGATGATGGTAGACGACACCCTTCGGATCGCCCGTCGTACCGGACGTGTAGTTCAGCGCGATCGCGTCCCATTCGTCGGCCGGCGGCTGCCATGCGAATTGCGGATCGCCGCCTTGCAGGAAGGCTTCGTAATCGGTTGCGCGTGGAAACCTGTGCGGATCAGCAGGCATCACGTCATTGACGCTGACAATCCTCAGCTCCGGAAACTCCAGCGAAGCACGATGCGCCAGTTCGGCGTACTCGGTATCGACGATCAACGCCTTGGCCTCGCCATGCCGCAACATGAACAGGATCGACGCGATATCGAGCCGCGTGTTCAGCGTATTGAGCACCGCTCCTGCCATCGGCACACCGAAATGCGCTTCAATCATCTGAGGGATGTTGGGCAACAGCACCGCGACGGTGTCGCCACGTCCTATCCCTGCCTGTTGCAGCGCGCTGGCAAGGCAGCGCGTACGCTCATACGTCTCGCGCCACGTGCGTCGGACCGCACCGTGAACCACCGCGCAACGCTCGCCATAGACCTGCGCAGCACGAGCGATGAAATCGATCGGCGTGAGCGGAACATGGTTCGCCTCACGGCGGCCGAGACCTTCGTCGAACATAGGCATCATTGGGTCGTCTCCTCGGGAGCCAGCGGCTCCGCTGTCCTTCTGCGTCTTATGGCCAATCAGCTTATCGTACTCGCGACTTCCCATGCGGCATAGCGGGAAGACGCCGTACGATCAAGCGCGAATGGTACAGAAGGGAGACGACGCGTCGAAATCAGGCAGCTTTGTTTTCGTGCTGCTCGCGCTTGCGGGAGACGTAACGGGCTAGAACCGCGTCGGTATGAAACAACTCGAGCGCGATGTCCGACAACACACCCGCCTCACGCCAGCGTAAGTAGTACCGGTGCGAGGTCTGATAGGGAGGGTAGTTCTGCGGCATGGCGTTCCATGGTTTGCCGGTACGCAACACCCACAGAACGCTGTTGACCACGCCACGCAGATTCACGCACGGACGCCCTCTGCGCACAACGCTCTGGTTAAGCTCGGGCAGCAGCGGCACAATACGTTCCCACTGCGCGTCGGTCAGATCGTAGACCGAAAGCGCGAACGGTAGCGGCGAATGCGATTGGGTCGACTCGAGTGTATTCATACAAGTGAGGAACGCTAACGACGCGAATGAGGGTGGCACCCGCAGGACGACTATCCGGCCGCCCTTCCGATGCCTTGCATTCAGCTTAACTGATGCGCCGGTCGAAGAAAGTCAAATCTTGTTAGATCGAGCTGTAGGACTCGCCGTGGGACTGCTAGTCGCGCGTGTCGATCACTTCATCGCCGATCTGTTCGAGCCGGTAGCCATAACCGTAGATCGGCGTGAGACGGTAGCCATTTTCCGGGCGCAGGCCCAGTTTCGAGCGCAACATCGACACATGGGTGTCCATGGTGCGCGTAGGAATGTCGACGGTCTGCTTCCAGACCATATCGACGATATGCGCCCGCGACAACGGGCGGTTCAAATGCTGGAACAGCAACAATGCGAGTTCGAATTCCTTCTGCGTGAGATTCACCAATTGTTGCTTCACGTGTACCTGTTTAGCGTTCAGGTCGAATTCGAAATCGCCAAAGGTCGCTTTGACGGCAGCCGCGTTGAGCTGATAGGTGCGCCGTAGCAGCGAGCCGACCCGCGCTAGCAGCACACTCGCGGCGACCGGCTTGACGACGTAGTCGTCCGCGCCGGCATTTAACATTGCAACGATGTCGCTTTCGCGGCCGCGCGAGGTCATGAAAATCACTGGTACGCGCTCGGCTAGCGTCGAGCGTACCCAGCGCAATACTTCTTCGCCGGACAGGTCCGGCACGATCCAGTCGAGGATCAGGAGATCGAAGGTCTGACGGTGCAACTGCTGGACGAGTGCGCGACCTTCGGAAAAGGTATGGCAGACATGGCCCGCCGCTGACATCGTTTCATGCACGAAAGCGGTTTGGGCGGGGTCGTCATCGAGTACCGCGATTCTCATGCTCGCCTCTTGAAGTGACATGCAACATGGGCGCGAAATTATTGTAGCCCGGTGGGACAAAAGTCGCTGATAAGCCTGAACCCTGGTGACGCATCCATTAGTCCGACTACTGCGTCTCGCGCTCAAACCCCGCCATCAACCCGCTCGCCCGCTGCACCTTCGCGCACACCGCCTGTTCGAGCACGGGCTTACCTTGCGGGATCGCCAGAGTCAGAAACGCCCGCGCCCGGGTGATGCCTGTGTAGACGAGTTCGCGCGACAGAATCGGACTAAACGTATCAGGCAACACCAATGCGGCATGCATGAATTCCGAGCCCTGCGATTTGTGTACGGTGAGCGCGAGCACTGTTTCCACTGCCTGCAAACGGCTAGGCAAAACCCACTTGATGCCGCCTGTGCCGTCGGCCGCCGGAAAGGCCACTCGCAACACCGGGTTCTCATCCGTCGTGCCCGGAACCTCCAGCGTGATGCCGATGTCGCCATTCATCAGCCCCAACTCGTAATCGTTACGGGTTACGAGCACCGGCCGTCCCGGATACCACTCGCCGCGCATCGCAATCAGCCCGTCTTCCTGCAGCAGCCGCGCAATGCGCTTGTTGAGTCCTTCGACGCCCCACGGTCCGCGGCGCAACGCGCACAGAAGCTGGAATTCGCCGTGCGCCTTGAGCACCGCGCGCGCCCAAATGTCAAATGCTTCGGGCGCGTCGTAGCGGTCAGGCTGCTGGGTGCGCATCGTCTCCAGATAATGCCGATAGCCATAGCGTGGCCGGCCCAGCTCGCCATTCGCGCCGAACAATTGCGCTGACGCCGATGCATCGCTAGCGCCGCCGTATCCATCTATGACAAGTGCCTTAAAGGACGCATCGTCAGTAGCCGAGCAAACCAGCAACGCGAGATCCGCGTGACCGTGTGTCCAGATCCTGGCGACAGCCGCAGCGTCACCCGCATTGACGAGCGTAGCGAGCTGGCCGATCCCGCTCTGTGCGGAAAACCGATGACTGTGCCGCAGCATCGCGATCGACTGATCGAGCGCCGTGCCCTGTTCGTCGAGCATGGCCCCCTCGATGCGCTCGCCGGTTGCGGCGAGCAACCAGTCGCGCGTGGCCGGCGTGTAATGCCCTTCGCCCGCACGCTGACACAGTTCGCCGAGCACAGCCCCAGCTTCGACCGACGCCAACTGATCTTTATCGCCTAGCAGAATCAGCCGCGCCGATGCGGGCAATGCGTCGAGCACGGCCGCCATCATCTCGAGATCGACCATGGAGGCTTCGTCGATCACCAGCACGTCAACCGGCAATGGATTGCTCGCGTCGTGACGAAAACGCCGGCTGTCGGGACGCGTGCCGAGCACCCGATGCAGCGTCGTCACTACGGTCGGGATCGCCTCGCGCACAGCCGCGCCGTTCGGCAACGCGTCGACGGGCAGTTGCTCGACCGCGCCTGCAATCGACTCGTTCAGACGCGCCGCGGCTTTACCGGTCGGCGCTGCGAGACGAATCCGCAACGGTCGCGCGGGACGCAGCGGATTCGCTATGCCGTCGAGTGCAAGCGTCTGCAGCAACGCAAGCAGTCTGACCACGGTAGTCGTCTTGCCGGTGCCTGGGCCGCCGGTAATGATGCTGAACGCGCTGCGCGCTGCCAGTGCGCAAGCGAGCTTCTGCCAGTCCGCGCCCGTCACGTTGGCGGCGCGCGGTGGAAACAACGCGTCAAGCGCGGCACGCGCAGAACCAGCCTGGAGCGACGCTTCCATCTGCGCCGACGCCGCAAGCCGACGCTCGATGCCAGCGCGTACATCCTGCTCGTATTGCCAGTAGCGACGCAGATACAGCCGCGTGCCGACGAGCACGAGCGGCGTATTGCCGGCATCGGCGCCGACCAGCGCGGGCTGATCGAGCGCTCCCAGCCAGCGCGCGAGATTCACGCCTGCCAGGACTTCCGCCGGCGCCTGCGGCGGTTCCACTGTGGTGAGCGCCTGCGGTCCATCGGGCGGCAACGAAAGCGCGAAGGTCGGATCGTCCAGTGTCGCCTGCAGGTCGAGGCACACGTGACCGCGCCCCAACTGATGACTCGCGAGCGCGGCTGCCAGCACCAGCAGCGGCGGCGTCTGCGGTTCCTCCGTCCACAGGAAGCGTGCGAAGCCGGCATCGAGCGCGCGCAACCAGCCGCGCTCGACCCACTGGTCCAGCACGGCGAGCATGCGGCGCGTGTCGCCCTTGGCGTCAGTGATGGCTACGGTGTCGTTTGAACGGGGCGTCATTCGATTTCCTTTAACGCATACTCATCGGCATCTTCGCCCTCGGAGCGATGATGCGCAAACAACGCATCCAGTTCTTCGATCAACTCGCGCGGCGGCCGCTCGACATGCAAGCCCTGACCGGGCGCGCGTCCGCCACGCAAAAACAGATACACCGCACCGCCCACGTCGCGGTCGTAGTCGTAATCCGGCAGACGCACTTTTAACAAACGATGCAGTGCGAACAGATACAGCACGTACTGCAGTTCGTAGCGTGAATGCAGGATCTGCGCGCGCATCCTCGCCGGCGTGTACGCCGCGTCATCCGGTCCGAGCCAGTTCGATTTGTAGTCCGCGACGTAATAGCGACCTTCGTGTTCGAACACCAGATCGATAAAGCCCTTGAGCATACCGTTAAGGCGAGCGGGCTCGAGCGCGGGCCGTGCTTCGCCATCGAGCGTCAGGTCGCACACGAGTTGATCGAGCACTTGTGTATCGACGGTGTGCGCCGCGAGCCAGAACTCCATTTCGGCCATGTATGACGCGGGGTCGAGATTCGCCAGCACAACTGGCTGCACCGTCTCGCCTTCTATTGGCGGAAGTGCAAGTGGCGTACGCAGCAGGTACAGCAACCAATCCGTCAACGGTTCGATCCAGCGCGGCCAGCCACGCAGATTGCAGCGGCGCGCCACGGTATCGCGCACCGTTTGCGGGTGGGCGGCGAGCTTCGCGAAGCCTTCGTTGGCCGCCCACTCCATCAGGTCATGCAGGAAACTGCCTGCGTCCGCGCCACGCAGAAAGCCGTGCAAGGTCTCATCGGCCGGCAACGCGGTCGCGGCCGCGGCGGGCGCTACCGGTTGCGCGTGCCGCGGCGGCGCTGTTGACGCAACCTCGTCGTCTTCGAGCGTTTCTGCTTCAAGCAACTCGTGGAAAACATCTTCACTGCGCGTTTCAGGGGCCAAGCGTGAATCGTCTGTCGCCGCGTCGTCGGTCGCGCTTACCGGCACGGAAACTACATGAGCACCCGTACCGCCGATCACACCATTGTCCTTGCGCAGACTCGAATAACTGGCGATCCACCACGATTCGCGCACGGGCCGCGTCAGCATGCGAGCTTCACCGCGCAACTGCTGTGTGCCGAGCGGCACAAACGGTTCGCCGGTCGGCGGCGGCGCCTCGGCAATACTGATATCGCCACACGCACCTCGCAATTGCTCCAGCAGCGCGCCTAGTTCAGTGCCGGCAATCGGCTTGCCACCGCCGAGCAGATAGCCGAACGCGCTCAACTCGACGCTCTGGATCGGCGCAATCCCCACCCACGTCGCATAGCGCGCCCGCGTCAACGCAACATAGAGCTTGCGCAGGTCTTCGCCGAGCCGCTCGCGGTCCGCTCGCGGCAACACGTCGACGTCGCCCAGCGTGATGTGCAACTTGCCCGCTTCGTCATGCCATTTGAGCGGCATATCGTCTGCATTGACCGGGCGGTAGGTGCACGCAAACGGCAGGAATACCAACGGATACTCCAGCCCCTTTGACTTGTGCACCGTCACCACCTGCACCAGACCCGCATCGCTCTCGAGACGCAGTTGCCGTGCATCGCCGCCCGCATTGGCGCCCTCATCCGCGCACTGTTCGTCCAGATAGCGAATCAGCGCGTGCTCGCCGTCGAGCTGCGCACTGGCCTGTTGCAGCAGCTCGGCCAGATGCAGCAGGTTAGTCAGCACGCGTTCGCCGTTGACTGCCGCGCCTGCCGTCTGTCCGAGCAGCCGCTGCGGCACGTGGAAATCGTTGAGCAGACGGCGCAGCATCGGCAGCACGCCTTTGTCGCGCCAGCAGTCGCGGTAGTCGCGGAACCGCAGCACGCACTTCTCCCACGCAAGTTCGTCGCGGTTGAACGTATCAAGCGCGGCCCAATCGAGTCCGAGCGTCGCGGTCGCCAGCGCCGTGCGCACCAGACGCCCGTCATCGGGGTCCGCACACGCCGCGAGCCAGTGATGCAATTCCTGTGCTTCCCCCGTCTGAAACACCGAATCCCGATCGGACAGGTAGACGCTACGCACGCCGCGTTCAGCCAGCGCAGCGCGGATCGCGCGGGCTTCCGTGCCGTTGTTGACCAGCACCGCCATATGGCCCGGCTGCAGCGGCGTCTTGCCACTAGCGCCTTCGAAGCCCGCGTTGCCGGCTTGCCCAAGGTTGAGAAGGCGCACCATCTCAGTCGCGCAACTGGCGGCCATCTCGCGCAGATATGCTTCCTTGCTGAGCGGCTTGCCTTCGTCGACGGAGGGCAGCCACCACGCACTCAGCGCAGGCACCTCCATACCTTGGACCTGCAGCGAGTCTTTACGGCCTGCTGCGTCGGCGGCAATAAACGGAAGCGGATTGGCTCCCCCCTCGGCGCTGCGAAACAGGAATGCCCCCTCGCCGCTCTGCCGCTCTTCGGCCGCCTCGAAACAGCGATTGACGGCGTCCACCATTCCTTGCGTCGAGCGGAAGTTTTTCTTCAGCGTGAACAACCGTCCAGCGCAGGCACGACGCGCTTCAAGGTACGTGTAAATGTCCGCACCACGGAACGCGTAAATCGCTTGCTTCGGATCGCCAATCAAAACGATTGACGTGTCCGGATCGTTCTCCTCAATGCGGTAGACGGCATCGAAAATCCGGTATTGCACCGGGTCCGTGTCCTGGAACTCGTCGATCAGCGCGACCGGGTATTGCTGACGGATGATCTCGGCCAGGCGTTTGCCGTTCGGCTTGTGCAAGGCTTCGTTAAGACGCGTGAGCAGATCGTCGAAACCCATCTGCGAACGGCGCGCTTCCTCTTCCGTGAAGCGCTGCGCAATCCAGCGGGCCGAGTGCCGCAGCAATGCGCGTTGCGCCGTGGGCTGTGCGGCCAACGCGTCGCGCAGCGTCTCCATCGCGATGAAGGCAGGATGCGCCGGTGGCTCGCCAATGAGCCAGATTTCAGCGACGCCAGCCCGCGTAAACCGCGTCCACACTGCGGCGGTAGCTTCGAAATCGGGCCGCTGCATGTCGGGCGTGTTGGCCCAGTCGCGAAGCTTGTTGAGCCACTTCTTGCAGTTCGGTGCGTTCAGGCTCGTCGCCTTGAACTGCTTCTTCGCCCGCGCATCGTCGAACAGCGTCTGGAGTTCGTCGCACCACTTTGCCCAGTTCGTCTTCAGATGGTCGACATGTTCGCGCTGCTTCTCGCGTGCGTCCTGCAGTGCTTCGAGCGGCGGCGGGGCCTCTTCCAGCAGATCGGCATGGCCTAGCAAACCGCGAATCGCCTGCTGCAGCTTCGCCGGGCTCGCGAACCATTGGCGAACTTCGGCCGCCGACTGCACATCAAGCGGCGCAAGGAAGGTGCGCCAATAATCGCGCACGACTTCAGCGCGCAACTCGCTCTGGTCGGTTTCGAGCGTCTGCGAAAACAGGCTGTCGCTGTCGAACGCATGCTCGCTCAACATCCGGTTGCACCAGCCGTGAATCGTGGAGACCGCGGCCTCGTCCATCCATTCGGCGGCGAGCTGCAGGCGGTGCGCGCAGGCGGCCCACTGCTCGACGTCGTAGCTGTCGCGCAAGTCGTGCAACAGGTCCTTGCCGGAGGGGAGCGGTTCAACCTCCTCCGGCGACGCGCGGAAATAGGCGGCGGCCTCGATCAGCCGCGCGCGGATGCGATCCCGCAACTCCTTGGTGGCCGCGTCGGTAAACGTCACGACGAGGATTTCGGGCGGCGTCAGCGGCCGTGCCTCGCTATCCGATCCACGATGACCGAGCACGAGCCGGACGTACAGCATGGCGATCGTGAAGGTCTTGCCAGTACCGGCGCTTGCCTCGATCAGGCTGCTGCCCCGCAGTGGAAATTCGAGCGGCTTCAGTTCTACCGCGGTTCCCTCGGACTGCCGCGTTGTCAGGGGAGTATTCATTGCGCGTCTCCCGTTTGTGACGGTGCATTTTTCGGTTTCGACGCCGAGACCGGAATCGCGCGATGCAGCGGCAACAACAGTGCGACGGCAAGTGTCTCGAACTCGCCGCTTTCAGCGAGCGCGTCGAAATCCGGGTAGGCACGGGAGAGATACGCGTTGGTCTGCCGCTCGCCTGCCTGGCGACCCACGCCATCGTAAGTGAGACGGGCGGCTTCGCGCGCTTCGTTGAGCTGCGCAGCGAGCGCCTCGCCGCCATCACTGAAGTCATGCTCGCCACCCGCGCCCGCGCGACTCCCGGCATCGGCGAAATCAAGCGCGCCTGGCCGCTTTCTAAGCCACGCAAACGCCGTTCTCACGGCGAGCGGCAGCGGTTTGCGTGTGCCCTCGTCCCAGGCCCGCAGCAAGGTCAGCAGATGCGCGCGCGCCACGTCCTCCGCGAGCGGTGTGAACTCCACGCTCCCTACCTTGCTGACGATTACGGTCGTGACCGCGCCTGCGGCAAGCTGCGCGGCCAGGTGCCCCACCCAATAGGCAATAAGCCGGTCGCCGCGATACTTGCGGTCCTTGATCAGCGTGCCCGGTTCGAGAAACACCCGGCCACGGGTATGGTTGGGACCGGCACGCAATTCGCCGACCCAGTCTTCGATCGTCAGCGTGCCCAAACCCGGGCCGCCCGCCACACGCAGTTCAAACTGCTCGTCGAGAAGATCGGGCCAGCGCTGCAGTTCCGCCCGAAAGCGCTCGAACAGATCGGCCATCGGTTCCATCAACTCCCCGGCGATAACCTCGCCGAAACCGCCCGCCGCCAGATCGCCGCTGCGATGCATGCGCTCGAGGCGGGCTATAGCGGCCGGCAACACATCTTCATCACCGCGCTCCAACGCTGCAGCCTGTGCGCGAATCAGTTCATTCTGCAATTGCCACGCTTCAAGCTGATTGACTTCAAAAGGCTCGTGATTCTCGCTGGCCGCATCTTCGGCTTCGAAAGCGACGCGCAAACGCTGTCGGAAGAAGCTCTTGACCGGATCCTTGAGGAAGTCCGCCAGTTCGCGTACCGATAACGGCTCAGTGCGCTCGAGCGGCGGTAGCGGCGCATCATCTGCAGCTGTGCCAAAGCCAGGCTGCGGCACAGCCCGGCTCCATTCCCGTGCATACGTGAATAACCCCGACGCCTTCGGCTGCACCGGGAAATAATCCGCGCTGAACGGTTGCAGCTTGTGATCCACTGTAAGCGCCTTGAGGAGCGCATCCGCATCATCATCCGCTGCGCCTTCGAGACGCCAGCCCGCTTTCAGATGATCGCGCAACTGACCGACCAGCACCGACGGCGGACGCGGCGTGTTGTCGTTGACACTGCGCCCCACCCACGACACATGCAGATGCTCGCGTGCCGACAGCAGCGCCTCCAGAAACAGATAACGATCGTCCTCACGACGCGAGCGGTCGCCAGGCCGGTAGCTGCGGCGCATCAGGTCGAAGTCGAGCGGCATCCGGTTACGCGGATAGTCGCCGTCGTTCATGCCGAGCAGACAGACGACGCGAAACGGGATCGCGCGCATCGGCATCAGCGTGACGAAGGTGACGGCGCCAGCAAAGAAGCGCTGCGTCAGGCCACCGCCTTCGAACTGGGACAACCAGTAGTCGCCGACAATCGAAAGCGGCAGCTCGCCCGTAAGCGCCGCCTCGTCGCACGCATCGCGCCAGGCTTCGAGCGCGGCGTCGAGGCGTTCCAGTGTATAGGCGTCCTCGCTATCGTCGGTGGCGAAGAAAGTGGTCTTGAGCCAACGCAGACGGTTGCACCATTCCTCCACCGTAGCGGGCTCGCGTAGCGTCTTCCAGGTGTGGTCGAGCGCATCGACGAGGCGCGTCAGCGGCCCTAGCAACGCAGCATCCAGTCCGCCGATTTCCGCATACGGTTCGATCTCGCGCCACGCACCGGCTTTGTCGCCCGCGGCGTAGCCGAGCAGCATCCGGCGCAGACCGAAGGCCCAGCTGTTCGGCGCGTTGTCGGCGCCGGCCTGCGGTAAGCCCAGGCTCGCGCGCTGTTCAGCGTGCAGCCCCCAACGGATATTGGCCCCGCTGATCCACGTCCGCAGCTTCGGAAGATCGTCCGTACTGATGCCGAAGCGCGCGCGCAGCGCGGGCACTTCGAGCAGATCGAGCACATCGCTGACCGTCAGACGCGATTGCGGCAGCGCCAGCAGCGTTTCGAGCGCGCCGATCAGCGGATCGAAATCGCGCTGTCCGCGGTCCGCCACGCTGAACGGGATGTAGCGCGGGTCTTCCTTGTCGAGCAGACCAAACACGGCCTGGATATGCGGCGTATAGACTTCGATATCCGGCACCATCACGATCACGTCGCGGGGACGCAAAGTCGAATCTGCGGCGAACGCGGCTAGCAACTGGTCGTGCAGGATCTCCACTTCGCGCTGCGCGCTGTGCGCGACGTGGAAGCGGATCGAGTGGTCCGTGTGCGGGTCCACCTCGTCCCAGAGATCACGCGTTTCCCGTATTGGCCGCAGATCGCGAATGTCGTCTTGCAGCTGCTGCAGCATGGTCAACGCGTCTTCGCTTTCGAACAGGTCGATCCGCTGCCCGATACCAGTGAACTGCGATGCGTAGCGTGCGCGTTCCTCCGCGCTGTCGTACTCATCGAGCAGACCGATAAAGTCGCGGCCCTGTTTCCCCCACGCCGCCAGCAACGGTTGCGCGTGCAGGTGCAACTGCGCATCGTCCATTGCGACAGGCGCACCCTGGCGGCGCTGCTGGCGCGAGCGCTCCGCCCGCAGCAAATCCTTGTCGGCGACGATGTCGGCCCAATAATGCGCACAAGGGTTATGCACGCACATCAGCACCTGGGTCCAGCGCGAGAGCGCGGCGAGCACTTCCACCGCCTGCCTCGGCAAACTCGAAATGCCGAAAATGATCACCCGCCGTGGCAAATCAGCCGGACGTTCGTCGTCAGGCATGGCAGCGGCACGCCGCATGAATTCTTCGTGCACCGCGGCGCGTCCAACCGTCGCCATGTCGATGCCATCCGGTGCATGCGCCTCAACGTCCTCCAGCAGCGAGCGCCATAGCGCCGCCTGCCAGCGGTATTCGTCCGGCAGCGGTGTGCTGTTGTTGCGCGCGTCGATCTGCACGTCCTTGCCCGCGGCCCATGCCGCGAGCCAGTCCGCGCGGTACACCTGATACTGATCGAACAGATCCGCCACCCGCTGCGCAAGCTGGAAGCGTTTGCGCTGGTCGTCGTCGCGGGACATGAAGCGTTTGAGCGGCGCGTACTCTGGTGATTCGAGCAGCTCGGGCAGCAGACGCGTGAGCCGCCATACGAGGCGCGATTTGTCGAACGGCGAGATGGCCGGCACCGAGTCTTCGCCAAGTACCGCGCGATACACCTGCCACAGGAAGCTCGCCGGCAGCGACATATCGAGCGCTGCCGAAATACCGCAACCACCGTCTTCAGGATCGGCGGCCAGGGCGAGTTTTAGCCATTGAGCAATGCCGTTGCTCTGGACGAGGATGACCTCCTTTTCCAGCGGCCTCAGCGGATGCTGGCGAATCCATTGCACCATCAGATCGCGCAGGCGTTCTGGCTGATTACCGTGGACCAGCATGAGCCCCGCGGGAATCGAACTCATGCGGCGGCCCTCAGGTCATCAATAGCGCGTTGTTTGACGCCGAGGTCGTCCCACAGCTCCGGATGACAGGTGAACAACAGGATCTGATGGCGCGTCGCTGCGTCGAGCAGGGCGCGCTTCAATGCGTCGCGGCGTGTGCCGTCGGTGTGCACTGCGGCGTCGTCGAGCATCAGCAGCGTGGGACGTCCGGAGGCTTTCAGCAAGTCCGCGTAGGCGAGGCGCGCGAGGATCCCCATCTGTTCGCGAGTGCCGAAGCTGAGGGCATCGAGTGTGTCGATGCGACCGTCTCGCTGCAACGCGATGGGGCTCAGGTCGTCGCCAAGTTCGAGCGCCGACTGCGGGAACAGACGCTTCAGATAATGCCCGAGCCGTTCCGTCAACGGCGCGCGCAATTGAGCCACCGCCGCATCGCGTTCTTCGACCAGCACCTTGTCGAGCAGGCTCAACGCGCCAGCGCGCAGACTGAGTTCGGCTTTGCGGCGCTCCATCTGCTCAATCGAGGCGTGCACAGCGGCGAGCCGCTCGCCGAGCCCGGAAGCACCCATGGTTTCCAACTGGCTGCGCAGTTCGGCGATCCGCACTTGCCGCTCCTGCTGCTCGGTGCGTGCGAGTTCCGCCGACGCGCGATAGCGCTTCACCTCCGCAGCCGGATCGTCGGTACGCGCGGCGCCGAGTTCCTGATTGCGTTCGTCGCGCTGCTTCGTCAAAGCGTCCACACGTGCGCGCTGTTCGACGATTTTTGCCTGCCATTGCGAGCGACGTGCGCGAAACGCTTCGTCCTGCAACTGTGCTTCCTTGCGTTGGACCTGTTCGGCAAGCGAGCCGCTCGACGCGAGTGCGGTCGAACGCCGCTCGCTGGTTTGAGCCAACATCCGCGTCGCGGACTCGATTGCCTGGCGCGCCTCATCCGAAGTGCGACGCGCGTCGTCGACGCCTGGAGCACCCGCGACATCGGGCAGCCCGGCAAGACGCTTATCAGCTATTTGGTGACGCGCCAATGCGCTTGCTAACGAAGCACGCAGCGGCTCGATGCCCTTCGGTGCATGCACCGCGAGAATCTTTTGCTGGCTCTGCAGATGCGCCACCTGTGCTTTCCATTGTTCATGCCGCGTCTGCGCATCGCTGAGTGAAGCTACGCCCAACGCTCGCAACAACTCCGCTTGCTGCGCTTCGGCATCGGACAGTTCCGTACGCAGCGCTGCGAGATCCGATACGCCGGGCACGATGCGCAATTCGCCGACACCCGGCAGCTCGATAGTTTGCTCATCGTCGAGCCGCAATACGCCTTCTCCTGTGAGCGTTTCACCGCCCACCACGATCGCCCCGCCGCTCAACCGATAATCGATGCGCGTCATCGCAGCTTCCTTGCGCGCCCGCAGCACACTGATGCGCGATTCAAGCGCTTGCAGCCGCTGCAATTGGGCCACATCGATTTCGAGCGAGGCTGCGCTGCGCGTCGCGTCGAGCACCGCGGTCTGCGCAGCCTCCGCAGCAGCGATCGAAGTTTCAAGCCGCGCGATCTCGTCCTTGTGCAGCGTGATCTGATTGTTCAATTCCTGCGCCATCACGGCGGCATTCGCGAGTTCGAGCGCGCGGGCCGCAGCGTCGCTAATCTGCTGGCAACGCGCCACTCCAGCGCTCGCTTGAGCGTGCTCAGCATCGGCTGTCAGCACCGCCGCCTTCGAACGTTCGAGTTGCTGCCGATCGTTGGCAAGCGTCGCTTCCAGTTCCGCCGCGCTTTGCTCCTGCTGCAACGACATGGCCAACTCGACTTCACTGACATGCAGCGTTTGCGCCAACACCTGTACGCTACGCTCGAGTTCGGCCAGCGCGGCGGCACGCGCCTGCGCTTGCGCCGCCTTTTGTTCGTGAGCCTCCCAAGGCAGCTTGCGTTGCGCATCCTCGAACGCTTCCTGCTGCGTCGCAAGTCGGGTGAGGTTCTCGTCGAACTGACGACGTTGCGCATCGAGCGTGTCGCGTTCGCCCGCGAGCGTCGCCAAAGCCTGCTCAGCTTCAGCAAGCGGACCCGTCGAGCGTTGCGTGCGTGCGGTGAGCAGTTGCCGCAACTCGCGTTGCACTGCGCCGATCAACACATCTTCGCCGGCCGAGCTGTTACCGCCCGAAAGCTGCGTAAGCGCATCACGCAAATACAGTGCCGCGTGGCCGCTCGCATCGCGCACGTCATGCGTTTCGCCTTGCTGTACCCACAGCAACCCCGGCACACCGGCCTGATCGGCCTTCATCGCACCACGCGCCGCACGCGAGAAACCAAGCAGCGCCGCCAGCCGGTCCTCGGCTTCATCCTCGCCGAACACCTGCTGACCGATCCGCAGATCGCAGCGCTGCCGCGTGACGAACTGTTTGGCGAGCATGCAGGCGACGCCATCAAGCGTGAAACTGACTTCCACCGACGGCTGCCCACTCGCCTTTCCCCAAGGCAACAGATCTTTCAGATGCGAGGCTTTGTAGCGTTCGAGAAACACCGTGCGCACCGCTTCGGCGATCGTGCTCTTGCCCGCCTCGTTCGGTCCGATAAACAGATTTAACCCCGGCTGCAGATCGCCGATGAACAGACGTCCGCTGAACTGCTTGAATTCCTGGATCGCGACGCTTTCTAGCTTCATGCAGGCCTCGCTTCACGCTGAAACTGGGCAAGCAGCAACAGCGCTTCCGCCGCGAGTTTCGCCTGCTGCGGGTCGGCCTGCAGATCGCGTAGACGCGCGACCACTTTGCCAAGGTAGCCGCTTTGCGCACCGAGCGCGGCGAGGTCGTCCTCAGTGGGCTGCACTTGCAGTTCGCTCATCTCCACGCGTAGTGCACGCACTCGTGCGCGGGCTTCGTCCACAGCAAGACGCACGGCTTCGGCGGAAGCGAGATCCGTTGTACCGCGCACGTCCAGCTTGAGCACGTCGGTCGCACCGAGCGCCTGCAAACGCGCTTTCAACGCATCCACATCACTCGGCACCACGATCTCCTCTTCCCAACGCAGCCAGCGATATTTGCCCACAGGCACCGCCTGCACCGACGGCAACGCGCCCGGCTCGTCGAACGTGACATCGAGCATGAAGCCCGGATCGTTGGCGCGGAAGC
This sequence comes from Paraburkholderia sp. GAS206C, assembly GCF_050435645.1. Taxonomy (NCBI): domain Bacteria; kingdom Pseudomonadati; phylum Pseudomonadota; class Betaproteobacteria; order Burkholderiales; family Burkholderiaceae; genus Paraburkholderia; species Paraburkholderia sp. GAS206C. The sequence continues at coordinate 95,803 of NZ_JBNDKR010000016.1, read as the reverse complement.
GGTCCTGCTCATGCGTGCCGGCGTACCACGTGCGAGCGTTCACCTGGAAGTGGCCGTGCCAGTCGCCCAGCGCGAGATAGTCGAGACGCGCGGTCTCGGCGCGGGTCGGCTCGATGGGATTGGTCGAATCGATTCCTTCCTGCAGGATGCCGCTCACGCTGCCGTGAGCCAGGGCAACGCGGAAATAGTCGGGCGGCGTCGACGTCTGGTCAAAAAACGCCGTGGTGTCGTCGTAGGTGATGCGCTGCGTAAGCGGCGCGCAGAGGAACGTGCACTTCATTGCGTCGAACTGGACGACGCCCGGTGTCAGCACGACATGCACATTCGCCGGGATGCAGTTCAAACGCTGCGCACGCGTCCAGACACTTTCGACCAGCGCCGCATCGTGATTGCCGGGCAGCATGATCCACGCGCCGGTAAAGCCTGCGAGCGCGCCGAACAGGCGCCGGATGACGGTATCGGAGACAGTCTGCTGATCGAATACGTCGCCGGCCACCAGCACCGCATCGACGCGGCGCGTGGCGGCCTCACTGGCGATCCGGCGCACCGTTTCGAAACGCGCTTCGGCAAGATGCGCGGCTTCCTCGGCGTCGAACTGGCCGAATTGGGTGCCGATCTGCCAGTCCGCGGTGTGCAGAAATCTGATCATGAAGTTCCCATTCTATGGATGAGCGTAGCTGCGTGCGTCATGGATCATGGATGTTACCGTGACCGCGCCTCGAAACGGAGCCGCCCAGGTCATTTTCGCGGGCATTTTTTATACTGAAATTCGACAGAAATACAGTAACAAAACCTGAAAACGTCGATCTATGCTAGTGCCCGAAACTGGGTGGAGATGAAAAACCCAGTGCATGCCGCTGACTCCTAACCCCTATTTCCGCAGAGGACTTCGATGCCCCGCCCGATTGTTGCCCGCATTCATCCGGATGCCGTCCGACACAATCTTCAACTGATCCGGCAAAAGACCCCTGGCTCGAGGGTTTGGGCCGTCGTCAAGGCAAACGCCTATGGGCATGGAATCGAACGCATCTATCCGGGCCTGGCCGATGCCGACGGTATTGCACTGCTCGACCTCGACGAGGCGGTCCGCGTGCGCGAGCTGGGCTGGACGAAGCCGGTTCTGCTGCTCGAAGGCATCTTCACGCCGGGCGACGTCGCCGTTGCGGACGAGCAGCGCCTGACCGTCTCGGTGCACTGCACGGAGCAACTGGAACTGCTGCGCGCCGCCAAGGTGACACAGCCTGTCAATATCAACCTGAAGATGAACTCCGGCATGAACCGCCTGGGCTTCAGACCGGACGTCTACCGGGCCGCCTGGGAACGGGCGCGTGCATCGGAATCGATTGGCAACATCACGCTGATGAGCCACTTCGCCAGCGCGGACAATGACGATATCGACTGGCAGGTGGAGCGGTTCGATGCCGCCACCGCCGGGATTCCCGGCGAGCGCAGCCTTGCCAATTCGGCGGCGGCTCTGTGGCATCCGGGCGCCCATCGGGACTGGGTCAGGCCGGGTATCGTTCTGTACGGTGGCTCGCCGTCGGGCGTGTCGCGCGATATCGCGGACACCCCGTTGCGCGCGTCGATGAGCTTGACGAGCCAGATCATCGGCACGCAAACGCTGTCTGCGCAGGAGACCGTCGGCTATGGCCGAAAGTTTGCGGCCAACGAGGAAATGCGGATCGGCGTGGTGGCCTGCGGCTACGCGGATGGCTATCCGCGGCACGCACCGACGGGAACACCAATCGCCGTGGACGGCACGCTGACACGCGTGGTGGGCCGCGTGTCGATGGACATGCTGACCGTGGATCTCACGCCCTGCCCGGACGCACATGTCGGCTCGCAAGTCGAGCTATGGGGCGATCAGGTGAAGATCGACGATGTGGCCGAGGCGTCGGGCACGATTGGGTATGAACTGATGTGTGCCTTGGCGCGCAGGGTGCCCGTTGAAGTGGATTGAGCGCCCCAGGGCACTCTAGGCATGCACCGCGGCGCTGATCGGCAACTCGAAAGAAAACGTCGTCCCGGTGCCACCATCACGCTCAACCAGACGAATCCGGCTGTGATGCAATTGCAGCATGCGTTGAACAATCAGCAGCCCAAAGCCCCCGCCGCGATGCGCCCCACCCGCGCTGAACGGCCGCTCGAATAGTCCTTCGCGCATCTCGGCCGGAATACCCGGACCGGTATCGCTGACCATCACCTGCACCTTGCCATCGCGATACGCAAGCTCGACATCAATCGCCCCTTCTGCCGGCGTGTGGCGAATCGCGTTATCGAGCAGATTGGTCAGCACACGCTCGATCATCCCCAGATCGGCGCTAACCGCCGGCAAGCGCGGCGGAATGTTGGCCCGCAACTGGATACGCCGAGCCTCGGCCGGCAATTCGAATTTCTGGAACACGTCCTGCACCAGATCGACCAGCGAAAAATCCTCCAGCGCCGGCTGCACATTGCCGTGCTCGAGCCGCGCCAGTTCAAACAGCGCCTGCGCAAGCCGCCCCACCTTGACGCTCTGCGCCAGCGCGATCCCCAGATAGCGCTTGCGTTCCACGTCGCTCAGCGTATCCGCCTTGAGCGATAGCGTTTCGAGGTAGCCGTGCAACGAAGTCAGCGGTGTGCGCAGATCATGCGAAATGTTGGCGAGCAGTTCGCGCCGCTGCTGGTCCTGCCGCGTCAGTGCGCGCCACTGTTCGCCTATGCGATCGGCCATCTGCGTGAAAGTGGCCTCCAGTACGGCGATTTCATCGCGCCGCCCCGCCGACGATGAGCGCGGCACCTTCGGCTGCGTATCCGGCTCACCGTTGGCATCGAACTGGCGCATCGCCTCGGTCAAACGCCGCAATGGCCGTGTGATGAAGCCAAATGCCATCAAACCCGCCACGAGGCATAGCAGCGCCACCAGGGCCATCGACCACAGCGTGGTCCGCAAAACCGAGCTTGCGGCCACGCGCGCCGCGAGCTGGTCGTGCGCCTCGCCCTGCAGCACGACGTAGATGTAGCCCGAAGGCGGCTGCCCGGCCGTTTGCAATGGCGCGGCGCTGAACACCTTACCCCCGTCGAGACTGCGCGGGTCGTCACCGAGGATCGGCAACGCATCGCCGGCAATGAAGCGTCGGATCGGCGCGAGGTCGATCTGCTGGCGCTTGACGCGTCCGGCGGGGGCATCATCGCCCTTGATGCGCCCCTCGTTGTCGAGCAGATAGACCTCGACGCTCGGATTGACTGCCATCAACTGGCCGAACAGTTGCCGCACGGCGTCGGGTCGCAGGCCATTGGCATCCATCAGTGTCGCGCTGCCGGCAATGTGTGCGGCAAGGTCGCGCGAGAGGCCCTGCACGACTTCCTTCTCGTGCAGGTCGCTGGAGCGAATCTGCAGCCACGCGGACGCGCCCGAACAGGCGAGTAACAGCACCGAGAAGACGATCAGGAGCCGCTGGGTAAGCGTCAGGTTCACGGTGTGTCCTTCGGCTTGGAGTCTTGGGAAGAAGCCCCTTCAGAAGGCGCCACGAGCTTGTAGCCGTGCCCCCAGACGGTCAGGATGCGCGAAGGCTGCGCCGGATCGGCTTCGATCTTCGCGCGCAGCCGGTTGATGTGCGTGTTGACCGTATGCTCATACCCCTCGTGCTGATAACCCCAGACGGCGTTCAGCAGATCCATCCGCGAAAACACCTTGCCCGGGTGCTGGGCGAAGAAGTACAGCAGATCGAATTCGCGCGGCGTCAGCTCGATACGGCGGCCATCGACGGCTGCTTCGCGCGTCAACGGGTCGATCGTCAAACCGGCGGTCTGCAATGTACCGGCGTCGATCCGCGAGTCTTTCGCCATTGCATCGACGCGCCGCAGCAGCGCCTTCACCCGCGCCACCAGTTCGAGCACGGAGAACGGCTTGGCGAGGTAGTCGTCGGCGCCCAGTTCCAGGCCAAGAATCCGGTGCACTTCGCTCGAACGCGCGCTGGTGATGATGATCGGCGTGTAGCGCGTCATCGCACGGGCCCGCCGGCAGATTTCGAGGCCGTCGACGCCGGGCAGCATCAGGTCCAGAATCAAGGCATCCCAGCCGCCCTGCTCGAGCAGCCGCAGGCCCTCGTTACCGTCGGCGCTATGCACGACTTCGTAGCGTTCGTCGCGCAGATGCAGGCTCAAAACGTTGGCAATGTCGACATCGTCCTCGACGATCAGTACGCGCTTCGGATGATCCATAAGGGCTTCAAACGCCTGTCAGGCGGTGGTTGGAGGGGTGTTCGGCCATAGCAGCGCAGGAACGCCGCGTTGCCCCCATTGTGCAAAATTTCCAGCCGGCGAGTTATCACATTTAATTTAACTTTCTGTGAGGACTTCGACACCGCCTCCGTCCTAGTATGGCGCCACTATCCTCAGACTGGCACCAAGGAGCATCTCATGCAAAGTCGCAGACGTTTTCTGTTCTCGGGCGGCGTAGCCGTAGCGGCGCTGGCCGCCGTCAGCCGTTTGCCGAAGCTGGCCGCGGCGCCGACCGATACCGGCACGCCGGCCAAGGCCTTCGAAGTGACCCATACGGACGTCGAATGGGGCAAATTGCTGACCCCGGCACAGTACAAGGTGCTGCGCGAGGAAGGCACGGAGCGCCCCTACTCCAGCCCATTGAACGAAGAACATCGCACCGGGGTGTTTTCCTGCGCCGGATGCAAGCTCGACCTGTTCTCGTCGCACACGAAATTCGACAGCCATACCGGCTGGCCGAGCTTCTGGGCGCCGCTCGATCACGCCGTGGACAAGCGCGAGGACAGCTCGTTCGGCATGTCGCGCACGGAAGTGCACTGCCGGCGCTGCGGCGGGCATCTGGGCCACGTCTTCGACGACGGCCCGAAGCCCACCGGCCTGCGTTATTGCATGAACGGCCTGGCCATGGAATTTACGCCGGCCGCCACCTGAACCCCAGTGGACCAAACATAGGCCAATAACCTTTCTGGACCAGTCATGTTGCTCATCGTTCTTGCCTACCTTGGCGGCGCCCTGACGATTCTCAGCCCGTGCATCCTGCCGGTGCTGCCGTTCGTCTTCGCGCGCGCCGATCAGCCATTCGTGCGCAGCGGCCTGCCGCTGCTCGCCGGCATGGCGCTCACGTTCGCTCTCGTGGCGACGCTCGCCGCGGTCGGCGGCGGCTGGGTGACCCAGGCCAATCAGTACGGCCGCTGGGTCGCGATTGCGCTGCTCGGCGTGTTCGGCTTGACCCTCCTGTTTCCGCGTTTTGCGGACCATCTGATGCGCCCGCTGGTGAGCGCCGGCAACCGCCTGTCGAACTTTGCCCAGGCCGATGGCCAGCAGGTGCGGGCAGGTTCGTCGTTCCTGCTCGGGATCGCCACCGGACTGCTGTGGGCACCGTGCGCGGGTCCGATTCTCGGTCTGGTGCTGACGGGTGCGGCGCTGCGTGGCGCGAGCGTTGGCACTACCCTGCTACTGGTTGCCTATGCAGCCGGCGCGGCTACCTCGCTGGCGGTGGCGCTGCTGATCGGCGGACGCGTGTTTACGGCGATGAAGCGCTCGCTGGGCGCAGGAGAATGGGTCCGTCGTGGGATCGGCGCGGCGATGCTGTGCGGTGTGGTCGCGATTGCGCTGGGTCTCGACACCGGCGTGCTGACCCGCGTGTCCACGGTGGCGACCGGTGGTATTGAACAAAAGCTGGTCGACCGGCTTGCGCCCCGCACGACGACGGCGATGGCGGCGGCCAACCCCGTCGCTGCTTCGGGCACGATAGCTGCCTCTTCCGACAACGACGTGGTCACCACAGGCAACGCGATGGTCGCGACGTCGGGCAGCATGATGGCGGCGTCATCCGGCGGCATGCTGCGCGCAGCACAACCCGTTAGCGAAAACGCACCGCCGTTGCCTGTCGAAGGCCAGTTGCCGTCGCTCAACGGCGCGGTCCAGTGGCTCAACTCGCCCCCTCTGACTGCCCAGAGCCTGCGCGGCAAGGTCGTACTGGTCGACTTCTGGACGTACTCGTGCATCAACTGCCTGCGCTCGCTGCCATATGTCAAAGCATGGGCCGAAAAGTACAAGGATCAAGGGCTCGTCGTGATCGGTGTGCACGCCCCGGAATTCGCCTTCGAACGCAATATCGACAACGTGAAGAAGGCCACGCATGACCTCGGTATCGACTATCCGGTAGCGATCGACAACAACTACGCCATCTGGCGCTCGCTGAACAACGAATACTGGCCGGCGCATTACTTTGTCGATTCACAGGGACGCATCCGCTATCACCACTTCGGCGAAGGCGACTATGCGGAGTCGGAGAAGGTCATCCAGCAGTTACTGGCTGAAGCAGGGCACGCGAACGCGACCAGCGTCCCGACGGGTTTGACCAGCACCAGCGTCATGGGCGTGGAAGCAGCGGCCGATAACTCCGATATGAAGTCACCGGAAACGTATATCGGTTACTCGCGTGCCGAGAACTTCGCTTCGCCTGGCGGCGAAGCAGAAGACAAGTCGCATACGTACGCGGCCCCCACACAGCTCTCGCTCAACGAGTGGGGTCTCGACGGCAAGTGGCGGGTCGGTGAAGAGCACGCGACGCTCGCCGCAGCGTCCGGTGGCATCGTCTACCGCTTCCATGCGCGCGATCTGCATCTGGTGCTCGGTCCGGACAAGGACGGCAAGCCTGTGCGGTTCCGCGTCAGCATCGACGGCGCCGCGCCTGGGGCAGCACATGGCAGCGACGTGACGGCCGACGGCACAGGCACGGTGACGGAGCAGCGGCTCTATCAACTGGTGCGGCAGACCGGCGACGTCAAGGATCACACCTTCTCGATCGAGTTTCTGGACCCGGGCGTCGAAGCTTATTCATTTACGTTCGGCTGATGCCGGGCGCGATGTCGATACGTTTGCAGTACTCAACACTTAAGACTTAACAGGTGATCATCGTGAGCAAAATTTCAGACAAGGTGGCTTCGTCATCTCCGTTAGTGAAGCGTGCATCGTTCGCGAAGCTGGCAGGCGTTGCAGCGCTCGTGCTCGGGGCAGTCGCCGTGCAGCGCGTGGCAAACTCCGCGGAAGCGGCAACCCAGGTCCCGCCGCCCGCGCAGGACGAGAAAGTCACCGCGACCCATAGCGAAACCGCGGTGTTCGCAGGCGGCTGCTTCTGGGGCGTGCAAGGCGTGTTCGAACATGTGCGCGGGGTGAAACAGGTCGCGGCCGGCTATAGCGGCGGCGCGGCCAGCACGGCTCAATACGAAACCGTTAGCGGCGGCGATACCGGTCACGCTGAATCAGTGCAGATCACCTACGACCCGACGCAGATTACCTACGGCCGGCTGCTGCAGATTTTCTTCTCGGTTGCACATAACCCGACCGAACTGGATTACCAGGGCCCAGACCACGGCACGCAGTATCGTTCCGCGGTGTTCCCGGTCAATCCGGAGCAACGTATTGTCGCGCAGGCGTATATAGCGCAACTTGACAAGGCGCATGTGTTTTCGCAGCCGGTCGTCACGCGCGTAGAAAACTTCAAGGGCTTTTACCCTGCGGAAAACTATCACCAGAACTTCCTCGTGCTGCATCCGGACTATCCGTATATCGCCATCAACGATTTGCCCAAGGTCACCGATCTGAAGAAGATGTTCCCGGATCTCTATCGCAACGATCCGGTGCTGCTAAAGGTTGCTTCGTCATAGAAGGGCACGTTACGCTGTATCCTCAGGAAGATGATCGTGTGCTTGCGCAAGTTGGACACCTCCTCGCAATGAGGTGTCCAGCTTGCTGCGCGAGCACGCGGGAACCTGCGGAGTTGGTAGGATTCAGAGTTCTGGTGCGGTTCGCTGTCCGCGGCGGTCGCCGCCCGCTGCCACCTCTCTGCGACTAAAAATGAAAAAACGCTTCGCGCAAGTCCTTGGTATGGCGTTGGCCACCCTGTTCGTCATGGGACAGACGTGGGCCGCCGGTTCGTTCTACGTCGATCCCAACTCCGAGCCCGCCGTATGGGCTCGCAATCATGCGGCCGATCCGCGCGCGGCAAAAATCACCGAGTCGATCACACACGTCCCTACCGCCCAATGGTTCGGTAGCTGGAACAAGGACGTTCATGCGGCAGTAAGTCAGTTCGTGGCTGCCGCCGACGCCGCGCACCAGGTACCGATCCTCGTCGCCTATAACATTCCCAACCGCGACTGCGGCGGCGCGTCTGCGGGCGGAGCCGCGGATGCCGACGCCTATCGCGCATGGATCGACGCGTTCTCGCAAGGCATAGGCAAGAACCAGGCGGTCGTTGTCGTCGAACCGGATTCTTTGGCGCAGTTCGACTGCCTGAAGACGACCGACGCACAGGACGCCCGGCTGAACCTGCTGAGCTATGCGGTGTCGCGCTTGCGGCTCAACGCACCGGCAGCCGACATCTACCTTGACGCCGGCAATGCTCACTGGACTGCTGCGGATGTCATGGCGAACCGTCTGCACGATGCAGGCATCGGCGAGGCGAAGGGGTTTGCATTGAACGTGTCGAATTTCTACCCGACTCAGGAATCGATCGCGTATGCGAACGCAGTGAATGGCGTTTTAGGGAGCAGATTCGGCTATACGAAGCCAGTTGTGATCGACACCAGTCGTAACGGCAACGGTTCAAATGGCCAGTGGTGCAATCCGGCCGGCGCGAAACTGGGCGAGCCGACCGGCGACGCAACAGGTCAGATCCTGCTTGCCTGGATCAAGAACCCTGGCGATTCCGACGGGCCTTGCGGCGTTGGACCGACTTTGAAAGCGGGGGTATTCAGCCCCAATCTGGCAGTTCGGTTGATTGAGGGAAACTGACAAGCCCTACCGCGTCCCCAACTCCCGCGCCAGCGTCATGAACAACGCCTCCTGCGGCGACAGCTTGCCGGCGCGCAGCACCATCCACATGGCGGAGCGTGCGGCTTTCCCACGTAGCGGCCGGTATGCCACGCCGTCCACATTGATGCTGCTCAGAGAGGCCGGCACGATCGCCACCCCGAGCCCGGCCGCCACCAACGCTACGATGGTGGCCGACTCCCGTGCCTCCTGGGCAAGCCGCGGCGCGAACCCCGCTTGCTGACACAACGCGATGATCTGGTCGTACACCCCTGTGCCACGCTCGCGCGGATACATCACGAAGCCCTCGTCCTTCAGGGCTTCGATGGAAAGCGCACTCTCCCGCGCGGCGAGCGGATGCTGCGCGGGCAATACGACCACGAGCGCATCCTCGAAAAGACGCGTGACTTGCAGCGACGACGGCAAATCCGGCGATGTCATGCCGCGCACAAACGCCACCTCCAGCCGCCGCTCCAGCATCGCCGTCAACTGCTGCTGAGTGGTCAGTTCTTCGAGCCGTAAGTGCACCTCCGGCAGGCGGCGGCGGAATTCGAAGATCAACTTTGGGATGACCGAGCCGAAGGCAGCCGAACCGGTAAAGCCGACGCGCAGCTCACCGAGTTCGCCCAGTTGCGCCCGCCGCGCCACCTCACCCGTGCGCTCCGCCTGCGCCACGAGTGCGCGCGCCTCGGGCAACAGCGCCTTGCCGGCAGCCGTCAATTCCACGCGCCGGTTGCTCCGGTCAAACAGGCGCGCACCTAGTTCGTCCTCCAATACGCGGATCTGCTGGCTCAGCGGAGGCTGCGCGATGTTCAGGCGTTGCGCTGCCCGCCCGAAATGCAACTCTTCGGACAGCACGATGAAATAGCGAATGCGGCGGAGATCCATGATATCGATTATGTATCAATTCCAGTCGAATCGATATTGGACTATGGAACGAGCCGGCGTCATTATTCAGTCTTAAGGAAATGGCACACGGAGTTACAGGAATCATGGGAAAGCACGACGTCAATCTGCTGACGCCCAACACGATGGCCGCGACGCTGGCCGCCGGCGAGGCGCCTCGCGCTCACGGGACGGCAGGCAAAATCGAGCACGGCACGCCGGCGTTCTGGCAAACCAATTTCGCCCTGTTCGCAGCCGGCTTCGCGACCTTCGCCTTGTTGTACTGCGTGCAGCCGCTGATGCCGCTCTTCTCCGCAGACTTTCATGTCAGCGCTGCAGGTGCGAGCCTCTCCCTTTCGCTGACCACCGGGCTGCTCGCGGTCACCATGCTCGTGGCAGGCGCGCTGTCGGAGGCATGGGGCCGTAAGCCGATCATGGTCGCGTCGCTGATGCTCTCGGCGGTGCTCACCGTCGTCTGCGCCGCGGTGCCGCACTGGCCGACCTTCCTCGTCATGCGCGCACTGATGGGAGTCGCGCTCAGCGGCCTGCCGGCGGTCGCAATGGCTTATGTCGGCGAGGAGATGCATCCGCGTTCACTCGGTCATGCGATGGGGCTGTATGTCGGCGGGACCGGCCTGGGTGGCATGGCCGGCCGTCTGTTGACCGGCGTCATAACCGATGTCTGGGGATGGCGTTCCGCGGTGCTGGTGATCGGCGTGCTGGGCATACTGAGTGCCGCCATTCTGTGGCGCTTCCTGCCGCCCTCGCGCCACTTCGAGAAGCGGGAGTTGCGGCTTGCGCCGCTCGCGAGTGCCTTTGGCACGCACCTGCGCGATGGCGTTCTGCCGTTGCTGTTCGTCGAAGGCTTCCTGCTGATGGGCAGCTTCGTCACCGTGTACAACTACGTCGGCTATCGCCTGATTGCCGCTCCGTTCTCGCTGAGCCAGACGAAGATCGGCCTGATTTTCGCGGTGTATCTGTTCGGTATCGTCAGCTCGGCCTGGGTGGGTAGTCTCTCCGGCAAGCTCGGAAGGCGGACCGTGTTGCCCGCCACGCTGATACTGATGCTCGCGGGAACGGCCATGACGCTGTCAAACCAGCTCTGGCTCATCATCCTCGGAATCACCGTTTTGACGATCGGGTTCTTTGGCACGCACTCGATTGCCAGTGCGTGGGTCGGCGCGCGAGCGCAGGTCAGCAAGGCACAGGCATCGTCGCTGTATCTGTTTGCGTACTACCTGGGGTCGAGCGTAGTCGGATCGCTCGGCGGGGTGTTCTGGAATCTGCGTGGATGGCACGGCGTCGTTGCAATGGCTTGCGCGCTGCTGCTGCTCGCGATCGTTATCGCGCTCTGGCTCTACCGCACGCCAACGCAACCCGCACAACGTTAGGTTCCTGTCCCGAACGAGGGAAAAAGGGCGGAAGCCAGGCCACACTATTTCATCTGTAACGGAACTGATCACGTTTGATTGCCGACTTGGCTGAAGAGATCGTGGGACCCGTGCTAGCATTTCCCCACACTCTTCGCTTGTCGTTCGAGTGATCTAAATTTCGTTGTGTGTCTGGAGGTTGTCGTGGCGTTGGAACATCGTGGCTTTCGAGTAAATGTTGACGTGGTACCGGATGAACTCGGCGTGCAGTGGATTTGTCGGGCGCTGATCGAGCGCATTGATGGCGATAGCAAAAAAGGCGCGCCAATCGGCCCCGAACTGACCATTCCTCGAGTCAAGATCGATCCGCTGATGGCAATCAGCACGCTCGAGCACAGGTCCACACTGTTGATCGACGAATTCTGCGAGCAGGGTCAAGCGGTAGCCTGAGCCTGCCGCGTCATGCCTCAGGTCTTGGGCATGACGCCTGATATCCGAGGCGTAAAACGGCTTGCTCAGAAGTGCGTGAGAATGCCGGCAAACACGCCCGTTTGCGACCCACCAAAGTTCGGATCGGTCCGGCTATTCGCCGCACCGCTCGCAGGATCGTCCACGACATTTGCACCGTACGGATCGCTATAGCCGTCGCCCAGGCCAATGTTGGACGTCGAGCTGTTGCGCACCGTCGCGACTTCCGAATACAGCACCGTACGCTTGGACAGCGCGTAGGTCGCCGTCAATGTCCACAACGTCGCGTTACCGTTCCCGTGATTCGTATTCGTGTGATAAACGGCCGCGCCGAATCCGGTGGTGGGCGTCGCATTCCAGCGTGCGCCGATCCATTCCTGATCGACCGCTGTCGGCAAAGACACACCGGATGGAAGCGACGTGGGAGCCCCATCTCCGAAGTAACCTTCGTCCGACGCTTGCGGCGCACTCAGGTGCTGATAGCCGCTATACAAGGTCACCGGGCCCATCGCCAGCGTGCCACCCGCCATCAACGAGCGTGAATTGACATAGACGTTATCGAACTCGCCATTGCTGTCGCGGATCTCGTCGTAGATTGCGAGCAAATGCGCGATGCCCGCGTCGTAGTTCAATTCGATGCCGTCTGAACGCCCTTGTGCTCCGCCAAGCTGACCCGGGCCACTGCCCGGATCGCCCGAGTTCCAGTTCGTGCTATTGGTCAGTTCGTACTGTCCTTTGACTCGCAAGCCACCCAAGGTGGGCGACGTATACTCGAATCCATTCGAAGCGTCCGACCAGTTACGTCCGCGCACAAGCGTCTGGATACCGTAGAGCATCATCAACTGTGGGTCGAGATCGAAACTGTCCTGCTGAAGTTCGTACGCACCCATATTGCCCACCTTGAAGGTACCCCACGCAGGGTTCGCGGCGCCGATCGTCGCCTGCCGGCTGAACAGCGTGCTGCCGATACTCCCGTCCAGAGAGTTAAAACCGGCCTCCAGGGTGAAGATAACCTTGGTGCCTGCGCCAATATCCTCTGAACCCTTCAGGCCAAAACGAGGCGTGTCCCAGTTGCCGGTTTCCATGCTGAAGAGATTGCCCTGCGGCATGCCTGTCTGATACTGGATGCCCGTATCGATGCGGCCGTACAAGGTGACGCTGCTTTGTGCGTAGACCGCGGCAGACGATCCCAGCAAAGACGCGAAGAGAAGCCACTTTTTCATAGAACAGGTCCCCGTTTCGGAAAGCATCGTTTGTTCAGGCGATAGAAGTGAAGGACGCCGCCAAACGAAGCGTCCAGTCATTACGAAGGAATACTATTTAATTGGATCTGCAGGAGGACCGATAAGCAATCGCTCTGTTGGCGACGAGTCCCGCTGAACGGTCACGTCATCTGCCGACTGACCGCAGTGTATTTAGATCGCCCGAAAAATAAAAACTTATTATTGTTATCTACCCATAAATTCAATTTATGAGCCATGCGATCCAACTGGCCGCTTGTGGAGCGCTATCGCCAGCCCATAAAATCGATCTATACATCAATAAAAAAACAAAATTATTTTTTATTTACCGGATCCGTATAGTAGTGCTGAGTCGCTGCAGATCGGCGTCGAGGGGCTTCAGAAGTTGGCAGCAATCCATTCGCGGCACGCGCTCACGTGGGGTCCGCGGTCGTCGTCCGCGAGCGAAATCAGCGCGATAGCCCGCGTGACGCGTGGCTTGTCCAGGCGGAGCGCTATGAGTTCGGGATCGTGCAGATGCATCGTGTAGAAACTCGGCAGCACCGCAACGGCGAGACCGTTGCGCACGAGCGCATAGAGCGACTCGGTGTATTCCATGCGATACGCGACAGTGAGGCGCAGGTTTTCCGCCATGCCGGTTCGGCGCAACGCATCGCTCACGCTGCCGCGCACGAACACCGCAAGCTCCCGGTCCACCAGCTTGCTCCAGTCCACCGATTTACGTCGGGCAAGCGGATCGTCGCGGCGAATCACGACGACGATCTCGTCTTCGAGCAGGTTCTGGTAGCGCAGCGAGTCGTCGTTCTCCGCGCCATCCGGTTCATGCACGCCAATGCCAAGATCGGCTCGCCCTTCGCGGATCGCTTCGAGCAGGGTGCTATTCGGCATGTCCTCGAAGATGAAGCGCAACGATGGTTCGCGCTCGCGCAACGGAGCGAGGACGTGCAACAGGCGTCCCGCAACCGACGGAATCAGACTGATGCGCACCGACTGCGTTTGTTCGGCAAAGATGCTCGCCATGTCATCGAACGTACCACGCGCGTTGTTCAGGAGGCGTTCGGCGAGCGGCAATACGCTTGCGCCGGCGTCGGTGAGGGTAAGCCGATGAGCGGAGCGTGCGAACAAGGGGCCGCCCAGCAGATTCTCGATCTGACGAATCGCGGCGGTCAATGCAGGCTGTGTTAGAGAAAGCGACCGGGCGGCCTGCGTGAAACTACCCGCATGCGCGAGCACGACAAAGTACTGGATCTGCTTCAGGGTAAGCGCGGGCAGCAAAGACGAACGGGTAGCCATGGCGAGCGCCCTGATAGACACGATGCGCCGCAGTATAAAGTCGAACGGTAACAAGAGGAAACGATTGATGAGTGAGGAATCTTCGATGACGAGGCGCGTAAGCAGCGCACCGGATGCACCGCCGTCTGCGAACCTGCCGGGCAGTGCCTCGGCCTCTGCGCCGCCGCCCGGTTGGCTCGAGCGGCGCTTTGCACTGCGCGCACGCAACACCACGGTACGCACCGAAGCGCTTGCAGGCATCACGTCGTTTCTCGCCGCGGCATACCTGCTCGTCGTGATTCCGTCGCTGCTGGCGATGGGTGGCATGGATCGCGGCGCGACAACCACGTCGACGATCATCGTGTTCGTTTTGAGCACCATTTTCATGGGGCTTTATACGAACATGCCGTTTATGGTCGGGCCGGGAATCGGCGGCGCGGTAATACTTGGCGTCACACTGGCCGGCGAGCACGTTGCATGGCAAACGGGCCTCGGGATCGCCTTCATTTCCGGCCTGCTGTTCCTGATCCTGACGCTGGTTGGCGCGCGCAGTCTGGTGGTGCGGCTGATTCCCGCGCAGATCAAGCTGGGGCTTGGCGCGTCGATAGGTTTGTTCATCGCGGTGCTCGGCTTTCGCAACGCAGGGATGGTGATCGCCAATGCGAAAACCAATGCGCTGGCACTCGGGGATTTTTCGCGGCCCGGCACGCTGGTCGCGTTGATCGGTCTCGCCGCAGCCGTCGTGTTGCAAGGCCGCCGGGTGCCAGGCGCAATTCTCTGGGCAATACTGATTGCGGCCGGCGTCGGCGTGCCGCTTGGCGTCACGCACCTGCCGCCGTCATTGATCGCGCTGCCTCACGACATCATGCCAGTGTCGTTCAAGCTCGATATTCCCGGCGCGTTGACGGTGGCAGCCATACCCTATCTGTTCGTATTCTTCGCCGCCGAGTTCTTCTCGACGCTAGGAACAACGCTCGCTGTCGGCGCCAAAGCGAATCTGCTGGACGAGAACGCCAACCTGCCCAATATCAACCGGCCGTTTCTGGTCGACTCGATCGCGGCTACGCTAGGTCCCGTGTTGGGTGTTCCAGCGCTGACGGCATTGGTAGAGTCAGCGGCAGGCGTTGAAGCGGGTGGGCGAAGCGGGCTGTCTTCATTGGCGGCGGGTGCAATGTTCGCTCTGATGCTGCTGTTTGTGCCGGTCGCGCTCGCGATTCCCAAGGAAGCTACCGCGCCTGCGCTAATCCTGATTGGCCTGTCGATGTTCAGCACCATCCGCAACGCGCATTTCGACGACTTCACGGATGCGTTCCCAGTCCTCTCGATGGTGCTGCTCACGCTGATGTCGAACAGCTTTGGCACCGGCATCGCGGGCGGCCTGCTTTGCTTCGTGCTCGTCAAACTGCTCGCCGGACGCTTTCGCGAAGTGCCGTGGGGACTCATCGTACTGGCCGGTCCCCTCGGTTATTACTTCTGGACCGTGGTCAAGCATCACTAATCCTGCCCTACACGAACACCTAAAAAGATGAACGAGAAATTTGGCAACGTGCCCGCGTCCCTTACCGGCATCACGATTACGCCTGCACACAGGGACTTCTTCAACGCGATTCCCAAAGTCGAACTGCACTGCCACCTGCTGGGAGCGGTTCGGCAGGAGACGTTCATCGCATTAGCGGAAAAAAGCAACGCGCCCATCGAGCGCAGCGAGATCGACTCGTTCTATACACGCGGTGAAAAACCAGTGGGCGTGTTGCGTGTACTGCGTGCGCTCGACGAATATCTCCTGACCGACCCGGACGATTTGCATCGTATAACTTACGAATATCTCGCGGACGCCGCGGCGCACAACGTGCGTCATAGCGAATTTTTCTGGAATCCGACTGGCACCGTACGAGTGTCAAAGATCGAATACGGCGACGCGCAAGCGGCCATCGTTGCAGCGATCCGCGACGCAGCAGCCGATTTCGGACTTTCCGCACGTCTGATCCCCAGCATCGATCGCGAAGCGGACCCCGATGAAGCGGTAGCCCTGGTGGAATGGATGAAGCAGCATCGTGCCGATGAAGTCGCCGGCATAGGCATCGATTACCGCGAAAACGACCGGCCACCCGAACTGTTCTGGAAAGCCTATCGCAACGCGCGCGAAGCGGGCTTCAAGACCACAGCGCACGCCGGGGAGTTCGGCATGCCCTGGCGCAACGTCGAAACCGCGGTGGATCTGCTCAAGGTGGATCGTGTCGATCATGGCTATACGATCGTCGACAACCCCGAACTGGCCGCACGCTACGCGGAATCCGGAATCGTCTTCACCGTCGTTCCGACCAACTCCTACTATCTGCGCACGCTGCCACCGGAGCAATGGGCGGAGCGTCATCCGATCCGTAAAATGCCGGGACTCGGCCTGAAGATCCACCCGAATACCGACGATCCAACCTTGCACAAGATCAGTCCGAGCGAGGCGTGGGAATTGATGTTCAGCCACTTCGGCTTTGGCATCGACGATCTGCGCAGCTTTATGATGAACGGGATTGATGGTGCGTGGGTCGACGCGACGACCCAGGATACGTGGCGCAAGCAATGGGCAGAGGACTTCGACGCACTGGCTACGAACCTCGCCTAGACGCCCGATAAACAGCCCTGCAAACGAATCAAGCGTCCTGACCTTTGAAACTCTGCCGCCACACCGTTGGCGAGACACTAAACGCTCGCCTGAAGTGAAGCCGCAGCGACTCCGGCGATCCGAAACCGGCAAGCACCGCAATTGCATCCACTGAGTGATCGCTGGTCTCCAGCAATCGCTGCGTCAAGGCCAGTCTCTCGTTCAGCAGCCACTCACCGACTGTCATGCCGGTCAGTTGCCGGAATTGCCGGGTGAAGGTACGGCGAGTCATCAATGCCTCGCCGGCGAGGCTGTCCAACGTGTGCGCTTCGTCCAGCGTACCGCGTACCTGATCGATCAACCCTGACAGCCGCGATTCTCTCGCGGTTGCCGGCATAGGCTGCTCGACGAATTGCGCCTGGCCGCCCTGACGATGCGGCGGCACGACGAGGCGTCGCGCCAGGCTGTTGGCAGACTCGGTCCCGTAGCGCTGGCGCACCATGTGCAGACAGCAGTCGATGCCAGCCGCAGTGCCCGCGGAAGTCAGCACGTTGCCGTCCTCCACATACAGCACATCAGCGTTCACCGTGACCATGGGGTAGCGTTGCGCGAAATCGCGCGCATACGCCCAATGCGTCGTAGCGCGACGTCCGTCCAGCAGTCCCGCTTCCGCCAGCACATAAGCGCCAAGACAGAGGCCGACAATCTGCGCACCTCGTCGCTGTGCAGCCACCAACGCCTTAAGAAGCGGTTCTGGCGGCCGTTCCTCGATGTCACGCCAGGTCGGAACGATGATCGTATCCGCCGTCCTTAAAGCGGACAAACCGTGACTTACGCCGAGGGAAAAACCAGCCGTCGTATTGATGGCGCCAGGCTCGGCTGCGCAAACCTTGAATTTGACAGGCGGCAGGCCCGGATGAGGCTCACCGAACACAACACAAGGTACGGAGAGGTGAAACGGACTGATCCTGTCGAACGCCACGACGGCGATGATAGGTTGGGACATGGATGCACCTGACGACGAACCCGCAATGGCCCGATCTTACCGGATATTGTCATGACGGCCACTTCCGTTGAAAGGCCGGATGGCGAAGAATGCATCTATCCCGACCTCACCTGGAGTCCATCGTGTCCAAACAAGCGTTGATCGTCATCGACCTGCAGAACGATTACTTCCCTGAAGGCAAATTCCCGCTATGGAACGCCGACGCCACTCTGGCCAAAACCGAAACTGCGATCGCGCAGGCCCAGGCGAAGGACATTCCGGTCGTTCTGATCCAGCACGTTGCTGACAAGACCAAGGGTACTGCACCGTTCTTCAACGAAGCGACGCCAGGCGTCGAAATTCACCCACGCATACTCGCAGCCGCGCCGGATGCACCTGTCGTCATCAAGTCTTTTGCTGACGCGTTCCACCGCACGACACTCGAGGAAACGTTGACGCGACTGGATGCCGAAGAACTTCTGATCTGCGGAATGATGACGCAAAACTGCGTCACGCACACGTCGATCTCGAAGGCAGCGGAGAAGTATTCCGTGAAGATTCTGGCCGATTGCTGCACAACCGTAACCGAGATGATTCACCTGATCGCGCTTAGCGGTGTATCGACGCGTGTTGAATTGGTGCAAGCGAAGGACGTGCTCTGATAGGGCCGCGTTGGCGCGCAAAAAAAAGCGGCCGGTCACAGCGACCGGCCGCTTCACACTTCAGCTTAAGAACTTTAAAACCTGCCCTCCAGGCTCAAGCAAGATCAAAGCGGTCACTGTTCATCACCTTGTTCCAGACCGCGACAAAGTCATGAACAAACTTCTCCTGCGCGTCCGCGCTCCCATAGACTTCGGAGAAAGCCCGAAGCTGCGAGTGTGAGCCGAAGATCAGATCGACACGTGTACCGGTCCACTTGAGCGCACCCGTTGCACGATCACGACCTTCGAACACATCGTTAGCGTCCGATACCGGCTTCCACTCCGTGCCCATGTCGAGCAGATTGACGAAGAAGTCGTTGGTCAACGCTTCCGGACGCTTCGTGAAAACACCATGTTGCGTCTGGCCGAAGTTGGTGTTCAGGACACGCAAGCCGCCGAGAAGCACCGTCAGTTGCGGCGCGGTCAGCTTCAGCAATTGCGCCTTGTCCACCAGCAGCGCTTCGGCTGTAACCGTGTATTTGCCCTTCAGATAGTTGCGGAAACCATCGGCAAGCGGTTCGAGCACCGCGAAAGCATCCACATCGGTTTGCGCCTGTGACGCATCCGTGCGGCCCGGTGAAAACGGAACCTTCACGTCGTGGCCGGCATTCTTCGCCGCCTTTTCGACGCCGGCACAACCGGCCAGCACGATCAGGTCGGCGAGCGAAACCTGCTTGCCGCCCGCGTGTGCGCCGTTGAACTCGCGCTGGATACCCTCGAGTGTCTCGAGCACCGTCGCCAGTTGAGCCGGCTGATTGACTTCCCAGTCTTTCTGCGGCGCGAGACGGATGCGAGCGCCATTTGCACCGCCACGCTTGTCCGAGCCGCGGAACGTCGACGCCGATGCCCAGGCCGTCGAAACCAGTTGCGACACCGGCAGCCCCGAAGCGAGGATCTTGCTCTTGAGCGCGGCGATGTCCTGCTCATCGATCAAGGGATGATTGACCGCAGGCACAGGGTCTTGCCAGAGCAACTCCTCTTTCGGCACTTCCGGACCGAGATAACGTGCGAGCGGCCCCATGTCGCGGTGCGTCAGCTTGAACCAGGCTCGCGCAAACGCGTCGGCCAACTGGTCCGGATTTTCGAAGAAGCGCCGTGAAATTTTCTCGTAAGCCGGATCGAAACGCAGCGCGAGGTCCGTGGTCAGCATGGACGGCGCACGCGGCTTTGACGGGTCCTGCGGATCGGGCACCGTACCCGCGCCTGCATCGCCCTTCGGCTTCCATTGATGCGCACCGGCCGGGCTCTTCGTCAATTCCCATTCGTAGCCGAACAGATGCGTAAAGAAGTCGTTGCTCCACTTCGTCGGCGTAGTGGTCCAGGTGACTTCCAGACCGCTGGTGATGGCGTCACGGCCCTTGCCGCTGCCGTACGCGCTCTTCCAGCCAAACCCCTGCTGCTCGAGCGGGGCCGCTTCCGGCTCGGGGCCCACAAGCGTCGCATCGCCTGCACCGTGGGTTTTGCCGAACGTATGGCCGCCTGCGATTAGCGCCACCGTCTCTTCGTCGTTCATCGCCATGCGGGCAAACGTCTCGCGAATATCGCGGGCGGCCTTGAGCGGATCGGGGTTGCCGTTCGGGCCTTCCGGGTTGACGTAAATCAGGCCCATCTGAACGGCGCCAAGCGGGTTTTCGAGGTCACGGTCGCCGGTATAGCGCTTGTCGTCGAGCCACTTGGTCTCAGTGCCCCAATAGATGTCGTCATCCGGTTCCCACGAGTCCTCGCGGCCGCCGGCGAAGCCGAACGTCTTGAATCCCATCGATTCCAGCGCGACGTTGCCCGTCAGGACAATGAGGTCGGCCCAGGAGATTTTTTTGCCATATTTCTGCTTGACCGGCCAGATCAGCCTGCGCGCCTTGTCGAGGCTCACGTTGTCAGGCCAGCTATTGAGCGGCGCAAAGCGCTGCTGTCCACCGCCGGCACCGCCACGGCCGTCGGCAATGCGGTAGGTGCCTGCGCTATGCCATGCCATGCGGATAAACAAAGGGCCGTAGTGGCCGAAGTCCGCCGGCCACCAGTCCTTTGAATCGGTCATTACCGCGAGAAGATCTTTCTTGACGGCCGCCAGATCGAGACTCTTGAACGCTTCAGCGTAGTTGAAGTCCTTGTCCATGGGATCGGACAGGGACGAATGCTGGTGCAGGATTTTCAGGCTTAGCTGATTGGGCCACCAGTCTCGGTTCGACGTGCCGCCACCAGCGGTGTGGTTGAACGGGCACTTCGTTTCAGTCGACATGCGCTTTCTCCTTGAGATCGTTTTCACTCAACTGCTCGGCTAAGCTTCGACTACTCAACCCAGTTTAGCGTTCGGGCGCGCACTGCGAGTATTAATTCTTCCAAACGGACTGATAGCCGAAGCAGGGACGGTTTGAAGGTGCAGGTGCAGCAAAATTCCGGCGTCAATCTCGAGACATCGCCCGCTCCCAAGGTGTCAATACGGCTCAACCGCCCGGAACGCCCTGAGGAAATGCACCGAGCTGCCTGAATACCGAAAGCCAGTCTTCGATATGCCAGGTCTTGGCGACCAGGCCATCGCGGATTTCATGAAAGGAATGAATCGCAAATTTCACTGGCTTTGCGGTTGCCTCGATACCGAGCAGCTTGCCTGACTGCGTGCCGCTCACTTCCGCCCGGACGGCAACGCGATCGCCATGAATGAGCACGTCCAGCAGCTGAATCGACATGTCGGGCAACGCGCTGTCGATCCTTGCGAAGACCGTGGTCATCTGATCCGGTCCCGGCTGGGCACCTGCAGGCTCGGGAATGTACTCCCAATCGGCAGCGACCACCTGACGCAATAAGTCGACGCTCCTGCGCGAAAACGCATCGTAAAGCCGAGCGATCAGGTCCCGGGTTGCCTGCTCATCCAAAACGGTATTCATGGTGACGCCTCCGGGCGACGAGAGTCTCGATTGATCACTGAAACGGAACACACCTGATGCACTATGCAGCGCTCTCCATAAGATAGCGCAATCTGGTCGTCGACGTCACAGTGCGCCGCGCGCTACGCTGTGGGTGCGCTTGCGCGGGCAATCTCGAGAATCAGCGAGGTCATCGCCGAAAGCGGCCGGCCGCGCCGGGTAATGGCGACGATACGCCGGCGCATCACAGGCTCCTCGATCGGAATACGTTTGAGTTCGTATTCGCGCAGCAGCTTTTCAGGAATCAGACTGGGCAAGATGCATTGACCGTTGGTCAGCGAAACGAGTTTGAGCATCGCATCCACCGTTTCGACTTCAGCCGCGACAGTGGCATTGAAAGCCCGGCTATGCAGCATGCGGCGCAACGCATAACCCGCGGGAAAGACGACCAGCGGAGGGGTCTCTTCGTTCAACGAGACACTGGCGAGTGTCGCAAACCGCGAATTCTCGTGCACCACGAAACTCATTTCCTCCTCGAACAGCGGAGTGATTTCCAGCTCGTCGGAGGCGACCGCTGAATCGTAGACGAAGCCGATCTCCGCGCGGCCCGCCTCGACCAGTTCGACCACGCCGGGCGAGCTGCGTCCGAGCAATGCGACATTCGCTTTAGGCCGCTGCGCCATGAATCGCGCCACCACCTCGGCCATGAAGTAGTAGCTCAGCGTATGAATGGTGGCGACGTTGAGGCTGCCGGCGGTCACGCCGTGCTGGTCGCGCAACTGTACCAACGTGCTGTCGACCAGCTGATAGGCCGAGGACGCAGCCTCCAGCAGTTTCTGTCCGGCCTCGGTGGGCTCCACGCCACGCCCGTGCCGCACGAAGAGCGGCTGACCGATGTAGCTCTCGAGGCTCGAAAGCTGCCGGCTCAGACCCGATTGCGTCAGCGATAGCGCCTCGGCCGCAGCGGACAGCGACTTGCTGTTCGCGATCTCAACAAACAGGCGCACTTGGTGATCGACGTTGGCTTTCATTCGGTCTTCCTGGCATTGCGTGCGGCTGAACGGCGCCGCAACCTTTAAGCGATTCGCGCTTCTCCTGCCGGCACTATGCCACGCCTAATAAAACCACCCGCTCACGTCCGGTCCGCCTGACGGCACCAGTAATCGAACGTACCCTTCACGATCGATTGCTTCAGCAGATAATCGTGTGCCTCGGCAGCGAGGTCGTCGGGTACCGGCGTAATCGGGCCAAACACCCGCGCGCGCACTTGCATGCGAGCTGCCCGCTCCAGGTACACAGCGAGATACGTAGCCTCTTCGACGTACGCACCCGTCGTGAGCTGGCCATGATGAGCCAGCAGAATGCAACGCTTGTCGCCGAGCGCCTTCGAAATGATCACCCCTTCCTGATCGGCGATCGGTACACCGGGCCAGTCGGCCAAAAACGCGCAGTCATTATGCAGGGGGGTCATGTCCATCTGCGCGATCACCAGCGGCTGACGCGCTGCGACCAACGCGGACACATAAGGCGAATGCGTGTGGATGATCGCATTCGTCTGCGGCCGCGCTTCGTAGACCCACAGATGAAAACGCGTCGCGGGATTGGCCATTCCCTTGCCGCTGATCGTGTTCAGATCAGCATCGACCTCGATGAAATCGTCGGGCGTCGCTTCATCGAAGCCCAAACCGAAACGCAGCGTCCAGTAGCATTTCGGCTTGTCCGAACGAGCCGTGATCTGCCCGGCCAGTCCCGCTTCCTGACCCGTCATCGCGAGGATGCGACAGGCGTACGCCAGCCTCTCCTGAAGCGTCCGGTCCTGCGGCTTCAGGTTCTCCTTCATTTCCTGAGTCGCACGCTCGTCGAAATACTGCTTTGCTCGCAATTCCATGACTGCCTCCGTTACCCGAACTCCGCCAGCCGTCTGAACCTCAAACGCCTTTGATTTCGCCGCCATCCATCCGCAACGCCGAGCCCACCATCCAGCGGCCCGCAGGCGACAACACGAACGCCATTAATTCAGCGATGTCCTCGGGATTTCCGTAGCGCGTGATACCGACTTGCGCCGGAAACTTCTCCAGCGCTTCTTCGAGTGTCATGCCGTGAGCCGGCGCGTACTTTTCCATATACGTGCGGCGACGATTGGTCATCACCGGGCCGGGCAGCACGCTATTCACCTGCACGCCGTCCGCAATGCCGCGATCTGCGAAAGCCTTGGCCATCGCGACGATCGCCGCGTTGACTGTCCCAACTGCGCCATAACCCGACTTCGGGGCCTGGGCCGAATTTCCCGATGTGAAAATCACCGAGCCTTCCGACTTCTTGAGCGACTCCCACGCGTGAACCGCGAGCCGCCGCGCGCCATGCAATTTCAGCGCAAAACCGTCGTCCCACTGCTCGTCCGTCATGTCGAGCACATCGATCTGAGGAACCGCGCCGGCGATATTCACCACCGCATCGATACGCCCGAACTTCGCCAGCGTCTGATCGACGGTTTCCTTCGCGGCGGCCGGTATGCGCAGGTCCGCGCCCAGCGGCAGCGGTTCGGCCCCGGCGGCGCGCACCGCCTCGGCAGTCTCTTCCAGCAACTCCGTGCTGCGGGCCACCAACACAAGGCCGCCAAAGTCTTTAGCGAGGCGAATTGCAGTTGCCCGTCCGATCCCACGGCTGGCCCCAGTTACGATCGCGATACGATTGCTCATGTCGAATTCCTCCGGTTGGTTTAACGCGTTTCATTGCGCCGTCACGTCTCGGCGCTCGAGACCAGTATCGGACAAGGAGCCATGACGAGCTATGCAGTTGGGTTCATACCTGCTATGACAGACCGACCCGGCCGTCCACGTGATTCCCAGGGTTTTCCGAAAGACACGGCCCGGCCCGATGCGCTCCGGGCCCAATGCGCTCTAGAATGGCAATTCGCCTTCCCGTATGGCGGTTGCGCTGCTCAGAGGGCGCCTATATCCACAAGCCTCCACAAGCCGAACGGAATAACAGCATGTCAAACCACTCATCCCCCGACAGTCCTCAGAATGGTTCACCGTCACGCCTGCGCAGCCGCCGCTGGTTCGACGATCCCGCCGATCCGGGCATGACGGCGCTGTATCTCGAGCGCTACATGAACTACGGGATTACCCGAGAGGAGCTGCAGTCGGGCAAACCGATCATCGGGATTGCGCAGACAGGGTCGGACCTTGCGCCCTGCAATCGCCACCATCTCGAGCTGGCGACGCGTGTGCGCGACGGCATTCGTGACGCCGGCGGCATCCCCCTTGAGTTTCCGGTCCATCCGATCCAGGAGACGGGCAAACGCCCCACTGCCGCGCTCGACCGCAATCTGGCGTACCTCGGCCTCGTCGAAATCCTGCACGGCTATCCCATCGACGGCGTCGTGCTCACCACTGGGTGCGACAAGACCACGCCCGCGTGCCTGATGGCAGCGGCGACCGTGAACATCCCGGCCATCGTGCTCTCGGGCGGCCCGATGCTCGACGGCTGGTGGCACGGCAAGCTCGCAGGTTCCGGCACGGTCATCTGGGACGCGCGCAAGCGCCTCGCCGGCGGAGAGATCGACTACGAGGAATTCATGAACATGGTGTCCTCGTCGGCACCCTCCGTCGGCCATTGCAATACGATGGGCACCGCCCTGTCGATGAACTCGCTCGCCGAAGCATTGGGTATGTCGCTGCCGGGCTGCGCGGCGATTCCGGCGCCACATCGCGAGCGCGGCTGGATGGCGTATCGCACGGGCAAACGCATCGTCGAGATGGTCGCGGAGAATCTGCGCCCGTCGGATGTCATGACCAAAGAGGCTTTCGAAAACGCGGTCGTGGCCGCTGCCGCACTTGGTGCATCGTCGAACTGTCCGATCCATATGGTCGCGATCGCACGGCACATGGGCGTCGAACATTCGCTCGACGACTGGCAACGACTGGGACCGGACGTTCCGCTGCTTGTCGATTGCCAGCCGGCCGGTCGCTTTCTGGGCGAAGCATTCCATCGCGCAGGTGGCGTTCCCGCCGTGATGCGCGAGCTGCTCAACGCAGGCAAGCTGAACGGCGATGTGCGTACGGTTTCCGGCCGCACGCTTGCCGAGGATCTCGCGGAAGTCGTCGAGCCCGATCGCGAAGTGATCCGCAGCTACCAGCAGCCGCTCAAGGAAGCAGCAGGTTACGTGGTGATGTCCGGCAATCTGTTCGACAGCGCCGTGATGAAAATCAGCGTGATCGACCAGGCGTTCCGCAAACGCTTCCTCGCCGATCCTGAGCATCCCGACGTGTTCGAAGGGAAAGCGATCGTATTCGAAGGGCCGGAGGACTACCATGCGCGCATCGAAGATCCGCAACTGGGCGTCGACGAGCGCTCTATCCTCGTGATTCGCAACTGCGGGCCGGTCGGTTATCCGGGCGGCGCCGAGGTGGTCAACATGCAGCCGCCTGCGGCGTTGCTCAAGCAAGGTGTCGACACGCTGCCGACCCTTGGCGACGGCCGTCAAAGCGGTACCTCGGCCACGCCTTCGATTCTCAACGTTTCGCCGGAAGCGGCAGTCGGCGGCGGGCTTGCGTTGCTGCGAACCGGCGATCGGGTCCGCATCGACCTGAACTCGCGCAAGGTCGACGTGATGATCCCCGAGAGCGAACTGGCAGCACGCCGCGCACAGTGGAAAGCGCCTGTTCTGCAGAACAAAACGCCGTGGGAAGAGATCTATCGCAGCATGGTAGGTCAGCAGGCGAGTGGCGCATGCCTCGAGCCGGCAACGCTGTATCTCAACATCCTGGAAACGCGCGGCGAATCGCGCCATAACCACTGATACGGACGCGCCGACACGGCTACCAGCAAGCAGTCGTGCCGGCGCATCTCCCTCTGTTCTTTAGAACCCCTGGAACGACTCTTCGAGCATGGCCCGATAGTCCGCAGGGCTTGCCTCGCGCGGATTGGTCTTGTGACTATGATCGGCGAGTGCGCCTTCGATAATCCTGTCGAACTGCTCACGCTCCACCCCAAGCGTCGACAAGCGCGTCGGCAGCCCCAGGTCGGCCGTCATGCGCGCAATCGCGCTTTCTACGTCCGCTGGCGATTCCAGCCCCATTGCGCCTGCTAACCGCACCATTTTTCCTTCGTCCTGGACTGTAGGGGCTTCGCGATTGAAGCGGATCACCGCGGGAAGAAAGATCGCGTTCAACGTTCCGTGATGCAGTTTCGGATTGATGCCGCCCAGCGAGTGGCTCAGGCTATGGACACATCCCAGCCCTTTCTGGAACGCAAGCGCTCCCTGCAATGAAGCGCTCATCATGTTCAGACGTGCGGTGACGTTGCTGCCGTCACGCGTTGCAATCTCGATGTGACGCCATGCACGCCAAAGTCCGTCGAGGGCGATGCCATCGGCAGGCGGGTTAAACGCCGGCGACAGGAAGGTCTCGATGCAATGGGCAATCGCATCCATTCCCGTTGCAGCGGTGAGTTGCGGGGGCAACCCTAACGTGAGTTGCGGATCGCAGATTGCGGAACGGGGCACGATGTAGGGGGAAATAATGCCGAGCTTGCGGCCGTCATCGAGAATCAGGATGGCGCCGCGCCCCACTTCGCTGCCAGTGCCGGCAGTCGTTGGGACTGCGATAACCGGCGCCGTAGCCGCTGTGATGCGCTGCAATCCACCTTCGATAAGCGCGAACTGGCGCAAAGGTCCTTCGTGGGTCGCGCACACTGCGACGCCCTTGGCCAGATCGATCGAACTGCCTCCTCCTACCGCGACGACGCCATCGCACTGATTCTCCTTGTACATCGCGACAGCGGCCCGCACAGCCCGCTCGTTGGGGTTCGGAGGGGTGTCCAGAAAGATAGGGGGCTCGTGATCTGCCTGAAGAGCAATGAGCACCTTGTCGATGAGGCCCGCGGCTTTCACGCCCGCGTCGGTGACGATCAGAGGTCGTTTGATGCCGATCCGTGTGCATTCGTCAGGCAGTTTCGCAATCGCGCCGAAATCGAACTGGATCTGCGTGATGTAATTGATGAGCGACATGGATCGGAAGCCTCCAGAGTGGGGTTCGTGGCGACCGTCGGCACGGGATGAACAACGCGGCAGAGTGCATCGACTACATGGAAGTCGCAAAACATTGTCGCACCTTCTGGCTCAAGCATCCTCAGACCTTTTCGCAGATAGCCTGGATAAGCGCCGCACGCCCCTCGCTCAGATTGCGGCGAAGGTTGACGGTCGCTTGCCCGAACTCGGGGCCCATCACAGCGCCGAGTGCGAGCAACGGTGGCGTCGAAGACTGCTTGCGTTCGGCTTCGCGCTCCAGAAACCAGCTGATCCCGGCTTCCGTGCAGTCGGTCCAGGACGTGATGCGGAACCCCTCCTTAGCGAGAACAGTGCGCATCTCGTCCGCCGTCACCAGGAAGCTTGACTCAGGCACGCTCGCCCACGGCACAGGGAAATGCAGGGGTTCGTTGGATGCAGCGATGACATCGAAGATGGCGAAATGGCCGCCAGAACGTAAAACGCGGCATGTTTCACCGTAAAGCGCAGCGCGGTCGCTAATGTTCATGGCAACGTGCTGCGTCCACGCGAGATCGAAAGCGTCGGCGGGGAACGGCAGCGAGAGCGCATTGCCGCGCTGATACGTGACCTTGCCTCCGAGACCCGAACGCTCCGCCAGAAACGTAGCAGCCTCGACGAACGACTGACTGAGGTCGACGCCGTGCACCGTGCAGCCATAGGTTTCCGCCAGATAGCGCGACGGGCCGCCCAGCCCAGATCCGATATCGACAACACGGGTCGCCTCGGTGATCGGCAGGGCCTTCGCCAGTTCTACGGTGGCCGCGAGGCCGCGCGAATGAAACTGGTCAAGTTGAGCAAGATCTCGCGCAGAGAGTTGTTTCTCGCCGAGTCCGCTTTTGGCCATAGCCGAGCGAAGGTGCTCGACCAGGCTCTCGCGCTCGTAATGCCGGGTGATCTCTGCTGCGTCGTCCATCTTCGTACTCCTTCGTGATGCACATCTCGATGCGGCTACGGATGCCGTAACTGCAGGCGATCCATCATCGGTGAAATCTCATCGAATGGTTCTTCAACGAGATCCAACACGTCAAACGGATCGCCATAAGCTCCGGCTTATGACTTCACTGACTTCACTTGTTCTGGATCAGCATGCCAAGCGGGGCCAGCGGGCCGACTGGCAACAGTTCGTAGCTCATGACGCCGTCAGCCACGAGCGGCAACGTATCGAGCGTCGCCTTGGCGTGCTCGACCGATTCGACATTCATCAGAAAGATCGGACCGCCCTTCTCACGAAACCAGAACTGCTCGACCTTGCCGTCGAGATAGAGCTTGAGTGTGGCCGGAACTTCGTTTGGCATATGCTGCTGGAGCTTCTCCGGTGTGAGGGTCGGCTTGGCGGATGCGATGGCAAAAACTTTCATGGATAACTCCTGGTTCAACGTTCATTGACAGAGACTGCGTGTTCATTGCTGCAAACAGCGCGATCGAGTCTAGTCTCTGAACCCTAGAACTCACACAGTCACAAACGCCAACTTTAGAGCCATTCGCGCCAGGCGCATCCGCGTGTCAGAGCAGGTCGGAACGGAGGTCGCGCACACCCCGTCCCAGACGTTGGCGCAGCAGCGTACGCAATGTCGCACCATCGCCGTAGCCGACTTCGCTTGCGATCGCTTCGAGGTCGAGGCGTCCCCCGCGCAGAAGCGATTGTGCGTGCTCGACTCGCAGGTCCTGGAAGTAGGCAAGCGGCGATTTGCCAAGCACCTCCTGACAACGGCGCTGCAGCGAGCGCGTGCTCGTCGCGAGTGCGCTGGCGGCTTCCTGCAGCGAAAAGCCCGAGCGAAGATTTTTCCGCGACCACTGTTCGAAGCGTTGAATCAGCGGATCTGCCTGCGCGAGGTGATTGGGAATGATGTACGGCGCCTGCGAGGAGCGTATATCAGCCAGCAGGTAACGCGAGACGAGCGTGGCCAACTCGGGGCTCGCGCGCCGTATCAGCCAGAGGGCGAGATCGAGATGTCCTAAAGCCGCGCCGGCTGTCACACCTACATCTGACGGTACCAGCATGCGAGACTCGTCGAGCGACACGTTGGGGTAGCGTTGTCGAAACAGCGGGCCGAGCCACCACGTCGTCGTCGCTTCCTGCTGATCGAGAAGTCCGGTTTCCGCCACAAGAAATGTTCCGATACAGGACGCGGCGATCAGCGCTCCCTCGGCATGCCATTTCAGCAGTTGCGCTTTGGCCTGAACCACATCCGGTCTCGTGAGAGCAGGAACCAGCTGCTCAGGCGTGCCAGTGCTCAATGCCGGAACAACTACCCAGTCCGGTTTCAAACCTGCCGTTACGGGTTGCACAGGTATCGTCAGCCCTTGTCCGGACCGAACCCGCTTGCGCACGCCTACGATCGATACATCGAAACGCGGTGTGCCACCTAGTTGCGTGGCCGAGAATTTGTTGGCGAGCCCGAACGCGTCGAGCATGACGGTGAGCCCCGTATCGAAGAGCCCTTCAAGAGCGAGCACAGAAATGCGCATGGCGTAAATACCTCCAAAGCCGGTATTTGCGACTCTACCAGCTATCACCTTCATGCGTATCCGGCGAGCCAGACATGCACATACGCAACAAGCGAAGGCCTTTACAACGCAGCTCTGCGCAAGCACAGTGGTGAGGTCAATGACGCCAAAGCAGCCTTAAGCGTCGAGCCTGGACTATCAAAAACGGAGACAACGAAATGGATCTGAATTTACGCGGTAAGGTGGCCGTATTGACGGGAGCCAGCGTGGGTATCGGGCTGGCTGTGGCAGAGGCGTTCGCAGCGGAAGGCACGCATCTTCTGCTCGCGGCGCGCAATGAGGAGCGCCTGTCCGCTGCCGCAGCAGGCATCGCAACGAAGTTCGGCGTGACCGCTGTGCCGGTCGCTTGCGATGTGTCGACTTCGGCAGGCGTCGACAAACTGGTTGCTGCCGCGAAGGAAAATTTCGGTGGCGCGGATATTGTCTTCAATAACGCGGGCACGGGCAGCAACGAAACGATCATGAACGCGCCCGATGAAAAGTGGCTCGCGTACTGGGACCTTCATGTGATGGCTGCAGTGCGCATCGCACGCGGCCTCGTACCTTTGATGAAAGCACGCGGCGGCGGCACGATCCTGAACAACGCATCGATTTGCGCAACACAGCCGCTCGGCTACGAGCCGATCTATAACGTGACGAAAGCGGCGTTGATGATGTTGTCGAAGAATATGGCGAACGAATTCATACAGGACAACATCCGCGTGAATACGATTAATCCGGGGCTCGTGCTCACACCCGACTGGATCAAGACCGCCAGGCAGTTGACGCAGGATTCAGGCGGTGATTGGGAGGGACATCTGCAGCAGGTCGCGGACGAGCACGCGCCTATCCGCAGGTTTGCGTCTCCGGAAGAGTTGGCCAACTTTATTGTGTTTCTTTGTTCCGACAAGGCTAGCTACAGCGTCGGGTCGACCTACTTTGTCGATGGCGGGATGTTAAGGACGGTTTAGGGAAACTGCAATGCGCCATGCAAGTGCGAGCAACGATCGACGCGCCCGGCGCTAGACAATCATTAAATTAGCTGGCAGGATTCATCCACCGCGGATGAATCCGCCGATTCTTCTTTGAATTTAACCCCAACACAATGCAAGCTAACCAAGTCCTCCTTCGTTCGATGCGTATGCCCCTGGCAGGTTCTCCCCCCAGGCGCTGAGGGCTTTTTTGCTTCTGAAAAAGGGACGCCGCAGGCGTCCCTTTTCTTTTTTGGAGCGGCAATGTCATACCGATACATCACCACGCCGATTTACTACGTAAACGATCGGCCGCATCTGGGCCATGCTTACGCCAGCGTGCATGCTGACATCATGGCCCGCTACCTGCGTGCTGCCGGTCACCAGGTCCTGCTGCTAACGGGCGCTGACGAGCACGGCGAGAAGATCGCCAGGGCCGCCCTGCAGGCCAACGAGGCGCCACAAGTGTTTGTGGAACGCCACGCACAGAGCTTCAAGGAAGCGTGGCGGCGCCTGGCAGTCAAGCCCCACATGTTCGTTCGCACCACGAACCCCGCGCACGCCAGGGTGGTGTCCGATTGCCTGACACGGCTCTTCGATGCCGGGGATATCTACCTGGCGGACTACGAGGGGCTTTATTCGATCGGTCAGGAGCGCTTTGTCACTGAGAAGGAACTGGTGGATGGCAAACTTCCTGAAGACAAGGAACCGCCTGTGTTGCGGCGCGAACCCAATTATTTCTTCCGCATGGAAGCGCATCGCGAATGGATGCGTCAGCTGTTGCTGGACACGCCAGACCTCATCCAACCGGTGCAATACCGCAACGAGATATTGAAGCTGCTGGAACAGCCGATAGGTGACCTGAGTATTTCGCGTCCCGTGGATCGTCTCGACTGGGGCATCCCGATTCCGTGGGATGCCGGACATGTTACGTACGTATGGTTCGACGCGCTCCTCAGCTACGTTTCGCCACTGGGTTATCCCGACCAGCCTGCCTTCGCTGATTACTGGCCGTCGGTGCGGCATGTGATCGGCAAGGACATCCTGCGCACGCACACGCTCTTCTGGTTGAGCATGACCCATGCATTGGGAATCGCGCCGTATCAGCGCTTGCATGTTTCCGGACACCTGCTCGGTTCCGATGGCCGCAAGATGAGCAAGTCGCTCGGCAATGGCGTCGATCCGCTGGAGGCCGCCGATACCTACGGTGTCGATACGCTGCGCTACACGCTAATCCGGGAGGTCAGCTTCGGCTTCGACGGAATCGTTAGTAACGCAGTGATCGAACAACGCCTGAATCGGGATCTCGCCGACGATCTGGGCAATCTGGCCGCGCGCACGCTGGCCATGGCGATGAAATATCGCGGCGGCACGGTGCCTGCGCCGAAGGCCTATGAAGCGCGCGAGGAAGCGATCATCGGCTGGTCGAACGAACTGCCCGGCATCGTTCTGGCACTAGTGGAAGAAATGAAACTGAGTCGCGCGGTGGAACAGGTAATGGATTTCGTCAAACACCTGAACGGCTACGTTGCGAGTAGCGCGCCATGGGCACTGGCGACGGATTCCAACGCGTCGGACCAGTTGGATACGGTGCTCTATACGCTGTTAGAAGCGCTTTGCAGCGCCAGCAATCTTTTGCATCCTGTGATGCCGGGCAAGATGGAGGAGTTGCGAGGCTTGCTTGGGGTTTCCGCCGAAGCGCAGTGGAATCTGCCTTGGGGTCATGGCGTAAGACCGGGGACGCAGGTCAAGGAAGGCATCCTGTTTCCAAAGCGGCCGGGCGCTGAACACCCGGACTAGCCATTTGATCTGATCTGTTCAATCCGCAATCCACCGTCTTTATCAGAACGGTGTTTGCGGATCTGCACAGCAATCAAAGGTACCGGTTCAAGCCCGACGGCTCACTGCGCGCTGAGTCTCCCGCGCATCAGGAACTGTTATTTGAGCGTTCGAGCGTACAACGAGAACAGCTCCTTCCAGCCCCGCTCGGCCGCCTCTGCGTCGTAGACGGGCATGTCCGGCTTCATCCAGCCGTGCGCCTTGCCTTTGTACAGTTCGCTCTTGTGCTTCACGTCCGCGGCGCCCAGCGCGGCTTCGAAGCGCTCGCCCATTTCGGGTGGGAAGCTGTGATCGTTGTCGGCAATGCCGATATACAACTCGGCCTTGATCTTGTCGAGAAGCAGGTGGGGACTCGTCGGCTGGTCGGTCGCGAGATTGCCGCCGTGGAAGCTCGCCGCCGCAACAATGCGATCCGGGTAGTAAGCCGCCGCCGTGAGTGCCATGCCGCCGCCCATGCAGAAACCGACGGTGCCAATCTTCTTACCGGCCACATCAGCGCGCGTATCGAGGTATTCGATAAAGGCCGCGGTGTCTTCAGCGGCTTTGTGGTTGTCGCTGCTGGCCATCATGGGCCCAACGGTGGCACGGAAATCGCCCTTCAGCACTTCCTTGGGGTCGAGCGGCCCGTAAGCTCCGAAGCGGTAAAACAGGTCGGGCAGAAGCACAACGTACCCTTTGCTCGCCACGTGCTTTGCCATCTGGAGCATGCCTGGCCGGATGCCAAAGGCGTCCATGTAGAAGATCACAGCGGGCCATTTGCCCTCGCCTTCGGGCGTCAGGACCCACGCCTTACAGGCACCTTCCTGTTCCTGAATGGTGACTTGTGATTCGCTCATGCGCTACGCCTCCGTGTGTGTTCGCCGCGGGTTCCCGACATCGGCCCAATGATCACGACGATCATGGTTATTCAGGGAAAACTTAATTGTAACGGGGATCGTCATTACAAGCATGGGCGGACGGCGCCTTCAACTCGGCCAGGCCTTGAGGGCTGTCGCCAGCGTGCGATGGAGATCGTTGCAAGCGTTCGTGCCCTCAGCTGGATGCAGCCTTAACCATCTGATGCGACTATATTTCTTTCCTTATCTGTTCCGCGAAGGCGCGAATCACTTCATCGTTTCGCATCACAAACATCCACTGACCGACGCGCGTCGAAACAAGCAGTCCGGCTTCGACCAGGATCGCAAGGTGGGCCGACACGGTCGACTGGGATAGCCCACTGCGCGCGTGAATTGCGTTTAAAGGTACCCCGCATCCAAGATCGATTCGACTTCGCAAAAAGTATTCTTCTGGCGTCTTTAACCATCTCAAGATCTCGCGCCGGAACGGATTTGCGAGTGCCTTATGGATCAGGTTTTCGTCAACCATACATTTCATTTCGACCGTTAGCGCGTGAAAGGCAGATCCGTCACATTCGACGATAGGGTCCCGGGTCATGACTGCCTCGACAATGACCGTGCGAGGTTCGTGGCGAATTCGTCACCAAGGTCCTCCCTGACCAGGGCCAACGCCACCCGCATACCGTCACTGACGCCGCGCGACGAGTGGAGGTTGCCGTCCTTCACGCTGCCTTGATTGCTCATGACGTGCACCAAGGGGTAGTCGCTGGAGAGCCGTTCGGCGTCGCGCCAATGCGTGGTCAGCGAGCGATGGTCGGCGAGGCCGGCGCGTGTGATTAAAAAGGCCCCATTGGACACCGACACGAGCCTTCGCACCCGACGGCCGGCGTCACTGAGCCACTCCACCAGCTCGCGATGCCCGTGCCTCGGGCCAACCACCGGCGAACCTGGCACTACGACGATGTCAAATGGAGCGCTCACATCCAGCAGACACTCAGTCGTGCTAACCGCCACGCCACTCGAGCACACCACCGGCCCTCGGGACGGCCCCACGAGATGCTGCTCGTACATCGTTGCGCCGCACAAGCGGTTCGCTTCGTGGAAAACCTCCATCGGGCCCGTCACTTCGAGCAGCCGAAATCCTGCGTAGAGCATCATTGCAACATGCATGCGCCGTCACTCCTGTCCCTGGTTGTCGTCCCGTGTCAACGTAGACCGCGACGAAGGGGCGGCTATAGCCGTATCCATGGGATAAAGTCTAATCAGACGGCATGGGAGAGGAAACACGCGGATAGCACGATACCGGGCCAATCAACGTGAGATTTGGGCCAGGCACGGCTGGACGCCCGTCCGCTTGTTACACCGCTGCAAAAGTCAATTACCGGTTAGTGCGTCCCTCTTTCTGGGCCATTGCGGTAAGCTGCAATACCGCTCGGAAACGGGTCCATTCACTCCACGAAGGTCACGGTATGAAAGTCGCCATTGTCATATTCGATGGTGTCCAGGCGCTCGACGTTGCAGGCCCCCTCGACGTGTTCGCGGAAGCAAACACGATCCTGCCCGAACATCAGAAGTACGAAGTCTCGCTGGTGGGCGCGCGCGCCGGTACCGTGACCTGCTCGAACGGGATGGGACTTTCCGTGCCGTTCGGCTACGCGGACCTCGACACGCAATGGGATCTGCTACTCGTCGCAGGCGGCCCGCAATTGCCCGACGCTCAACCGTCCAGTGACTTCCTGACGTGGCTGCAAAATCAGGCAAGCAACGCGACGCGGTTTGGCTCCGTTTGCAATGGTGCATTCGTACTGGCTCATGCGGGACTGCTCGACGGCAAGGAAGTGACGACTCATTGGTCGGACGCAGATCGCCTCGCCCACGAATTTCCGCAGGCCTCCGTGCAGCCCGACAAGATCTTCGTTCGTGACGGACGCCTGATTACCTCGGCAGGTGTGACGGCCGGCATCGATCTGTGCCTCTCGCTTGTCGCCGAAGACTGGGGGCATGAACTGGCGGTGCGCGTCGCAAAGCGTCTTGTCGTCTACATCCAGCGCGAAGGTGGTCAGTCCCAGTACAGCCCATACGTCGGAAGCGGAAGGGATGAAGATCCGATTATCGGCAAGGTCCACCGCTACGTGACCGAGCACATCACCGAAGCGCTATCGATCGAACAGCTCGCTGGCGCAGTTGCGGTGAGTCGAAGAACCTTCTCGCGAGTATTCGCGAAGTATGCCAAGGTGACGCCCTCCGCGTTCGTCGAACAGGTTCGCGTCGACACCGCAAGAAAGTTGCTCGAAGACTCGGATGCACCGCTGAAAACCGTCGCATTCAAATGCGGATTTCGGAGTGCCACACATATGCGCACGACTTTCTCGCGCCGCCTCGAGGTCACCCCGAAACAATATCGGCAACGATTCCGCGGCGAGGCCGGCGCGCAACCGTGGGCCAATCAGGGTGCCGGCAAGCAGATATCGCTTCAAGGACTGGCTCATCTGTGACCGAAGCTGATTCCATTCAGCCGCTTCCTGACATCCTTGAACCGGGCCTGTCGGTAATCTTTTGCGGGATCAATCCGGGTCAGCGTGCGGCGTCGACAGGTCATCACTTTGCGGGCCGCGGCAACCGGTTTTGGCGGGTGCTGCATCTTGCAGGCTTCACGCCTGAACAGATCCCTCCCGAAGACGACCGTTCGCTTCTTCGATACGGTTGCGGTCTCACCGCGGTGGTCCCGCGCGCCACAGCGCAGGCTGCCGAGTTGTCGCGCTCGGAGATCGAGTTGGCCGGGGAGGCTTTTCGGCTAAAGATCGGGCGGTACGCCCCGCAACACGTCGTTTTCCTCGGAAAGATGGCACTCGCGGCCATCTCCGGCACGCGCGATATCGATTGGGGGCTGCAAACAAAACCCTTCGGTGGCGCATACGCGTGGGTCGTACCCAATCCAAGCGGATTGAACCGGGCGTTCGGCCTTGACGCGCTGGTGGCCGCCTACCGGGAAGTTCGCGTCGCTGTAGCGTCCACGTCCTGAAGGTGCGCATTTTTGCGTAGCGCCTCGGTCACGAACTCCACGAAAGCGCGAATCTTGCCGCTGGTGCTTCGCCTTTCTACGTGAAGCAGGCTCACCGGTGTCGCCTCGGGCTCGAATGAGGTCAGCACCGGTTGGAGCCTGCCATCGGCTACATCAGGCGCTGCCTGATACGACAGAAACTGGGCGATTCCCACTCCATCGACGGCAGCGAGAAGAGCAGCAGGACCCAGGTCGACAATCATCCGCGGCTGAAGTCTCACAGGCAGCCGCGAACCGTTCTCGTTGAACGCCCACTCGAGCGGAAGCGAGACGCCCGTGAAAGATACACAGTGGTGATCGGCCAGATCTCTGGGGTGAAGGGGCTCCCCATGCTCGGCGAGATAGGAAGGCGCTGCGTACGTCCGACGCCGCACAAAGCCTAGCGGAACGGCGAATGCCGAAGAGTCGCCGAGATGGCCGATACGGATGGCAATATCCACACCCTCTTCCAGAAGCCGCGTCGTTCGATCGGCGTACACCGCATTGACGTTGACGTCCGGATAACGCAGCACGAATGCGTTGACCAGCGGCGCAACATATCGCTGGCCGAACAGGACCGGTGCGGAAATAGTCAATGTCCCCACGGGATTGAGTTGATCGGCCGCCAAGGTCGCTTCTGCATCCGTGATGGTGTCCAACACCTTGCGGCAGGCTTCGAGGTATGACAGGCCTGCATCCGTCGGACGAACCGTTCGGGTCGTGCGGGCCAGCAGATGTGTGCCGAGACGCGATTCCAGCGAATTGACCGCCCGCGAGACCGCGGCGGACGACATGCCAACTTTGTCAGCCGCACCCGTGAAGCTGCCCCGGTCGACGATGGCCACGAAAATCTCCATCTCACGCAATTTGTCCATTTCGCTCCCTACCCTCATCACGCGTCCATAAGCCGTGATTCTATGCGTTGTGATCGAGGTGCCGGAGATCGGCCTGCAAAAGACTCTTTCAGGCCGTGAGGGTTATGCAGAACGTCCTTGAAAGCATGGCAAATTTCGATCACTCATTGGCCCAATACCAACCCGTTTGGACTCCAATGAATCGGGCCGATCCTGGACAATCTCTACACGTTGTACGACTAACCAAACGAGAGAGGTCCACATGTTCTCCGCAATGCTTGAAGTTCACCCGATCCCTGAGCAGGTCGATGCCTATCTCGGCATGGCCAAAATGCTGCGTCCTGAACTGGACAAAATCGACGGATTTATTGACAACAACCGCTACGCAAGTCTCACACGCGAGGGGTGGCTTCTTTCGCTGTCGAGTTGGCGCGACGAGAAATCGCTCATCCGCTGGCGTACCGAAGCGACGCACAACAGGATCATGCAGGCTGCGCGCGACCGCGTGTTTTCCGACTATCGCCTGCGCATTGGTCAGACCGTCAGCGATACGCATGTTCCCGCGGGACACGCCTTGCTCGAGCAGCGCCTGGATGTCACCGAGACGGGAAAAGGTAAGGCAGTGACGCTACATGACGGGAAATTCTCGCCGGCATGGGTGAAGCAGAGCAGCGCAGACGAGGTGGCGAAATCACTCGGAGTGGATACGAGCGCGACTGACCTCGTTTCCTGGGACGTCTTCGACGCACTGCTGGCACCGGGAGACGTCATCGCCGTTCTGACGTGGCGCGACCATGCAGCAGCCGAAGCGTTCCTGGCCAAGGCAGCTACGGCGGATGCATCGCGCGTGCGCAATATCCGCGTTATCCGGGAGTACGGCATGTTCGATCGCCGGGAAGCGCCGCAGTACTTCAAAGAGGCGCAACCGAAGATGTAACCCGGCCGCCGGCCGCTATCGGTGCCGGAGAGTCTTCGCTTCTCATGTGATCTCCAACACCGACATTTAGAAGCCCTATTGAACCTGAACAGTAACGGGATTGCCATGACTACAGCCAACCTTTTAACGACCACAGCCGCTCCTGCGCAGGCGGCGCCCGCACAATCCGCGCTTCCGCTTCGCCTGGCGATTGGTCTCGTTGGCATGCTGCTCGCGTCTTTATTGGCCATTCTCAACGAACAGGTCACCGCGCAGTCCCTGGCGGACATTCAGGGCGCGCTCTCGATAGGGCATGACGACGGAACCTGGCTGACCGCTTTATTCGAAGCAGCCAATGTCGCGACGATGGTGTTTGCTCCGTGGTTTGGCATCACGTTCACGCTCAAGCGATTCACCATCGGCGCCGTGATCGCGACGATGCTGTTCGGGATCCTCTGCCCCTTCGCACCAAACCTGCTGACGCTCTATGCGCTGCGCGTCCTGCAGGGAATTGCAGGAGGATGTCTGCCCCCGATGCTGATCATCGTGGCGCTGCGCTACCTTCCGCCCAAGGTGAAGCTATACGGCCTCGCGGGCTACGCCCTCACGGCGACCTTTGGACCGGCGCTCGGCACGCCGCTCGCTGCTTTGTGGACCGAGTATGTCGGCTGGCAGATGGCGTTCTGGCAAATCGTGCCGCTTGGTATCGCGTGCTGTGTGGCGATCCAGCAAGGGCTTCCCGCCGATCCCCTCAAACTCGAACGGCTCAAGGCATTCAACTGGACCGGGTTTCTGACGGGATTTCCGGCCGTCGCGATGCTCGTGACGGGCCTGCTGCAAGGCGATCGTCTGGACTGGCTCGATTCCGAGCTCATTCGCGTGATGTTTATTGGCGGGGGGCTTCTGTTTGCGACATTCCTCGTCAACGAGTGGTTTCACCCCCTGCCTTTTTTCAAGCTGCAGTTGCTGTCGCGCAGAAACTTCACGCACGGACTGACGACCCTGCTGGGCGCGGTGATCCTGCTGGTGGGTGTGGCCGCAATACCCGGCCAGTATCTCGCGAGCGTTCATGCCTACAGGCCGCTGCAGACTGCGCCCTTGTCGTTGCTGGTTGCGATCCCGCTTCTGATCACGCTCCCACTGACCGCTGCCGTTCTGAATCTGCGGCGGGTCGATCACCGGTGGGTCATGGCGATCGGCCTGTGCCTCATGCTTGCCACGTGCCTGATGGGAAGCTTCATTACCTCCGAATGGATTCGCAACAACTTCTACTGGCTTCAATCGATCCAGATCGTCGCGCAGCCGATGGTAATCCTGGGAATCCTGATGGGTGTGACGACGGGCCTGGCCCCGACAGACGGCCCATTTGCTTCGGCGATGTTCAACTCGCTCAAAACCTTTTCAGCGGCTGTAGCAACGGCACTCATCGAAGGGCTGAGCACCGATCGGGAACACCTTCATTCGAACATGCTCGTGGACCATTTAGGCAACCACGCGCTTGTAGCAAGTCAAAGCGTCGACGCAGCTTATAGCCTCGGCGAACTTGCACACCGGATCCACGAGCAGGCAGTGGTGCTGACGTCG
Organism: Paraburkholderia sp. GAS206C; assembly: GCF_050435645.1. Taxonomy (NCBI): domain Bacteria; kingdom Pseudomonadati; phylum Pseudomonadota; class Betaproteobacteria; order Burkholderiales; family Burkholderiaceae; genus Paraburkholderia; species Paraburkholderia sp. GAS206C. The sequence continues at coordinate 56,040 of NZ_JBNDKR010000016.1, read as the reverse complement.
GCGGATCTCTACCGGGTCATGGCGGGTGTTGCCATCGCCCTCCTTTTCCTGGTGCCCGTGTTACCCGTGCGGATCTACCCGCCGTGGTGCACGACGCCCTCCACTTCACGCTAAGGACGGTTCTTATGTCATCCGCTGCTAAATCTCCCCTCAGGATTATTCGTGTTGCCGCGTTGCTTGTTGCGGCCGGCATTGGTGCGTGGGCTTGCACAAGCCTGACCGGCAACTCGAATACCGAATCCACTAACGACGCTTACGTTGAAGCCGATTTCACTTTGGTGGCGCCGCGTATCGCCGGTCAGATATCCGACGTATTCGTCAACGACAACGAGTCGGTCAAGGCCGGGCAATTGCTGGTCCGTATCGATGATCGTGACTTCAAGGCCGCTTTGATGAGTGCCGAAGCGGACGTGGCAGCGGCAAAGGCGTCCGTTGCGAACTACGACGCCGAGATCGCGCGGCAGCCCTCGCTGGTCGAGCAAGCGAGCGCGACGCTCAAATCCGACGATGCGTCGATCGGGTTTGCAAGAGCCAACGCCTCGCGATATCAGGACCTCTCGGACGCAGGTGCGGGAACGACCCAAGAGCAACAGCACGCGTCGAGCACGCTCGCCGAGCAACTCGCGCAACAGGCACACGACCGGGCCGCGCTGGCGTCGACCGAGCAGAATCTCGACGTATTGCGTACCCAACGCGATAAGGCAGCCGGCGCACTCGCACGCGCCGAAGCGGCGCTCGATCAGGCACAGCTCAATCTGTCCTATACGGAGGTTCGCGCCCCGGTGGACGGCAAGGTTGGACGGCGTTCCGCACGGGTTGGAGCGTTCGTGACGCCAGGTGCGCCGGTTCTCGCGATCGTGCCGCTTTCGGACGCTTACGTTGTTGCTAACTTCCAGGAAAACCAGATCACCAACATGCGCCCTGGCGAGAGCGTACGCATCAAGGTCGACAGCTTTCCTGGCGTTGTGATTCATGGTCGTGTCGATAGCCTCGCGCCTGCAACCGGCGTGGCCTTCGCGCCTATCGCACCCGACAACGCGACGGGCAACTTCACGAAGGTGGTGCAACGCGTGCCGGTGAAGATCACGATCGATCGAGGTCAGGAGGCAGCGTCTGCGCTGAGCGTGGGGCTGTCTGTCGAAACGGAAGTTGCCGTGGGTCAGCATAGCGATACCCTGGCCGAAGCAGGAGAGAGAAAATGAATACGAACGGCTTTTCTTTCAGCGCGCTGGTGTTGGAGATACTGGCGTGCCTCGTGATAGCGGGCTGTACGGTTGGGCCGAACTTCGAACCTCCCGTGACGTCCACGCCGCCGCAAGTGTTCGATCGCACTCAGGCGGCGCAGGCTCCAAGCAAGGCTGTCGAGACCGACTTCGATACGGACTGGTGGACCCTGTTCAACGATCCCACCTTGAATACGCTCGAACAGCAACTGGCCAATGCGAACCTCGATGTGGCCGCGGCATCGGCGCGCCTTCGCCAAAGCCGGGCTGAGCAGCGCGTCGCAGGTGCAGCAGAATATCCCACGTTGGACGGCGCTGCGTCGTATGACCGCGAGCGCGGAAGTCCGAACGGCATCCTGTCGCTGCTCGGGGTTAGTCCGACCGAAACGCAGTCACAATCCGCTTCGGGTAATACGCCGCTTGGCGTCGCGCCGTTGCCGGGCTCCAAGGGTTCGCCGGCGTACAACCTCTATCAGGCGGGCTTCGACGCCTCCTGGGAACTCGATATCTGGGGCCGCAATCGACGCGGAGTGGAAGCTGCGACTGCCTTGACGCAAGCTTCTTACGAGGATCGAAATGCTGTGCTGCTGTCAGCCCGCGCCGAACTCGCGCGAGACTATATCGAGCTTCGCGATACACAGTCGTTGCTGCGCATTGCGAAGCAAAACCTCGAACTTGCTCGCGATACCACGAAACTCACGCAAGTCCAGGTACGCGAAGGCGTGACGACGGATCTGGACGTGGCCAACGCTTCCGCGCAGGTGGCTTCGATCGAGAGCCTGATCCCGACGCTCGAATCGCGCTGCGAGACCACGATCAACGCGATTGGCGTATTACTCGGCGAAGAGCCAGGCGCGCTCGCGCAAACACTGAGCGAGCCGCATGACGTCCCCGAGCTGCCTGCGCAGGTACCCATCGGCTTTCCGTCGGAGCTGGTGCAACGCAGACCGGATATCCGGCAAGCGGAGGCACAGCTGCATGCTGCCACTGCCTCGATCGGTATGGCAAAGGCCGATTTTTATCCGCGCATTTCGCTGAATGGCAGCGCAGGTTTTCAGAGTCTGCAGCTCTCGAGCCTCGCCAACTGGGCGTCGGGGCAGTTTGTTGTCGGACCCTCCATCACGATGCCGATTTTCGAAGGCGGACGGCTCAAGGGGACATTGCATCTGCGTGAGGCGCAACAACAGGAAGCCGCGATCGTCTATCAACGCACCGTACTTGAAGCGTGGCGCGAGGTGGACGATGCGCTGGTGGTCTACGATGCCGAACAGCAGCGGCGTGACCGATTGACGGAGGTGGTGGCTCTGAACCAGCGCGCACTGTCGGTCGCGCAGCAGCGTTACAAGGCCGGTGCACTCGATTATCTCGACGTGCTGAACGTACAGAGGCAGTTGCTCGATGGCGAAAGCAATCTCGAACAAAGCAAGGCAACCGCTGACGCGAATCTGATCACGCTTTGCAAGGCGCTTGGCGGTGGCTGGGAGTCGACTTATGCCAGGCAAGACGTGTCGCGTTGATGAGAGCATTGCTCACCGTCCCTGCGTAGTACTGACCGGAACGGTACGCGCTGCAACCAGGCTCTGCCGACGCAGTGCCTCAGTTGTTTCGTCGGAACCATCAGCGCGCCAGCCCGGCGGCAATATCACATAGCAGATCGCAGCCCACACGCTACGCGCCGACGCGATATCCCGTGCAAGACTAACCCAGTGCTCGAATTCGACGACAAGCGGATTGCGTGAGCGCGTCGGTGTCGTGAGACCGTAACGGCACGGCTCATCGGCGCGTTCTTCCACATAGGTGCCGAACAGGCGATCGAAGATGACAAGCACGCCGCCAAAGTTCGCATCGAGATAATCGACATTCGATGCGTGGTGCACGCGATGTGCCGACGGCGTATTGAACACGTATTCAAGCCAGCCAAGTTTCGGCGTCCACGTGTTATGCAGCCAGAACTGATAAAGCAGATTAAAGCTCAGCGTCGCCAGCACGATTTCAGGGCGCACGCCGAGCCACACGAGCGGTGCGAAGAAGATCGCCGAGCCAGTCAGTTTGCCGGTCAGGCCGAGGCGATAAGCAGACGAAAGCGTCAACTGGTTCGGCGAGTGATGAACCGCATGCGTCGCCCAGAAAAAGCGGATGCGGTGCGACGCACGGTGATACCAGTAGTAGCAGAACTCCTGTCCGATAAAGAGCAGGAACAACATCAACGCGCTGTTGAGCGTGACGGTAAAGATCCGGTGATCCCAGGCAAGGGCGAAGACCGGCGTCGCGAGCGAAAGCGGCAACAGCGCGAGCAGCTTGCGGCCGGCTACATCCGCCAGCGAAATCCATACTTCATACCAGTCGAACGGCGAGGCGCTATTGCGCTGTATGCGGGTGAGCACCCATGCCTCGATCAGCGAGACGCCAATGACGAACAACGTAACAAAAAGCGCGATTTTTCCAGTAGTCAACATGATGGGCAGATAACGGGTTGAGAGGTGAGACGCGTCGTCTGCGGGTAAAGCCGCTATCGCGTCGGGTGAAGCTAATGTAGTGGGCTGCCCGGCCAAAAACCACGCGTAAACCATGTCGCCAGATGTCACGGAACTCCTGCCGCGACGGCAAGCCGGCCGCGCAGCCCGGCTGCTGGCGGCGCGCCGCCATGGTGTAACACCGCGACATCTTTTACCGGGCGATTATTTCGCGAGCTCCTTTTATAGTTCGTCCCGTTGCCACGCCGCAGTGCGTGACTGAACCGAACCTTGAAGGACACCTCATGAAACTCCGCCACCTCACCGCAGCCAGCGCTGCGCTGCTCATCGCCCTCAGCACGCCCGCCTTCGCCGGATGGTCGGGTCATGGCACTGCCTACACGCCGCACGGCACCTACAACGGCGCACATTACGGCTCCTGCACGGGCGGCAGCTGTACGCACGCAGGCGGCGTCGCGAATCCCTATGGCGGTATCGCCACCAACACCGGCACTGTCACTCGCACTGCTCCCGGCCAGTTTTCGAATTCGGGCACAGCCACCGGCCCTAACGGACGCCAGGTCCAGCACTCGGGTGACACAAGCTGCGCAGGCGGTACGTGCGACCACACCGGCACCCTGACCGGCTCGGACGGTCACAGCGCCACGACGTCGGGCAGCGTGACGCGCAACGCGCCGGGTCAGTATTCGTCTTCGGGCACGATCACTGCCGCGAATGGCAACACCACTAGTCACACGGCATCGACAGACTGCGCCGGTTCCACCTGCACCCGTTCCGGCACCGTGACGGGCACCGATGGTGGAACCGTCACGCATTCGGGCAGCGCGACACGCGTGGCCGCTGGCGTGGTCACGACGGGCGGCGGCACGACGGTTGTGCACGGCGGCACAGTGACCACCGGTGGCACTGTCACGACGGTGGGCGCTACGGTTGCCGTGGGTACCGCACCGGTCGTGGTCGCGCCGGCACCAGTCGCCGTCGCACCCGCACCGGTGGTCGTGGCGCCGGCACCCGTGGTCGTCGCGCCTCCGGTTGCATACGTGCCACCGCCGCCCGTCGCCTACGTTGCACCTGCTGCACCGAAGACCGTCTACGTTGCACCGCCCCCGCCCAAGGTGGTCTACGTCGCGCCGCCTCCGCCGCGTGTCGTGTTCATCGCGCCGCAGTCCCGCACGCTGTATGTCGCGCCGCGTCCTGTGTATGTAGCGCCCGCGCCGCGTCCTGCTGTATTCGTGCCCGGCCACTGGGTTGGGCGCTTCTGGGTGCCGGCGCACTGGGCGTAACGGCAAACATCAGATCAATGAATTAACCCTGCCGGCCATGAGCGTCGGCCACACCACGGAGTAAATGATGAAAAAGATGATCGCGGTTCTTGTCTTGTGTATTGTTTCGGCAACGGCTTCGGCTCAGAGCGCACTGCCACCTGCGGATACCCCGCGCGGCGAGCGTGCGATGCAGCAATTGCAGGCCCGCTTTGCCAGTGCCAACACGACGGGCGACGGCAAGCTGACGCGGGAACAGGCGGCTGCGGGTATGCCGATGGTCGCGAAACATTTCGACGAAATCGATACGCAGCACGTCGGTTATGTCACGCTGCCGCAAATCGAGGCACTGATGCAACAGAAAGCAATGTCACGCTGAATGCCAATGAAGCCAGGAGACGCGTCATGGAGCAGGTGAACAGGATTATCGTGCTGGACGACGAAGCCGAGTTGCGCAACATGCTGCAACGGTTTCTGACCGGCCACGGGTTCCATGTGCGCGTCGTCGCCGACGGCAAGCAGCTCGACCGCTACCTGCAGCGCGAGCCGTACGACCTGCTCGTGCTGGACCTGATGATGGAACCGGAAGACGGGCTGACGATATGCCGGCGGCTGCGCGCCGAAGGGCAGACGCTGCCCATCCTCATGCTGACCGCGAAAGGCGACCCGGTCGACCGCGTGGTCGGCCTCGAAACCGGTGCCGACGATTACCTCGCGAAACCGTTTCTCCCTGATGAACTCGTCGCGCGCATCCGTGCACTGCTGCGCCGCCAGAAAATGGCCGCGGGCGTGCCGACCGTGACCTCGCAAACGCTGCGCTTCGGCGAATACCAGTTCGACGTCGGTACGCAAACGCTGCTGCATCGTGGCGAGCCGGTCGAGGTGCACTCCGCGCAGATGTTGCTGCTGCACGCGCTGGGGTCGTCGCCGAACCGGCCGGTGAGCCGCGAAAACCTGCTTGCGCGGGCGCGCGGCCGCGACCATGACGCGCTCGATCGCAGCATCGACGTGCAGATTCTGCGGTTGCGCCAGATCGTCGAAGACGATCCGTCGAAACCGCGCTTCATCAAAACCGTCTGGGGCGTCGGCTACATGCTCGTGGCAGGCATCGACTCGTGAGCACGCCTGCGCGTTCAAACCGGCGCAGCAGATGGCTGCCGCGTTCGCTGCTGGCGCGCAATATCGTGCTGCTGGTGGCGCTCGTCGCACTGACCCAGGCATGCTCGTTTGCGGTGCTGCTGCATTTCGTGCAGCGCCCGCGCATCGACCGTGCTGCGATCATCTTTGCCGACTACGTCAAGACGCTCGATGGCGTGCTGGCCGCCATGCCACCCGACGAAGGCCGCGCCGCGGCCGCGCGCCTCGGCGCTCAGACAGAGACGCCCGAACATCTTGGCGTCGAACCGCCGCGCAGCCCGGTCCGCCTGTTTCGCACGTGGCAACGCGACGTCTTCGTCGGCGCACTGCAGCACTATCTACCGCCCGACATGCTGGTGCGCTGGCAGACCGGCGATGGCGAGCGGCTCTGGATTCGCGTGCACGTAGCCGGCGCGCCCTGCTGGATTGCGTTGCCGATGACCGAAGATGCGCAGGCGAGCGGCATTACCACGACGCTCGTGCTCTCCGTGGGCCTCGCGTTGCTGGCCGCGCTAACGGGTTATCTGATCCAGTTGCACATCAACCGACCGCTCAAAGATCTGGCGCGCGCCGCGCGACACGTGAGCGCGGGCGAAGCGCCCGTCGTTCTCCCGACCGACGGGCCGACCGAAATCGCCCAGGTGAGTAGCGCGTTCAACCAGATGACCCAGGCGTTGCAGCAGGCCGAAGCGACGCGTGCGCTGATGCTCGCTGGGGTGTCCCACGACATCCGCACGCCGCTCACCAAGCTGCGTCTCGCGATGGCGATGGCGATTCCGCGCGGCGCCGACGATACGTTCGTGGCGTCGGCGGAAAGCTATCTCGACCACATCGACACGATTCTCCAGCAGTTCATGGATTACGCCGGCAGCGGCGAGCGCGAGGCGCCGCTGCCAGGCGATCTCAACGCGCTCATCGGTCAGCTCGCGGCGGATTTCGCGGGGCTCGGACACGAGTTCGAACTATCGCTCGGCGAAGTCCCCGTGTTCGCGTACCGGCCCGTGAGCCTGATGCGGCTCCTGATGAACCTGATGCAGAACGCGGTTGTCTATGGGCGCACAGGTCTCGCCGTGCGCACGTGGACCGAAGACGATGTCGCATGCGTCGCCGTCTGCGACCGCGGCAGCGGAATTGCCGCCGGGGAAATGGAGAAGCTCAAGACGCCGTTCAGCCGCGGCACGAACGCACGGACGCATTCGGGCGGCACAGGTCTCGGGCTCGCCATCGTCGAGCGCATCGCACGCCTGCACGGGGGCTCGCTTCAGTTTCGCGCGCGTGAAGGCGGCGGTCTCGAGGTGCACGTCACGTTGCCGCTAAACCGGCATTCTTCATAAAAAACGCGGGCATCCCCTGCCCGCGTGCGACGAGTCCCGGCGACATCGCGCGACACAATTCCTGAATGGTGTGCGGCGCCACTTCCTCCCATACTCACGTCTGCGTGCTGCGGCACACCTCCCCCCGACATTTTCCGGCGCCACGGTGCCGATGACAGGATCGACATGCAAACCTCATTCAAATCCCTCGTTGGCAATGCAAAACGTTTCGCAGGCATGGCACTCGTGGCAGGATCGCTACTCTTGACTGGCTGCGCCTCGGGCATCAACGGCACAACGCAAACCAGCGCTGCGCCGCACGTTCGTGCTGACGTCATCTATGTGTATTCGTTTAACGCCACGCCCGAGCAGGTGAAAATGGACAGCGGCATCGCACAGAAAATTGGATCGGCGATGAGCGGCGAATCGTCTGCGCAAAAGCAGGCTCAGACCGCGATCGATACGCGCGAACAGGTCGCTAACGAAATCGTCCGCGAACTGCAATCGATGGGCCTGCACGCGGTGCGCGTGGATGGCCCCGCACCGGCGAACCAGAACGCGCTGGTCGTCGAAGGCAGCTTCCAGACGATCGACGAAGGCAAGCGTCGCCGTCGCATCCTGATTGGTCTTGGGGCTGGCAAAAGCGAAGTGAGTGCGTCGGTCCAGATCCTGTATAAGCCCGCCGCAGGCACACCGATCGCATTGCAAAGCTTTTCCGCTAACGCCGACAGCGGCCATATGCCGGGCATCGCGGAAACAGCGGGGGTCGGTGCAGCGGCTGGTCATATTGCAACGGCTGCAGCGACAGGCACGGCATTGCATGGCGTGTCCGAGGTGAAGCAGGACGGCGTGAGTGGTGACGCGAAAAAGCTGGGCGATTCGATCGCGAAGCAGATTGCCGCGGCAAACACCGCAAACGGGTGGATGTCGGCTAAACGTATCGACTGACGCGAGTCTCAAACTGGCGGCATCTGGCCGGATGCGTGCGGAGTACAGGGCACGTATCGAACCGGCCCAGGATGTCAGCCGTGGTCTTCGTCACTCCGGCAGTGCTACGCCGAGGCTCGCCATCAGCCCCCCGTCAACCCTGAACTCCGCACCTGTGCAAAAACTTGCACGATCGCTGGCCAGAAACGCGACGACCTCGGCGACTTCTTCCGGGCGCCCAATACGGCCGAGCGGCTGTGCTTTACCCCACTCCCGAAGGATTTCTTCCTCTCGCCCAGGAGCGGTTTCAGCGGCCGAAAAGCGTGTCATCGGCGCATCGATGCAGCCCGGACAGACTGCATTTGCGCGTATGCCGGCAGGACCAAAATCGACTGCGAGAGAGCGCGTCAAAGCAAGCATGCCACCCTTCGACGTCGCATAGGCGGCAACCCGGGCCTGGTTAGCAAGGGCCTGAACTGAGGCGATGTTGATGATCGAACCGCGTTGCAGTTTGAGCATGTGCGGTAACGCATGATGACATGCCAGATACGTACCTCGCAGATTGACACCGATAACGCGGTCCCACTCGGCGGACCCCATGGACGCAACAGTGCCATAGGGCTGAATCGCCGCATTGTTGACCAGTATGTCGATCGAACCCAGAAATGCGGCGGACTGCTCCATCGCGGCGGCAACCTGGTCCTCGATGCAAACATCGGCGGCGATCGCGATGACGTTGTGTCCTTCGGCACGTAACGTCACGGCTGCCTGTTCCAGCACTTCGCGGTCCTCGCCCAGCAGTGCTACGGATCCGCCGCGTTGCGCAATCAACCGTGCGCATGCCAGCCCGATACCGCGTCCGCCACCGGTTACGATCGCGCCCTTCCCTGTCAGCTCACTCATAACGCCCCCGTTTTTCTGCCTGCTGTTATGCAGGCAACAGTAGATGCATCAGCATGAGAGGTTACGTCTCAAGAAGTCAATATAGACGATTTGAGGCGGCCAGCGGCGTGTAGTGCATCGGTCCACTAGACCCTGCTCCTTACGATCGTCGTGCACCACTCCGATTGACGTCGAACCCCACAACCGGCTCTTGGCCGACTTCAGCGGCCGGTTTTGCAGAATCATTCAAGGGAGTTTTGAATCCGGCCATATATGTCATCGCATGGCGTGCCGGCATGGGTTTCGCGAAGTAATAGCCCTGCACGAAATCACACCCGAGGTCTACGAGGAAGGACAATTGCGTCGCAGTCTCCACGCCTTCTGCAACGACAGACAGCCCAAGGCTGCGGCCCATTGCGAGAATGGCAGTAATAATCGCCTCGTCTTCACGGTTGAGACTGATGCCCCGTACAAACGACATATCGATCTTGAGGCGGTCGGCGTGAAATGTCCGCAGGTAGGAAAGGCTCGAATAACCCGCACCAAAATCGTCAATCGCGATGCCCACGCCCAGTTCGCGCAAGTCCTTCAGAACCTCCGTCGCGCCGGGCGCCACCAGCACACTTTCGGTGATCTCCAGTTCCAGTAACCGGGGCGGCAACCTCGCTCCCGCAAGGGCACGCTGGACGACCTGCAGGAAATCGCCCCGCACGAACTGGAGTGGGGAAACGTTGACTGACATGCGCAGTCCAGGCATCACCTGCTGCCACGCTCTGGCCTGCACACAGGCCTGCTCGAGCACCCATTGGCCGATTGGGCCAATCAGCCCGTTTTCCTCTGCAACGGGGATGAAGGAGGCGGGATTGACGTGCCCCAACTCGGCATCGTGCCATCTGATCAGCGCCTCGACGCCAGTAATGCGGTTCAACTGTATGTCGACCTGCGGCTGGTAGACGAGCTTGAATCCACCGCTTTCGAGTGCGATGCGCATGCGTCGCGACAATGTCGTACGCACCTGCGCTGCCTGCGCAAAACTCAGGTCGAAGCGCTGGATGGCATTGGGCCCCGACGCCTTTGCGCGGTACATGGCGAGGTCGGCGTGCCTGAGAAGGGTTTCTACGTCGTGCCCATCATCGGGAAAGCAGGCGATGCCGAGACTCATCTGCACGTGCACGAGGACATTTTCGAGCGAAACCGGTTCTTTCAGGCACGCGTGTATCAATGACAGCACGCCTTTCAGACGATCATCGGTTTCCGGTTTGGCAACAGCAAGGACAAATTCATCCCCGCCGTAACGCACCACCAGATCATCTGGCCCAACACAGGTTCGCAGTTCTCTTGCGACATGCTGCAGCAGACCGTCACCGGCTCTGTGGCCGAGCGTGTCATTGACGTCCTTGAAATGATCGATATCCATGAACAGGATTGCGAAAGCCACCTCGCCCGGTTGTGCATGCCGGACGGCACGTTCGATCCACTCGCGCAACACGGCACGATTGGGCAGTGACGTCAGTGCATCGCTGCGGGCCTGCATATGCAACCGATCTCTCGATTCGACCAGTTCGGTAACGTCGTTCAGCACGCTGATGTGGTGGGTAATCGCACCGCTCTCATCGCGCACCGGCGCGATGTAGAGCTGATTCCAGAACAGGGAGCCGTCGGCCCGGGTGCTGTGCAGCAAGGTGCTGACTTCCCGCTGCGCGGCCAGTTCGTGACCCAGTTGATCAAAGCCAGGCCGCGAACGATCACGTGCCAGCAGGAATGCGCCATCGCGCCCAAGAACGTCTTCCGGCGCATAACCGGTAATCCGCCCGAAAGCAGGATTCGCGTACTCGATAACCGCACCGCCCGTGGCGGTCACACGTGTAATAAGCACGGCGTTGACGCTTGCGTCCAGCGCGCGGCTTCGCAAACGCAACGCGAGTTCGGCCCGTTTCTGCGAGGTGGTGTCCTCGTAGCAGGTCAGCACTCCTGTCACGTTCCCCTGCGCGTCGGACAATGGCACTTTTGTTATGCACAGCCAGTGCAGGCTGCCGTCCTGCATTCGCAGGCTTTCTTCCTGCGACACCAGAGGCTCACGCGTTCGCATGACCTGGGCGTCGAGATTGATGAGCTGTGCTGATGACTCCTTCCACGGCATGTCGAAGTCACCCAGACCAGCGACCTGTTCGACCTCGGTGAAGCCGGCGTCGGCAGCAAACGGCCGGTTACATCCGACATATCGCAGATCGCGGTCTTTCCAGCAGATACGGTTCGGCACGCTGTTGATGACCGTCTCCAGCATCTGCTTGGCCTGCTGGATTTCCTGCTTGGCCTGCTCGCGTTCGGTCACATCGATGGCTGTGATGAAACAGGCGTCGTGACCACCGTACTGCAGGAAATGATAGGACATCTGCACGGTGATCACGCTCAGGTCGCGTCGCATATGCAAGCAGGTGTCACTGGCCTCGCTGCCCTCCGCCCAACTGTGGAATCGCTTTATCTTTTCCTCGAACGAGACGCGCTGAGCGGCCGGAAAAAGCGCGGTGATGCGCATGCCGCTCAAACCGTCCGCACCATACGCATATTGACGCTGCGCGGCCCCGTTTGCCGCGAGAATGGTGAGTGACTGGACCTCGAAGATCAGCATTGCCACCGGGTGTTTCTCGAAGTATTCCCGAAAGCGCTTTTCCGCTTCGTCCGCAACGATCTTTGCGCGCGAGCGGGCAAGTGAGATCCGGTAATTGGCGGTAAATCCGTAAGCGAGCAGGCCGCTTGCCAGTACGGCAGTGATGGCAAGGGCAGTCCGCTCAATGGCAAGCCGCTGCGCGGCGTAGCTGGCATCTGCCCGCGCGCGTGCATCTTCCTGTGCGCGCAGTCGTGCGACCGCCACGGCGATCACGCTGAATGTTTCGTTTGCTGCAAGCAGCGTCGAACTGTTGACCGCCGTGCCGTGCACGCTCACCGCACCTGCGGTCAGTTCGTCCAGTTGCTGCGCCCACTGGGCGCTGGCCTCGCGCATCCTGGCGACCGTCGCGAGCGCGTCAGGCGTTCCCGCAAGGAGCTTCGCGAGGTCGTCGTAGCAACGCGTCGCTTCACCCACCCGTGCTATGGGCCAGGCGTAGGAAGCCCAGCGGCTCGTGCCGAGGCCCTTCAGAAAATCAGTGTTCGCGTCGACATGCAACGCCTGCAGCACGTCAAGATCCTGTTTGACCTGGATGACCGCGGCCATGCGGGCATCGGCCCGTTCGCTGGAAGCGAAGATCTGGAAGGCTGCCGCCGCCACACAGCCGATGGCGATGACGCTCACCAGCACGGTCCGCAGCGCAGTGCCGTGCCGGGAAAGCCACTGCCGAGCCGTGCTACCGGCCCAGTTCACCGAGGCCCCGCTATTCGTGGCACCCTGCCAGGGTGCAGCAATTCAACGGAGCAATGGATACGGCAAGATCTCGTCTGTTGGAGATGCGTGCGAGTATCGAGGCAAGACGCCATGGCGCCACCCGGCAGCCTGCGCTCCCGCAACTTGCTGTGGACCGGATTTTCGGTGAAGTTCATGAATCGACCTCTGATGGCTGCCTCTCTTCGTTATCGGCAGTTGGCTATCAAAACTTCAACAGCAAAAATATACGGATCGTTTTGCGTCCTGGTGATTTAAATGCAGGTGCCACGTGATGATGCATATCCCGAATGCGGTATGCGATCGGCATATTGGAAAGAAGAGGCATGAACTCACTCAGTACAAACCCTAAATGGTAATTGTCTCGGACACTGGAGATTCGAACACCCGGAGAGTTAAGCAGGCAAGGCAAGTTGGGCTGGACCCACCAGCGTTGGAAAAATAGCTAACTGCGTTGTGAGTTATCACATATGCGACAGGTCGGGATAACTTTAAGATCTGATGTGCTCACTGCCGTGAACTTGCGCTTATGTACAGGGTGAGGAGAACTCACGACGGTAACTTCTGGTCTAGCAAAGTCTCATTCAAATATGTTTCTGAACGGCGCACCCCATGGCTCCATGCCTGCTGTCTCTGGAACAAATTAGCTCCCAAATACACGCCTTTCCTGCGGACCGGTCTGCAAGCAGGTCCACTGCCACTATGTCTGGCTAGCGGCAAGTCCGCGACGCAGCGACCTCGAGTTACACGTTACGTGCCTCAGCCAAATAACAGTGAAGGCTTGAATCATGTTGAACATTGGCTTTGAAAAGTCTTGGGCTTGCCTGAGATCCGGCCGCAGCATACCCATAGGCTTGGTGCCAAAGCTATTGAGCACTATGGTATGGCTCGTACAGTCATCCTTGCGTCGCTGGACAACAGATCAATCCAGGAATTCGGGTTCCATGCAACTACAAGGCTATCCGGCAACGCGAGGCCGAAAATCAATTCGAGTAGGCGCGCGGATAGCGTTGGTCTGCCTCTCTGTTCTGGCAGTGGCGCAAATCGAGGGTTGCGCGTCGCTGCCACCCTCGGCGAAAGCAGAAAGCTTCGCATTGCCCGCAAACGATGCAGATCCGCTAGTACAACTCGCCACGGCGAGCACACCTTCCGGGTCAGGGTCGAGCTTCAGGCCCATGCCTTTCAGCCGCATCTCCATGGACACCCGGCTCGCGCTTGCAAAGCGAGCATCCCACACCTTGGACCTTCAGTACTATTTGATTCAGGACGACACCACAGGAAGAACACTGCTCAGAGCTGTCAGGGACGCTGCGTTGCGCGGTGTCCGGGTGCGCATACTCGTCGATGACCTGTACACGGACACCAGTGAACAGCTTCTCCTGGATCTGTCGGCTACTCCGAACGTCGAGATCAGGCTGTTTAACCCTTTCCCCGCCGGAAGGACATCGGCGCTCATGAAATGGGCGTTGTCGCTGGATGACTTCTCTCGTCTAAACCACCGGATGCACAACAAGCTTTTCATTGCCGATGGTGCGTTTGCGGTTGCTGGCGGAAGAAATATAGCTGACGAGTACTTTTTTCAGAGCCATGTTGGAAATTTCATCGATTTCGACTTGTTGCTAGCCGGAGATACGGTGCCGAGGCTTGAGTCAATTTTCGACAGCTACTGGAACAGCCCGCGGGTGTATCCAATGGCTAGCATCGACAACTCTCCCGACGACCTGGCCGCGCGGCAAGCGTCATTCGAACGCGAGACCGCCGGCGAGACCGCATTCGCCAGCGCACCGGCGGCGGTGGCAGATGAGCTCGGATTTCTTCCTTTCAGCCAGGAAGCAGACCAGCCTCGGCTGAACATGCTTTCCGGTCAGGTCGAAACCTTTGCCGATACGCCTGAGAAGGTTTCCGGCCGCGCCGAGAAAGGAGACGATGCGTCCACGGTGACGTCGCGCGTCTTAAAGGCGATATCCGAAGCGAATACGGATGTCTTGCTGGTCTCGCCGTATTTCGTCCCGGGGGAAGTAGGGATGGCTGCGCTGCAAAAGGTGCGCGACCGCGGCGTGAAAGTTACGCTGATAACCAATGCGGTAGGCGTGAACGATGAGCCCCTGGCTAGCGCTGCTTATGCTACATACCGCGTTCGCATGCTTCGAATGGGGATTGATATCTATGAGGTGAGCTCGCAGGGTCTACACGCCAACAAAGATGTAGAGACAGTGATCAAGCGGGACTCTATCGGTCGATCGCATGCCAAAATCGTCGTCATCGATAGCGATACGACCTTCGTGGGATCGATGAACATGGATTTACGATCATCCCGCGAGAATACAGAAATGGGGATGTTCGTGCACTCCCACCAGCTTTCCCAGCAGGTCATTTCCCTATTGAATGGGATCCGAAGCAGTGGGACCTATCACCTAAGCCTGGCGAGCGACGGAAAGACCCTGGAGTGGACGGCGATGGAAAACGGCACCGAGGTGATCTACAAGTCCGAGCCCGAGGTGAGCTTTGGAGCGCGGTGGAAAATGTGGCTTCTCGCTCCGTTTGTTTCGGAACAGATGCTTTAAGAACAGGCTTACAGGTAAAACCAGCCAGGGCCCACGCCTCGGAAAGAGACGCATCATCGTTGTTCAAAGTCAAAATAATTTTGTTGATCGTCACAGTGACTTCGACGGTGCGTTTTCGCACCCATCACTCTTCAGTTGCACCCCGAGCAATACGACGTAGTGCAAAATAGCGTGGCGGAGACCTCGACCGTGGTCAACCTGAAAAAACGGTCGTTCGCTTCACCGGCAGCACCACGCGCCGGGGCAAGACTTCCGTAGACTGTCGACGACATAATCACCGAGGAATGCCAAGCATGACTAAAAATATCCCGGAGATATCGCCGGCCCTGCGCGAGTGGACCGAGAAAGTGGCCCTTGACCATGGGAAAGTCGTCGACCGGGTATATGCAGCGTTGATGAATATCAAGCTGTATGCAGATCTGGATTCCCCAACCAAACTTGATATACGCAATTCGGTTGCCTGGTCGGCCAAACTTTGGTTCGGCACCCTGTTGTCCGGCACCGCTCCATCGGCCGAAGGACTGGAGGCCTTCCGGGAGTACGGGCGCCGGCGGGTCTACCAGGGATTGCCTCTCGATGCGTTGCTGCGCGCTTTCCGGCTGGGGTCCCGCGAGTTATGGTGTTTTTATATTGACCCGGACGAGAAAAGCGACGAGTTGCGGGATGAACTGTTATTCCGGATCTCACCGTTTTTGATGGAGTTCTTCGACGTTCTGGCGCAGATCATCTCCCAGACCTACCTGGATGAACAATATAAACAGGCCCGCTGGCGGGAATCCCTTCGATATCAGCTGCACAGCATTATTTTTTACTACCCTGAAGACACCGAAGGATTCGCCAAAACCGCAGCCGCCCTCCGGCTCGATGGAACGATTCCCAGAATAGCGCTGGCCATCGACGTACACTCGATCGACAGCAATTCGCCGACGTTCAAAAGTGAACTCGACCGAATTGTCGTTGCCATCGCCCGACGGCTCAAATTGCCCGTCGATACGCTCTTCGACATCTGGTACGGCGGGAAACTACTCCTGTGGATACCGGCCCGGCTCGGCGACCTGATCGGCATGAGCGATCTTCAGGTGGGCAAACAGATCGCAGCGCTCGCAGAAACAAGCCCGGAAATCAAGGCAATCGGCGTTGGCCTGATGGGCGAAGGCGCGGCAGGCTGGGCTATGTCCGCGGAAGAAGCAAGCCGTGCCCTCAGTCTCGGCCGCGCTCAGGGAGGCGAAGAGAGCGTGTGGTTGTATTCGAAAATCGTCCTCGAAGAAAGCGTACGCGGTACGAAAAACGCACTGCGTTACCTTGTCTCTCTGGTCGAACAACTCGCGAGCGAACCCGAATTGCTCGAAACACTCAAGACCTACTTCGACCAGTTGCAACGGAGAAAGGTCACCGCGAGCGTTCTTGGCATTCATCCGAATACGCTCAACTATCGGCTCGAACGAATTGAAAATATCCTCGGAGCACGCCTCGACGACGCCAGCTGGATATCGAAGCTCGATATTGCAATCAAGCTGCACGGCTCGGCCAGGTAAACCAGGCCGGAGGCACCGGCATTGGAAAAATAGCTAACTGCGTTGTGAGTTATCACATATGCGACAGGTCGGGATAACTTTAAGATCCGATGTGCTCGCTGCCGTTGATTCGAACTTACGTACAGGGTAAGAAAAAGTCAGGGCCTGCGCAAATTAATGAGCGTCGCCCGACCGGGCAGGCGCTGGACGTCCATGAACCCGGAAGGTCCGTTTCGATGTCAAAAGATTTGTCTGCCCCCTGCTTCGACACCGTTCTCTACGAAAAGAGAAATGCTACGGCTTACGTGACGCTGAACCGTCCCGAGCTAATGAACGCGCTGAACCGGAAGGCGATTGCAGAACTAGGCGCAGCGTTTGCCGACGCACAAGCGGACTCGCAGATTCGCGGCGTCATCATCACCGGCGCAGGCAACCGGGCATTCATTGCAGGAGCCGACATCTCTGAGCTCGCCACCGCCACGCCGATCGAGGCCGAACGCCAGACGCGGGCGGGGCAAGCGCTTCTCAATCTCATCGAAAACCTCGGCAAGCCAGTCATTGCCGCAGTGAACGGCCTGGCACTTGGCGGTGGGTGCGAAACCGCACTCGCCTGTACGTTCCGGCTAGCCAGTCCGGGCGCGAAGTTCGGGCAGCCTGAGATCAAACTGGGGCTTATCCCCGGCTTCGGCGGAACGCAGCGGCTCCCTCGCCTCGTGGGCAGGAGTGTCGCGCTGAAACTCATCCTCACCGGCGAGATGGTATCCGCGGATGAGGCATATCGGATCGGCCTGGTAGATGAAGTCGTAGAAGCCGGAAATCTGATCGCCCGCGCCGAGGCGCTTCTGGCACAAATCGCCGCCAACGCACCGCTAGCCGTCGCTTATGCAATGGATGCCGTCAACGTTGGGCTCAACTCAGCGTTGCCGGAGGGACTCGCGCTGGAAGGAAAACTCTTCGCGCTATGCGCAGCGACCGAGGACAAGAAAGAAGGGACCACCGCCTTCCTGAAGAGGCGTCCGCCGAGATTCCAGGGCCGTTGAGACGGAACGGCTCTTCCTTGATCCAGCTCTCGATCCAGTCAAGCTTAGTAGTGCAAATAGTCAACGTCTAACCCCAAATCGGGAACACTTCCATGACCGACGGACAACGCGTGTTTTCAGGTCTCAAGGTGCTCGACCTTGCGAGCTACATTGCCGGCCCTGCGGCAACAACGATTCTGGCGGACTTCGGAGCAGACGTCATCAAGATCGAGCCGCCGGGTACGGGCGACGTGTACCGGTTCTTCTCGGCCATGCCGCCGAACCCGGTGGCAAACACGAACTACGCCTGGCAATTGACGAACCGCAACAAGCGCAGCATTGCCCTCGACCTGAAGTCCAGCGAAGCCAAGGAGGTGCTGACACGCCTCGTTCAATGGACCGATGTCGTAGTCGTCAATTTCCCGCCACGTGTGAAAGCCGCTTTGGGCGTGAGCTACGAGGCGTTGTCGCCGCTCAACCCGAAGCTGATCTACGCCGACATTACCGGCTATGGATCCGAAGGGCCCGACGCCGACACACCCGGTTTCGATGTCACGGCGTATTGGGCTCGCTCCGGCCTCATGGAAGTTACCCACGACGCCGGTAGCCCTCCGACACTCCCTATTCCGGGGATTGGCGACCACGCCACGGCCACAACACTGTATGCGGCGATCGTCACGGCGCTCTATACACGCACCAGGACCGGCAAAGGCAGCCATGTGTCGACTTCGCTGATCGCCAACGGTATCTGGGCAGCAGCCGCGTGGGTCGAGGGCGGTCTCAATGGCGGTCGATTCTTCGCCCAGCACGACCGGAAGAATCCACCCAACGCACTGCTGAACCCATACCAGACAGCCGACGGTCGCTGGATTCTGCTGGTTGCGGCGCAACGCAAGGACTGGGCCGCCTTTACCCGTGCTATCGGTGTGCCAGAGCTTCTGGAAGACCCAAGATTTTCCGACGAACGACGTATCGATAACGCAGCCGCGTTGGTCAAAATTCTCGATCCACTATTCGCGAGCCAGCCGCTTGCCTTCTGGAAAAAAACGCTTAACGCGGCGCGCGTGATTTTTGGCGTCGTGCAGATTGCCGAAGAGATCATTCACGATCCGCAACTGGAGGCCAACGGCATCGTCGTGCCGCTCGATCTGCCGGGAAAGCCCGCCATGCGCACGGTCAGCAATCCTATCCAGATCATGGGTGAACACAAAGTGAAGCCGGGCGCCGCGCCGCAACTCGGGGAACACGGCGCCGAGATCCTGCGAGAGGTGGGCTTCACTCAGGACGAGATCGCACGTCTTCACGAGGCAGGCACTGTCGCGCGCTTCGAAGGCGCGGCCTGATTCCACCGCATTGGACAGTTTGCGCGAACGCCCTTGGCTGCCAGGCACGCGCAAGCCATTACCGAGCCATTCACCTGGAGCTTTACATGACTGAAGACGAAATTCGCGCACAAGCCTACACGATGCCGATCAGCAGCCCAGCCTATCCCAAACCGCCTTTCCGGTTTGTCGACCGCGAATTCATCATCATTACCTATCGCACCGATCCGCAAGCGCTGGCCAGAATCATCCCTGCACCGCTGCTTCCTGCCGAACCTATCGTCAAGTACGAATTCATCAGGATGCCCGACTCGAGCGGCCTCGGCTCATACACCGAATCGGGTCAAGTCGTACCAGTGACTTTCGACGGTGTATCCGGAGGCTTCACACACGCGATGTACCTCGACAGCGGAGCCGGTATCGCCTCCGGACGTGAGTTACTTGGCTTTCCTAAAGTATTCGCCCAGCCGAAGCTTGAAATCCGCAACGACGCGCTGGTGGGAACCCTTGATTACAACGGTGTGCGCGTTGCAACCGCAACCATGGCGTACAAGTACGAGCCACTCGATCTCGCTGCCGTCAAGAAGACGCTCGCGGCGCCTGGCTTTCTGCTGAAAGTCTTACCTCACGTCGATGGGTCGGCGCGGGTCTGCGAACTGGTCAGGTATTACGTCACCGACGTCACGGTCAAAGGTGCGTGGAGCGGGCCGGCCTCCCTTGAGCTGCATCCTCACTGTTTCGCGCCGGTCGCAAAGCTGCCGGTACTTGAGGTCCTATCGGCGATCCATATCCTGACCGACCTCACAATCGGTGGCGCCGAAGTCGTGCACGACTATCTGCACCATCCCTCGAACGCCTCCTGATCAACGCTCTAGTGGAACTCTCCATGACTGCCAGTTCAAAGCCTAACCACGCGCTTCCCGCTCCCGATAGCGACTTCTATCTGCTTAACGAGATTCTGAACGATACCGAGAGGGCTTTGCTTAAGCGGGTAAGGACCTTCATGGAGAGCCAGGTCGCGCCTGTGATCAACAAATTTTGGGCCGAGGATGCGTTCCCGTTCGAACTCATTCCCGGCATCCGGGACCTCGGCATCGTAGGCGTCGGATTCGAAGGATATGGCTGCCCTGGCGGCAGTACGCTTTTCGATGGATTTATCGCCATGGAGCTGGCGCGCGTCGACTCTTCCATCGCAACTTTTTATGGCGTCCACAGCGGACTGGCGATGGGCTCGATCTATCTTGGCGGTTCGGAAGAGCAGAAACAGAAATGGCTGCCGCCGATGGCACGGCTGGAAAAAGTCGGTTGCTTCGGACTGACCGAACCGCTGGTAGGGTCCGGCGCCGGGGGCGGATTGCTGACGACGGCGAGGCGTGAAGGGGATACGTGGATTCTGAACGGCCAAAAGCGGTGGATTGGAAATTCTCCCTGGTGCGACCTGTCGATTATCTGGGCACGCGATGTCGATGACAATCAGGTCAAGGGTTTCATCGTCGAAAACAAAACCACCCCGGGCTTTTCCGTCGAAAAGATCGAGAACAAGATCGCGCTGCGAGTCGTGCAGAACGGCGTCATCACGCTCGATAACTGCAGGGTGCCAGAAGAGAACCGCCTCCAGAGCGATCTGTCCTTCCGCGACACCTCGCGGGTACTGCGGCTGACCCGTCAATACGTTGCATGGGAGGCGGTCGGCTGCAGCATGGGGGCTTACGAACACGCGCTGCGCTACGCGCAGACTCGCGAGCAGTTCGGCAAACCGATCGCATCGTTCCAGATGGTGCAGGATCTTCTTGCCAGGATGCTCGGCAATATTACCGCGTCACAATGCATGGTCGTACGTCTGGCCCAGTTGCAGGATCAGGGCAAACTGCTGGACCAGCATTCCGCACTGGCCAAGGCATTTTGCACGACCCGTATGCGCGAGACCGTCGCGTGGGCGCGGGAAATCTTTGGCGGTAACGGCATCGTGCTCGACTATAACGTCGCACGCTTCTTCGCCGACGCCGAAGCGCTCTATTCATACGAAGGCACCCGCGAAATGAACTCCCTGATCGTCGGCAAGGCGGTGAGTGGTTTTAGCGCTTTCGTCTGACCTCACTCCACTCGAAGGATTGTTAGTTATGAGCAAAGACATCAACCGCATTGCCATTATCGGCACCGGCGTCATCGGTGCGAGCTGGGCCGCCTTGTTCCTTGCCAAGGGTAAGGATGTCATCGCCACGGACATCGCGCCGGATGCCCAAGTGAAGCTCGAGGCGTTCATCGACGCGGCATGGCCCGCATTGGAAAGGTTGGGACTCGCGCCAGGGGCCTCGCGCACCCGACTGGAGTTCGCGGCGAATCTCGACGACGCGGTGGCCGGCAGCGATTTGGTCCAGGAGAATGGACCCGAGCGTATCGATTTCAAAAAAGACCTCTACAGGCATCTCGACAATATCCTGGCGCCCACCACGATCATCGCGTCGAGTTCTTCCGGCCTGACCATGAGCGAGATCCAGTCGGCCTGCAAGAATTATCCTGAGCGGTGCGTGATTGGACATCCGTTCAATCCGCCACACCTGATACCGCTGGTTGAAATTGTCGGCGGCGCCAAAACATCTGAAGAGACCATCGAACGTGTCGCGGCTTTTTATAGCGGTCTCGGAAAGCGCACTGTTCGTCTGCATAAGGAGGTGCCGGGGCACATCGCTAACCGGCTACAAGCCGCGCTATACCGAGAAATGGTGTATCTGATCTCGGAGGGCGTGGTCAGCGTGGCCGACGCGGATACCGCTGTTTCCTGGGGACCCGGTCTGCGCTGGGGTGGTATGGGTCCGAGCCTGCTCTTTCATCTGGGCGGAGGCGATGGCGGTATCGAACATTTCTTCGAACAGTTCACGGGACCGATGAGCGCATGGTGGCACGCACTCGGCGCGCCCGAGCTGACCCCCGAGGTTCGCGCAACCATCATCCGAGGGGTGCACGAACAGACTCAATCGCGATCCACGCATGAACTGGCCGCGCATCGCGATGAGATCCTGCTCGGCCTCCTGTCCCTTCGGCGAGACGAAGTCTGATGTTGTCACGAGGCTGGTAAACCCCAGCCGCGACTGCTGAGTGCCATGGAACTAGAAGCGCTTGCGGATCCCGATCCGCAGCGCCACCTGATTCGGCGAGCTGGACGGTTCGAGCACGGGCGCGAGATCGGCAACCGCTCCGCCTCCAGCATGCATGTAGGTTCCGGACAGGTAGACATCGGTGGACTTGGAGAGAAAATAGTCCGCGCTCGCATCGAACTCCTGATACTTCGGTTCCTGCCCGGTCGCGGAGACATTCCCTATCGTATAGCTGTACGCAGCGCCCAGTTGCAACGTCGGCGTCACCATGTAGCTGGCAACCACTTCGCCGATATTGAACGTCACGTGTCCGTCGATCTTCGCCCCCACCGTCGGGTCGAGACCACCGAACTGCGTGTGCGTCCAGTCGGCGCTCAACTTCGCCGCACCGAACGTGTACGTGGCGGCAAACCCGAACACCTTGTAGCTGCTGGCGGCGAGTCCATAGTTGCCGTCGACGGTATTGGTGGCCGTCCATACCCCCTCCGTCACGGCGGTGGCCGGATGGTCGATCGAGGTATAGGCGCCCACCAGTTGCAGACTGCCGTTCACATACTGCAGCGCAAAGGACTTCGCGCTGTTCTGCGCGACATCGCCCGCGACGCCGCCGAAGCTGTAGGTCGCCACGCCGGTTAAGCCAGCAATGGTTGGAGAGACGTACTTGACGGCATTGTTGAGGTGAAAGTCGATGCCGTTATTATCCAGGTCCCCGGGGTGCGGAAACAGAATGCCACCCGGCAAGAGACCGTTTGCCGACAGCGCGCCGATATAGTCGCCGATTTCCTCGCCCTGCCGTCCTAACGTCAACGTGCCGTATGTGTCGTTGGTCAGGCCGACATAAGCCAGTCGTCCAAACTCCCGGCCGCCCTGGCTGAACGCGCCGGTATTGACGTTAAAGCCGTTTTCGAGCCTGAAGATCGCCTTCGTACCGCCTCCGAGGTCTTCGGCGCCCTTGAAACCCCAGCGATTGCCCTGCGAAATGCTGCTCTGCATCTGCAAGGCGCTCTTGCCGCCCTGGTTACTCGACCACGTCAGACCGTCGTCGATGATGCCGTAAATCGTCACGCTGCTTTGGGCCCAGGCCCCAGCACTAGAGAACGAGAGTCCAGCCAAAGCGAGGAGCAGCTTCTTCACAATGTTTCCTTATATGATTTATCCAGCTTTCGTTTGCATGACGAACTAATCTGATTGGGCAGAAGATTTGGCGTTCACCCAGCACGCGCAACGGGGCGGCACTTCGACATGGCGAAGACCCACCCCGTGAACCGAAATCTAAGTTGGCATATTCCCGGCAGCAAATCAGCCAAAAACAGCCTGACAAATAAGCGTGACTTATTCGGGAGAAATTCGGCAAGTGCAGCGCGCCCGACATGAAGCCGGCTCATAGCGTTCATTTTTGTCCCGAATTTGACCGGCCTTTTCGCCACGCCTATCGTTCGGCCATGTTTCCCGAATGCCTCTTCTGCCTGCTGTCCCCGGTCTCCGGCGAGCAGGAACTCCAACTTCGTGTGTGCCCAATACCATGAACTCCGACGCGACAGTGACGCTTGCTCCCCCAACTCCCGCCCGCCCCATCAGCACGGTGCGTCGCGCCGTGACGACTGCCGTGCTTGGACAGGTGCTCGAGTGGTATGACTTTTTTCTGTACGGCACGGCCGCTGCGCTGGTGTTTGGCCGCCTGTTTTTCCCGGTCGGAAACGATCCGTTGACAGGCACGATTGCCGCATTCGGCGGCTTTACGGTGGGCTTTATCGCGCGTCCGATCGGCGGTGTGCTGTGCGGGCACATTGGCGACCGCTACGGCCGCAAGACGGTCATGATGCTAACCCTGCTGACCATGGGAACCGCGACCGTCTGCATGGGTTTGCTGCCCACCTACCAGCAAGTCGGCCTGGCGGCTCCGGTATTGCTCGTGCTGCTTCGCATCCTTCAAGGGCTTGCGGCGGGCGGCGAATGGAGCGGCAGCATCCTGCTGATTCACGAGAGCGCCCCCGCGTCGAAGCGCGGTGCACTCGCAGCCTGGAGCCCTGGCGGCGCAGCGTTTGGTTTCGTCCTGTCGACGCTCGCGTTCCTCCTCGTCAAGCGCTTGTCGCCCGATGATTTCCAGAGTTGGGGCTGGCGCTTACCGTTTCTTTGCAGTGCGCTGCTCGTGGTGCTCGGCCTGTGGATGCGCCGCTCCGTGGAGGAAAGCGCCGAGTTTGCCGAAGTCCGGGCCACGGGTAAAGAGAGCCGTCTGCCAATTGCGGAAGTGCTGCGCCGTTGCCCCCGCCAGGTGCTGACGGTCTTCGGCCTGCGCTTCGGCGAGGGCGCGGCATCGTATATCTTCTTCGCCTTTTCGATCGCCTACGGTCAGTTCATCGGCCTGAAATCGTCGTGGCTCCTCGGCGGCCTGACGGTCTCCATGCTGCTGATGATTCCGGTCTCGCTGTTCACAGGACACCTTACCGACAAGGTGGGCCGCAAGCCCGTCTACCTGGTCGGCGCCATTGCAATTGTTCTGGTCGCTTACCCCTACTTCGTGTTGCTGAGCTCCGGCGAGTTCGTCAAGGTCATGGCCGCTCTTATTCTCGCCAACAGCATCACGCTCGGCATACTCGAAGGCGCGCAACCCGCCTTCATCAGCGAATTGCTGCCGGTCCATCTGCGCTTCTCGGGACTCGGTATTGGACGGGAGATTTCATCGGTGCTGGGTGCAGGCCTCTCGCCCATGATCGCGACTGCCCTGCTCGCGCATTACCACAGTGCGACGCCCGTCGCCCTCTATCTCGGCGTGCTTGGGCTGATTACCGTGCTCGCCACCTGTCTCGCGCCCGAGACTTTCCCCAAGGCGCTCCGGCTGCAGGCGAGACAGGACGCTCAATGACACCACAGCGGCGGTAGTCCGCGACTCCATTCGCTTCATCAATACATTCAAGGTATCGAGCATGCAAACCCTCCAAAGCTCAGGCGCGTCGACTTATGTCTACAACGCCCAGCCCGGCAGTTCAGCCACTGACTATCCAGAGTACTCAGGCCCGATCAGCCTGGATATCCTGATCGAGGAAATCGAGCGTCGCCGGGACGAATTCGACCGGTTGTCCCACGTTCCGCGTGACATGGTCGCAAAGATGAAACGCGCGGGTATTTTCCGCGCCAGCACGCCGCAGCGCTTCGGCGGCGATGCACTGCCGCCCCCGCGTTTTCTGGAAACACTAGAACGTATCGCCATTGCCGATGGCTCGACTGCGTGGGTGGCGGCGTTCGGTTCCGCGAATACCTATCTCGCGGCGCTGCCGCTCGAGACTCAGGCGCACATCTACGCGGGTGGTCCGGATCAGGTGTTTGCCGGTGGTCTCTATCCGCTTCAGAAGGCCGCACAGGCTCCGCACGGCTACCTGGTCAGCGGGCAATGGCGTTTCGCCAGCGGTTGCAAGGGCGCGGACTGGATCGGAGTGGGCATCGGCGGCGTCCCGGCCAACACGGGCGAAGCGGGCGCCGGGAAACCGTTCACAGCCGTTTTTCCGGCCAGCGAGGTCGAGATCGTCGAAAACTGGAACGTGGTCGGTATGCAAGGCACCGGCAGCCACGATCTGCGTCTGCAGAACAAGTTCGTCGACGCCCAGTGGACCTTCGTGCGCGGCGGCGCGGCGCTCATCGACGAGCCGCTTTATCGATACCCCGCCATCGCATATCAGGCCCAGGTGCATGCCGCGGTCAACATCGGGCTGGCGCGCGCCGCGCTCGATCTGCTTGCGCAGATGTCCGGCGTCACGCAGACCACCACGGGCGCACCGCGGCTGGCGGACCGGGCCTACTACCGCTCAGGTCTCGCGAAGGCAGAGGCCAACTGGCGCAGCGCACGGGCCTTCTTCTTCGAATCGGCGGAAGCCGCGTGGCACACGATTCTGGCGGGCGACCCCGTGATGCCGGCTCAGGCGAACCTCCTGCGGCTCAGCGCAACACATGCGGCGCAGGTCGGCGCAGAGGTCGTGATGCAAGCGTATCAGATGGCCGGGATTGCGGCGATCTACCGTGAGAATCGTCTGCAGCGGCTGGTGCGCGATTCGATCGTGGTGACACAACACGCGTTTCTTGGCGAGGGCACCTACGATGCATCGGGTGCGCTGTTCGTCGGCATTCCGCCCGTCACGCCCTATCCGTGATGCGGAGCCCCTTATGACCGAGGACAACACCATGACGAGCGACGACACCCGGCGCCAGTTCCGCGACGCAATGGCGTATCTGCCGGCAGCGGTCAACATCATCACGACGGACGGCCCGCATGGACGCTGCGGCATCACCGCCAGCGCAGTCTGCTCGGTGACGGACACACCGCCCACCATGCTGGTGTGTATCAACCAGACCAGCTACGTACACGACTTGCTGCGGCAAAACCGCAGTGTCTGCATCAATGTGCTGGCCGCGGAGTGCCAGGAGCTAGCGCGCACGTTTGCCGGCATGACAGGCTGTTCGATGGACGAGCGTTTCGAACATTGCGGATGGACCGCCGGCTCCTCTGCCGTGCCGGTACTGGCGAATGCCATCGCGAGACTGGAAGGGCGGATTGTCGACAGCAAGGCGGTAGGTTCGCACTCGGTCCTGTTCGTGCGCATCAATCACATTTCGATGCGTGAGGACGGCGACGGTTTAATCTATTTCGGACGGCAGTTCCACCGCCTCGAGCGGCCTGGCATTGCGACGCCTTCGGGCAGCGCCGGCACGGCGAGGTAAGCATGGACGTCTGCCTCTTTCTGATCGGCACCGTCGGGGATATGCCCGACGGTGCGCCCACGATCGACGCTGCGTCCCTGCATGCCGCAACGCATGCGATAGATGGTCTGCGGCGTCTTGTGATCCATCGTCCAGTGGAACCCGCGCGTGGCGATCCCTTGCTGAGCGCGCCTTCGAAACATCCGCACTGCGTCCTGCAGTGGTATTTCGACGACCTTGGCGTGCTGGAGACTGCGCTTGAAAGCGACGGCTGCATCCAGGCCGCCCTCGACATTTTGGGTACGTCTTCACATCAGAGCCTCTTCGCGCAGCAGGTCATGGCTGTGCGGACATTCGCTACGCCAGCAGGTGCGGGTGCACCACAACAATCCGCCGAGCGATGCACGTATCTCGTCAGCTACGAAGGCGAAGCTGACGACTTCAATGCCTGGCTCACGCACTACCTCATTCACCATCCGCCGCTCATGGCCGAGCTTCCGGGCATCCGCGAGCTGGAGATCTACACGCGGGTCGACTACCGCAGCGGCCTCGCCTTGCCGCGCGCCACGGCAATGCAGCGCAACAAGGTGGTATTCGACGATCCGCTCGCCCTGTCGGCCGCCTTGGCCTCTCCGGTCCGCGCCCGTATGAAGCGCGACTTCGATCGCTTTCCGACGTATAGCGGGAGCACCCCGCATTACCCGATGCGCAGCATTTACGGTAATCTGCGCGAGGAGCCAAGCGATCGAAGGTCATGACCAAATCAAACCCGGGCGATACCGATCTGAATCTGCTGCGCGTGTTCATGGCCATCTGGGATCTGCGCAGTCTGACTGCTGCGGGAGACCGCCTGGGCCTGACGCAACCGGCCGTCAGCCATGCACTGCGCAGACTCCGCACGCTGTTCGACGATCCGCTATTTGTCCGCACGCCTACTGGCATGGCCCCCACCGACGCGGCCGCCCACCTGTATCCGCCACTCGCCCAGGCATTCGGGATCATCAACGTCGCGGTGCAGCAGCTCACGAAATTCGACCCGGCAACGGCTGAACGGGTTTTTCGCGTATCGATGTCCGATATGTCGGAGTTCTACTTCCTGCCGCCGATCCTCGCCATGCTCGAGCACACGGCGCGCGGCATCCGGATCGAAGTCACCAATTTTCCGGTCGAATCGGTGACCGCCGCCATGCGTAGCGGCAAGGTCGATCTTGCGCTGGGTTATGTGCCGGGACTCGATCCCGGCTGCGTCAGCAAGACGCTATTCGTCGACGAGCACGTTTGCGTCGTGCGAGCCGGCCATCCTTTGCAAACGCCGGCGCCCACCAAAGAAGACCTCGCGGGTCTGCGTTACGTGTATGCCAGCACCAACGCGACCGGCCACAGGATGGTGGAGCAATGGCTGGAGGATTTGAATCTCAAGCGCGATGTCGTGTTGCGCTTGCCGCATTTCGTCGTGGCGCCCGAAATCGTCAGACACACCGATCTCGCGGTGATTTTCCCGCGGAGCATCGCCCAGCGCTTCAATCAGAACGGGGCGTTCCGGATTCTGCCGTTGCCTTTCGCGCTCCCGCCCATCGAGATTCAGGTGCACTCGCATGCGCAGTTCTCGGCCGACCCGGGCATCGCGTGGTTGCGCGAAGCGATCTACGGAATGTTTCATCAGGCCGGCTTTTAAAACCCGCTTCAAGAACTCATTTGCCGCGCCACTCATTTGCTGCACTGATACCCGGCTCCATTTTCGGCGAATTTGACGCACCGAAATGGCGCGTCGAAACTGTTTGCCATGCGGAGCCCTCCCGATGAGGTCGCGACGCCCGACTCTTTCCTCCCGAGCAAACATGGCATCCGTGCAACCATCCACCCCGTCAATCGCAACTGCGGCGTCCAATAGTACGGCCCTTACCCGGATCGTCGTCGCCTCCGTCGCAGGCAATGCGATGGAGTGGTACGACTTCTTCGTCTACGGAACCGCTGCGGCACTTGTCTTCGGGCAACTATTCTTTCCCGCCAATGCCGACCCGCTTATCGGTACGCTAGGCGCATTCGCTGCATTCGCCATCGGCTTCGTCGCAAGACCGCTCGGTGGCATCGTGTTCGGCCACATCGGCGACCGCCACGGCCGCAAGGCGTCGCTGGTGTGGACTTTGTTGATCATGGGTGTCGCGACCTTCGGGATCGGGCTATTGCCGACCTATGCCCAGGCCGGACTGTGGTCGCCGGCCGCGCTCGTCGCACTGCGCCTGCTGCAAGGCGTGGCATCCGGTGGCGAATGGGGCGGCGGCGTGCTGATGATCAGCGAGAATGCGCCGCCGGCGAAGCGCGGCTACTACGCCGCGTGGAGTCAACTGGGCGTGGGCGGCGGTTTCGTTCTGTCTTCAGGCGCCTTTCTCGCTGCGCAGGCGCTACCCCACGCGCAGTTCCTCGCCTGGGGTTGGCGCCTGCCGTTCCTCGCGAGCGTCCTGATCTTTGCGCTCGGCGTCTATATCCGCTACAACCTGCCGGAAAGCCGCGAGTTCGAAAACGCGGAGCACGCAGGCAAGACATCGCATATGCCGGTACTGGAAGCAATCAAACGGCATCCTAAGGAAATCCTGATCGCGATGGGTCTGCGCGTAGCGGAAAATGGCGGTGCGTATATTTTTCTCGCGTTCTCACTGGTCTACGGCAAGTTCGCCGGCATCGCCAGCTCGACCATGCTCACCGCCGTCATGCTGGCCATGGTGGTCGAAATGGGCGCCATGCTGCTATGGGGCAAGCTCTCGGACAAGCTGGGACGCAAGCCCGTCTACCTGATCGGTGCCGTATCGCTCATGGTCATGGCATTCCCGTTTTTCTGGCTGCTGAACACGCATTCCACGCCTCTGATCTACCTGGCACTCGTGCTCGGCACGGCGGTCTGCCACGGCGCGATGATCGGCACCCTGCCTGCGCTCGTTGGCGAGCTATTCAGCACCGAGGTGCGTTATTCCGGCGTTGCACTTGGGCACGAGGTGGCATCGATTTTCGCGGGCGGCATGTCTCCGCTGATTGCCGTTGCGCTGCTTTCGCACTACCACGCGTATTGGCCCGTTTCGCTCTTTCTCATGCTGCTCGGGCTCGTGACCGTCGTCACGCTGCGCTTCACGCACGAGACACGCGCCTCGACGTAGTGCAGGGCCTCGTTCCTTTATAACTGGTCGAATTTGCGCACCGACTCGATCAGCAGGTTTCTCATCCACACAATGCCGTCCTCGTCGTGAAAGTGCTCGTGCCAGTGCATTGTCACCGAGGCCGCCGGCAAGCGAACCGGCAGATCGTAGATCTGAAATGCCTTGGCTTTGTTCAGGATTTGCGCGAGACGCTTTGGCAGCGTCGCGTAAAGATCCGTCACCATCAGGATGTTCGGCAACGCGACGAAGTGAGGTAATTCGAGTGCGATATTACGACCGACGCCCTGCGCCCGCAGCGCGTCGTCCAAAGCGTGGTGACTGTGCTCGAGAGAACGCACCTGAATGTGCGACGCCCCAAGAAAATGCTCGAGATCGAGCTTCTTTCCCGTCGGCAAGCCTCGGCGTCGCCGCGTCATACATACGTATTCCTCTTCGAACAGCAACTGGTGGCGTGTGCGCGCCATCAGTTCGGGAAGATTGCCGATGGCAAAGTCCAGCTTGCTGGAACGCAGCGCATCTTCCATTTCCTCCACGGGCATCGGCTGCACGATGAGCCGGGTACGCGGTGCCTGTTCGTGCAATGCCTTGCAGATGACGGGCAGATAGGCCATTTCGCCCGCATCGGATAGCGATAGCCGAAACGTGCGTGTGCTCACCGCCGGATCGAATGACTCTGCGTAGCGCAGCGCCTCGCGCACGGTGTCGAGCGCACGGCCCACGATCGTCGCGAGTTCCAGCGCGATAGGCGTGGGCTGCATGCCCGAGCGGGTACGGATGAAAAGCTGATCATCGAATAGTGTGCGCAGGCGGCCAAGCGCATAGCTCACGGCTGGCTGCGAAAGCGCGAGACGTTCCCCCGCCTTGGTCAAACTGCGCTCTTCCACGATGGCTTGAAACACCCGCAGAAGGTTGAGATCGATATGGTCAAGCGAAGTCATGGGGGCAGCCTATTATTTGCGTCACTTATTCGTCGACTCATTTTAGATCGATTTGACCGATATTGGCTACACGCCGAAACTAGTGAAAACGCTAGCGCGCAGCACACTGCGCCCCCCCGGCCCCGACACAACTTCCAAGCGACTCTACCGTGACAACCCAGAGACACTGATGAGCGACACCCACTATCAAATCATCAACACCGACGCCCTGCATCGTCGCGTACAGCCCGACCGCATTGCACCGTCCATGTACTACGACCCGGCGCTCTTCGAAGCGGAACTCGAACGCATTTTCTACAAGACGTGGATCTGGGTCGCGCACGCAAGCGAGCTGCCGAACCCCGGCGATTTCCGCACCACGACGATTGGGCGTCAGCCCGTCATCGTGGTACGCGACAAGAGCGGCGCGGTGAACGTGTTGCAAAACCGCTGCCGCCATCGCGGCGCCACCGTCTGCGAGGAACACAAGGGCAACGCAAAAGGCTTTACGTGCCCCTATCACAGCTGGTCGTACGCGCTTGACGGCACGTTGCGCGCTCTGCCCTATGGCGACGGCTACGAAGGCGTCTGCGAGAAAAACGAACTGCCGCTGAAATCGCTGCGCGTGGGTATCTATCAAGGACTAATCTTCGCGAGCTTCAACGAAGAGATCGAGCCGCTGGAAGACTTTCTCGGCAGCGCCAAGCCGTGGATTGACCTGTTTATGAAGCAGGGCGCCGGCTATCCGATCAAGGCGAACGGCGAGCATAAGTTCAGATTCAAGGGCAACTGGAAAATCCAGCTGGAAAACACCACTGATCTCTATCACTTCCCGGTTGTTCACAAGTCGTGGATGAAATCGATCGACGACGAAACAGCCGCTGTGATCACCAGCTTCATGACAAGCGACGACGCCTTCTGCCGCTCGCTCGGCAATGGCCATAGCCTTGCGGTGCTCGTGCCGGAGCTGGTCGATCTCGACCACGACGATGGTGCGCCGTTGCCCGAGCGTTTCAACGATCTCGCCACGAAGCTGGCCGAGCGTCACTCGCCCGATGAAGTCCGGCGCATCGTGCGCTCGCTGATGGGCGTCGGCTTCAATCTGAATCTGTTTCCGAATCTGGCGTTGTCGATGGCGTTCTTCCGCGTACTGCGGCCGCTGTCTGCAGAGGAAACAGAAATCCGCCACGTCGCGCTCGCGATGGACGGCGGACCCGATGAAGCGAACCGCGTTCGCCTGCGTATTCATGAGCACTTCCAGGGTCCTTTCGGGTTTGGCAGCCCGGACGATGCGGAAGCGTGGGAACGCGTCCAGCGCGGCTCGCACGCCGGCCCCGATGTGCCGATCCTGGTGAACCGCGGGCTCAACCGCGAGACCACCGCGGCGAACGGCGAGAAGACCGCACATGCCACCGACGAGACGGGCATGCGCGAAGCGTACAGGCAGTGGCGAGCAATGATGGAGCAGGCATGATGGATGAGCGGAACACCCCTTTCTCGCAGCAAACCTTCGCACGGGCCGTCGAGTTCATCTGGCGCGAAGCCGAGATGCTCGACCGCCGCGACTACCGTGCGTGGCTCGATCTATGGGACATCTCAGGTTTCTACGTAGTGCCGATCGATCCCAGCACGACCGACTACGCGGCCTCGTTGAACTACGCCTATGACGATCAGGATATGCGTGAAAAGCGCGTGCAACGGATGACGTCGGGCTATTCCGCATCGGCCTCGGATGCCGCACGAACCGTGCGCACCGTGTCGCGCTTCACGCTTGAAAGCACTACCTCGGAAGTGGTCGAAGTGAAATCGGCGCAGGTGATCGTCGCTTACAAGCGTGGCGTCACGACGATCTTTGCAGCAGACCTCTCGCACACGGTCAGCTTTGCGAGTGGCGAACCACGCCTCGTTGAAAAGGTCATCCGTTTGATCGATTCGACCGAAGCGCTCAGTGCGATCGGCTTCCTGCTTTGATTGCTCCATGAAAATGCGTCGACCGTGAGCCGACGGACGATGCATACAACCGGTATCTCTCTCATGCCTACACTCGAAGTCTATTTGGCCGCGGGTCACAGCGATGCCAGCAAAGCGGCGTTGGTTCACGGAATGACGCAAGCGACTGTCCGTGCGATCGGCGCGCCCGCCGAATCGGTGCGCGTGCTGCTCAGCGAGTTGCCCGCGGCGCACTTCGGTATTGGCGGCAAGAGCGCAGCCAACGGCGCGGCGCCATCCCTGCCGGTCATTGTCGCGATCCTGATTGCCGGTCGCACCGACGCGCAAAAGCAGGCGTTGATCTCTGCGCTCTCCGCCACCGGCGCTGCGATACTGAATGCCCCCATCGAGGCGACGCGCGTCATCATCAAGGACATTCCCAACACTGACTTCGGCATTGGCGGTCAGACGGCACGGGCGCTCGGGCGCTGACAGCTGACGGGGCGTGCGCCTCCCAACCTGTGGCGCTAACGGGATAAAGCATGTGTTGGTCGGGAATTGGTCGTACCGTCCGCAATGAATGCGCAGGAGTGAAGCGACATGACACGGAATGACAGCCCTCAAGGGCAGAGCACGCTCGAGGCACTCCAGGCGCGCATCTCGGCACTCGAAGCCGAACGCGCTGTGCGCAAGACAATCTCGCGGTATATGGCGCTTTGCGACGTTCCTTCAGCCGCCAGCAGCGGTGAATCTTTGGCGGCGCTGTTCGCCAATGACGCAATCTGGGAAGGTATCGGCTCCCAATACGCGCAGAAATTCGGTCGCCTGGAAGGACGCGCAGAAATAGTCACGATGCTGCAGCGGTATCTCCCACCCACCCCGCACTTCACCACGAATGTGCACTTCCTGACGGCGGAAACAATCGAGGTCGCGGGCTCGTCGGCCAAGGGGCGCTGGGTAATGCTTCAGGCGTCCGGCTACGTCGACGCTCCAGCACAACTGATCTCCGCGCGCCTCGAAGTCGATTTCTCGCCCGCACCTGACGGCGACCGGTGGCTCATCCAGCATTTTCGCACCGAGCGTCTGTTCGACGCGCCCTGGCACGTCAACCCTCGAAACGACACGACATCATGACAGCCTTTATCAGTCAGTTTTCCTTACGTTCCAACGAAGCCGCGAGCGCGCCGACGATTGCGATCAAGGACACGATCGACGTTGCTGGCTACCCGACCACCGCGGGAAGCCGGGCGCTCGCCGGTTCCCCACCTGCGGCACGCCATGCCGATGTGGTGCAAAACGTGCTCGATGCGGGTTGGCATATCGTCGGCAAGGCGAACATGCATGAACTGGCGTTCGGCATGACAGGTATCAACGATTTCACCGGCACACCGCGCAATCCGCAAGATCCAGCGCGCATTCCAGGGGGTTCGTCGAGCGGCTCGGCGTCGGCGGTCGGCCTCGAGCTCGTGGACGCGGCACTCGGCACTGACACCGGCGGCTCCATCCGCGGACCCGCAACGTGTTGCGGTGTGATTGGCCTCAAGCCCACGTTCGGGCGCGTGTCGCGTGTCGGCGTCGCACCCGCCGAATCGTCGCTCGACTGCGTTGGCCCGTTTGCCCGCGACATGCGCACGCTCATCGCTGCGATGGCGGGGATCGACCCAACATTCGGTATCAGCGCCGCAAGCGAGCGGTGTACAGGGATCAACATCGCATGCGTGTCAGTCGAGGCCGACGCCGACGTACTCAAGGCTGTGCAGAACGCGGTCGATCGGGTCGAAGGCAATACGCGGTCTATCGAGCTTCGCCTTCTTCAAGACGCGTTCGATGCGGGACTCGCAGTGATCAATGCGGAGACCTCGCGCGCTTTCGGACACCTGGCAGGGGCCGGTCGACTCGGTGCCGATCTCGAAGCGCGTTTGCGCCTCGCGGCCGCGACGACGGCCGCGCAGTTAGAGGCGGCGGAGCAAGTGCGGCGCCGGTTCACGGAAGCAGTCGACCACGCTCTCGCCGACGTGGACGTGCTTGTCATGCCTACCTTGCCTACTCTGCCCATCACAGTTGAGGCTGCGCGCAACGGTATGTCGGTTATCGCCATGTCGTCGCTGATTCGCCCGTTCAATCTGAGTGGTCATCCGGCGCTCAGTATGCCGATACCTGTTGCCAACTCGTCGCTGAAAGCAGGCTTGCAGATTATCGGGCGCAAGGGTGCCGACGAACGGGTATGTGCTGTCGCAGCGTGCTTTGAGGCCGCGCTTGCGACGTGATTATCCCGGCGCCTAATAATTCGCGATCCGGGAAGATTCTCTTCCGCAAAAGCGAGAATCCTCCGGATCCGGTCGCGCTCGTCCAGTTCCCTACGACGTGGCGGTCACCCGAGACTGTCGGCATATAGCCCCTTACGCCAGAAGATGACGATGCTGTGCGATGAACTGTTCTGGCGTCGTCAGCGACTGACCAACGATTTCAGCCGCGCTGTTGTCGACGCCCACCAATAGCTGTTCCTGCTGATCGACCTTGATCGCCTTGAAATGCAATCTGATTTCGGAGAGCATTGAAGATGCATCGGCCAGATTGCTCGACTTCATGAAGGAAAGTGCGGCGTCTGGTAAGCCAACGACTCAATACGTCGACAGATATCTCACTGAGCAACACCGCGACGAGAGGGGAGACGGATGCCTGATCGCAGCATTGGGGAGCGAGATTGCGCGCGAGCCTGCGGCTCAAGCTGCATTCACGCGGCATGTGGAGGGTACGCTCAAAGGCTTAACCGAGCCACTTGCAAAGGCAAAAAAGAAAAATGCTCGTCGCGATGCGATCCATACGCTTTCGAGCATCGTCGGAGCCATCATTCTGGCTCGCGCGGTTGATGACTCTGAACTCTCAGAAGAGATTCTCCGCGAGGTGCGGGCGGTTCTGGACTGAATGCGTGTCTACCGGGTGATGCGCAATTGAACAGACGACTGTCCCTAGTCACTCCCCTTCCTCACAGGAGCCCAACCTACCGACGTTTGCGGCGAAGTTCGCGCCCTGCGTATACAGCCAAAAAAAGGCCAATAAGCGTGGCCGCTACGGCCAACGATTCATCATGCCGTCCGCTGTCGATCGACAACGTTGCATGAAACCAGAGGCTCATTCCGATCGCCGTCATGAGCAAGCCAAAGATAAGCCCCCACACCGGTCCCGCCGTACTAGAGCTTTCTAATCTGTGAGACATCTTCATCGCTGCACTTCCCCGCCCCGAGTTTTTTTGATTGCCGCTTCCTGCTAGTTCAGCCTTCGCGCCGCCTGGAAGTAGCGTACGCGATCAAAAAAAAGCCATCAACAGGCTAAAGCCAGAATACGGCGCACTGAACTATCATCAGAGTGCCGCGAGGCGCACCCTTCATCCGATGTATTGACGAGGAGCTGACGATGTCGATTGAAAACGTTATCTACCGTGCTCACGCCGATGTGACGGGAGGCCGCGAAGGCCGCGCCGTCGCGCCGGAAGGCGGATTGGACCTGAAGCTGACGAGACCGAAAGCGTTGGGTGGCAATGGCGAGAAAGGCACCAACCCCGAAGAGCTTTTTGCCGCTGGTTACAGCGCGTGCTTTATCGGTGCAATGCAGTTCGTTGGTCAGCGCGACAAAATCGCGGTCCCGGCAAATGTGTCGGTCAACGGAAACGTGGGTATCGGGCCCATTCCTAATGGCTTCGGCATCGAAGTCGAATTGAAGATCTCGTTGCCGGGCATGTCGCGCGAAGCGGCCCAGGATCTGATCAACCGCGCGCATATAGTGTGCCCCTATTCGAACGCTACACGCAACAACATCGACGTGACACTGACACTCGTCTAAGCCGTCAAGCGGTTCGATCCGTTGCAGGTCACGCTGATCGGTGACCTGCCGTCCCTTTACTCGGTTTGGAGCGCTGAAAGCCGTGTCAACGGCGCTTCATCTTGAGCACACGAGAAATCTGACCCAGCGTAAAACCGCTGTTCTTGACGTACTTTTCGTAGTCAAGGGGCGCGGTAAGTGATTCCTCAGTGACGTATTCGCCCATATAACGAAAGCGGTCGGACGCGGTTCGCACAAAGACAGGTACGGGTTCGGTCTGTCGCGCAAGCGTTCGACCCGCCGCACGTGAAGCCGCACTGCTGTCGCAAACAATGACGTCTGGGGCGTAGGGATTCAGATCTTGGCGCAGTCGCGCGGCGACTACCTTGCCACCCTTCACAGGCAAAAATGCCTGCTTGCATCCGCCCGTCACCCTGTGAATATCTTCCCGGGAATATTCTTTTCCGATTTCAAACATGCTCTCACTCCTGACAATAACGCCTGACTGAGGTCCAGTAGCGTCAAGCGGAGCGATGATATCGGTCCCGACCTAAATCCCTTGTAAAGAGTGTGAGTGCCTTGGTAAAGGACGTATACAGCCCAAGTCGAACAAATCGGCATACGTGCCGGCCGCGCGCGAACGGCACGACATGGCGATGATGAACGCCGGCTCCAGCAGTTGCTCACTTGCCGCCAGTGACGTCGAGGAACGTGCCGGTAACGAAGGAAGCCTCGGCACTGGCTAGCCATAGGATCGCCCGCGCAACCTCTTCAGGCTGGCCGCCTCTTCCCATAGGAATCGAATCCTTGACGCGATCCACCCGTCCCGGCTCTCCGCCGCTGGCATGCATGTCAGTGTAGATGTGCCCTGGGCGAATGCAGTTGACGCGTATCCCATCCCGCGCAACTTCTTTTGCAAAGCCGGTAGTGAATGTCTCAAGGGCGCCCTTCGACGCGGCGTAGTCGACATATTCGTTTGGACTGCCAAGCCGCGCCGACGCCGATGAGATGTTGATCACGGCGCCGCCTCGTCCGTTGTGACGAAAGGACATCCGCTTCACCGCTTGCTGTGCACAGAGGATAGGACCGATCGAGTTGACAGCAAAGATGCGCTGCATCCGCTCGAACTCAAGATCCTCCAGCCGGGACTGCCGTGCAATGATCGCGGCATTGTTCACCAGCACATCGATCCGCCCGAACTCACGGTCGATCGCGGCGAATAGCTGAGCGACCTGCTCAGGGTCCGCGCTATCTGCGCGCACAGGTAACGCTCGACGCCCCGCAGCTTCTACATCGGCCGCCACCGCAAGGGCGGCAGCTTCGTCGGAGACGAAACTGATCGCCACATCGTAGCCATGTGCGGCAGCAAGACGCGCAGTCGCTGCGCCGACGCCACGACCACCACCCGTTATCAGAATTAGCGGCGCCTGCGGGACGGTATTCATTTAGCGAACCTTCGTGTGTTGGTGGGATAACAATTGAGCGCTGGGACCGGCTGAATGCTGGCGGCTCATTGGCTACTCACCGACTGCCTTCGCCGATTCGCCCCAACGCAGACAGACAAGAATAACGATCGTGCGATGCAAAGACAAAGCAGATTAAATACGGGCCCGGGTTAGAAAAACTCTTTCGATGACGAGCACGTTGCCCTCCGCGTGAGGAATGACGATATGTGGCTTAACATTACGATCTGCCGGGAGCCGGCCCCTCTCATTTGCGAGCTTACGATAAACTGCTACACGCATCGACAGCAAGCCGTCCATGATGGGCTGCCAAATCATCGCAACCCTTCGATTCCTCACCCTTTCGATCAGCGGCCAGTTGTTCTCCATCGCTACTGCTGCAAACACTGCGAACGGTTCCTATGAAGCGAATCCCTCTGAATGCGCTGTTGCACGAAATCCGCGCCTGCACGATCTGCGCGCCCGTGCTGCCGCACGCCCCCCGCCCGATAGTCGCGGCATCCGAAAGCGCGCGGGTTCTGATCATCGGCCAGGCACCGGGGGCGCGAGTGCACGCGTCAGGCGTTCCGTGGAGCGATGCAAGCGGTACCCGCTTGCGCACGTGGCTCGGCCTCGACGATGCGACCTTTTACGACGACACGAAAGTTGCGCTTGTGCCGATGGGCTTCTGCTTCCCAGGGCGTGGCGCAAGTGGCGACTTGCCGCCACGGCCCGAGTGCGCTGCACATTGGCATCACGATCTGTTGGCACAGATGCGCTCGGTCCAGCTCACCTTGCTGATTGGTCAATATGCACAGCGCTTTGGACTCGGCGAAGCATGCGGGGAGACACTGACCGATACGCTCCTGCGATGGAGAGACTTCAGCCCGAAAATCATTCCGTTGCCCCATCCGTCGCCGCGCAACATTGCGTGGTTCAAGCGCAATCCGTGGTTCGAAGCCGAGGTGTTGCCGACGTTGCGTGAGCGTGTTGCGCAGGCGTTGTCTGCTTCTGCGTAGCGGTATGCGGCAGGTCACTGGCGCCACGAGTCAGAGCGCGGGACACTGCCGTAATTTTCAGCTAAGTTTTGATGGTCAATCTGTGCACGGTACCAGGTACCCCAACATTTAAAGCCTAACGCACGGGACGATCATGAAGCTCAGATGGACAGCCTTTTTTCTCGCGCTCATCGCGAGCGCACTGATTTCCGGATGCGCCACGCCGGTAGAACGGGCCAACGAGAAAGACGACTTGCTTGCAGCAGCGGGCTTTCATATCGTCCCGGTGACAACAGACCAGCAGCGTTTGCAACTGAACACGTTGCCACCGAACCGTGTGGTGCAGAAGGTAAAGGACGGAAAAGCCGTCTTTCTCTATGCAGACCCTTATTCATGTGGCTGCCTGTATATCGGCGACGAAAACGCCTGGGACAACTACAAGCGGGAGCAACTTCAGCAACATTTCCTTGACCAGGAGCGCATGAGCGCCGAGATGAATGAGAATGCGGCGTGGAATTGGAGCATGTGGGGCCCGGGCTGGTGGGCCTACTAATCGAGCCCGTGCCCCCAAGCGCTCTGAATCACGCAAACTGAACGAGAGCGGAACGAACTGACTCAGCCTACAACTCGATCCTTGTCGTGGAACTGCTGCATCCAGTAAGGATATGGCAGCTGCGGCTGCGAAACCTGATTCAGGCGTTCGGTCTGCTCTGCGTTCAAGGCGATCTGCTGAGCGTCGAGGTTAGCGCTCAGTTGATCGTGCGTGCGCGCGCCTACGATGACGGAACAGATTTCGCGGCGCTGCAGAATCCAGGCCAACGCCACCTGAGCCGGCGACGCGTTCAACTCCGTGGCGATGTCACGCAATACACGCACGACAGGATCCGCCTTTGCAGGATCGACCGGCGGAAAATTCAGCCTGGTTCGACGCCCCGCTTCGCCACTGCTTCCCTGCGTGTACTTACCGCTCAGATACCCGCCCGCGAGCGGACTCCACACTAGTAGCGCAACATCATTCGCCTTTGCCACGGGCGCGATCTCATGTTCGACGTCGCGGCTCGTCAGCGCATAGTGAACCTGATTGCTGACGATGCGGGCCCGGTGCGTGCGGGCGGTAATTCCCTGTGCACGCTCCAGATCGCCCGCGCTGAAGTTGCACACGCCGATGTGCCTCACCTTTCCCTGCGTGACAAGATCATCCAGCGCGCGAAGTGTTTCTTCGAGCGGAACGAGTTCATCGCGGTCGTGCAACTGAAACAGGTCGATATGATCGCGGCCAATGCGCCGAAGACTCGTTTCCACCGACCGCATGATGTGCGAGCGGCCGAGCCCGACGTCGTTGTGACCGGCTCCTGTGCGTAGCCGAACTTTGGTCGCGACCAGCATGCGCGATTCGTCGAGCCCGAGGTCGGCCAACACCTGTCCGACGACCGCTTCTGACTGTCCTTGCGAATAGGCGTCAGCGGTATCGATCAGGTTGATGCCGCGCTCGACGGCCATTGCAACAAGCTGGGTGGCCTGCGCACGGTCGAGACCGGCAATTTCGCCCCAGATTCCGGTACCGGCACCAAAGGTCATGGCGCCAAGACAAAGACGGGAAATGCGCAGCCCTGAGCTGCCGAGTGTGCTGTATTCCATAGCGAACCTCTTGATATGAATCTCTTGATGAACGATGGCGGAAAACACCCGGTGACGCGGCATCCTGCTCGCGTCACCGGGTGCGCCTGCTCTAACCTGCCTGGGAGACAAGGCTTCGCACGACGGTTTCCAGTTCCACTTCGCCCTTGACGATGTCCGCTTCCTCGCCTTCGAAGGCGATCCAGCCTTCATTGAACCCGTCGAGCATGCGCAT
The DNA here is from genome assembly GCF_050435645.1 of Paraburkholderia sp. GAS206C. Classification (NCBI taxonomy): domain Bacteria; kingdom Pseudomonadati; phylum Pseudomonadota; class Betaproteobacteria; order Burkholderiales; family Burkholderiaceae; genus Paraburkholderia; species Paraburkholderia sp. GAS206C. The sequence continues at coordinate 15,137 of NZ_JBNDKR010000016.1, read as the reverse complement.
ACGCGGCAACGGTTCCTTCATCCCCTGAGAGCGGAACAGCGCCTCCCACGTTTCGCGCAGCACCACTTCCGCACGAACCGGACGACCGAGGACCTTTGCAAATGCCTCGGCCAGATCGTTAGGACTCACACGTTGTGGCCCCTCAAGCTCGACGACACGCACGCCGCGCCAGGTTTGTTGAAGCAGTTGTGCGGCAACTCGACCGACGTCCGCGGTTGCGACCATCGGCACAGCCTTGTCGAGCGGTTGCAGAAAGCTGGCGATCATCCCTTCGTCACGGGCCGGCGCAACGTCCCATGCGGCGTTTTCCATAAACCAGCCTGGCCGCAGGAATGTCACGGGCATCGATAACTCATGAAGCGCTTGCTCCATCAGCGTACGTTGCGTGAGCAGATTGGTCTCGGTGGCCTGCGCGCCGATCGTCGACAGGCAGACCACCTTGCCGGGTGCCGCGGACTCAAGCGCACCGCGCACGGCGTCAATGACAGCGCGTGCCTCGGGAAAGCCCGGCAACGGATCGAAGTCGGATGGCGGCAGAATGAAGACCCCTTGCGTGCCCTCGAACGCGGCGGTGAGGGAAGCCGCGTCGTCCATGCTGGCTGTCACCACTTCACATCCTTGCTCGGCCCACCACCGTGCCCGGGCGGCATCGCGTACAACCGCGCGTACCGGTTGGCCCGCTGCGAGCAACGTGCGCGCCACCGCACCGCCGACCTTTCCTGTTATCCCTGTGATTGCATACATTGCAGTTTCTCCTTGCATAGATAGTCGCGGCAGGGAAGTTGAACGGTCATCTCGCGCTCCCTGGAAATTGGAATGAAGTGAGGTTGAAACGTACTGTTGGGGTGCATTGTGGGCAAATTCGATAAGAAACTGAATGACATGAATGGCACTTGTGAAATGACGGATAGTCACTAATGAGTCATAGTGCAGTTTTTGACCCAGGGTCAGCCCAATGAGATCGCCTAGCGAAAATCTCTCCAGCGGTATCAGCGTATTTGCTGCCGTCGTCGATGCGAAGACGTTCGCAGCTGCGTCCGAATTGATGGGCATGTCACCGCCCGGGGTTAGCCGGGCAATCGCCCGGCTCGAAAAGCGGTTGAAAATACGGCTCTTCAATCGGACGACCCGCGCCGTTTCCCTCACTGAAGAGGGCCGACGGTTCTATGAGCAGGTCATGCCGCACCTAAGAGGAATGGAAGAAGCGGCCACAGCCGCTGCAGGAGGCGTCGCGACAGTACGCGGAAAGCTGCGAATCAACCTTGATCCGGCCTTTTTGCGAATCGCTCTGAGCCCGAAGCTCGACGAATTCATGGATGCGCATCCTGAACTTGAACTCGAGTTCATTGCGAGAGATCAGCTCGGTGACCTCATCGTGGACGGCTTCGATCTCGCCTTGCGATTTGGCAAACCCCGTTCATCCAGTCTGGTTGCGCGAAAGCTTCTGGACACTGCAGTTGTTACAGTCGCAGCACCCTCATACCTCGCTCGCCGGGGTCGGCCAACAGAGCCACAAGAGCTGGGGCGCGGTGTGCACAGGTGCCTCGAATTCCGGAACCCGGAAACAGGAAAGCCGTATCCGTGGGAGTTTCATCGCAAGCGCAAAAAGCTTGTTGTCGAAACGAATGGACGGCTCACGGTGAATGATCCGAGCGCGCTCCTCAATGCGTGTCTGGCAGGCTCCGGCGTCGCGCAGGTGTTGCTGCTCGGAGCCGAGCCCCTGATCCGCGAGGGACGGCTCGTCAACCTGTTCCCAGACTGGCCGGATGAGCGCTTCCCGCTCTATGCATACCATCCATCGCGGCACCACACGCCGGCCAAGACAAGGGTATTTCTTGACTTTATCGTCGCCTTGACGAGTACAACTTAGCAAATCGACTTCATGGGTCAATGAGATGCGGCGAAATCGTCGATCTTTGCAGCTGGAGATAGCGCGAACGATGCCCGCATATCCCGAGCTTCATCGACCGGCGAGCGCCCGAAAAAGCGCTTGAACTCGCGACTGAACTGCGATGGGCTCTCGTAACCGACACGCGCCGACGCGGAGGCCGCCGTCAAGCCGTCGCGAATCATCAGCAAACGCGCCTGATGCAGACGCGTCGACTTGATGTATTGAATCGGCGAGGTCAACGTAACAGTTCTGAAGTTGACGTGAAACGCGGGAACGCTCATCCCCGCCTCTTCCGCGAGACTACTGACATCCAATGACTGCGCATAGTCGGTGTGAATTCGCCGCAGCGCTTTCGCCACCCGCCCGAAGCGGCCCTGATGCGCGAGCGCGGCCCTCATCGCTGCACCACGTTCCCCGATCAATACCCGGTAGCAGATTTCCCGCACGATTGCAGGCCCCAGTACCTCGGCGTCCAGCGGTGAACTCAGGGCTTGCAGCAGACGCAAGGTCGCTTCGGCCAGGTCTCCTTGAAGCGGCGTCGATACGATCCCGAGCGGTGTGCCTTGCTGATGGCGTCCGGAACGGTCGATCACCAGAATCAGATCGGTCAGTTCGATCAGATCGAGACGCAACGTCACGGCCAGCATCGGCTCGGCCTCGCTCGCTTCGGTTTCAGTCGAGAACGGCAGGGGCACGGACAGAATCAGATAGTGCTGGGCATCGTATACGTACACCTCTTCGCCCAGGAAACCCAGCTTGCGCCCCTGACACACGATCACGATGCTGGGCTCGTACAGCACGGGGGTGCGCCCCAGCGGCCGGTTCGAGCGCATGAACCGCACGCCCTCCAGCGAGGACTGGGTGTACCCCTCATTCGGCGCCAGTCGCTCAAGCAGACTCACCATTCTTGCGGAAGCAGCGTTGTCGGCAACGGTCACGAGAACTCCTCTCTCACCGGATCAGGTGGAGGAATTCTACTGGATGCGATCGACAGGCTGCATCCACTTCAATAGGAATAGGCAATGCCGCAATTGTCGCGTGTATTCGCGCGCAGGCACCCGGCTCATAAGATGAGTCATCGGTTGCACGGTGCAGCCGAAGCGCCCGGGAGACCGCGCCGCGATTGCCTTGCCGCTTCATGCGCAAACTTCGCTGCCTCTCCCTTGGACCAACCGGCACAGATTGCCGAAACGGAGAACGCAGCGTGGCAACGCAAACCAGTCAACCTAAAGTCATCCTCATCACCGGAGCAAGCAGCGGTATCGGCGAAGCAGCGGCCCGCCTGCTCGCCGCCCAGGGACATCAGCTCGTGATCGGCGCGCGCCGCACGGAGCGACTCGCGGCGCTGGCCGAGGAGATCCAGACGAGCGGCGGCTCTGTTCGTTACCGGGCACTTGACGTCACGTCTAGCGCCGACGTCAACGCGTTCGCCCAGTTCGCATTGGACGCCTTCGGCCGCATCGACGTGATCGTCAACAACGCCGGCGTGATGCCTTTGTCACCCCTGAGCGCGACAAAAGTGGACGAATGGAATCGCATGATAGACGTGAACATCCGCGGCGTGCTGCACGGCATCGCTGCCGTCCTGCCGGTCATGGAGCGCCAGGGGTTCGGCCAGGTCATCAATATGTCCTCGATAGGCGGCCTGTCCGTCTCGCCGACGGCCGCCGTGTATTGCGCCACCAAGTTCGCCGTGCGCGCCATCTCGGACGGCCTGCGGCAAGAAACCGACAAGGTTCGCGTGACCGTGATCTGCCCGGGCGTCGTGGAGTCGGAGCTGGCCGATTCGATCTCCGACGACACCGCGCGCGCAGCGATGCGCGACTTCCGCCGCGTTGCGCTGACGTCGGACGCGATTGCACGCTCGATCGCCTATGCGATCGAGCAGCCGGCTGACGTCGATGTCAGCGAAATCGTCGTGCGTCCGACAGCGAGCCCTTTCTAACCATTCTCATCCCTCAACTCGAAGGAGATATTCATCATGACTTCGTCCGCATCCACCAACCAGCCGTTCGCCGGCAAAGTCGCTATCGTCACCGGAGCGGCTAGCGGCATTGGACTCGCCACCACCGAACTGCTGCACTCACAAGGCGCCAGCGTGATCGCCGTCGGACGCGGCACCAACGTCGAAGCGTTGGGCCGTCCGGGGATCGTCCCGCTTATCGCCGATGTCGCGCATGAGGAAAGCGCGGTGCGTGCCGTGTCCACCGCAATGGAACGCTTTGGCAAGCTAGATATTCTCGTCAACAACGCCGCGATCATCATTAACAAGCCGGTTGTCGAGATGACGCTAGACGACTGGAATAGCATTCAGGCGGTCAACTCCACCGGTGCGTTCCTGTTCTCGCGCGAAGCTATGCGCGCGATGATGCCGGCGAAGACCGGTGCCATCGTCAACGTTGGGTCGTATGCATGCTATCAGGGGTTTCCGCTGATCGCCGCCTACGCGGCTTCGAAAGGTGCGCTCGCCCAGTTGACGCGCGCCATGTCGCTCGAAGCGATCGATCACGGCATTCGTGTCAATGCCGTGGGATCCGGCGACGCGGTCACGAACATCACGAATCACATCCACAAGGATGGTCCGGCCTTCCTTGCCGAGCACGGCAAAAACTCGCCCATCAAGCGGGCGGCCGACCCGCGGGAAATTGCTGAAGTGATCGCCTTTCTGGCGTCCGAGAAGGCCAGCTATATCGTCGGCGCGGTCGTGATGGCGGACGGCGGTATGAGCGTAGCGCTCAAGTAAGACTCGGACCAGATTCTTTTAAACCGTAGCATTTGGTTAATTCTGTACTACTTATTTATCAAGGAAATTATCATGAGCAATTCTGCAAAAATCTGGTTCGTCACTGGCGCATCGAAAGGCGTCGGCCAACGACTCGTGCGGCAACTCCTCGCTCGTAGCGATCACGTCGCGGCGACCTCGCGAACCGTGGCGTCGCTGACGGAAGCCATCGGCCCCGCCTCGGGACAATTTCTTCCACTGCAAGTGGATCTGACCAGCGACCAGAGCGTACGCTCGGCCATTGAGCAAACCATCGACACGTTTGGCAAGATTGACGTGATCGTCAATAACGCCGGCTATGCCCAGCAGGGAACCGTCGAAGCCCTCTCCGAAGAAGAGCTTCGTCAAAATTTCGAAGTCAACCTGTTCGCGCCGCTGACGGTACTGCGGCACGCGCTCCCGCATCTGCGCAAGCAGCGTGGCGGGCATATCATCAACATCGCTTCGATCGTCGGTTACCAGGGCGGCTACGCCGGCTGGGGCAGTTATGTGGCGAGCAAGTTCGCGCTTGCGGGCCTGACCGAGTCGCTCGCGGTCGAGGTGGCCGAGTTTGGCATCAAGGCAACGGTGGTGTACCCGGGGCCGGTGCGCACGGAGTTTTTGTCGAGTGGCGCGCTGGCAGTGGCCAAACGCCAGATTGATGAATACACCGAAGCAAAGGCGTCGCTCGATCTGCACCTGGGCACGCTGCACGGTCATCAGGCCGGCGATCCGGACAAGCTGGCCATGTTGATCATGCAGGCCGTGAACGTCGCCGAACCGCCGGTGCACCTGTTCGCCGGCAAGATCGCCAACGAACTGGCGGCACAAAAAGCCGCAGCGGTTCAACGCGACCTTGATGCGTGGAAAGGCTCATCGGAAGCAACGGACTTTGCCGAGTAACGTCAAAAGCGGGCAGCGCCCAGCGATGGGCGCTGCTTTACCGGAGAAATCCAACGTTCAAGTAAATAGCGAGCAAAAAATCCCTATCGTTTGCTCGAATCCGGCACTATCGTCATAGTAACGACGCGCGCCACTGGATTACGCTGCCGGCCACATATTCTGCAGCATGGGTGCCAAGGTGGCTCGGCAAGAGTTAGCTGACCCGCGTGATCGAACGAGGCCATTTTCCACATGGATCACTACGTCTTTTCTGCCTTCGTGTTTGCGCTCGTTCTTTCGAGCGCAGCGCTAGGGTCGTATGTACGCTCAAGACTGGCAGATCACCACTTTGAGGAATCCTCGCTTGCCGCGATGCGTATTGCCGTTGGTCTCGTAGCGACGCTGTCGGCATTGGTGCTGAGTCTGCTGATTTCGTCCGGGAAGTCCTCGCTCGACCTGGTCAATACCGCGCTCCAACACAATGCTGTCACGATGATCCGGCTAGACCGAACCCTGTCCCAGTTCGGTCCGTCGGCCGACGGCCTGCGCCTTCAAATAAAAAACGACTATGGCCGATGGATCTCCTTTCTGTTTTCCAACAAAACGGGAACGCCCGCAGAGGCAGAGACGCGAGAAATCCTCCAGAGTACTTACGACATCCAGGGACGCATTTTCGCTTTGCAGGCTGCCGGCCCCTCACAGGAGAGATTCCGTGACCACGCGATGGAACTTTGGGACGACATATTCGCCGGCCGCTGGCTCGCGTTCGAACACAGAAAGGGCCTGATTCCAACTCCTTTGATTGCGGTCCTCGTCGGCTGGCTGGTGGTCATATTCGGCATATTTGGTTTCAGCGCCCCAAGAAACTGGAGCATGTGCGTCGTGTTTCTTCTTTGCGCCCTATCGACTACAACTGCCGTGTTCGTTGTCCTCGATCTCGACACACCCTTCCAGGGCATGGTCAATGTATCGAAGACGCCGATGATGGATGCACTCAAGTTCATCGGCAACTCCTAGGGCGCATGACATGCTCCCTCTAAAGACATCGGGGCCCAGGCTGACGACTCCCCTCCTCATTCGACGCTAATAGTCGATCAATACACTTGACGTGTTGCGTCGATCATCATCGAGTCAAGGAGCGTCCATATGAACAAGCCGCTAAGATCCACGGCACTCGCGATTACATTGGCGTGTGTCACGCTGTCAACCGCCGCTCACGCGCGAACCGTGAGCTATCCGCATGAAGCGGCGTGCGTGGCGCCGTCTGCTACGTCATCGATCTATGCAGGTCATCGCGAACAGATCGCGAACACACCACGCGGTCCGCTCGCCTACTACCGGTTTGGTCATGGCAGTCCGCTTCTGCTCGTCACCGGCTATCGCGCGACGGTGTCCGAATGGGACGCAGCGTTTCTCGCCGAACTCGCGAAACACCATGACGTCATCGTCTTCGACAATCGTGGCATCGGACGTTCGATGCCGGACGCGTCGAACTTCACCATCGACGACATGGCGAGCGATACTGCCGCATTGATCGACTCGTTGGCGCTAAAGCATGCGACGGTCGTCGGATGGTCGATGGGCGGCTCGATCGTGCAGCAACTCGCGATCGACAAGCCCAAGGCGATCGGCAAAATGGTGCTGATGAGTGCGTTGGCGCCGGGCCGAGCCGGCTCGCCGGTGCCTGCGGACGTCATGGCGAAACTGGCGGGCAGCCCTGGCGTCACGTTCAACGACATCATGGCCGTTCTGTTCCCGGCACCAAGCGTACAAGACGCCGAACGGTGCTTCGCCAAGGATATGTTCAAGCCGTCCGGCTACCACTCATCCGCCATTTCGAACGCGGTTACGGATGGCCAATCCGCCTCGCTCAAAGAGTGGGAAACGGACGATGCAGCCGCTGATGCGTTGCGCTCGGTGCGTATCGATACGTTAATGCTGTCGGGAACCGACGATGCCGTCGTCGCCAAAGAGAACGCCTTGGCGCTCACGCACTTATTGCCGCATGCTCATCTTCTGCTGGTTGAGCACGGAGGACACGCGATGATGTATCAATACCCGGTCGCACTGGCGCGTGCGATCGATTCATTTGCACGTCACTGATGTGCTGCAATTGAGGACGCGAAAAGCGGCGAACGGGGATAGAGGACGTTACGCCGCGCGTCCGATCATTAGCGCCAGTAGCCGTATCCATATCCATAGTGCCCATACCATCCGCCCGGGCGGCCGTAATAACCGACGACCACGGGCGGCGCATACACGGGCGGCGGGGGCGCGTAATAGATGGGCGCAGGCGGCGGTGCATAGACCGCCACGGGCGCGACGGGCACCGCGGCCACCATCGGCATCATTGGCACCGCCGGCACTCCGACGCTCAAACCGACGAATACATGAGCCTCGGCAACACTCACGAGGCCGACGCTTAATACGGCGGCGACTACCGCCTGGCGAATCCCTTTCATGTCTTTCTCCTTGACCTCCGGCGCAGCGCATTGACTGCATCGGTTGACATGCATTCTGGTCGATGAAAGTGAGGAGAGAATGAGGACTGTTGATGGATGAAACGGCCGTGGATCGCGACGTAATTCGTTGAGACGGTGCTACATATGTCCCTCGTTTCTGCCCGATTCACGGCGTCTGCGATTCGTTTGTCTATGCGCAGAGGGCAAGTTCCGACCGTCACTCAGACGGTGAGCTGGTTTCCCTCATTCGCGAGATCGACGCAAAGTACCGTGCAGGGGGTTGCCCAAGAGCTTTTTTGAACATGGTGATGAATGCAGTCACGGACTCATAGCCGAGATCACCGGATACCCGCTGTACCGATGCCCCGCCCGCCAGTTCTCTGATGGCGAAGAGCAAATGGAACAACTGCCGCCAACGACCGAAAGTCAGCCCCGTCTCGGCAACGATCAAGCGGGCCAATGATCGCTCGCTCATCGCCACACGCCTGGCCCATTGCTCGATTGTGCGGCGGTCACCTGGGTTGGCACGCAACGCGTTCTCAATCTCAGTTATTTTTGGATGGTCGCTGACCGGCAGGCAAAGCCTTTCCATTGGCATTCGTGCCAACTCATCCAGCAGCACACGTGCAAGACGATCAGTATGGCTATCTGGTTCGTATTCTTGATCAATGCTGGCCAGATGCAGGATCATCTCTCTCACCACCGGCGAAATCGCGAGCGTACAACACTGCTTCGGCAAATCAACGAGGTCGGGCTCGACGAAGAGGTAGTACAGTTTTGCGTTTGCCGTTGTGCGATTGCTGTGGGGTAATCCTCCGGGAATCCATACGCCACAATGCGGGGGCACCATCCACAATGCCTTGTCCACCTGGCACGTTACCGCGCCATGCAGCGCAAGCACCAGTTGACACTTGCGGTGCTGATGCACCGGGATCTCCGCTTCATATTCCTTGACCTGAAGCCGAAACGCTAATGCGGGCCGATCGCTCCTGTCGGGATTAAGCTCAGAGATGAAGGAATTGGACGTCATTTTTCGACTGCGATCTTTACTCGCGATACGTTTGCTGCTGGCAAACATTCAAGCGCCAGTTCCCGCATGTCGCATGGGCCGCGACATGCAGTGAACACGAAGACGAGGCTCGCTATTGCAACCGATCAGGCAGACATCCGCGCCTCAAATACCGATGTTAGCTCGCTTTCCCGACTGACCTGATCACCAGACAGTGCGTATCCAGCCATTGCTCCACCCTCTTCGACAAATATCGCGTACACGCCCTTGCTATCGCTATTCTGCATCTGCCACCCACCACGGGTACCGACCGGAGGCAAGACGACGCGTACTGGGTGCGCTGGAGTCTTGACGTCGATAGGCATCGGGGGATAGTGCACCGGAGTGGCCACTCCGGTCAGCGTTGCGGCCAATGCTCGCGCCCCATGCTGAACTGGCTCGAGGAACGGCAACACGCTGCCGTCCAGTTCTGCGCAATCTCCGATTGCGTAGATGTCCGGTGCGGATGTTTGCAAATAGCGATCGACAACGATGCCCCGGTTGATCTGTAATGGCGGCTCGGCGCGGACGGGTTGCGGAATGAGTCCGATTGCGGCAATCACTACATCGCACACGATATGAAGGCCGTTGTCGCCCGTTATCACAAGCTGGCGTCCATCAGTCTCTGCGGTATCGATGGATTCGATGATCGCACCGGGATGCCACTGTACGCCCTCGGCGACCAATGCTTGCGTCACCGTGTCGGCCGCTTCGGGCGGCAAGAATCGGTCTAGCATACGCATCGACACGTCGAGCAGGTCGACGCTATAGCCTCCAGCGAGCAAATCGTTTGCGAGTTCACACCCCACCAGTCCTGCGCCGATTATCGCTACCTTTGACGCGCCGTCAAGCGCGGCAAGCAACGTCTCGTACTCCGAAAGACTGTTAACAGATAGCACCCGGCTAACGGCATTTCCACCGAACTGAGGAACCCGTGCCTGCGCCCCGACTGCCAGCACGAGCTTGCCGTACCCGATCTGCCCACCCTCGGACAGATACAGACTGTGCGCGACCGGATCGATCCACTCGACGCTCAGGTTCGGCTCGATCTCGGCATTGAGCCGTTTCGCCATCTGCTCCCTGGGCGTGCCCGCCAATTGCGCCAGGCTCATCTTCTGGGCAAAAGCATTGGACAACATCGGCTTTGAATATTGGTTGCCGTCATCGCAGCTCAACATTAACAAACCTACGTTCCGGTCGCGACGTCGTAGTTCGCGGGCCACTGTATAACCCGCGAAGCCGGTGCCAACGATAACGATAGGGTATTCGGTGCCGCGGCTCATGGTGTCACCATTTCAGACGGGTACGACAATGAGTGTGTCCACGCAGCTCGAATCGAGTACGGCGATCTTCTCGCGAAAGCGCAGACCTTCCGTAGTCTCGACGATTTCGTCATGCCATACGCCGGAAAGGAACAACATGCTGTCTCCGCTCTCCATAATCCGCACGATGGCAAACCCCATGCGCGTACGGATCGTCCCATCTTCGGTGGTCTCCACGTGCAACGCACCGAGCAAATGTCGATACCGTTGTGGCTCGAAGATATTTGCCTTTTTCATCGAGTTGATCCGGTCAATCAGCATGCCCTTGCTGTTGCACTGAATAATGCCGATAGGCAACGACTTGCGACGCGCTTCTCGCGTCGTGATCTGATAAAAGCAGACATCTTCGAAAAAGTCAGGCCACTCCTGATAGCGTTCTTCGTCGATGCAGTCAGCGTAGGCGTCGTACAGCGGCCTTACGCGATGAAAAAGTTCGGTGGATCCCGACACGATTGCCTTCCTTGAATAAGTAGATCTTATGTGCGCGGCGCACCGCGGCGGCGCCGCGCGAACTGTAGAACTATTTGCGTGAAAAGGTCACAGTTGCATGTACTTGCGATACGTCTGCCAGAATCCGCGGACTGACGCTTCACTGACGCGTGATTCCTGGCTTTCAACAGTTCGCCCGCCCATTTCGAGCACTGTCTCACGGCCTTGGTTGCCGACGATCGCACGCTGGACGAAGCTTCCGATCACACCGTCTTCCATCGAAACGAGGCCCGCTGGCCCCACCAGGTTACTCAGGGCTACGCGGATATCGGTCTCTTCCTGAGTATCCGATTCGTAGCCGAACATGATCCATACGAGCTCGCAGCCGTTCACACCACGCGGAATGAGCAGACGCAATGCAAGCGAGTTCTGGATTTGCTGGACGATCAGGTTGGGAAAAATGCCTTGAATGGCGTGCGTGATGCCGTCTTCGAATTCAGGCCAGCTTTTGAGAATCCGACCATCGTGCAGCGCAAATTCGTCGTTTTGCGCGCGAATGCCGCCGCTCTCGTAATCTGTACCGCTACCGGAGTCGGTCGCCATTTTCGAGTAGCTGATGTGGTGGCCACCATCGCCCTCAAGAATCAGGCCGCCCTGCATTGAAAGCCGGTTCAGCTTGAAAGTGGTGAAGAACGTATGAAGCAGGCTTGCGTGATAGGAGTCCTTTACGTTTTCCATGTACAACTTCCAGTTGTTGTGCATGTATTGCGAAAACGTACCGAGAATCCTGATCTTCTTGGCAAAAATACGCCGGATATGGGCGCACATCTTTGGCCCAAGAAACTCTTCGAGGTCTGGCGCAGTTTCGTCGAAAGATACGAACAGGAGGCCGCAGAGCGTTTGGACACGCAGTTTCTGAAGATTGTGATCGCAGGTACGGAAATCTTCGGGCAAGCCGCCCTTGCCGCGCACACCCTTATGGAACGCAACGGTCTTCAGGTTTCCCTCAAGATCGTACGACCAGTTATGGTAGACACATGTAAAAGCATCGCGATTACCGGTTTTCTCATAGCACAGCGTTGAACCCCGATGCGCGCAACGGTTGACGAAGGCGCTATAGCTGTTGGCGGAGCTCTTCACGACCACGACGGGCGTGTCGCCGACGAAATTTGTCTTGAAGTCGCCGACGGCAGGCACTTCCACGTCGACGCCAACAAAGTTCCATATCGGCCCCTTGAACAAGGCATCCTGTTCATTTTCGTAAAGCGCATCGTCCGTATAGATCTCGAACGGAACCCGGCTCACGCCTGCTTCCGGCCATTGGATACGTTGATCCTGTAAAACTACGTCGCCCATCCTCGCCTCCTGAAGTTACATTGAGCGCGGGCCGCCTTTCGCGACATCCGCGTTCACCCTGTTGCTGCCCCGCACTCGTTGATGAGCGCCTGAGCCGATGCTTAATTTCCGGCGTCCGGAAGGTCCACCCAGACCTCGTCGCCCCGGACGTCTACCTCATAGGTCGCCAGATCGACAGTCAGCGGCGAACAAAGCGCCTTACCCGACCGGATGTCAAAGCGCCCCTGATGCAACGGACACTCGATTTCGCCGTTCTCCTGATATCCATCACTTAGCAGAGCAAACTGATGAGTACAGATATTCGACGTTGCATACACGGCGTCACCGACGAGATACACCGCGATTCGATGCCGCCCCACACTGCAGGCCGCCGGATAGTCCGGCGATAGCTCGGACAGTTTCACAACATTCAGCCAGGACACGTTCACCCCTCCCAAGGAAAGCCGCAGTGCGGCGAACAGACGTGACGACAACGGCTTGTGTCCGTGCTGCTCTTTCGACATATCGTATATCGCATTTTTTTGGATCGCAAGTTATTTTGGCACTACGGCTCAGCTGAAGCCCTATTTGCAGGGGTTCTAAAGGCATTTTTGGGCGAGATCCAGAGGAAGACCGTTCGATTTCCGCATATTTATATCGATGTATAAATATTCGGCTACAATCTGGGCGGATGGGTGCCGCGAGGGCAAAAGGACCGGATTGCCGGCTGACGAGCAGGCTGAGCGTTCTGACTGGTACTGCATCCTGTGGAGGAAAGCGCAATGATCCGCTCGGCTGTCGCGTGTGCGAGCGAGCCCGTATAATTTCGGTCTGCGCCGGAGCTTATCCAGAACATCAATGATCCGGACATGACTAGGATGGGTTGAGAGAAATGCCAGTAAAAGCTCGAATCGGGCGCGCGCTTGCGCGCCGCGAGTCGATGCATGTTGCCATTCTGGAACAGCTTCGGCTCGATATCGTGGAAGGCCGCTGGCAAGCCGGCGAGCGCCTGCCGGAACCCCTGCTTTGTGAGGAATTTGGCGTATCGCGCACGCCGCTACGTGACGCGTTCCGGATTCTGGAAGCAGAAAGGCTAGTCGAGCTGATACCGCACGTCGGTGCCGTGGTGACGGCACCCGATGCCTCGGACATCACTGGTGCATTCGAGGTGCTGGCATTGATCGAGGGCGCCGCCGCCGAATCCGTCGCGCGCAGGCAGCCCCCCGAGGTGCTGAAAAAGCTCAGCAAGACGACCGAACTTATGCAGATTGCTTTGGAAAAAGGCAATCATCGCCGGTACTTCGAGCTCAATGACGACTTCCATTACGCGATCGTCGAAGGGGCTGACAACCCCGTCATGCGACAGACTCACGAGCATCTGATGTGGCACGTGCACCGCATCCGGCACACAATCAACCGCCACCGCCCATTCAGCCGTGAGGCCGGAACGGGCGAAGAGCATCAGGCAATCATTCAGGCCATTCTCGATGGAGACGCGGGACGCGCTTTTGCGCTTTCGCGCGCGCATCTACTGGGCGTGGGTGCCGCGACTCTGACCAACGCCGGACTGGTTCAACCCGAGGCTGCAGGCGAGTCTGCCTGAGGCGCAAGCTTATTTCGCAGCTGCCGCCTGCAGGCCGCCCACCACGAAGCTCGTCAATTGCTCAAGCACCTCGACCGGATCTCCGGGATTGCAAATATCCTTGGCAAGCACTTCTAGCCGGTGACTGTCTGAGAATGCGTAAAGATAGGCGCCGATCATTAGCGTCACACGCCAGTACAGATCTTTTTCGGGCAATCCCGGCAACACCTTGCGCAGCGCGTCCACGTAAGCCTTTGTCGATTCGCTATACGCCAGACTACGCAGCTTGTACGACACTTCCGGCGGTTCGGTGTGGAGCCGCGCCTGCAGCCTGATGAAGGCCCGTCCCGAAACCGTTGCGCGCAAGTCAACGATCGGCTTCAGAAAGGCACGGACGATTTGCTCGAGCTTGGCATTGTCGCCGTGTGCCTCTATCTGTTCGAGTAGCTGCACCCGGTCAGCCGATATCTTCGTCGCGCGACGCAGAAAAACCTCTTCAAACAGCTGCTGCTTGGTGCCGAAATAATAGGTGATCAGCGCCTGGGTCACACCACACGACACCGCAACCTCGCGTAGCGTCGTACCCGCATATCCGCGGTGAGAAAAATCGACCTCCGCGGCGTCCAGGATGCTTTCTTTCTGGTTCTCAGTAGCCCCTGCGGGCCGGCCCAGTGCCCCGCGACGCCGCAAAGCACCCTGAGGGTGTTCTGATTTATTCATGGCTGTAGTTTTGAAAATCCACTTTGCGGAAACGATTGCCCGCGCCTCTGTTGAGCCGCGCAAATGGAATTATACGGCCGCACAGTAAAGAACGCCTCTCGTAGCACCACCATAGTGCAACCCAGCCGACCATTACCCTGGACAACGAGTTCACATCCCGCGCATTTATCGCATACCTATACCCTGAGCAGACGTAATTATTCAATCGTATAATATTGACTGAACGTCCTTGGTCCAGGTACGAATGACAGATAAGCAACCGGTTTGCATCATGCAGAGACATCCCAGGAAATGGCTTCCGGACGAAGGGGCATTGACCGTTTTCACGCTCTGCTTCGTGGGTGGATGCATGGACTGTGTAAGTTACCTGCTGCTCTTTCATGTCCTGCTGGGCGTGATGACTGTCAACACCATGATCGGCATTATTGGAATAATTCATCACACAAATATTCACGACGCCATATTGCACCTGTCGACGGTAGCTGGATTTTTAATGATGGTGTTGGGTCATCATTTAGCAGCCAGGCGAAAAGGGAAGGCTCAGACCAGTTGCGCGTTTTATTGCCTCATCCTGGAGCTTGTCATAATCCTTGCGTACGCGTGCATTGCCTGTCGAGGCTTCTTTCAGATGTCGGGGTTGGGACTTTTTAGAAATGTCCGGTTTTAAGGTTCAGAAATATCTATGTTAGAGGGCTTTTGAGCACC